>JAXLXQ010000003.1:0-184354 GCA_046327845.1 Candidatus Eiseniibacteriota bacterium | reverse complement strand
TCCGGGTCAGCGCATAGAGAATGATGCCGTTCGAGATGATGAGCCGCGCGATCTCGGGGATGTTCTGGAGTTCGGTCGCCTGGTCGCCGCTCGCCACCAACTGATTGACCAAGGGCAGCGCGGTCGTGAGCACGCTCTGAAAGAGCAGCGTCCCGACCAGCACGTGATTGATCCCGGCGACCCGCACCGAGGCGCCGCCGATCAGGAGCGCCGCGACGGTGGGAAAGGCCATCAGGAGCGGCGCCTTGTACAACTGCACGAAGCCGTACGACTGGCTGAAGATCACGATGCCGATCGCGGCCAGCGCGGTCGAGAGGACGACCCCGACCGTCCGCATGCGCGAGACGTCGATGCCGCTCGACTCGGCGAAGCGCGGATTGGCGCCGGCCGCGCTCAGCGCTAGCCCGGTGCGCGTGCGCAGGAAGGTAGCAAGGCCGAAGCAAAGGAGCAGCCAGGTCGCGATCAATCCAGTGGGGATCACTCCCCGCCCGAAGGGGATCGCGGCGAAGCCGTCCAGCACGTGCTTGTAGTAGCTGTCGAGCACCAGGGTGTTGCGGAAGCCCTTCCCTCCGAGCGGCCAGATCAGCTCCGGATTGTGGGTCGGCAGCATCAGCCAGAGGATCGAGGCGCCGGCCACCGCGCTGAAGCCGACGTAGATCCCGACCATCATCTCGTCCCCCTTCACCCGCTCGAGGAGGCGCGCGTAGAAGTAGCCGGCGATCGCGCCGAAGGTGCCGCCGAGCAGAATCGAGGCCACGAGGCAGGCGGGGCCGCGGAGTCCCGCGTCCATCAAGAGCACCGTGCCGAGCAGTCCGCAGACGATGCCGAGCGGCAGGCCGAAGTTGAGCCCGACGCCGGCCCGCACCGCCGGCACCAGCGCCAGCACCAGCACGCCGTTCATCGCGGTGCGCGAGAGACAGTCGGTGAAGAGCACCGAGAGATCGAGCGAGGTCGAGGTGGCCGCGCCGATCCACAGCACCACCAGGAAGCCGATCAGCACGAGCCGCGTCCAACCGATCTTGGACACGAAGCCGCGAAGCGCGTTCATCGCTTCCCTCCGGCGAAGAGAAGGCCGAACTCCACGTCGGGCGCGTCCGGCGGCAGGATGCCCGCAACCCTTCCCGAGTCGATCACGGCGATGCGATCGGCCACGCGACGAAGCTCGAGCAGCTCGCTCGAGGTCAGGATGATCGTCTTGCCGCGCCGCTGATTCGCGTCGAGCAGCAGATTGAGCACCAGATCCTTCGCCCCGACATCGATGCCGCGCGTCGGCTCCGAGACGAAGAGCAGCTCCGGGTCGAGCGTGAACGCGCGGGCCAGGCAGACCTTCTGTTGATTGCCGCCGGAGAGGCGACGCACCGCCTCGTGCGGTCCGCGGCAGCGGATGTCGAGCTCCGTGATCTGGGTGGCGGCATGGGCGGTCGCCCCCCGGTGGTCGTAGAGGGCGAGCGGTCCCTTCCCCTTGAGGAAGCTGCCGCGCGCCTCGACCGCGCTGGCCGCGATGTTCCGCTCGATCGGCTCGTCGAGGAGGAGACCGACCTGACGGCGGTCCTCGCTGACGAAGGCCAGGCCGCGCCGAATCGCCTCGCGAGGCTGACCGAGGGGGAGCACATCCCCCTTCCAACGCACCGCCCCGCGGGCCGGGAAGAGGCCCATCACGCCGTTGGCGACGCCCAGCTTTCCCTGCCCGGCCAATCCGGCCAGGCCCAGGATCTCCCCCCGCTTCACCTCGAGATCGACGCCCCGCACATCCTCGCCCGGCATGTCCACCTCGAGCCCGCGGATCGAAAGGATGATCTCGTTCGGAAGCTCGCGCCGCGCGCGGATCGCCTCGCCGCTCGGCAGGGCGCGACCGATCATCAGCTCGGCCAGGCGCGGCACGCTGGCGTCGGCGCGATCGATCCGCGCCGCCACCTCACCGTCGCGCAGCACCGTGATGCGGTCGGCCACCGCCATCACCTCGTCGAGGCGATGCGTGATGAAGAGGATGGCGATGCCGCGCTCCGCCAGCTGCTTCATCGTGCGGAGAAGCTCCTCCGCCTCCGTCTCGGTCAAGACCGCGGTCGGCTCGTCGAAGACCAGGAGCTTCGCGTTCTCCTTGTCCACTTCGCGCGCGATCTCGATGAACTGCATGTGCCCGACCGGAAGCCCCGCCACCGGCAGCATCTCGTCGAGCGACATCCCGATCTGATCCAGGGCCGCGCGCGACTCCCGGCGCATCGCCCCCCAATCGAGCGAGTCGAGCGGGGCGGCGCGCTCGCGCAGGAGCGGCCGGAGTGCGCGGCTCATCCAGTTCGGCTGGGTGCGCTCGCGGTTCAGCTTGATGTTCTCGGTGACGGTGAAGCCGGGCAGGAGCATGAACTCCTGGTGCACCATGCCGACCCCCCGAGCCATCGCATCACTCGGGGTGCGCGGATCGATCGACTGGCCTGCGAGTCGAATCTGCCCCTCGTAGCCACCGGTTTCGCGAATCACCGGCATGCCGAAGAGGATGTTCATCAGGGTGGACTTGCCGGCACCGTTCTCCCCGACCAGAGCGTGGATCTCGCCGGGCGCGACCTCGAGGCTCACCCCCTTGAGCACCGCGTTGCCGAAGTACTGCTTTCGAATGTTGTCCAAGGCAAGGGCTGGGACCGGCAACGGGGAGCGACTCCTTTCACCACGGCACCGCCCGCGCTCTCGCGGATCCGGGGCACCGAACGGCGCGTCAGTATGCGGACGGCCGGCGACTCGGTCCAGTGCGGAGTCACTCCAGGAACACGGTCAGGATCGCTGCGCGATTGCCCACCCAACGGGGCTTGCCTATCATGCCCGCGGCCTTCCGTCCGCTGCGTTTCGCCGAGGGTCCTTTCCGATGTACATCGAGTCGCTCCGCCTGACCAACCTGCGTTGCTTCCGTAGCGCCGAGATGAGCTTTCAGCATCCCGGGCGGACTCACCGCGGCACCGATCCTCCTCTTCCCGCGCTCCCCAACGTCAATCTGCTCCTCGGGAGCAACGGTACCGGGAAGACCACGATCTTGAAGGGCATCGCGCTCTCGCTCATCGCTCCCATCGCGAGAGACGCTGGACTCAGACCCTACAACCTGGTTCGACGGGTCTACGCGAAGCAGAAGGGTCGAAAGCCGGATGTGGCCGATATCGCTGCCAGCGTCCTCTTGGGACGTCACGACCAGCCGGGATCGGCGCGCGCCAAGGTGGTGCGCGATTCGTTGAAGCTCCGCCTGGTGCGCGAAGCGGACAATGACTACGTGGTGAGCACGCCGCCGCGTGGGGCGCGCTGGGCGGCGATGAGCCGCGACGACTCGCCCGCCTTCCTCGTCCTGGGCTATGGCGCCACCCGCCGCATGGCCGCCTCGAAGGAGAACATCGCGGGGCGAGCTCGTGAAGCGCACCTCCGGTACCAGCGGGTCCGAAGCCTCTTCGAGGACGACTTCTCGCTCGTGCCCTTGAGCTACTGGCTGCCCGGCTATGCGAACCGCGGGCGGCGCACGCAGGTGATCCACCTGCTCGATCGACTGCTCGAGGGCGAGTACCGATTCAAGGGGGATATGGAGCATGGCGAGTACCTCTTCGAGCGGGACGGCGCGCGCGTTCCTCTCCCCGCCCTCTCCGACGGCCATCGCGCCTTTCTCGCCTGGATCGGCGACCTGCTCTATCACGTCGGCTCGGCGGTCGCCTCGGGTCGAAAGCTCCGCGAGATCGAAGGGGTCGTCATGGTCGACGAGATCGACCTCCACCTCCATCCTCGCCTGCAGCGCACCATCATCAAGACCCTCTCGGAAACCTTCCCCCAGGTGCAGTTCCTCTTCACCAGCCACAGCCCACTCGTCACCGGCAGCCTCGAGTGGCAGAACATCTGGGTGATGGGCGGAGAGAAGCCGGAGCAGCTGGCGGAGGAACCGATCTACGGCCTGAGCGCGGACCAGGTGCTGCAGAGCCCTTACTTCGCGCTCGAATCGACGCGCCCACCCGAGGTCACCGACGCGCTGCGCGCGCTGGACCTCAAGGCTCAACGCGGCAGCACCGCCGCCGCGCGGGAGTTCATGGTGCGGCTCGCGCACGGGAGTGAGCCGCATGTCTTGCGCGCGATCGATGAGCCGAAGTCCACCACGCCACCTCGCGGAAAGACGACCAAGACTCGTTCGACAACCAAGCGGGTTCGGGGATGATCCGCTACCGCTTCGCCGAATCGGAGCTCCACGCCCGCATCGAGGAGTCGGATCGGGAGCAGAAGCGGAAGGAACCGTGGCTCGAGCGCGCGGCCAAGCTGACCCGGCAGCTGCGGAAGAACCCCAAGCTCGCGATCGCATCGGAGTGGAAGGCGGTGAAGTCGGTCTACGTGAAGCTCCAGCACGGCAAGTGCGCTTTCTGCGAGCAGGTGCTGGGCGCGAGCGAACTCACCGCGCGCAACATCGACGTCGAGCACTTTCGCCCGAAGAACGCGGTCAAGGCCTGGCCCACGGCAAAGCTGCGGAAGGAACTGTGCTTGAGCGACGACCTGCCGGTGAGCTCGGGCTCGGGCAGCGGCTATCGCTTCCTGGCGTATCACCCGCTCAACTACGCGGCCTCCTGTCGGACCTGCAATCAGTCGCTCAAGAGGTGCTTCTTCCCCATTGCCAGGAAGCACTCATGGAAGGGCACCGACCCGCGCGCGCTGCGGAAGAGCGAGCAGCCCTACCTCATCTACCCGCTGGGCGACTTCGACCAAGACCCGGAGGAGCTGATTGCGTTCGAGGGGTACATGGTCGTGCCTGCCCTGCCGCCGAAGAGCGGACATGACCACCAGAGGGCCAGGGTCACGATCGAGTTCTTCCAGTTGAGCACGCGAGAGGACGAGCTTCTCCTGCCTCGGGCCAAGCAGCTCGACGACGTGTTCTCGAAGTTGGACGACTACCGAGCGGCCAAGACCAAGGCGAAGCGGACCGAGCTCTGGAATGACATTCTTCGCATGGCCGGTCCGGCGAACCCCCACGCAGGCTGCGTGCGCAGCTTTCTCCGGCTCTACGGCGATCCGGAAGCGCAACCCGCGCCGCCCACCCGTGCGAGGGCGCTCGAGAATCTCGAGCTGGCGCGGGCCTATTGGCGGTCGAAACGACCGGTGTGGCGCGCGCCGAATCGCGCGTGACCACTCGAACCAAGCGCTGCATCCTCGTCATCGCCGCGGCGCTCGGCTTGACGTTGGCCGTGGCCTGCGCGCGGCGCGAGTCGGTCCCTGGCACGCCCCCCTACCTGACCATCATCCTACTGGACGGCCTTTCGCAGGAGATCTTCCAGCGTGAACTCGCCGCGGGGAATCTTCCGCACCTCGCGCAGGCGATCACCGAGGGGAGCTACATCGAGAACGGCATCGGGGCCATCCCCTCGATGACGGGGTATGCCTTCTTCCCCTTCCTCACCGGCAATGACGCGCCGCGCTCCGGGCTGCTCGGCCTCCGCTGGTTCGACCGCGAACGCGAGCGGGGCAACTTCAGGAACTATGTCGGGCGCACCAATCGACTGATGAACCGGGACCTCGGTGAGTCGAGCACGCTCTTCGAGCTGGCGCGCGGCGAGTACACCTCGAGCTGGAATTCCTATTTGACGCGCGGAGCGACGCGCGAGTGGAAGACGCCGTGGCGATTCACCTTGGCCAAGTATCGCGAACACGGCATCGCCCACGCGGTCGCGTCGATCCCCTGGCTCGGCAATCTCCTGATCCCGGATTGGAGCGCGTGCGAGGAGAACCTGCTCGGCCTCGCCCTTCGAGAACTCGAGCGACGGCCCAAGATTCAGTGGATCACCTTCGCGTCGCTCGACGGCTACCAACACCTCCACGGCTCGGACGAAGGCTATGTCGATCTGCTTCGACGCGCGGACAGTTGGATCGAGCGCTACCGCGCGCGCTGCCGGGAGCTCGGCCAGGAGCGCATCCTCGCGATCGTGTCGGATCACGGGGTGGAGGACGTGAGTCGCCACGTCGATCTGCGCGAGCACTTCCGCCGCGAGTGGGGCTTGGAGCTGAACTGGGATCGCGCCACCCATCTCGAGGGGAGCGACCTCAAGGAGCCGCTCGCGCGCCACGCCGACGAGGATGGCTTCGTCGCGGTGAACGGCAATCTGATGAGCTGGGTTTACCTGCGCGATCCCCGAGCCGAGGGGATCGAAGGGTTTCGCCATCGGCTGCCGCCCGATCTGCTTCGAGCCTATCCGACCAAGCAGGGACACGCGGTCGACCTGATCACCGCGCTGCCGCGCCTCCCCGGCATCGAGTTCGCGGCCGGCCTCGACAGCGGGGGCACCGTGGTCGTAGCGAGCGCCAAGGGCGAGGGTCGGATTCGCCGCGACGGCGACCAGTTCGCCTACCAGTTCAGCGGCGACGACCCTCTCGGCTACTTCGGCGACTCGCTCGTCGCGCCGCTCCTCGACCAACGGTTTCACGCGCCCGATGAGTGGCTCTTCGCGACGGCACACACCCGCTACCCCTACGCGGTGCCGCGGCTCTATTCGGTGATCACCGCGCCGGACGCCGGCGATCTCTTCGTGACCAGCGCGCCCGACTTCGACCTCGGCCTCGACTTCGAGCTCGTGGTCAAGAGCTACGCGGGCGGACACGGCGGCATTCGTGGTACGCAGACCCGCGTGCCGTACATTCTGGTCGGACCCGGCATCGCGCGCGGCGTCCGCATCGACGCGGCGCGCAGTGAAGACCTGGGCTCGCTCTTCATTTCGCTCCTGTGCCCGGGGATAATGCCCGCGCACGACGGTCGGATTCCGCCGGGAGCGTTGCAATGAGTCGATCGCAAGGAGGCGCGGAACATGGCGAATCACGGCACCTTTCGTTGCACGATCTGTGGGTCGGAGCGATCCGCGCACAGCGCGGTGCATGGAGAGATGATCCACGGGGCGACCGCGGAGTTGATCCGACAGCGCCACCCGGGCTGGGAGCCGGCGCAGCTCGTCTGCCGTGACTGCCTCAATCAGTTTCGCGCCGCCTACGTCACCTCGGTTCTCGAGGAAGAGCGCGGTGAACTCACCTCCCTCGACGCGGAAGTCGTGGAGAGTCTGCGGCAACACGAACTGCTCTCGCGCAATATCAACACGAGGGTGGCTGACACTTCGACCCTGGGACAGCGGGTGGCCGATCGCATCGCCTCGTTCGGTGGAAGCTGGCCCTTCCTCTTCATCTTCGGCGGGGTGCTGTTCACCTGGATCGCGATCAACTCGATCGGGCTGCTCGGGCGCCCCTTCGATCCCTACCCCTTCATCCTGCTCAACCTTGGTCTCTCTTGCCTCGCCGCGGTGCAAGCGCCGGTCATCATGATGTCGCAGAACCGGCAGGAGTCTCGCGATCGACTGCGCGCCGAGGAGGACTACCGCGTGAACCTCAAGGCAGAGCTGGAAATTCGCCACCTGCAATCCAAGCTCGACCAACTTCTCTCTCGGCAATGGTCACGTCTGATCGAGATCCAGCGCATTCAGGTCGAGTTGCTCGAAGAACTGGGCCGCAAGCGATAGGAGTCCAGGTGCACATTCCCGATCTCACGCTGCAGGCGGCCGATGGAAGCAACGTCCGACTGCGCGGGCTTTTTGTACAATCGAACGCCACCGTGCTGGCGCTGGTGCGCCACTTCGGCTGAATCTTCTGCCGTGAGGCGCTCGCGCAGTTGCGCGACATCTATCCCGAGATCACTCGGAGCGGCGCGCAGATGATCGCGGCGGGGCTGGGTACGCCGGCTGATGCCGCGCAGGCCACGCGGAGCGCGCGGATTCCCTTCCTTCTTCTCTCCGATCCCGACCGGGCGCTCTACCGCGCGCTCGAGGCGAGGCGCATGGGCCCGCTCGATCTCTTCCGCCCCGCGGTCGCGATCGGCGCGCTCCGCGCCTTCGGTCGCGGCCATCGCCAGGTGGGTGTGACCGGCGACCCCTTTCAGCTTGGCGCCACCGCGGTGGTCGATCGTGACGGCCGGGTCGTCGAGGTGCGCCGCGCGCGACACGCGGCCGACCACCCTCCGCTGGATTGGATTGCGGTCGCGGTGCGACGAGAGGCGACGCGCGACCCCGGCGCGCGCTAGGATCCCGGGTCGCGCGCAAGGAGGTTTCAGTGCCCACCCTTCCTCTCTATTTGGTCGACGCCTTCACCCCTCGCCCCTTCGCCGGGAATCCGGCTGGCGTCTGCCTCCTCGATCAGGCGCGCGAAGCAGGCTGGATGCAATCGGTCGCCGCCGAGATGAACCAGGCGGAGACCGCATTCCTCGAACCGCGCGAAGGCGAGTGGAAGCTCCGCTGGTTCACCCCCAGCGTCGAGGTTGATCTCTGCGGACACGCCACGCTCGCGAGCGCGCACGTGCTGTGGGAGAGCGGCCGCTCCCAGGAACCGACTCTTCGGTTTCACACGCGGAGCGGAGTCTTGAGTGCGCGGCGCGTGCAAGAAGGCGCCGGTTCACCGCGCATCGAGCTCGACTTCCCGGCCCTTTTGCGCGCCGAGGTGACGCCGCCGGCCGGGCTCCTGCCCGCGCTCGGCATCGATCGCGCCCTCTGGATCGGCGGCAACAAGATGGATTACTTCGTCGAGCTCGAGTCCGCCGCGGAGCTTCGCGCGCTCCGCCCGGATCACACCAAGCTCCGCGCTTCGACCCAGGAAGTGCGCGGCGTCATCGTCACGGCGAAGAGCGACACGCCGGACTACCACTTCATCTCGCGCTTCTTCGCCCCCGGCTCCGGCATCGACGAGGATCCGGTCACCGGCTCCGCCCACTGCGCCCTCGCACCCTACTGGTCGGCCAAGCTCGGGCTAACGACCATGACCGGGTACCAGGCTTCGCCGCGCGGCGGCGTGGTCGAGGTGGAGTTGCGCGGCGACCGAGTGTTGCTCCGCGGAAGCGCGGTGACCGTGATGGCCGGCGAACTGCGCGTCTAGGGCACCGGGCTCAGACCGACAGCACCTGCCCCGTCATCGATCCGAGTACGCACTCGAGGTACGCCTTTGCGATCGCGCTCGCCGGCTTTCCCCAGGAAGGATCCATACCGAAGGCCTGGAGCGTCGTGTCGACCCACCCAGGGGAAACCACGTTCACCCGCAGGCCGCGAGGGAGCTCGAGAGCAGCGGCGCGGACGAAGCCCTCGAGCCCGGAGTTGACCAGGCTGATCGCCGCGCTTCCCTTGATCGGCTTATGGCTCAGCTCGCCGCTGGTGAGGGTGATCGATCCGCCGTCGCGAAGGTGGGCGTGACCGAGACGAACCAGGTTGACCTGGCCCATCAACTTGTTCCGGAGGCAGAAGTCGAAGTCGTCGTCGCCCAGGTCGTCGAGTGGCTTGAAGCGAGCCTGGCCCGCCGCACAGACGACGGCGTCGACTGCGCCCACGCCGGCAAAAAGTGAAGCGATCGACTGGGGGTCGGCGATGTCGACCTTGTGCGCTTCGCGGCTTTGAGAGGCACGGAGCACCTCATGCTCCGAGCCGAGGGCCGAGACGATGGCGCTGCCGATGGTGCCGGTCGCGCCGATGACGAGGATTCGCATGTGTCCTTCCCCTTCGTTCGTTTCTTGGTCCTTGGCGGCGTGATGAGGCACCAGACTACCGCGAAGCTCACGGGAGGGAGAACACCCTCCCGGCCCCAAGAATTGCCCTCCGGGATCAGGCCCTCGTCGGCTAAACTCAATCACCGCTCGCTTGGCGCTGATCCTGACCTAACCCCGGAGGTGCAAGTGCCCACTCGACTCCCGCGTTCCGGCGCGCTCGCCGCACTCATCGCGACCGTGGTCGCGATCGCCCCGGCCCTGGCGCAGACCTGCCCGACCTGCACGCCGCTCGATGATCTGACCGGCGCGCCCCATCTCGGCGAGCCGATGGGGCTCTACCCCGGCGGCACCAACACTCCGCCCCCGGCCCACCTCGCGCTGGCGCTTTCCGCCGCGAGCAACGTGGTGCCGCGCGACGCCGCGGGAACGCCCTCATCCACTGGTTGGATCGGCTTCATCTCGATCGGGATGTCGAACACCAACCAAGAGTGGTCGCAGTTCGAGCGCAACGAAGACGTGCGCCTGGGACGGAATCCGCGCCTCATCACGCTCGACTGCGCGGTGAGCGGCAAGAGCGCCGACTTGATCGTTAATCCAGCCGATCCGTACTGGCCGATCGTGAACGCGCGAGTCGCCGCGGCCGGTCTGACCAACAATCAAGTGCAGGTCGTGTGGCTCAAGGAAGCCGACGGCACGGTTCCCGACACCAGCTTTCCCAACCACGCACTCACCTTGAAGACGCACCTTCGCGGCATCGTGCAGCTCTTGAAGGACACCTTCCCCAATCTGCAGCTCTGCTACGTCTCCAGTCGAATCTACGGCGGCTACTCGACCGCCCCCGCGCGGTGGGAGCCGCTGAGCTACGAGACGGCGTTCGCCTACCGCTGGATGATCGACGAGCAGATCACGGGAGATCCGGCGCTCAACGCCGATCCCGCGCACGGCACCGTCGAGGCCCCGGTGCTCCTGTGGGGCCCCTATCTCTGGGCGAACGGCGCGACGCCGCGCGCGAGCGACGGCCTCACCTGGATCCTGACCGACTACGAGTCGGACCACATCCACCCCGCCTTGCCCGGCGAGTGGAAGGTGGCGAATCTCTGGACCAGCTTCCTGGCCTCGAACGTCACCTGCGCGTCATGGCGCGACGCGCCCACCGGCGCCGCGATCGCCTACCGCGACGCGGTGGCCGCGCGCACGTCAACGACGCCACTCCCACCACGAACTACGGCACGCTCACCCACCTCGATTGGGCGAACCCGCAGATTCGAACCTACGCGCGCTTCGATCTCGCCGGCCTCCCCGGCACGGTCACCCACGCCAAGCTCAGCTTGAAGGTGCCGGCCACCGCCACGTTTCTTCGCGGCGAGGTTGCCGGCGTCTCCAACACCACCTGGATCGAAACCACCATCACCGCGGCCACCGCTCCCACGATCGACGGCCCGACCTTCGGGGTGATTCCCCCGGCCAGCCCGGGGAGCGCGGTCTCGCTCGACGTGACGAGCGCGGTCCTCGCCGCCATCGCGGCCGGAGGCGGAACCCCCAAGATCTCCTTCGCGCTTCTCACCCGCACCGGCAATCAAGACATCACCCAGGTCACGAGCCGCGAGACGGTCGATCCGCCGCGACTCCTGCTCAGCCTGACGACCGGGACGTCGGAGGTCGAGGCTGCCGAGTTGACGCCCGATCTGAACCTCGAGACCGACAGCAATCCGTGGGCAGGAAGCGGCGCGGTGCGCATCTCGCTCGCGCGCGCCGCCGCGCACGTCGACCTCGGAGTATTCGACATCGACGGACGACTCGTGCGGCAGCTTGAGACCGGGGTGATCGACTCGGGCACCGGCACCGCCCGCTGGGACGGCAACGACTCGCGGGGAGCGATGGCGGCGCGCGGAGTCTACTTCGTTCGCGCCGTCGCCTCCGATGCGCGAGGCGCGGAGATCGCGCGCGGGACGCTCAAGATCGTGCTGACGCGACCCTAGCTCGACGTCAGCGGCGCGACCACCGAACCGGGATATCCCGCCACCGCGAGCAATCGATCGAGGTCCAGCACCTCGATCTTGCCGCGGCCGAGCCGAACCACGCCGCGCGTTTCGAGATCGGAGAGGAGACGCGTCACCGTTTCCTGCGCCACCGCGATCGAGGCGGCGATCTCCCCGTGATTCAAGGCCACGATCGCGGCGCGATCGCGCTCCTCGGCGCCCAGGGCATCAACCAGGAAGCGCGCCAGGCGGATGCCCGCCGGATGGGGCCCAAGGTGATAGACCGTCTCGCGCGCGCGGCGGATCTCGTCCATCAAGAGGTGCATCCAGGCGAGCCCGAATTCTGCGTCGCGTTGGGCCAGTCGTTCGACCGATTCGAGCCGGGCGCGACAGGCGGACACCGCACCGCGCGCCACCGCGCTCGCCAGGAAGCGCGGCCCAAGAGCCAGACCGAGGCCCAAGGCTTCGCCGGTGCCCGCGACCCTCAAGATCTGCGCCGCGCCGTCGGGATGCTCGTGCACCAACTTCACTCGGCCGGAGCTGATCAAGTAGACGTCGCCCGTCTCTTCCCCCTGACGGAAGAGGGTCTCGCCGTTTCGGAAGTGCAGCGTGTCGGAAAACTCATCGAAACGAAGCACGCTCGCGGCCGGCAGCTGGCACACCGGGTTCTTGAGGCGCGACTCGCAGAGTAGGCAGCGATCGGGACGTTCCATCGATCTCCCTCGCATGCCGGCGTGGCGCCGGCGGTCCGACTACGTGCCCCTCCATGGGCGAAGCGGCGCGGAGCCCGACCCTCCGCGACGGCCCCTCTAGTCGAATCGGCGCATACCATACCCATCCGCAGGGCCGAGTGCGAGACCCACGCGATGCCCGAGATTGAGTCGCAGGGCATCGACCACGCCCGCGAGGGACGTGCGCACTATGAGCATTGTCATACAGCCCGCTCTTTCCGCCCCCTGTCCGCGAATTTCGCGGCTACTGTCCCAACCGCGGTCGAACCAAGGAAGAGGACCGCTCGCGGTGGCGGGTCACCCGGGATCCGCCGGCACACTCGGAGGAGATCATGAAGCGCACGCAGGCTGCTTACGTTCTGGGCGGCGCCGTTCTGGCGCTCGGCCTGGTTGCCGGTTGCGGAGACGAAGAGGTCGTAAAAGTCCCGGCGGAGTCACCCATCAAGGTTGACGTCGTCGCGACCCCAACGAGCCTCGACACCGGTGCGAAGGTCACGGTGAACGCGGTGGTGACGACCAGCTCGAGTCGTACCCTTCGCTACAGCTGGATGTCGGAGGGCGGCAAGTTCTCCAGCACCACGACGGACGCCACCAGCTGGCTGGCCCCGGATGATCCGGGTGTCTACAGCCTCTCGGTCGTGGTGACCGACGGCGAGGCGGTCGGCATCGGTTCGGCGACCATCGCGGTCGCGACCTATTTGCCGGAGGTATCCCCCTTCTTCCGCGGCGCGGCGTACTGCGCCACCTGCCATGCGGGCGGGGTCGGCGGTGACCAGTACACCACTTGGTCGCACTCCCCGCACGCCAGCGCGATGGCGCCGCTGGTCGCCTACGGGCAAGGCGCGAATCCGAACTGCGTCGGCTGCCACACCGTCGGGACCTACGGATTGAACGCCAACGGCACGGCGAACAATGGCGGCTACGACGAGACGGCGGTCGCGCGCCTCGAAGGCGTGCAGTGCGAGAACTGCCACGGTCCGGGCAGCCAGCACCCGACGCCGGACGCAGGCTCGGTGCACATCAGCAACGAAGCGGAGATGTGCGGCCAGTGTCACAACGGGACGCATCATCCGACCTACGACGAGTGGCACACCGGCGCGCACGCCGCGCCGATCGAAGAAGCCGCGCTCCGGGCGTCGTGCGCGAAGTGCCACAACGGACTCTTGGGCGCCCAGTTCCTTGATGATCCGGAGGCCTTCCGGAATCCGAGCGCGGATCTGACGGCGATGACCCCGCACACCTGCTCGGTCTGCCACGATCCGCACGGCAACGGCAATCCGGGCGCACTACGCGACGCGGCGGTGACCGACCGCGCGCTGCCCAACTCTCACTTGGTGGAGAAGGCGGGAGCCGGGCGCCTCTGCATGTCGTGCCACAACAGCCGGCGCACCGACAACGACATCCGCACCCAGATCAACAATGGGTCGGCGCATCTCGGCCCGCACCACTCCGTGCAGGGCGACATGATCGCGGGCGTGAATGCCTACACCAAGGTGGACTCGACCTTCGCCTGGTCGACCAGCCGGCACATCGAGATCCAGGACGCCTGCATCACCTGCCACACCCATCCGCACGAGGGTGACCCGGAAAATGGCATCGCCAACTTCACCGGCCACACCTTCCGCCCGACGGTTGAAGCCTGCCAGCCCTGCCACGGCACGATCGAAGAGTTCGATCAGGTCATGGCGCATAACGACTACGACGGGGATGGCACGGTGGAAGGTGTGCAGAACGAGGTCGACGGCCTCCTCGATATCCTGAAGGAGACCATCATCGCCGCCACCGCGACCCAAGAAGGCCGCGACGCGCTGCGGGCCGACTTCGAGGTCAAGATGGGCGACGCCACCATCACGACCCCCGATCAGCGGAGGGCCGCCTACAACTGGGCCTTCGTCTCGTTCGACGGATCGCACGGCGTGCACAACGCGACCTACTCGATCCAGCTCCTCCAGCGCAGCATCCTCTTCCTCGATCCGGGCGGCCTGCCTCGGCAAGCGGCCCTGATGATCGAACCCGAATGACCGTCCACCGATCGCCGCGCTCTCGTTCGAGGGCGCGGCGATCGTGGCGTTTCGAGTCTGCTGGAAGGGAGGATGGGATGCCGCTAAGACCAGGCATGAGGCGCCCACTCTGGATCCGGATTCTCCGCGGCACCGCGATCGCGCTCGTGCTCGCGGGGGCGAGCCGCGCGGCGCTCGCGGAGGGAACGCCCTCGGCGACCCCCTCGTGGCGCGTGCAGCTTCGCTCGACCGGCTACGTGTTCCAGAGTCAACGGGTGGACGAGCCCAAGCTCGACCGCTTCGGTGCCTATCAAGACTTCGACGGATCGAGCTGGGGGCTTCTCGGCGGGAAGCTCTCGGCGCGCATCTCCGGTCGCTTCGCCGATGACTTGCAACTCAAGGAGCGGACGACCGAGCGATCGCGTTTGTACAACCTCAACCTGACCGGGCGTCAGGGCGGCGTGACCGCGCGGCTTGGCCGCCAGTACCTGCAAGAGGGATCGAGCGCGCTCTTGCTCGACGGCCTTTGGCTCCAGGGTCGAGTGCTGCCGTGCACCGAGCTGCGATTCTGGGGCGGCGGTGGCGCGCCGGCCACGCGCGCCTACAAGATCGGCAACCTCGACAAGGATCCGGCCCTGGGCGCGCGCGCCATCGTGCGCCCGTGGCGTGATCTTCGCGTGTCCGCGTCCTACGCCTACCGCGAGCGGGGCGGCGTCATTGCGGCGCGTCCGCTCGGATTCGAGGGCGCGGCGAGCCTTTGCTACGGCCTCCGCGCCAGTGGACGGGCAGTCTATGACCTCGAGCGCGAGGGATGGGATCGCGAAGAACTGCTCGCGCAGTGGCGGCCGTGTCCGACCATGCCGTCACTCACCCTGCAGTGGCTCGATCGACGCCCGTCGATCGACGCCGCCTCGTGGTTCTCGGTCTTCGACGAGATCGAGCGCGCGCGGGTCGGCCGGGCCACGTTGCGTTACGAGTGCGCGAAGGGGTTTGGGGCCGAGGCGGACTATCTGGGAGCCTTCGTCGACGATCGCACCTCGACGCGCGTCGGCGGCGCAGTGGTCGTGCCCTACGGACGGGTCGGCTACTCCGCGCGGCTGGGCGACGCTGGCGAAGAGAGCCAGTGGTTCGGCGAGGGGCGCGTTCGCGTCTTTCCCTGGATCCGGCTCGACGCCGGGCTCTCGGTCTTGACCTACGCACTGCTCCAGGACGCGCCGGACGACGACCAGCGTGACGTGACCGCGACCTTCGGTGCGCGCGCATCACGCCGTGGAAGACGGTCGGCGTGACCCTCGAGGTGCAGAGCCGAATGATCCGGACTTCTCGAAGGACGTGCGCTTCCTGGGCGGCGTCGACTTCGGTCTCGGTGGCGGCATGTCGCGCCTCGAGCCGGGTCGGGAGGTATCGCTCCGATGAAGCGCAACTCAATCGATTCGCGCTCGCTCGTTCGTCGCGTGCTGATTGGATCGTGCGTGCTGGCCTTGACCGTGGCGGGCGCGCTCTTCTGCGCCAATCGCGGCGTGGCGGCGAAGCCCGACTCGATCAAGGAAATGCACGACATCCATCGCGCGAACGACCTGCCCTGCGCGGCCTGCCACGAGAACGCGGCGACCTCGAAGAGCGGCACCGACAATCTCCTGCCGACGATGGAAGCCTGCAAGGAGTGCCACGACGTCGCGGATCAGAACCACTGCGGCGACTGCCACACCAACATCGAGGCGGCGGCCGCCTCACCGCGTCACGTGGAAAGCGTGCAGAAATTCCCGCACGAGACCCACGTGAAGGCGGGGATGAAGTGCGAGACCTGTCACGGCGCCAAGGGCGAGCCTAAGGTGCCGAGCATGGAGCTCTGCCGCACCTGTCACGAGACCGCATCGGCGCAGGCCGACTGCGGCACCTGCCACGCGACGCTCGAGCCGCTCAAGCCCGAGTCGCACGAGGGCGACTGGCTCTCCGCCCACGCGGTTGAGGCCCAGGCGAACAACGGCGGCCAGGCGGCGTGCGCGAATTGTCATGCGGAGAAGGACTGCCAAGACTGCCACTCGGGCGACAACGTGCGTCCGCGCGTGCACCCCTTGGGCTTCAACTTCGAGCATGCGATCGCGGCGCGCGGCAATTCGCTCGACTGCGCGACCTGCCATGAGGCGGCGAGTTTCTGCGCCCCCTGCCATCGTGACCAGCAGGTGCTGCCGATGAATCACTCGCGCGCCAACTGGCTCCTGCCGGGCGACGGCGGCATGCACGCCGAAGAGGGCGAACTCGACCTCGAAAGCTGCATCGCTTGCCACGACCTCGGCGCGGCGCCGGCCAACTGCGTCGAGTGCCACGCGAAGGAGGAACCATGAGCACGCGCTTCGTTCGGTTCGTGAGCGTCCTCAGCTCCGCCTTGCTCGTGTCGCTCGCGCTCTCGGGCTGCGTCGATCGTCGTGAGGTGACCAAGATCGAAGCCCACCCGGACCAGTTCACCGAGACCGGTTCGGCCGACTTCCACGGCACCCTCGTGTTGCGCGAGGGGGTCGAGAGCTGCCGCTCCTGCCACGGCGTGGAGCTCAAGGGCGAGTCGGCCGCGCCGAGCTGCGCGAGCAGCGACTGCCATGACGGCGCGGGCGGGCATCCGAACGACTGGGCAGTGCGCGGCAGCGAGCACTTCCACGCCACAGAGGTCGCGCGTGAAGGCAACGCCGAGTGTGCGAACTGTCACGGCTCGAACTTCCGCGGCGGTTGGAGCGGGGTCTCCTGCTACGACTGCCACGCGGGCGGCCCGAGCGGCCACCCGGATGGCTGGATGGACGAGCGGTCCTCCTCGTTCCACGGGCAGGAGGTGATCCTGCACGGCGTGACCGAGTGCACGGAGTGTCACGGCTTCGGGCTCTCGGGCGGAACGAGCGGAGTGGCCTGCGGAGACTGCCACCACTAGCGGCCACGAAGATCAAAAGCGTCTGACGAGAGTCGGGCCGCGGGCGGATGCGCTCGCGGCCCGGTTCGTTGGTGCCGCTCGGCGACACCGCCTCCTATCTGCCCGTGGCCAAGCCACCGGCGTCCCCCTTCTTCCGCGACCACGTTCGGTCCGCTTGAATTTGCTCTCGCTCAAACGCTGTGTAAGAAGCGCGACCCTCACCGCCATCAAGAGAGTGACACACCTCCGACGCGCCTGAGGCGCTGCCGGAGGCTGGCCAGGATGCACCGGATACCGACCGTGTTCCGGCAGGATCGATTGCTCGAGCGTAGCGACCGTGTTGCTCGTCCCGTGCTTCCGCCGCAACTCACACTCGTCAGGAGGCCGACCGTGAATGCGCGACTGCTCTTCGCGATGCTTCTCTGCGTCACATCACACCCCGTGCACGCGTTTGTCTACGACTCGCGTGCGGACTTCACCGGACTGCAAGGTGGCAGCACCGGGGCTTGGCGCTACCAGTACAGACAAAACGGCATCTTCGACATGAACTACGTGCACTCCGTCTGCAACGAGGGGGCGGGGCCGTACAGCGTTAGCGATGGCATGATGTGGGTCGGGCCCGCCTCGCCTGGGAATGGACCCTGCCTTCCGTTGATCGCCCGCGCGAACAATGGCGTCGACCTGATCATGCAACCCGGACAGCAGGGCGGGCTGCCGGGCTACGGCACGTCCCTCGCCTGGACCGCTCCGGTTGACGACCCTACCGCGGCAGTGCACATCGACTTCCACGGAGTCCAGTTGGACAGCGGCGACGGAGTGCAGGTCGCGCTCCTCCGAAACGGACAGTCGATCTACTCCTACACGATCGGAGTTGGCGACCGATCCACGCACAGCTTCGACACCACGGTGTCGGTTGTACAAGGAGACGAACTGCGCTTCGAAACGGATGCACGGAGCAACGATTTCTACGACCTCATCGCGGGGGGCATGCGCGTCGATGCCGGCGGACCGAACGCCGGGCTGGCCAACGGCGGCTTCGAGGATGGCCTCGCGCAGACCGCGTGGCATCTCGGCGAGAACTCCTTCTTCACCTCGCCGGGGGCACCGGCCCGCATCTACAGCCGCATGGTCGACGGTACTGAAGGCATTCGCACCGGCAACTACTCCCTCGAGTACACGATGAACAGCCAGAAGGCCTGGCAGATCGTGGACGCTCCGATCACCGGCGGGACTACGCTCACCCTGCGTGCCTGGGTCAAGATGCCGACCGCTGGATCCGCCGGCTCCAAAATCCTCACCTTCAACATGAGCGGGCTCGCGGCAAGCGATCAGTACCTGTGGGGGCAGGGCAACTTCCCGCAGCTGGTCGGCCCGTATCCCAATTGGACGGAGGTGACCTTCTCCTTCGTCGCGCCCGCCGACGCGCAGCGTCTGGCCGTCATCATGGACACGCAGAACGGCGGCGGTTGTGGCGCGATCTGCGACGCGAGGCTCTGGATCGATGACGTCACACTTTCGATCGGGACGGTCAACCCACCGCCGGACAGCGATGGAGACGGCGTCGCGGACAACCTCGACAACTGCCCGACGACCTACAACCCGGATCAGGCCGACAGCGATCACGACGGATTGGGCGACGCCTGCGATCTCCTGGCGGACGGTGGCCTCATCAACGGCAACTTCGAACATGGGCTCGTTCAGTCGGCCTGGCATCTCGGCGAGAACTCCTTCTTCTCCTCACCCGGATTCGCGCCGCGCATCTACGACGCACAGGCCGAGGGAATGAGCGGCGTGCGGGGCGGGAACTACTCGATCGAGTTCACGATGAACAGCCAGAAGGCGTGGCAGATCGTGCGCGGCCCCTTCTCGCCCGGCTGCCCGATCGAGCTCCACGCCTGGGTCAAGATGCCGACGGGCGGCTCGGCCGGTTCCAAGATCCTCACCTTCTCACTGACCGGCCTCGCCCAGACAGACGACTGGCTCTGGGGCGTAAGCAACTTCGGACAGCTGGTCGGGCCCTACGCCGACTGGACGGAGATCACCCTCTCGACGGTGGCGACGGTCAGCACCGACCGGATCGCGGTGATGTTCGACACGCAGAATGGTCCGGGCTGCGGCGGGAACTGCGGCGCGAAACTCTGGATCGACGATGTGACCCTCCTCACCGGATGTCCGAACGCCGTCCATGACGCGGATGGGGATCTGGTCGACGACGCCGTCGACAACTGTCCGTTGCTCACGAATGCCGACCAGCTGGATCAGGACGGCGATGGGCTCGGCGACGTCTGTGACATTTGCCCGACGATCAGCAACGTGGATCAGGCCGATCGCGACGGCGATGGTGTCGGCGACCTCTGCGACAACTGCCCCGACAACTACAATCCGGATCAAGCCGATTCCGACAGCGACGGTGTCGGCAACGTCTGCGATGCGTGCCCCTACGTCGCGAATGCCGACGCGACCGACGTCGATGGTGACGGTATTCCCGACGCGTGCGACAACTGCTTGACCACCTCCAACGCCGATCAATCGGACCAGGATGGCGACGGCATCGGCGATGTCTGCGACACCGGGATCTTGTCCGGATTTGTCTGGAAGGACTGCCCCGAGTCCAGCACGGCATTGCCGGGCGTCGCAGTCGAGGCCTACGTGCAAGGCACGAACAACTTGATGGGAAGCGGTACGAGCGGAGAAGACGGCGTCTACGCGGTCGACGGACTGCCGCCCGGAGACTACGAGCTGCACCTACTCGTTCCTCCCGGCTACGAAATCGCGAATCCCGTGCTCTTCGCCTCGCTGCAGGGCGCCGAGGCTTCCGGCTTCGACTACGAAGTTCACTGCCTCCCGCCGGGCCCGGGTTCCATCGATGGCTATGTGCTCGCCGATTGCCCTTCACCCGACACCGGCGTGTACGGTGTGGCGGTGAGCGTCTACGCCTACGGAACCGGCGAGCTGATCGAGACCACCCCGACCGATCTCGCCGGATACTTTGCCTTCACAGGCCTGGAGCCCGGCACCTACACCGTGTCCCAGGTTCGACCGCTCGGGACCGCGGCGGTCGAAGACGAGCAGCACCCCGAGGTACACGCGGATCAGAACAGCGCGGTCACCTTCCACCTGCAGTGCATCGCGCCGACCGGCAGCCCCGAGGCTCCGCCCTTCTGGAAGCATGAGATCGCGCGGGCGCTCAAGCGCCCCGGCCACCAGAATGGAGAGATCGATCGCGACACGCTCTGCGGATATCTCGATCAGATCGCGGTGCACTTCAACTCGAACCTGATCAACCCGGTCGAGGTGTACCAGCCGCCCGCCTCGGGCCTCTGCGCCGACAAGCTGCAAGAAGCGAAGGAGGTGCTCAACCTTCGTGGGTCGGACACCTGGCGCGCGCGGGCGAGGAAGCAGCTCTTGTCGCTGCTGTTGAACGTCGCGGCCGGAAAGGTCTCTCTCACCCAGATCGTCAGCCAGGACGGCGCGACGCTTTCGCAGGCGATCACCTTCTGTGATCAGACAATCGACGATCCGAACGGCGACCACCAGGAGGCTCGCAACATCGCGCGGCGGATCAACAATGGGGAGCTGGTGGCGAGGAACAAGATCCCGCTCGGGACCTTGGACATCGGCTATCGAAAGGACGCGCCGCTGACGCTGGGTCCCGACCTGACCGTTCTTCATCCCTCGAGCGGTGGAATCAGGCTCGCGTTCTCGCTCGAACGCAGCGGCCCGGTGGACCTGGCGCTAGTCGATGCGACGGGCCGTCGCGTGGCGACGATCTACTCCGGGTCACTAACCGCGGGTGAGCACACTTTCAACTGGACGGGGAGCGCTGCGAGCAGGCGCCTGCCCTTGGGTGCCTACTTCGCGAGGTTGCGCACGACCTCGGGCGAACAGGTGGAGAAGGCGATTCTCTTCGCGCGGTAGATTGGAGAAAGCTCGGCTCGCGGCCTAGGGCCGAGCGACCACCGGGAGCCTTGACGGGGGAACACCCCGCGAGGCTCCCGCGCCCTGCGATTGACCCTCGAGCGCCATGCCCGGCGATGCCGCCTCGGGATTTTCGCGAGCTGATTCACATGCCGGGTGGGCGTACGACTGCGCTTCGGGGAGTGGCCGAGTGACGCACCGGGCTCTCGCCAATCCTCTCGGACCTCTGCTGGGTGCTCGGAAGCTGACTCCAAGTTCGGCCTTCGAGTAGTCGGCCCGTACGCTTCTTCCGAACTCCACCCCACTGCTTGAAGAAGAAGGGCACGCGGGCACCGACGCATTGGTCTCGCAGGTCGATCACCCACCTCTCGTCGATCTCGCGCGCACCCGGTCCTGATTCGCCCCCGACGATCACCCAGTGAATTCCCGACAGATCGAGGTCAGGAAGAGGGCCAAGCAGCGGCTCAAGAGAGAGGAAGCGCACTTTCGCATGGGTCTGACGAAGCGCATCGATACGACCGCGAGCCGCTTGATTCTCGACGCTCACACCCATCCAGACATTGGGTGGCCAGTCGAGATCGCGGTCCATTTGCGCGAGCCGATCGGCACGCTTGGTGAGCACCTGAAACTGGTGCCACTCCGCGCGTCGCATTACCTCGAACACTCGATCGACATACTCACGCGGGACCGCTTCATGAAAGAGATCACTCATCGAATTGACGAAGATGATGCGCGGCTGCCGCCACCTGAGCGGCAACTCGAGCATGTGCGGCTGGAGAGTTACCTCGAACCCGTTCACGTAGTTCTGCTGGCCCATCGCTCGCAAGCGCTCGGCCATTCTCTCGGCGTAGCAGTGTTTGCAGCCGGCGCTGATCTTGGAACAGCCGGTGACTGGATTCCACGTCGCCTCAGTCCACTCGATCCCAGATGCAAGGGCCACGACTAGAACTTCCTCAGGATGTGATTGGCGATTCGTAGTGCAGGCTTCACTGCCCACGGATTGCCGACCGCGAAACATAGCAGGTAAAGGGGCGAGTTCTTCGAATTGGTCAGGACGCGGGGCTTCGTGGCGACGCCTGCGAATGCACTTCGAAGTCGCTCCACGAAGAATTCCCCAATGACGTCTGCCGGCTGCTTCACCAGACGGGTCTCCACATGACCAAACAGATCCTCGGTGGTCTCCTGAGCATAGGCACGATCAAACCACTCTTCGGACCCCAGAAGTCGGTTGAGCGCCGACCGCCATCCATCCGGGACGATCCCCGAGCTTGGTAACAGCCGATTGGCCGCAACGCCGAGCGGAAACAGCACCCACAGGTCGATAGCCCTCGTCTCCGCCACGGCCACGATGGTGTCCCACTCTACCTGCATGCCGTACGGATCCAAGAACAGAACCGCGCGACGATCTGACCAACTCTCCTTGCAGAGCCTCTTGATGCAGTCGTTGGCTTCACCCTGTACGACCGAGATCGCGCCCGCGCGAGCCGGGTACTGCTGCCGCAGCCCCTCGAGCTCCTTCACGCGCCTCGGATCCCGTTCGATGAAGAGGTACTCGGCGAAGGGTGGGTCGGTCTCGAGCGCTCGAACCGCGGAGCCGTGCAGAAGTCGTTCACTGGCCGGATCGAGCAAGTCTGCGAACAGACCCTCTTCTTGACCCGTTGACTGGCGCGGAGTCCTGTAGCCCGTCCCGGCAAACGCGTCGATGTACCAGGTCGAGTAGGACTTGTTCTTCAGTGCAAAGACGTACGCATCCAAATACCGTGCCAGGATGTCGAGCTTCTGCTCGGTCCAATCACCGCCAAACTCGTGCGAACCCTTGCGTCCCATCGGAGCGGCCTCCCAGGTCAACTTGCGGCACGACGACTCTAGATCCTCCCCGCAGTTTGATCCTAGCGAAAGTCATGCCGGGGACGCCCTACCTCGAGCCCGGCTTGCGACCAACCCTGTCACTGTGACATCCTTCCGTCACTCTCCACTGCACCGCGCGGCCGCTCACCCCGCACGGCGCGCCGCGATGGCCGAGTGAGGTCGCTATGAGCAGAGGAATGCGCACGACACCGCGAACGAGTTTCACGCCGTGAGCGATTCGTTGGCAGCCATTCAGCCCCTCAACCCCGAACGAGTCGCGCATCGCTCAATCTACGGCTACCTCTATCAGACCGCGCTCGCAGTAAAGGCCTGGATCGCGCTCGAGGACGACGAGCTCCTGCTTGTCGAGGGCGACGAGGACTTCGATCGCATCCTCCTCGGCGAGGCCGGCGTCGAGCGGGTGGCGACCCAAGTCAAGTCGAGCTCGGTCGATATCACGACCGCGGCGTTTCGCGAGACCATCACGAACTTCTTCCTCGCGTTCACTCACCCCGACCGGCGGGAGCAGCGGCAGAAGTTCGTCCTCGTCACAGCGGCGACTGTGCACTGGGGGACGCGCGGCCCGCTCCCGGCGCTGGCGGGATGGGAGTCGGCGCCCACCGGAGAGGCCGCCGACAAACTCGCGGGCGGCGTGCGCGACCTTCTCGTCGGGGCGACTCCGAGTCGAGCGGGAGAGCGTGAAGCACTCGCCGCGGGGATCCGGTGGGCGAACGAGGAGCGGGCACGGTGGAGTCGCTTCGTGGAATCGGTGCAGCTGCGGCTCGCCCAACCGGACTTGGACCAGACGTTGGAGGATGCGGAGCGCCTGCTGCGGGCCAGCGGCCGCACATCCCTTCCGCCGATTCAGATCGTGCAGGCGATGCTCGCCCACCTTCTTCGTGCGAGTGCGAATGCGGAGCCGGTGCTGCGGACTCGCTCGCGCGCGGACCTCAGCACGCTGCTCGAGCGCATGGGCCTCGAAATCGCGCAGTGGCTCAGCAGCGATGCGGCGAGATTCCTGACTGCGAGCATCGACGAGCTGCCACGGCTCGAGAAGCTCCTCCGTGACGGCACCGGCGTCCTTCCGGCGCGGGAGTTGACCCCGGACAAATCCTCACCGCAGCGTACGAGATTGTCCCCTTCGATGATCGCGGGCGTGAAGAGGAGTGCGCCTTGCTGCGGCAATGGTGCGAGAAGACTGATGATTGGTCGACGGCCAACGGCCCGCAGAGCGTATGGCTGATGACCGGCGAGGGAGGCGCGGGCAAGACCCGGCTCTTCATCGAGTGGTGCCGACGGATCCGACTCGAAGGCTGGGTCGCGGGGTTCGTGCCGCGAGAGACGCGCCCGGAGGATGCCGCGGCCCTCACCGCAGGCCGACACCGAAGGTTCCTGGTCATCGACTATGCGGAGTCCTCGAGTGAGCTGGTGCGCGCGATTCTCTCTTCGCTGGCCGACCAGCGGGACCGCAAGCAAACCACGCCAATCGTGCGCCTGGTCCTTCTCTCACGTGAGGTCTCCGACTGGTGGCGTAGCTTGAACGAACCAGGTGAGAGCAATCGCTCGATCCATGACCTCCTCGCCGACAGCCCGAAGCCGAGCGAGATTCGCACACTCGGCAGGTCGGAGGAGGACCGCCGACGGCTGTTCGAATCTGCCAGCGACGCCTTTGCACGGTTCAGCGGGCTCACCCCGCCGGCAAGGACCACGCGCGAGTTTGCAGACGAGCACTTCCGCCGACCGCTCTACCTTCACATGGCTGCGCTTGCCGCAGTCGAAGGCAAGGTGCTGACCAGTGCCAGCGAACTCCTCGAGTGGACGTACGGCCGCGAACGCAAGATGTGGTTCCAGGCCCTCGCGGTGGTCCATTCCACACAGGACGCGCAGCAGGAAGAACTCAAACGCGTGGTCCCGTTGGCGGTGCTCGCCATCACCCTCGTTGGCGGCGTCGGCACAAGAGCGGCGGCGCGCGACCTGATCACCCGCGCGATCCCCTCCGAAGAAACTCAGCCATACAGCGCCAACTCAGTAATCAGGGCACTCCACGAGCTGTACGGAGGCGTCGCGGACGGGGCGCCCTATCTCGCAAGCCTCACGCCCGATCTCCTCGCGGAGTACGCGGTCACCCAAGAAGTGCGTCGGCTTGGCGATGACGCACCGCGGTTCTTGAAGTCGCTCTTCGATGGCGCGGACGTCGGCGCCGTCAACTCGACGCTGACGATTCTCGCGCGGCTGTCGCCGGAAGAGCTCCCTCTCGAGCAGTGGATCGAGGCCGTGCTGTCTGAGCACTTCATCGAGCGCGCCCCGGTTGCGTTGGACGCGGCGCTCGCGGTCGGGAAGCGAACTGCCGAGTCACCGCTTGGGCTCGTGCTCGCGCGACGGCTCGGCGAGGCCGGCACGCTCGAACTTGCGATCGCATTTTGGGGAAGGGTGCCACAGGACACGGTGGGGTTGAGAGAGGTCGGACTCTGGATCACCGCCGAGCTTCTGGGAAGTTCCCGCGGGGCGCTGTCGACCTCCGCGGCGCTTCGGGCAGTCGCACTAGTGGACCACGGCATCCGACTAGGCGCGGTGGGCCGACGCGAGGACGCACTCGAAGCCACCAAGGAAGCGACCGAACTCTACCGCCGGCTCGCGACACAGCGGCCCGACGCCTTCCTGCCCTATCTCGCAACCAGCCTGAACAACCTCGGCAACGTGCTCAGCGAACTCGGCCGACGCGAGGACGCACTCGAAGCCACCAAGGAAGCGACCGAACTCGACCGCCGGCTCGCAACGCAGCGGCCCGACGCCTTCCTGCCCGAACTGGCCATGAGCCTGAACAACCTCGGCAACAGGCTCAGCGAACTCGGCCGACGCGAGGACGCACTCGAAGCCACCAAGGAAGCGACCGAACTCTACCGCCGGCTCGCAACGCAGCGGCCCGACGCCTTCGGAGTCCGCCTCGCGGGCAGTTTGGCGAGCATGGGGCTGAGGCTTCGCGAACTAGAGCGGAACGACGAGGCGCTCAGCGCCGTGCGCGAGGCCGTGATCGTCATCACACCGTTCGTCGAACGCTATCGAGAAGCTCACGGCCGCTGGGGGGCGATGATGCTGCGGCAGTACCTCGAGACGTGCGAGGCTTTGGGGCGGGAGCCCGACGCGGACATTCTCCTGCCCATGGCGGTGGCCCTCGGGATGTCTCCGAAGGCCGAGTAGTTGCATCGCGTCCGACGCTTCGTAGCCCAAGGCGAGAACCTGATCCACTCAACGCAGCGGAAGCCGCAATCGGCAGCGCCTAGAGCCTCGCCGAGTGCCCCACCTAGGACTTCGACTGCTCGCGCTCACGCGCCTGCTGCATCGCCAGTACCAGCCGGTGGGTCTCCTCCAGCCACGCGAGCTTGAGCGCAAAGGGCAGAGAGGCCAGGCGGAGCCGCTGCGCGAGTTCGTGCTCGGACCATCCCGCATCCCAGGATTGCTGAGGTTCTCGGACTAGACCCTCGACCGACTGATCCGCTTCGTGTGTCCCGTCGTCGCGCCGTGATTGACGATCACTCATCCCTCACCTCCGAGCTCCGGCGGGTCTGGATCGCCCAGCGACTCGAGCGCACGCACGTCTTCCAGATCCCGCGGACGGCCTGCCGCACGCTTCATCCGAATCAGATCGTCTCGACCCACGAAGGTGGCGATGACGCCGGTCGGCAGTTCGAGGCGAAGTGCATTCGCATAGGCAACCTCGAACTCGAATGGCATCCGAACGAAGAGGTCGACTTCGGTGAGCGGATGTCGTGGACTGCTGACCGAGAACACGGTCATCCCCTTCGCAGCGATCCAGCGCTCTCGCTGCGCGCGATCGAGCAGCGCCTCGAAGGGAACCGGGACGCGCGGCGCGAATCCGAGAGAGGCGAGGCTCGCGATCGCGCGAGAGAGATTGTCGTCGTCCAGGGCGAGGACTAGATCCACGTCGGCGGTGAAGCGCACCACCCCGTGCGCCACCGCCGCGAGCCCGCCGGCGATGAGGTAGCGCACCCCCGCCTCGTTCAGCGCTCGAACGATGGTCACGACGCTGCTTTGGGTCATCCCGTCCTCCCCGGCCGAAGCACGACCTGACTACGGTAACAGCCCTGGTGCACCCCCGCTAACCCCGATTGCCACCCCCCGCCGCCCGGGACTATCCTCGCCGCTGCTCCGCCCGACCCCAGGATGATCACGATCGATGGAGATCCAGATGCCATCTCTTCCGCGCATGGTCGGCCGCGTCGCCGGCCTCGCCCTCTGCTTCGCTCTCGCGACGTCCGCGTCGATGCTGGCTCCGCTCGCGCACGCCGCGACCCCGCGTGTGCACGCGCTCACCAACGCGAAGGTGGTGGTCGCGCCCGGACAGGTGCTCCCGCGCGCGACCATCGTGCTGCGTGACGGCGTGATCGAGGCGGTCGGCGTCGACGTCGCCATCCCGCCGGATGCGCGGGTGTGGGATGCGGAGAGCCTCGTCGTCTATCCGGGGCTGATCGACGCCTACGTGCGCAGATCGAAGCTCCAGGGTCGTGAAGCGCCGCCCTCCTTCGACGAGGTAGAGTCGATCGAAGCGGCGCGACCGGGCGCGGTGCAGCCGATCGCGCGCGTGCACCCGGAGTTCGACTTAACTCGGCAGCTGAACCTGGGCGGCGAGGCATGGGCGCCGTATCAGTCGCTGGGGTTCACCGCCGGATACGTCGTGCCCGACTCCGGCATCTTCCGCGGCGAGGGCGCGCTCCTCTCGATGCGCGCGGGGCGCGTCGATCGCCTCGCGATCGGCAGCTCGTCGATGCAATGCCTGGGTTACGACACGGGCCGGGGCGCCGACGGCTACCCGCGCTCCCTCATGGGCGTGGTCTCGCTCATGCGGCAGACATTCCTCGACGCGCAGCAGCACCGGGAGGCGAAGCGGATCTACTCAGCCGCGCCGCGCGGACAGGAGCGCCCGAGCGAGGATGCGTCGCTCGACGCGCTGGCGTCGGTGGTCGCGGGGAGCGAGGCGGTGCTCTTCGAAACGACCGACGTTCTTTCGGTCGATCGCTCGAGCCGGATCGCGCGCGAGTTCGGACTCAAGCCGGTGCTGCGCGGCAGCGGCGACGAGTACAAGCGCATCAACCTGGTGCAGGAGGCGAGCGCGCCGCTCATTCTGCCGATCGCCTTTCCCGATCCGCCGGCGTTGGGCGCGCCGGAGGACGATCGCGACGTCTCGATGCAGGCGCTGCGCGCTTGGGATCGCGCGCCGTCCAACCCGGCGAAGCTGGAGAAGGCGGGCGTGGCGTTTGCGATCACGGCCGATCTCTTGAATGATCCCTCGCTCTTCTGGTCCAAACTGCGGGTGGCCCTCTCGCGCGGGCTTTCGAAGGAGGCTGCTCTTCGCGCCCTCACCACCGAGCCGGCCCGCATCCTCGGCGTCTCCGATCGCCTGGGCACGATCGAGGTGGGCAAGATCGCGAACCTCACCATCACCGACGGCGACCTCTTCGCGCGCGGGACGCACGTGCGGCGGCTCTTCGTCGACGGCGATCCGATCGCGATGCCGGCGTCGCCCAAGGACGCGGAGGACGTGCGCGGACTCTGGCGCCTCGAGCACCTTGACGGCTCGGGGCACGGCGCGGGGCTCGGGATTCGCGGCGAGGCCGACTCGCTCACGGCAACCTTCTCGCCCGGCGCAGCATCGCTGGCGGGCGGATTCAAGGCCGACTCGGTCAAGGCGTCGAACGATTCGCTCTGGATCCGCTGGCCGGGCCGCCCGCCGCTCAAGCCGGAGATCCTGTCGCTGCGTGCGGCGCTGGCGGACGAGAAGCAAGGGACGATGACCGACGATCGAGGCACGCTGCACGCGGTGCGGGCGGAACGACGCGTGGGACCGCCGCCGAGCGACAAGCAGGAGACGCTGCCGGAGCCCGAGACGGCCGCGTCGGTGGTGCCGGGCCCGCTCGCCACGCCGAAGTCGGTGCTCTTCCAGCACGCGAACCTCTGGACCTGCGCGACGGCCGGACTGCTCAAGAACTCCGATCTCTTGGTGCAGGACGGCAAGATCGCGGCGATCGGCGCCGGACTCGCGGCACCGAGCGGCGCGATGGTGGTGGATGCATCCGGACTCGACCTCTCGCCGGGAGTGATCGACTGCCACTCGCACACCGCGGGCGTCGGCGATATCAACGAGGGCACCCTCTCCTCCTCCGCCATGGTGCGATTGGGCGACATCGTGAACAGCGAGTCGAAGACGATCTATGAGCAGCTGGCAGGCGGGGTGATCGCGGTCAACATGCTGCACGGCTCGGCCAACTGCATCGGTGGCCAGAGCCAGGTTTTGAAGCTCCGCTGGGGCGCGGACCCCGAAGATCTGAAGTGGAAGGAAGCGCGGCCCGGGATCAAGTTCGCCCTCGGCGAGAACGTCACACAGAAGAGCTGGGGCGAGAAGTTCGTGAAGCGGTATCCGAAGTCGCGCATGGGGGTCGAGCAGTTCGATCTCGAGCGCTTCACCCTGGCGCGCGACTACGAGTCACGCTGGAAGGAGTACAACGCGCTGTCGACCGCGGCCAAGGCGCACACCATTCCGCCGCGCCGCGACCTCGAGCTGGACTGCCTGGTTGAAATCTTGAATGGCCAGCGCGACGTGCACTGCCACTCCTATCGCCAGGACGAGATCTTGATGCTGATGCGCCTGGCCGAGCGACTCGGCTTCCGCATCGCCTGCTTCCAGCACATCCTCGAGGGATACAAGGTGGCGGATGAGATGGCGAAGCACGGCGCCGCCGCCTCGGCCTTCAGCGATTGGTGGACCTACAAGCCCGAGGTGTACGACGCGATTCCCTTCGCCGGCGCGATCCTCCGCGCGCACGGCGTGACGGTGAGCTTCAACTCCGACAGCTCCGAGCTGGCGCGTCGGCTGAACCTCGAGGCGGCCAAGGCGGTGAAGTACGGCGCGGTGCCGGAGATGGACGCGCTCGAGTTCGTCACGCTCAATCCGGCGAAGCAGCTCGGCCTCGAGCGTCGCGCCGGGTCGCTCGAAGTCGGCAAGGACGCCGATGTCGCCCTCTGGAGCGGGTCGCCCCTCTCGACCGGATCGATCTGCGTGCAGACGTGGATCGACGGGCAGAAGTACTTCGACCGAAAGGTGGACCTCGAGAGCCGCCCGAAGCTCGCGGCGGAGCGCGCGTCGCTCCTGGCCAAGGCGCGGCGCTTCGCGGAGGGAGACGATGGCGGCGGACCTCATCAAGGTCCTCCCCACAAGATGTCCTACGAGATCAACGACGGCCTCGCTCACTGCATGCCGAACGAAGAGGAGGTGAGCGAATGAAGCGCGCCGTGCCACGCACCACTCTCTACGCCGCCGCACTCGCCCTCGCGCTGGCGGCGGTTGCCCTCACGGTCGGCGCGCCGCGCGCGCAGACGCCGGTTCCCGCGGCCATGCAATCCAAGGGGAAGGTGATCGCAATCGTCGGCGGCGCCATCTACCCGATCAGCAGCGCACCGATCCCGGACGGAACCCTGCTGATGCGCGACGGAAAGATTGAGTCGATCGGCGGGCTGCTCGAGCCGCCGCTCGACGCCGAGGTGATCGACGCCAAGGGGCTCTCGGTCTACCCCGGCTTCGTCTCCGCATGGACCACGCTCGGACTCACCGAGGTCGGTTCGGTTCGCCAGTCGAATGACTACGAGGAGGTCGGCGCGCTCAATCCGAATGCGCGGACGATGATCGCGATCAACCCGGAGTCGGAGCTGATCCCGGTCTCCCGCGCGAACGGCGTGACCACCGCGCTGGCGGTGCCGCGCGGCGGGCGCCTCTCCGGACTCTCGACGCTCTTCCACCTCGACGGCTGGACCTTCGAGGACATGTCGGTGCTGAGCCCCGCCGCGCTTCACCTGCAGTGGCCCGGGATGGCGATCAACCACGCGCCCGACGCCAAGCCGTCGGCCGAGGAGCAACTGGCCAACCAAGCGAAGACCCTTCGCGAGCTGGACCAGCTCTTCGACGACGCACGCGCTACTGGACCGCGCGCGGGGCCGCCGGCAAGGTCGGCGCGGAGCGGGCCGACTTCGATCCGCGCTGGGAAGCGATGGGCTCGGTGCTCGAAGGCAAGACGCCGGTCATCGTCCATGCGAGCGACCTGCGGCAGATCGAAGCGGCGCTCGATTGGGCGCGCAAGCAGGACGTGCGCATCATCATCGCGGGCGGCTACGACGCGCCGGAGTTGGCGGCGCGGCTGATCGAGCAGAAGGTGCCGGTGATCACGCAGGGTCTGCTCGCGCAGCCGCAGCGCGACTACGAGCCGTACGACCAGGCCTACTCGCTCGCCGCACGGCTCGCAGCGGCCGGCATCACCTACTGCATCTCGACCGGCGGCGACGCATCGAACGAACGCAATCTTCCGTACCACGCCGCCATGGCCTGGAGCTATGGCCTGGCCCACGACGAGGCACTGAAGGCGATCACCCTCTACCCCGCGCAGATCCTGGGCGTGGGCGACCGCCTCGGCTCGATCGAGGTGGGCAAGGAGGCGACCGTCTGCCTCTGGGACGGCGACCCGCTCGACATTCGAAGCCACGTGGTGCGCGAGTTCATCGAGGGACGCGACGTCGACCTCACCTCTCGCCACACCCGCTTCTACGCGAAGTACAAGGACCGGCACGTCGAGCGATGAGCGCGACGCAACCGGTGTGATTCGATGAACGGAACGAACCTCCCGATCACGCCGTTTGTCTTTCTCGCGCTCCTCCTCTTGCCGGTGAGGGTCGCGGGGCATCGTCTGCGCCTCCTCGCCTTCGCGCTCTGGCTGCTCGGGGGGATGGTGATGGTGGTGCGCGGGGCGCTCCGATTCCGTGACGCGGCGGCGGGCAGTTCGCGTGAGCTGCTGTGGGGGTGATCGCCGCCGCGCTGCTCATCGGGTGGGCGAAGGGACGCTTTGTCCTCGCCAAGACATCGGCGGAAATCGCGCGCGGCTCGCTGCGTCGACCGCGCGCCTCCGGCCGATCCAGGTTTATCGGTGCGAAGCTGGGTGCTCATCGCAGTCTTCATGCTGCTCGGCCTCGCTCGCGTGGTTCGGCGCGCCGCTCCTATGGCGCGGCGCGGTGGGCGTGGCGGTGGGCGTGGGCCTGGTGACCTCGAGTTTCGACTATCTGCGCGGATAGCGCGGTTCGTCAGCGAAACAGTCGTTTCACATCGCCCCAGCTGCTGACATGCGCAGGCACAGGCTCGTCCGGAGTGAAGTGCACGCCGATCCCGAGCGAGTTGATTCGATCGCCGAAGACGACCTCTGGGTTCTGCCAGCCGCCCGGGTAGCCTTGTCCGAACGCGATGTAGGTCCACGGGTGTCCCTCTGGCCCGTCGGAGTCGGCCAGCCAGAAGTAGCCGTTGCCTGCCTCGGGCCAGTTCCCCCACGAACCCACCGTCGCCTCCTCCGCGATCGTGGCCGAGATCGAAACGTCGAACCGACCGACTTCGGGCCACACGGGAATGGTGTCGAATACGACTCCGGTCACGACGGCGAGCACCGCGGCTGGCTCCGTGGTCACTCCGCCTTCCCACACGAAGACGTCGGTCGACTGCCCGACGTAGAGGCCGATCTGCGAGTACCACAGCGACACGCACTCCACCATCCCCGGCCCGAGCACGTACGACTCCGCGAACGCTCCGGTGTAGGGCGGACCAACTCCGAGCCACTCCCAGGCAAAGCCATTCTCGAAAGAACCGTCATGATGAACGAGCAGATTTGCGTCCGGACAGGACTCCGCGACGGTGGGCACGATAACGCTGGTCGCTGTTGGGAGCTCAGCGACTTGAGCCGACGCGCGACCGACGATGAGGCATGCAGACGCGATCAGGAGGAACGAGCCAGGAGAAGTCATATTCACCCCCAGGCGTCAACGATCCTTCGTACCGTCACGCGGTGGGAGCCGCGGATCGATCGCGAAGAGGATCCCCCCCCCGCGAACGCCGTCAAGCCCGCGGATCTGTGGCTCGAGGCGAACAAGATCGAACCCGCCCCTCAGCGTGCCGCGGCGAGCTCCATCGCGCAGAAGCTAACGACCGACTGCGCGTCGATGTTCCACTGGTCGTAGCGCAGGAGACTGCCGCGCGCCTCGGGTCGCACGGTCAGGAAGGTGTAGAGCGGCGATAGGCCGCACCAGCGCAGGTCGTCTCCCTCCGGCATCGCGAGTTCGAAGAAGCCGCGCGCGTCTCCTTCGGCGATGCGCGACAAGCGCTCGCGGTCGCGTTCCTCGATCCACTCCATCGGGCCTTCGTGCGCTTCGACCGCGTAGCCGTCGCCGTAGCGCGCGCCGATGTGCGCGAGGTCGACGCCGAGGATCCAGCGCAGGCGATCGCCTTCGCGGGCGGCGAGGTCGCCGAGCGCGCCGAGAAAGCGGCGCACCGACTCTTCCTCCTCCGGCGGGCGCCGCGCCACCAACGATCGTCCGAATGACCCACAAAGGATCGGAAGTATGCGCGCCTCGCTCCCAAGCACGTGGCGAAGGAACACCGCCTGAAACTCGATCGAGTGCTCGATCGCGTGGCAGTAGTCCTCCATCACGACCGCGTCGCCGCCCCCGCGCGCGAGGAAGTCGACCAGAGCGGCGTCGGTCGGCATCGGGCCCATCGGCGTGAGGTACGACTTCCGCGTCAGGCCGAAGCGATCCGGCTCGCCGTAGTGCGAGGTGCCGAGTAGCACGTAGACCCGCTCGCTCGCCTTCGGATCGGCGTTGATCGCGGCGCGGAGCCGCGCGTAGGCGGCTCCGTAGCTCTTGACCCCGCCCTCGGGACTGACGTGCGGCGCGGCGATGCCGAGGAAGTGCTCCGGGATCGGTGCATCGATCGACGCGCCGGGATCGATCAGCATCGGGTCGTCGAAGTCCGGGAGGATCAGCTTGGAGCGCGCCGCCTTCACGCGGCTTTCGGGCTTGCCCTCGCTCAGCATCTCGTCGATGCGGGCCGCCAGCGTCGCGGGCTGGTCCGAGTAACCGCTCCCCGCGTGCATGGCGACGCGATCCGGGTTCGCTTCCCAGGCTTCGACCTTCGCGCGCCGCATCACCTCGAAGGCCTCATCCTCGAGGAAGCCGCCGCTGCTCAACGCCGACGTCATCTGCGCGATGAGGTCGTCGGGGATGGCTTGCCCAATCGCCTCGGCGAGATGCCCGCGCAGGTCCTCGACCGTGTGCTCGCCGTCGTAGAACGAGAGGCCGTAGGCCAGGAGCGGCGGCACCACGATCACCGCCTCGGTGAAGCGATAGGGATCGCGCAGGAGGAGGCCTGGCTGCTCGGCCAGGGGTGAAGGAAAGGCGTCTAGCCCTAAGCGAAGGGACGGAAGCTGCTCACTCATGGTTCCACCGGTGCTCCGTACTTGAGTCGAGAGACGCTGGCCTTGCCGTCGGCCGTGATGGCGACCACGAAGAGGTCATCGAAGGCAATACCGCCGAGATCCGGCATCGGCTGCACGCCGAGTCCTTCGATGATCGCGGCGACCGTGTCGCTGTGCCCCAGGATCAGCGCGACGCGCGCCCGACTGGCCTTGACCTGAGTTGCCCCGCCGTATGGATCGTCGGCGCCGTACACGCTTGGGACCAAGCCCAACGTGTCCGCTAGCGGCGCGGCCGACTCGCGCGAGCGGAGGGTGTTGGTGACGAAGATCGTCTCGAGGCCGCTGCTCGCGAGCATGCGCGCGAGCGCCGCGGCTCGGGCGCGACCCGCTTCGGTGAGGCCGGGGTCTTCCTTCGGCTCGGCCGCCTTCTCCACATGCCGCGCCACGTACACGATGCGCGGCCCGAGCAGCGGCCGCGATTCACCGGCACGCGCGATCGAAGCGAGCGAGAGGACGGCCAGCAGGATGCAAAGCAGACGCCAGGGCGTGAACTTCATCGCGCGATTCTCGCGGCGCGCGCCGCGAAGCGCAAGGCAGGATCGCTAGCGCGCGAAGAGCCCAAAGGCGAGCGACACCACGATCGTGTAGATCAGGCAAAGCAGCATCGCGTAACCCAGGATGTGCCGAAAGTCGAGCCGCGCGGCGCGAAGCAGCGGCAGCGCCCAGAAGGGTTGGATCAGATCGGTCATCATGTCGCCCCAGGCGTAGCTCATCACGATCTTCGGCGTGGCGACGCCCAGCGTCTTTCCCGCCGCCAAAACGTAGGGCGCCTCGATCGCCCACTTCGAGCCGCCGCTCGGGACGAAGTAGTTCACGATGCCTGAGTACCAGTAGATGAAGAGCGGATAGCTGTGGGCGTCGGCCACCGCGACGAAGGCAGCTCCGATCACCTCGGCGAGGCCACTCCCCTTGATGATGCCGTACATGCCGGCGTAGAGCGGAAACTGGAGCACCACGCCGCTGATCAGCTTCACCCCACCCTCGGCCGCCGCCACGATCCGCGACGGTCGACCGTGCAGAGCGAATGCGAGCATGAGGAAGAGGAAGTTCACGACGTTGAGCGTGAGCGCGGTCCATCCCTTCGCCATGAAATACCGACCGAGCCAGAGAAAGCCGAAGAGCGCGAGCAGCCAGCCAAGAAGCGGCGTGCGGTCGATCCAATCGGCGAAGCGGAAACCGGGTGTCGGGTCGGACGCGACATCGATCGCGTTCGATGCGTCGATCGCTTCTTCCGCGTCGGCCTGGACCGCGCGCGAGTCCACCGTGAGGCTTCGTTCCGCGCTCGGGTGCAGAGCCGGCACGAGCAGCCCGAAGAGCGCCACCACCACCGCGGTCAGCGCCAGGTTGAACGGCGAGAAGATTGTCTGCGTGAGCGGGACGAGCCCGATGGTCGACTCGAGGAAGTGCTTCGGGGTCGCGACCAGGAGAGGCGCGGAAGCCGAGAGCCCCGCGTGCCAGGTGAAGCCCATCCCGAGGTAGTCCGCCGTCAACAGCAGCAGGTAGTCGACGCGCGGCTGCTGTCGCGCGAATCTCCGCACCATCACCGCCGAGGTGACGATCGAGAGGCCCCAGTTGAGGAGCCCGAGCCCCATCGAGAGGAGCGCCATCCACGCCACCGCCGAACGCGGCCCACGCGGCAGGCGCGCCAGCGCGGTGAGCGCACGATCGGCCGGCGGCGAGGTCGCCACCATGTAGCCCGCGACCATCACCAGGCTCATCTGCATGCCGAAGGAGAGCAGCTCCCAGAACCCGTCGCCCCACGCGGTCAAGAGCGTGGCCGGTGTGACCGGCGTGAGGGTGAGAGCGAGCACCGCGGTGACCAGCGTGAGCAGCACCGCGATCGAGAAGGAAGAAGGAATCCAGCGCTCGCTCCACCGATTGAGGCCCAAGGCGAGACGTGCGAGGGATTCCATGGCGCGAGATCTTGCGGGCGCGACCCTGCGCGGTCAAGCCAAGGCCGCTACCAACCCGCGTCGATGCGACGCACGTTCGTCTCCGCCGTGATCCGGGGCGAGACGTGCAGCAGCGTCACCATGCTGTCGGCGACGAACTCCTGCAGCAGGACGGACGAATCGCGGCCTTCCCGAGTCGCCTGCCGGGAGATCGCGCCCTCGACCGGCCCGCCCACCGACCAGTGCGTGCGCCAGAGATTCCCGTCGCGGGTGAGAGTGCAGCTCAGGGTGGTGGAAAGCAGCACGGTGTCATTGGAGCGGCCCTCGACCGCCGCGCTCCGGTTGGCGAACTCAAACGGCGTCGAGTTGCCGGGCACGACACGGACCTCTCCGTTGACGTTCGCAGTCTCGTAGCCGCGGACACCCGAATACAGCCAGGGGATGTCTCCCGCATGCGCGGCGTCCGGGGGAAGTGTCCCTTCGCCGCGGACCGTGTCGGGCATGCAGGCCACGAAGTAGCTGATCCCTTGGTATCCACCAATGATCGAGCGCACGACCGAGTTGACCGATCCGGCCAGCCAGATCACCCCCTCGCCACGCTTGAGCGGACCGGTCCAAGCACAGGAAGCGACGTGCCCCGCGTGATCGAGGCGATAGCGCTCGTGCAGGCGGCGCGCGCCGACCGCCCCCTCGAAGTCGAACACGTAGCAGCGCGAGGGGAAGTAGTTGGCGCAACACGCCGCGACCAAGTAGAGCGAGGCGTCGGGGCCCGGCAACGGTCGAAGCTCATTCCACTCGTTCGGAACGAAGAACACCGGATTGGGCGCCTCGTCGGACTCAAAGGTCGGGCCGTTTGGACCCTTGACCGTCTGCGACACGCGCCACCGATCCCAGACGACCAGCGTGGCCACGCCGGTGCGTGCATCGGCCGCCCCACCTCCGACCACGACGGGATCCACCGATCCCTCGGGGCGCAGCAGCGTCGCCTTCTTGTATGCGGGGAAGGTGACGCTTGGATTCACCAGGTGAACGGTGCGAAGCGGCGTCGTCACCACCACCGCGCCCCGTTCGATCTCGACCTCGCGGAGATTGCGCCACTCCCAGCGGAGCAGTGCCGCGTGCGCCCACCAGGCCAGGAGCAGTGCGATGATCAGCATCACCGCCGCTCGCCAAAGCCAGGCGCCGCGGCCTCGCTCGATGCGGTCCAGCCGACGCTTCACCTCGTCCATCGATTGCGGCCTCCTCCTTGGATCTGGATCGAGGCACGCGTCGATCAAGCGCTTGAACGCGCGCGGCGTGCCTCGAGGAACGCGTAGTGGGCGGCGCGGTCCGATGCCACGTCCGTCGTCCCCTTCCGCGATCGTCGCGGGATACGCGGCGCAGCCGGTCAGGCACTCCTGCATGCAGACCCCCAGCGCCCAGATGTCGGCGCGCGGATCGATCTCCCCCTGCTGCCGCTCGGGCGAGATGTAACCGGGAGTGCCGGCGGAGTAGCTCAAGCCTCGGAGCCGCGTCTCCGTCGCGGCGGCCTTGGCCACGTCGTCGGGCTCGCTGTCGCGCGAGCCGCGCATCGCTCGCGCGATGCCGAAGTCGAGCACCTTGACCTCGCCGTGCTCCGAGATCATCACGTTGCCCGGCTTGAGGTCGCAGTGCACGATGCCGTGGCTGTGCGCATAGCTCAGCGCCGAGGCGATCGACTTCGCGATTCGAATCGTGAAGCGCCAGTCCAGCCGGCCCCGATCTTCGATCCGGCTCGCGAGGGTTTGCCCTTCGATCCACTCCATCACCAGGAGTAGTTCTCCCTCCACCTCCTCCAGTCGGTGCACCGCGGCGACATTCGGATGTCGCAGTGCGGCCAGAGTGCGTGCCTCACGACGGAGCAGCTCGACGAACCGAGGATGGTTCGCGAACTGCGGCGCGATCCGCTTGACCGCGATGTCCAAGTCGATGCTGGTTTCCTTGGCGCGGTACACCACCCCCATGCCGCCGCGCCCGACCTTCTCGACCAGCGAGTACGAACCGAGGGTACGGGGCAGCTCCTCCGAGACTTCGAGTTCGTCGCCGAGGAAGATGCGAATGAAGGGATCGCCCCCGCAGGCGTCGAGCATGCGATCGATCTCGCGGCGCACCTCGGGGCGCCCCGCGCACTCGCGATCGAGGAACGCGGACCGTTCCCCGCGAGGGAGGAGGAGCGCCTCGCAGAACGGGTCCCAGATCGGCCGCTCGGTCACTGGATCGCCGCCGTCTACAGTTTCGTTTTCAGCCAGGCGAACCCGAAGGTGAGAAGTCGGCGCACGGTGCGCTCATCGCACTTCAGGATCTCCGCGATCTGTGCATGGGTCATGCCGTGATACCAGTACCAGACGGCCTCGGCCGCGCGCCGTTCCTGGTCCCCCTGTTCGCGCAGTCGGTTGAGCGCCCCCTGCAGCGAGAGCAGCGTGCCAACGGTCATACGCGACGGTTCGGGAATGCCGCGCGCTTCATCCAACGGAACGTGAGGAGCTCTTGCCCCACGCTTCTTCGCGCTCTCCTTCCGCCGCGCATCGTGCAAGAGCCGCCACGATTCTTCGGCGAAGGCGGCGCGGAAGGCAGTGCGTCCCGGCGGCACCGGGCGGCGGTCGGCCAGGCGACAGTAGGCCTCGGCGCATACGTCGATCGTGTCCATCCAAAGTCCGCGGAAGCGCGCGCGCAGGATCGAGTGGGCGATCTGACGGAGGCGTGCGAACTGACTAGAGTAATGGTCGTCGAACTGCCCTTGCGTGACGGTGCTCATGGCTGACCCCCCGGGGTCGCGGGCGCGACCCCCAAAAAACTGACGCCGCTCGAAAAAAGTCTGCCGGATTCGTCTCCGGATCTCGCCTTTAGGAGTGACGGAGCCTGGGTCGCGTGGTCAGGCGTTCGAGGTGCCTCTCGCGCGCCGACGATCGTGCGGTCCGGGCCGGCCTATCCACAGCCGGGGGATACGGCGCGCGTGAGCTTAGCAGCACCGCGCGCGAGAAGGCGAGTGGAGAGTCCGCGGGGCCGGGCGTTGGCCCGGCCCTAGATCCGACCAGGGAACTCGCATCGCACCCAGTTGATCGATTTGACCACCGGAGTCCCGAACCGACCGTGTGAAACTGAGTGACCGTCAACGGACTCGGTGGCCAGGAGATGGATCGAGGCAGAAGAGGGATCGAGGCAGCAGAACGATCTGGCAGCAGGGAGGAGGCGGCGTGCTACCGAACCCGCCTCCTCCGATTTTGCATGAAGTCGACAAGCAGGTAGCTGCCGAGGCGATCGGGCGAGGCAAAGTACGCGCGCCCCTGATTGCGTTCGGTCAGCTGGTGGACGAACTGCTTCAGGTAGTCGTCCTCCGCAACCATAAACGTGGTGATCGGGATCTTCCGCCGCCGGCACATCACCGCCTCATCCAGCGTGCGCGCAACGATCACCGGATCGAGTCCAAAGGTGTTGCGGTAGAGCTGCCCGTCCGCCAAGCGAATCACCGTCGGCTTGCCGTCGGTGACGAGGAAGATCTGCTTGTTCGCCTGGTGCCGCCGCTCGAGGATGCGGCGCGCGAAGCGGAGCCCCTCCTGCGTGTTCGTGTGAAAGGGCCCCGCGCCGACGTACGGTAGGTCCTTCACTTCCACCCGCACCGCCTCGTCGCCGAAGAGCACCACGTCGAGTGCGTCCTTCTGATAGCGCGTCAGGATCAGCTCGGAGAGCGCCATCGCCACCTTCTTGGCCGGCGTGATGCGGTCCTCGCCGTAGAGCACCATGCTGTGCGACACGTCAATCAGGATGACGGTGGCGCAGGAGGTCTGCGCCTCGGTCGCCGCCACCGAAAGGTCCGCCTCGGTCGGCAAGAGCTCCTCGCCGCGCGTCCGGCGCACCGTATTCATGATCGAATCCTGGAAGTCGATCGAGGACAGCTCGTCGCCGAACTCGTAGGGCCGGCGCTCCGGCAACTGCTCGCGCCCGCCCTGTCCGTCCTGCGGCGTCGGATGGCCACCGATCCCGCCGATGTTGAGCCCCTCGAAGATCTGCTCGAGCGAAGCGGCGCGGAGACCGCGCTCCCCCTTCGAGGTGAGCGAACGCCCCATCGGCGTGCGTTGGATGACCTCTTGCTCCTCCAGCTTCCGGAGGAAGTCGTCGAGATCCCAGTCGGGGGGCATGTACCCCTGTTGCTGCAACGAGCGGAGGTAGTCGATCGCCTGCTCGACGTCGCCGTTGGTGCGAAGGAGCAGCTCTTGGAAGAACTTGAAGAGGTCCTTCCACTCCTGGAGCAGCTGGCGGAGCGATTCGTCGAAGGCTTCGAAGCGGTAGTGCATGGGGTCTCCGATGGACAGGGCACGAGAGAACGCCCCCGTTCGCGAACCGCGACACTTTGCGGCGATGTATCGGACGCTTGAGTAACTCGCGAGCCTAACAGAACCGTGCGCGGACTTGGCTAACGGTAGCGACCCTTGATCCTGCCCCAGGTCTCCGCATTGACGGCCGGCCACTTGCAGTAGTTTGGGACGCAGCCCCCCTGGCCGTCCAGGTAGAACCCGCCCTGGGCCACACACTCCGCGAGAGTCAGGATTCGGCACTCCCAGTTCTCCAGGCAGCATGCGCCGCTCGAGCTACACGGCGTTGGCTCGCAGGCGTAAAGGTTGGGCCAGAGGCCAGAACGGTCCTCGCACTCCAGGCGAGTGATGTAGAGGCAGTCACCGTTCGGCAGGCAGCAGGTGCCGTAGAGGTCGAGGCACCTGAGGCCGTCGCACCCCGCGTCGAGCCTGTGGTAGTAGCCGCCTCTGCCTTCGCACGCAGCCTGCTCGAGATTCTCGCACCCGCCGGTCGGCAGGCAGCAGGCTCCGAGTGTGGTCGGAGGGCACGGTGCCTCGCTGCAACTGGTCCCGGGCCCGTAGAAACTGCCGGCGCACCGCTCGCGCGTAACCGACGCGCAGCCGGCGGGAAGGCAGCAAGCACCGGGTTCATTCGAACTATCGGGACAAGGTGCAGAGCCAGCTTGATTGATCCCAAGCGCGCCACGATCGAGCACCAGATCCATCTGCCCATCACCCGAGGTAAACCGGGCGCGTTCGCTCTCGAGGTCCAGGACCGCGACCTCGCCGACACTGTCGGCTTCGCTCCGAACGGCGAGCCACGCCATCGGAGCGTTGCGCCGCGTGGAAGGCTCATCGAGGCGGATGGAGACCCGCACCTCTCGCGCGGGCCAGGGCGACGTCGTTTGGAGAGTGCCCCCACACGCGCCCGCATCCACGATTTCGCTACCGCCGAAAACGCGGAGCCGGAACTCTGCTCCTTGCAGACTCGGGGTCGTCGACTCGTAGAACGAAGCAACCAGGAAAATAAGGTGCGTACCCTGCCCATCGACGCGAGGCCGAGCGTTCTCGCAGTACCGGAGGTGCACCTCGTCACACACGGGTGGACTGCCCGGTTGGTACGAGAAACTCGGATCGTGGTGCAGCCAGAGGGTGCCTGAGTGATTCACACCGGCGAGGGCCGGTGAAGCCCCCGCCAGCGCCAAGGCAAGCAGCCCGAAGGCGCCGCGCGTCGCCTTGCCATTCGGTGCGGAAGAAGACCGGACGTGCCGCCGACCATCCGACCGGGCGTGCACGAATGCTGGATCGCAGGCCCTCCTCCGGCACCTCGGAGTTGGCATGGAGCGCCGACCGGGCGACGGCGAGGTCCCCTTGAATGACGCGTCGACGGAGACGTGACGACGAGCACGGCACATGAGCGGACTCCCCTTGAGGTCGCGCCGGGGATGCGTGCGGGCGCACACGATTCTCTCACTCAGCAGCTCGGCGAGGAACCCCTCAGAGTTGGGCGTCCTGATTTCTCGATCAGGCGTGCGGGGGAGTTCCGTGCGCCGCGCCGAACAGGGTCAACGCGTCAAACGCAATCGACGGCGTCGGGGATCGCCCCCAACGCCGTCGATCTGCGATCCGCGAAGTGTGGACCGGACCCTTCGCCTACCTCACCCGAATCACCCTTCCACTCGCCTCCTCGCGCCCGTCACGCTCGAGGCGATAGAAGAACACTCCGGGCGCCACCCCGCGGCCGGCCTCATCGAGCCCGTCCCACTCGAAGGAGCCGCGACCGGCCGGAGCATCCGCGCGATCGAAGCGACGCACGCGACGCCCGCTCGGATCGATGATGTCGAGGCGCACCGGGCCGGCGCTCGGCAGTTCGTAGGCCAGGCGAGTCGTCGCGCTGAACGGATTGGGCGTCGCCGGGAAGAGCTTCGCCACTGCGCCGGCATCGCCGATCACCTCGGATCCCGGCACATCGACCAGCACGTTCGTGTCGTGCAGCGAGACACTGACCGTGCGACCGGCGAGAGGATCGGTCCCCTGCACGTCGGCACGTACCGACTGCTCGACCAATTCATCATCCTCGAGCAGCAGCGCGCTGAAGACCGGCGTGCTTCCACCAGCGAGACCGGTGAGCGCGAAGGAGAAGCTCTCGGAGAGTCCGATCGCGACCGATGTGCTGGTGCTCGGATTCTGGATGCTGTAGGTCCACGACGACACGCGCGGACCGGAGTAGGCCGGCACGACCGCGCGGCCGCCCGCCGGGATGTTGAACTGGATCGGCGGGCCGATCTGGGTCGCACTGAACAACACGGTCACCGACGTGTCGCCCTGGTTGGTCAGCACGATCTCGCCGTGCGACTCGAAGGGTCCGATGCCGAGTTCGGCCTGCGCACCTGGCGCGAGGTCGAGCTCGCCCGAACGCGAGAGCGTGAGGTCGCAGCGCGTGGTGCCGGCGCCGCCGGGCCGCGTCAGGTCGAGTGCGAGGTACTGCTGCCGCGTCGACTGGAAGGACCACACCTCCGCCGCGCCGCCGCTGTACTTCCCGGTCTGGGTCGACATGGCGCCGAACTCGACGTGGAAGCCGTCTGCCGCGCCGCCTTGGGTGAGCGGTCCGCTGCCGCGCTGTTGATCGCTGCCGTCGGCGAGGGCCGAGCCGCAGTGGCTCTGCGCGATGTCCATGATGGCGTCGGCATCCGCGCGATAACGCTCGCGGTAGCCGTCGGTGTGCGGCGTGCCGAAGGTGGCAGCGAGCGCGTAGCCGAGATCGCCGTTGTCCGTTGAGTAGACGCCGGTCACCGCGGCGCAGGGCGTCCAGCCCGGCTTCAAGCCGTTGAAGCTCGGGTCGTAGTTCTGGAGCCCCTGGAGGAAGCCGTAGTTCAGCACGTCAACGAAGGACACGCGCAGGTTGCTGCTCGAAAGGTAGGTCGAGGTGAAGGTGTAGGAAGTGTTCGAGCAGACGCCGCGAAACCGCGAATTCTGCATCGCGACCGCGGCGAGCTTCACCATGTCTGCGGCGGTGCTGTGCGGTGAACCGGTGTCGAGCCCGGCCGGGTTGGTGAAGTAGGTATCGTTCATCCCGATCGCGCTCGCCCGGTCGTTCATCTCGTCGACGAAGGTCTGAACCGAGTTGTCGTAGGCGCCCCCCCAGCTGTTGTTCGAGCCGGTCAAGAGATCGGCGATGGCGAAGGCGGCGTCGTTGCCGGAGGGATAGAGGCAGCAGCGCAGAAGGTCGCCCAAGGTCAGCGTCTGCTCGTCGCGGAAGCCGTAGAGCGATCCCCCGATGTGCTGCCGAATCCAGTCGGGCACCGTGTAGCTAGCGTTGATGCTCACGAACTTGGGATCATTCGACGGCAGCTGCGTCCGCTCACACGCGATCAGCACGGTCATGATCTTGGTCGTGCTCGCGATGCACACCTCGTCGAAGGGACGAAGGGCGTAGACCCAGTTGCCTTCGCAGTCGGCCGAGAGTCCGGTCTTGTAGTTCGGGTACTGCCGCTGCCGCCAGGGCGCGGCGATGAAGACCGCGCCGGTGCCCGTGTCCTCGCCGGGCGCGCCGATCGCGAGGCTTCCCTTGCCGCCGTCCTCGAAGCGGCCGATTGCCAGCGAGGTGGCGAAGGTGTCGTTGATCTCGATCGGATCGGCCCAGGCATCCTCGGCCCAGCCGACCCAACCGTGCGCGCCCGGTCCGTTCGCGCCACCGAAGAGAATCGACACCACTCCGGCATTGGTGGCGCCGCCGTTGGCGTTGTCGCCGGGCGAGCCGACCGCGAGATCCTCGTAGCCGTCGTTCGTGTCGTAGTAGCCAGCGGCGAGGGCGCGACCGAAGAGGTCGTTATCGCCGATGTTCCAGCCCGCGTCGTTCTGGAACAGGGTGATGGCGTACGGAGACGTGAAGCTCAGCCCGAGCAGGCTTCCCTTTCCGAGCACCACGCGGCCGGAGTCGGGGTGGCCGAGGTAGCTGCGTCCCGGCTCGCCGATCGCCACGCCGTCGTAGCTGCCGCCCCAGAAGCGTCCCGCCGCGACTGAGTAACCGAACCAGCCGGTCGCGAAGGGCGTGTTCGGCAGATCCCCTCGTCGGGGCGGATCATCTGGGCGCTCGAACTCGAGGAGGCCGGTACTCGTGCCGAGGATGACCCAGACGACGCCGGCATCGCTCGAGCTGTCGACCTCCTTGAGCGTGCCGACAACCAACTCCTCGGAGCCGCCGCCCCAGAGCTGACCGGACGCGAGCGAGTAGCCGGGCTGATCGCCCGCGGTGTTGGTCCCGCCGTAGGTCGACTGCTTCCGCCACCCGTTGCCGCCGTTCAGAGCCCCTGCGTTCCGCCCAGGAAGAAGAAGACGGCACCGGCGTCGCCGTCTTCGCCGGGCGATCCAACCACGAGATCTCGCGCGTGGCAGAACCGTCGAAGTTGCCGACGCAGAGCGACGCGCCAAAGCGATCGTTGCTCTCGGGGCTCCCGCCCGCGCCCGGCTGCCAGAGGTAGTGCCAGTAGGAGAGCCCGCTCGGTCCGCCGGCGTACACGAACACGTAGCCAGTGTTGAGGTGGCTCGCGTCGGCGTCGGCGGTCGGCACGCCGATCGCGAGGTCGTCGTAGCCGTCGGCGTCGAAGTCGCCGGCCGCCACCGCCCAACCGAAGTCGGCACCGGTCTCCAGCGCGTCGCCGTCGCTCTGCAGGAGGAGCTGCGCGCCTTGGTACTTGAGCCCGAACTTGCCTGCGTAGTTCACGATCACGCAGCCGCAGTGGCTGACGCCATTGACATCCTCGAAGGGAGCGCCGGTGGCAAGATCCTCGCGACCGTCGCCGTTGAAATCGCCGACCGCGACCGAGCGGCCGAAGGTGTCACCTGACTCGGGTGTCCCCTTGCTCTCCGGCCCCTCGCGGATGAGGGCAAGGCTGGCGTGCGCGGTGTGCGCCTCGAGCAGAACGACCGCGAGCATCGCCGTGCCGAGGGAGAGTCCGATGCGATGGCGGTGGGACGCCGACGTTGGGATCGGGTGCATGGTTCCTCCAGGGTCCGAGTGCGGGTCTGCCGGCGACGAGGTGCCGGCCCTTCGGAAGGAGGAACACGAAATCGCCCCCGGAGGGGACATGGGGGCGGAGAGTTTTCTTAGATCGCCGCGCGGGCCGCGACCGCCGCCTGCTGCCGACTGAGGGACCGCCCGGAGGCGAGGAGGGTGGCGAACCTCTCTGGCCCGATCGAGGCGCGGAGCCGCTCGGTGCGGTCGGTGCGCCGCGCGCGAAATGCGGGTTGCTTGTGGTGGCCGGTGCTCTGGTAAAGCTCCTCAGCCGTGGCCAAGATCCCGACCGCGGCCTCGTGGCTCCCGACTGCTTCCAGGTAGTCGAGGATGGTGTCGAAGGCCATGTCCCAGGATTCGATTCGCGTTTCGTTCTCCAAGGCGTCGAGCACGTCGACCACCAGGGCGCGAGCCTCCGCGCGCTCTTCGTGAGCCAACGCGACCAGCACCGCCGCGCGCCGCGCCATCACGAGGAGAACCCCGCTCCCGCTCTTCTTGGCCTCGCGCAGGCTGCTTTCCGCGAAGGGGCGCGCGCCGGCTGCGTCTCCTTGCTCCAGCCGCGTGATCGCGATGTTGGCGGCCACTCCCGCGAGTGAGGGGAGGTCGTGCAGCTGCTCCGCCAACTCGTAGGCGGACTCGTACAGCGCGCGCGCTTCCTCGAGGCGACCCTCTCCGGCTTCGAGAACTCCGAGGTTGGACAGAGCGACCACTTTCCCACTCAGCATGGTGGACATCTTGGGGAGGGTCAGCGCTTCCCTTAGGTGGCGCCGCGCGTCATCCAACTCCCCTCGGGACTCGCAAATCGAAGCGAGGGTTGTGAGGACCGAGGGCTCGATCTCCTCCTGCGTGCGCGAGAGGGCTAGGGCTCGAGTCGCGATGCGGTATGCATTGTCCAAGTCCCCCAGCACCCCCGCCACGTGAGCTTGAATCGTCAGCGCGATGTCGAGGTACTCCTCGTCCTCGGGCGCCGAGCTGGTCGCCGCCGTGAATGCCGCGAGCGCCTCCCGGTGATAACCGCGGTGATACCAGTAGGGCCTCAGGTGGGTGAGGTACGCGATCCACGGGTTGTGCAGCGCCGGCTCGACCGCTGCCTTCACGCGGAATCGCTCCAGCGCCACGCGCAGGTTGTCGCGTTCGCGATCGAACCAGGCCATGTGAAGCGACATCTCGCCGCCATAGATGCCGCGACCGTGGACCAAGCTGCCCTGCTTCGCCCACGCGACCAGACGATCGCCGAACTCGTCGGCGCGTCCCTCCGCCGCGAGGGCGGCGGCGGCGAACTGCCGCACCGATTCGAGCAGTCGATAGCGCGGCTCCGCCGCTGCCGCGTTGTCGAGGGCGACGAGCGAGTGCTCGACCAGCGCGGAGAGGAGATCGGCTATCTCTCCCCTGGCGATCACCGCTCCCCCCATCCCGCCGGATGGAGCGGTCGTCGAGGTCGGCCGACTCGCGATCAGCACACACCTCTTCAATCGCGTCCAAGCTCGCGCCCCCGGCGAAGACCGAGAGGCGGCGCAGGAGCGCCGCTTCCTCGCCGGAAAGGAACTGCACGCTCCAGGCGATCGAGGCTTCCAATGTTTCGTGGTGCCGCTGTGCTCCGGCCGCGCGCGTGCGCAAGAGTCGGAAGCTCTCCTCGAGCTTGGTCGCGACCGTGCCCAAGCCGAGTGTCGCGACCCGAGCCGCCGCCATCTCGATCGCCAAGGGAATGCCGTCGACGCGACGCACGATTCGCGCGACGTCGGCAGTCGCGGCGGGGTTGAGTCGGAGCGGCTCGCCCCCGACCCGTGCGCGATCGACGAAGAGCCGTACCGCATCCCACTCGAGGAGCGCGCGTCCCGCTTCCGCCTGGTTGGCGTCGGGCGCAGACATCGGAGCGAGCTGGCAGCTTCGCTCCTCCTTGATCGCCAAGCGCCGGCGCGAGGTCACGAGGATGCGAAGTCGCGGTGCCACTGACCGCAACGTCTCGATCAACCGCCCCACCTCAGCGACAAGGTGTTCCGCATTGTCGAGGACCAGGAGATTGCCCATCTCGCGCAAACGATCGCCGACGGCATCCAAGAGACTGCGCGCCGCCTCGTCGCGCACCTCCGCCACTCGAGCGACCGCCACGAGCAGATCGTCGGCCGCGGTGAGCGGCGCCAGGTCCACCCAGAGCACGCCCCCCATCGTCTGCTGAAACTCGCGCGCCACCCTGGTGGTGACTCGCGTTTTGCCGCAGCCGCCCGCGCCGACCAGCGTGACGACGCCGGGCTCGGCGAGGAGCGCGCGCAGTTGGCGCAGCTCCGTTGCTCGTCCGATGAAGCGGGTCGGGTAATGCGGGAGAGAGTCGCTCGCTCCATCGGATTCAGCGAACTCCACATCCTCCGCGCCAAGACTCGCGGCCAGCTGCCACTCGAAGTCGGCCGCACTCGATGGTCGAGCCGTCGGATCGACCGAGAGCGCGCGATGCACGACCCGCGCAAAGCCCGCCGGCAGATCGGGGCGCATCTCCTCGAGTGGAATCGGCCGCTCCTGCCTGAGCCGCGCCACCTGCTCGCGAACGCTCCGCGCCTGGATTGGATAGCGCCCGGTCGCGAGCCGATAGAGCAGCACGCCGAGCGCGTAGACATCGGAGATCGGCGTCGGCGTGGCCCCATCGAAGAGTTCGGGCGCCATCGCCACCGGCGTTCCCTGTTGCGGCAAACGCTCGCTCGCGGGCGAGTCGTCGTCGGTCGCGTCCGACGCGCTCCGTCCCGAACCAAAGTCCATGAGGAGCACGCGTCCATCGGCATCGCGCATCGCGTTCGAGGTCTTGACGTCGCCGTGCACCAGCCCCGCGCCGTGCACCGCGCGCAGCGCGCGGCAGAGATCCAGCCCCACGCGAAGCAGCGACTCGCGAGAGAAGGGCCCCCCGCGCTCGAGCGCGACGTCGAGCGCTTCGCCCGGCACGAGGTCGGTCCAGATGCCGGCCCAGCCGTCATGCGCCTCGGCACCGTGCACCACGATCACGTTTGGATGACGCAGTCGTGCGAGTCGACGCGCCTCCTCCAAGTGGTCTTCCCCGTCGACGGTGCGACCGGTGGCATCGAGCGGCCGGAGCTTGAGCGCGACGTCGCGCCTCAGCGTGGGGTCGTGTGCGCGAAACACGCGGCCGAAGCTCCCCTCGCCGATCTGCTCCTCGACGGTGAGCGGCCCCCAAGAGAAGGGAAGTTGGGGAAGGCTCAGCGTCGATCCCGCTCCCGCCGATCCGCGCTGCGCCGTCGCTCGCGACGTCTCGAGCAGCGATACCAGTGACGCGGCGGTCTCCTCGAGGAAACCTGGTTCGCTCGTACCGGTTCTTTCCGCAAGCGCGGCGTCCGCCGCGAGTAAATCAAGCACCTCAGCCCGCAGCGATACGTCATCGCCGCACTCGCGATCGAGATGCGCTCCACGCGCCGTCGGGTCCAACTCGAGAGCCGCTTCGAAGATGGCGCGAGCGCGACGCCAGCGCTCCGGATCGTCGATCGAGCCGCGCTTCATACCTCTTCCCCGCGGAGCTCGCGGTAGAGATAGGCGCGCGCCGCCTGCCAATCGCGCTTGATCGTGCGATCGGTCACGCCCAGAAGCTCCGCCGTCTCCTCCACGGAGAGGCCCGCGTAGTAGCGCAGCTCGATCACGCGCACCGCGCGCTCGTCCAACCGCGGCGCCGAGTCGATCGAGCGCCGCGTCCATCGCGATCAGATATCCCCGGCGCGTGACTCGACCGGCGACCATCGCCTCGTCCAGCGGAAGGGGCCGCGCGCCGCCGCGCTTCTGCGCGAGGTGGGCGCGGGCGTGGTTCAGGAGCACCAGGCCGGCGCTGGCGGCCACCGCGAAGAAGTGCACGCGCGGTCTTCCCACTCGACCGGCGCGCCGCCCGCGAGCTTGAGGTACGCCTCGTGCACCACCGCGGTCGTGCTGAGCGTCTGCTCCCCCGACGCGGCGCACCTGCTTCGGCATGGACGCACCTCGTCATAGACCCGCGCGGAAGACCTCGTCGAGCGCGGCGCGGTCGCCTTGCCGCGCGGCATGCAGCCTGCGCGTGATTTCGCCGGGGTCGGACATTGGGGGATCGTTGCCTCTGCTCTCAGGAAATGCGCTGGGATGCGAAGACGACGCAGGAGCGTAGCAGAAAGCAGTCGGAGCGCGGGCGACTTCGGAGGCCTGGCGTCTGACTTCCTGCGGGTGAGTCGCGGTGGAACGACGCTGCTCCCCGCGTAGCGCCGGGATTCCCGTGCCACGCCGGAGAGACTCCGCTTCCCACCGGCCGGGCAGTTCTATCCTATTTGCCTGGGGGGCTAGAGGTCCGACCAGTCGATAGATAGAAGGCCCGCGCTTGGGGCACGGCGGGCGGGTCCTGGAGGTTCACATGCGATGGTTCTCGCCCGCACGCCGCTTGGGACGCGCTGAGTCCGCCCGTCATCTCGCCCGCCATCCTGTCGCACTTCTCGTCGCGATCGCCGCGCTTCTCGGTTTCAACGCCTGCACAAGGACGAGCCGAGCGCTTCGACTTCCGGCCGGCGAACTTCGGTTACCGCGCTCGTCTCTTCGATCATCGAGCAGGGGGACGCGGCGCACTGCACCCTCTTCGGCACCCTGCCGGCCAGCGACTGGGTCCGCCACGCACGCCACCGCACGCATCGTGCGCGAGCCTTCGAGCAGCGAGCGAGAATGCGACTCCCGGCGAGGTCGAGGTGAGCGTCTTCGGGCATGCCGGTCACTGGAGCGGACAGGGCGCGCCCGGTTCGTTCGAACTGGCGACCGCTCTGCCCGCGCTGTCCGAGGGCTCGGCCTGGTCATCAATCCCGACGCGTGCGCGAGGACTTCTTCGACGTGGTGCTGCGGCCTCTGGATCCGCCAGCGTTCTTCGGCGCCGGCGCGCAGGACCTGATCTCGCGGTGTCCGAGAACGGCCGCGCGATCGTGCGCGCGGAGGGCGCCGCCGGTGCTCCCCGGCAGACCACCGACCGCCGATCGATGCAGTCGCTCCGGCTGGCGTTCACGAGCGCCGACTGGAACGCTGGAGGGAGCTACCTCAGCGATCCGCCGGCCGCCGGTCGGCACATCGAGATCGCGCTGCGCAGCGGCGCGGATCGAAGCACGTCATCGCGGAGGAAGCGCTCATGCCGGAGCGTCTCGCGACGCTCGAGGCAACCCTGCATCAGTTCGCGAGCGAGCTACCGGCCAAGCACGCCGCCCGTGGTCGCGCTCTTCGGGCGCATCGCGATCGATCCGCCAACGCGGCGCCTGAACGTCGCGCCACATCACGCTCACCCTGGTCAACGATTCCGACAACGAGGTGACCCTGCACTTCGCCAACGGCCTGCAGTTCGATCTCGCGATCGTGCGCCCGACGCACGGCGACATGGGAGACGATGACGGCGACATGGGCGGCGACCATGGCGGCATGGGTGGCGGCATGGGTGGTGGGATGCACGGCGGCATGGGAGGTCACGGCCCGGAGCACGCGGTGATCTGGCAGCTCTCGCACCTCGCCGATCCCCTGATCCGACCACGCTCACCATCGCGTCGCACGGCACCGTCAACTTCGAAGGCCGATTGGAACGGCAGCACCGAAGAGGGCGAGGTGGTCGGCGCCGGAGCCTTGAGTGCATCGGGCGCGTACCCGCGACCGATCGTCGCCCGCCGGTCATGCCGGTGCGCCTCCACGTCCTGGGACACCAGGTCTCGTCGCGTCGCTCACGGTTGAGCCGCGCTCCGCTCCGCCCGGCACCGCGCGCACCTTCACCCTCACGGTGACCAACCCGAGCGATCAGTCGATCGAAGTTCAGTTCCAGTCGACGCAGCGCTACGAGTTCGCGGTCGACGATCCGCGGATCATGGCTCCGCGACCGGGCAACATCTGGCTGTGGTCGCGCGCAAGGCCTGCTGACGTGGTGGAGCAGGTCACGTGGCAAGCGCACGAGACCAAGACCTTCACCGAGACCCGGGACGGACGGGGCAATCGCGGACGGCCGAGCCCGGGGGTGGTGATTCCGCCTGGCGCGTAACATTGCCGCCGTTCTGATCAAAGGACGTGCGCTCGGCACGATGCCGGTGCGCATCGTCGTCGAACGCTAGCGGCCAACTTGATCTGAGCACGAAGCGCCTGCAAAGTCGACCGACGCGGGGCGCATCACTTAGTCGTCCACCTCGACCTGCACGTCCCCCTCCTCGATGCGAACGCGAAAGGTCGGCACCGCCTCGTGCGCGGGCGGCGTGCGCGGCTCGCCCGACTCGAGATCGAAGCTGGCATCGTGCCACGGACAGACGACGCACAGCCCCTCGAGCTGCCCTTCGCCGAGCGGACCACCGGCATGCGTGCACTCGCCCCCGATGACGAGGAATCGACCGTCGACGTTGGCGACGCAGAGCGGCGTCCCGTCGGCTAATTCGGTTTGGAGGAGGCTTCCCTCCGGAAGGTCTGCGGCCTTGCAGATCGAAACGAAGTGGGACATGGTCCCTCCTGTACCTAGCGTGTGCGGTCCTTTGCACCTTCCAACAGGTCGACGCGAAAGGTCAAGCCTGGAAGGCATCGAGGCGAATGCCTAGAGTCCGGCCCCATGTCGATGCTGCGTGAATTCATCCGCCGTCTCTCGCGTCCCGGCCCGAGCGGCACTCCGATCGCGCCGCGCGAGCGCTGGGTCGACGGCCATCGCGTGGTCGAGGATCTCGGTCACCAGATCTTCACCCTCACGCTTCGCACCACCACGAGCCACGGTTCATCCCTGCTGGGCGGACACGGCGGCGAGCCCTTGCCCGCGCCGACCTTGACGGCGGTCGCGCCCGATCAATTCGTCGGCGGCGCAACCCTGGCGGAGAAGGCGCGACGCTTCGACCAGCGACTCCTCGCCAGCATCGAGCGGGTGGCGCAGGCCGGCGCCGGCGGATTCGCCGGACGCAACGTCCTTCTGCGCGGGCTCGCGCGCGCCATCGCCGGCACGGTCAAACCGGACGACGCCTCGCTCGCCTTGATGACCGCCGCGCGACTGGGCGGCGCGGGACTGCCCGAACCCTTCGCCACCGTCGCGCAATCGCGTGCCCAGGCCGCGCTGAAAGACGGCTCGATTCCCCCGGCCACCGGCGTCTTCACGAACAGCCGCGAACTCGAGACGGCGCATCGCCAGTGCACGCTGCTCGAGGCGCCGCCCAAGGGCCGTGATGGCATCGCGCGGCTGAAGGAGATCCTGGCGACGGATCAAGAGGCACGCGCGACCTACGAGCGCCTCGAGCTCCTGCGTGCGCGCGTCGAGAATCCCTCGAGCGCGCCGGTCCTGATCACGACGCCGCGTGAGGCGGTGGATCCGGTGCCGCTCTTCTCTCCGCGTTTGCGCTTGGCCGAGAGCGTCACGCGGCGTCTGCTCGATGCCAGCGCGCCGGAGGATCCGCACACTCGCTTCGAAGCGCTGCTTCGGAGGCTGCGCGCTACCGCGATCACGCCCAAGGCGGAGTCCGGCTGGCACGATTGGCTCGCCTGGTCGCTCGAACCCCTGGCCAAGCCGGAGTCGATGAAGGAGTCGGCGCGCCTGCGGCTGGCCGACAGCTATCGTGCGTCGCTCCTCGAGATCGTCCGGAGCGCACTCGACACGCCGTCGGCGGTGCGGCTCGGCGCGCCCGCGCTCGATCCCTCGACACCGATCGATCCCCCGCGCGTGACGGTGCGCCCCAACTTCCGGGTCGAGCCGCTTCCGACCTTCTACCTGCGGCGCGGCCTCGGCTATCGCTTTCTCCACCAGTCGCTGGTCGAGGTGCTCGGCACCGAAACGCTTGCCACGCTCGTGCGCGAACTTCAAGGCGGCGGCAGCAAGGGCCTGCGCGACGAACTGGACGAGATGGAGGCGCTCTTCCTCGGAGCCTTCGCGGTCGCGTGTGAAGACATCGGCATGAAGATCGACTCAGCGGTCGAGGCCGATCCCGCGCCGTTCCTTCGTTGGATGGAGTCGAGCGACCCCGACCTCGCACGCGACTCACGCGAGCTGATTCCGCTCCAATACGACGCGGCGCGCGGGCAGATACGTTCGCTCCTCGTGCTCGGCTGGCGCGAACGACTGCTCGAGATCGGTTACCTCGCGCCCCCGCCCGCTTCGATCTTCGACGAGCAGGAGCGCCTGGTGCCGGAGAAGCGCGTGCGCTTCGAGCCGCAGCTTGTGCGCGTGCCGACGCCGGTCACGCTCGAGGTGCACGTCTCGGCGCCGATTGCGCGCGGGGAGCTGCGCGAACTCGGCGATCGCGCGGGGTCGGTGCAGGAGTTGGTGCACCGGTTGGGGTAGTTGCAATCGTCCACTCGCGCGCGGGCGGCAGGAGAGCCGGGACCGCGCGGGCTCGGACAGTCCTCGCTCGCACGCGTGGCATCGAGGAGGACTGGGGCAATGAGAAGCGTGCGAGCTGCGGAACTCGCGCGCGCGATCCCGGCTCTCCTGCTTGATTACGCCGCCAGGGAGTGCGCGGTCGTCTACCGATACCGCTGCTTCACCCTCTCCCGTGCCTCACGCTAGCCCGTTAGCTGCGCGCGATCCCAAGCGTGCCGCACTTGCCGCTGACCACCGCAACAGTGGGTTCGGGTCGTGGTCGATCGCGCGGGATACGGCGCGGAGCTACGGCTGCGCGTCCGCCAGGCGGCAGCCGCGTACTACTCGCTCCGCAAAACTGGACTGCCGCGAACACGGCCAGCGCGAGGAGCAGAACCGCGACCGCGCGTGTGGTCCAGCGGAGCATTCCCTCCACGCGCGCGGCCCCGCGCAAGGAGGGCGAGCGCCGCGATGAACCACGCCGATGCCGGCCGACGACCGCCGCGGCGAAGGCGAGATCTTGGGCGACGCCGGTGGCTTGACCCACGAGGTGGAGCGAGTTCAGCAGCGCCGCCCAGTTGATGAGGATGCCGAGGTTGCCAATCGCGAGCGCGAAGCCGAGGCCGAGATGAGCGGCGACCCCGACCCGTGCTCGCGCGGTCGAGCCCTCCGTCGCGGATTCAGAAGGAAGCTGCACGGGGCGAAGCCAGAGCCACGCCGCGGTCGCGGCTAGGAGAAGACAGCCCAAGGTTCGGCTCGCGAAGAGCAGCGCGGGCCAGCGGGTCGCGAGCCACCCGAGCCCGCGCCGCGCGAGAAACACATGCGCCGCTTCCGCGACCGCGGCTCCGATCGCGGTCGCCCGCGCCTCGGCGAATCGCGCCGACAGGCCTCTCCGCAGAACGAGCACCGAGATCGGGCCGGCCACTGGAATCGATCCGGCGGCACCGAGCAGGAAGGCGGAAGCGAGGGGTGGAATCGCCGGCCAGATCACGACCGTGCTCGAGAGAAGAGCCGTCGCGCCGCGTCCAGATCTTCCGCGGTGTCGATCTCCATGCAGCGAAGCTCCTCGATGTCGACGGCGTGGAGCTCGCCGCCCGCGCGCAACCAGCGGACGAAGACCGCCTCGTAGTAGCAGGTGCGTCCGCTCCCGTCCGCCACCGCGGCTTGGAGTAGATCGAAGAGGCGAGCGGCATCGGGCGCGGAGAAGCGCACCAATCCGATCGACTCGCCCGCCGCGGTCTGCGGGGGGATCTCCTTGCTCAGGTCGGTCACGCGGCCGTCGTCGCCGAGCCGCACCTTCATCTCCTCCTCGCCGACGCCGCCCCGCGAGCGCAGCGCGAGGCAGTTGGCGTACTCCGCGCCGAGCAGTCGCGTCACCACCGTCGGATCGAAGACGAGGTCGGCATCGGCCACCAGGATTGATTCGTGCGCGGAGCTTCCGACCGATCGCGGCGCGGCGAGCGCGAGGGAGAACGCGTTGTTCGTCGTCTCGAACTCCTCGTTCCGTGCGAAGCGAAACCAGGTGGAGGGGAATCGCTGCAAGAGGTGCGCGCGCAGCTCGTCGCCGTGGAAGCCGTCGACCACGGTGAAGGCGCGAAGGCCCGAGGCGGCGAAGGCCGACACCGCCCGTTCGATCATCGACTGGCCGCCCACCTCGAGCAGGCACTTGGGGGTGTGATCGGTGAGGGGACGAAGGCGACGCGCGGAACCGGCCGCGACGATCACCACGCGGAGGTTCGAGGCCAAGGGCTCCGCCAACTCAGGCGACCTGCGCGCCGGTGCGGCTCAGCACCCGCGTGCGATAGCCGTGCGCGCCGCAGACGCAGAGGCCCCACAGCGTGCCGGGCACGAGCGCGAACCAGAGGTAGAGATCGACGCGGCCGAAGGCGGCGGCGATCACCAGCGCGGTGATCTGGAAGCTCGGTCCGGTGGCGACGGCGGAGCGCAGCACCGGTCGCATCATTTCCAACCAGGGTTCGCTGCCGAGTTCGCCGCAGGCCTCCGGGCGTTGCGGCCCGAGTCGCTTCCACAGCGTGCGGTAGGCGGTGTAGATCCGGACCAGCGCGCGCTCGCCGCGGTGCGTGCCCGCGCGGCGCCACTGCCGCGCCAGCTCCTGCATGGCGGAGAGCTCCGCTTGCCAACTCCGCGCGCGCGGCGCGACATGGCGCAGCCACTCGTGACGGATCTTCTCCACCACCGAGGACCACCAACCGATCGAGATCGCGGCGGCGGTCAGGAGCCAGAAGGCGCTCACCGGCGCGTGGCGCGCATAGAGCCCGTGACCGAGACCGATCACCACCGCGAGCAGACAGAGATGGTCGATCCATCCATCGAGCACGTAGCCGAAGACCGAGGTGGTGCCGCGGAGTCGCGCGAGCTGACCGTCGGCGCAGTCGAGGACGTTGCAGGCGAAGTAGAGGAGCGCGGCCTCGCGATCTCCTTGCAGCGTGCCGAGGCTGAAGCACCAGCCGGCGGCGAGGCCGGAGAGCAGACTGCCGACGCTCACTTGGTTGGCGCTCACCGGCAGCGGGCGAAGCAGCTTCACCAGGAGAAACGCGAGCGGCCGGTAGATGAAGAGATCGGCAGGCTCCTCCAGCTCGGGTCGCTTGAGCGTGGCGCGGAGTTCGTCGCGCCAGCGGAGATCCAGTTCACGCCTTCTCGCCCACCAGATTGAGCGCTCGCGGGCAGAACTCCTCGCAGGCCGCGAGGAGTCGATCGTTCTCCGCTTCCGTGCCCAAGCTGATGCGCAGGCATTGGAGGAAGGCCGGCTCGTCGAACTTCTTGATCTGGAGTCCGCGCTCGACGAGATCGCGCTGGACCGCCGAGGCCGAGCCCTCCGGCATCTCCACCAACACAAAGTTGGCGTCGGAGTGGAAGCAGGTCACACCCGCGTGAGCGTTGAAGAAGGAGGCGAGCCGTTGTCGTTCCACGGCGAAACGCTCGCGCAGTTCGCCGTAGTAGGCGTCGTCGGCCAGCGCGGCCAGGGCCAGCTGCTCGGCGAGCCGATTGAAGCCGAGGTGCCGCGTCTGAAAGCGACGCAGCCCGGCGTGCATCGCGCCGAGAAAGGCGTAGCCGACCCGCACCCCCGCAAGGGCGTAGAGCTTCGAAAAGGTGCGAAGCACCAGGAGATTCGGATGGTGCTTCGTGAGTGCAGCGTAGTGATCGGGCTCGGCCGCCTCGTCGAGGAAGCCGAAGTAGGCCTGGTCGAGCACGATCGGAAGCGTGGGGTACTCCTCGAGCAGAGCTTCGAGCATCCCGCGCTCCATCGAAGAACCGGTGGGGTTGTTGGGCGAGGCGATCAGCACCAGCTTGGGTTTCTTCGCATCGATCGCGTCGCGCAGCGCTCCCAATTCGTAGCGGTAGCGCGCGGCATCGCGCCGGACCGGGTACTCGGCGGTGGCCGCCTCCACCTCGCTTGCCACCACCCGGTAGAACCACCACGAGGCCGAGGGGATCAGCATCAGATCGCCGGCGCGGAGGTGGAAGTGGACCGCCTCCTTCAGCAGATCCTCGCAGCCGTAGCCGAGCAGCACGTCCTTCTCGTCGATGCCGTGGCGCTCGGCCAGCGCCGCGGAGAGGGGGCTGTAACGCCCAAGCTGAAAGTCCCGGGAGTAGGCGAAGAGAGTCTCGGCCGACACGCACGAAAGAAGGCCCTGGCAGGTCGGCGAGGGCCCAAAGCGATTTTCATTTCGATCTAGCAGGATCATCAACGATCACTCACCCCCGGCGAGGCCCGGCCTCGCGACGCGTGGACGGGCTCTGGGAGGAGTGACCGGAAGCAGTCCCGGCCATCCTCGGTCGCATCGGGGAAGTCTCCCACGTGGGATCTCAATACGGCAACCTTGGACCTGGGACCTGCGGACGAACTGAGTTCGGGCCCTAAGAACGGCAGCGCTTCGCGGGACGTCCCGCTGGTGTCCGGGTCCGAAGCCGGCGGGTGGCACCGCCAAAGCGGCCGCGCTCAGCCGCTCCGGGTGATCCGGTGGCGGGAGAAGCGCTTCGGCGCGATTGACGGCGGCCCGGCCCCCGCCTCGCTGCGATTGCACCCAAGGCGGGCTCGCTGCCGGGCGGTGCTCTCACGACGCCGCAAGCACTTGGCCGGTTGGCCCACCTCTTGAGATGTCGAAGCCAAGACTCGAACACCGCGTGAAAGGAGCATCATGAAAACTGCGACGGCTCGATTCCTCTCAGCGACGCTCGTCGCCTTGGCCCTGATCGCCAGCGGCTGCGGCTCGAATTCCGAACTCACGGCACCTTCCCGGAACAACGGCGTCACCGGTGACGCCAGCGCCGCGAAGAGGCCGGCGGGCGACAAGACACTCGGGGTCACGGTCTCGGCGGTGATCGACGGCTCGAGGGGTGGCACCGTAACCAACGGCCGCTACTCGGTGTGGTTCGCGCCGGGCGCCTTCACCGGCACCCAGACCATTTCGATCACCGACACCAAGAGCAGCGATGGCAGCTGCATGCTCGGGCCGGACGGGCTGACCTTCAGCGGCACCGTAATTCTGACCATCGACATCAAGGGATCGGGGTGGGAGTCGCCCTTTGCCACCATCGAGTGGTGGAACCCGACCACCGCGACCTGGGTCGACCTCCACGGGATCTACTCGGCCGACTCGGGCAAGGTGTACACGCCGCTGGCTCACTTCTCGACCTACCGGCCGCGCGCCGGCTGGTAGGCAGCAATCTCCAAACGCGGCGCGTCGACGCCGCATTCCACCGGTCGGGGAGGGTGAGCCGCGCTCACTCTCCCCGACTGAACATGTCGGCCAGCATGTCGCTGAAGCGGGTCTTGCCGTCCAGCGAACTCCGCGAGATGAGGCTGGCCTGGTGCAGCGATTCGAGCACCCATTCCATCGCGAGCGCGCGCACCGGATCGGGCTGCTTGCCCAGATGGTGGGTCACCGTTTCCGCCAGGCCGGGCACCTTGTCGAGCGCGCGGCGGTACTCGTCGGCGCTCATTTCGTCACGCAGCTCGACGTTCGCCCCCGAAGAGAAGTAAGAGAGGATCGGGCGGTAGGCGCTGGGCGGCGCGGGCTCCGTCTCGCGAGACTCCTCCCCGCGCGCTCGCGGATCGTCCTGGCGTCGGCGTGGCCGTTCGCGCGGAGCGCGCGGCTTCTGCTCGTAGACCGGCGGGAAGTAGCGCCCGAAGACCTTGAGCATGGCGCGGCCGATCAGCTTGTGCGCGACGATCAGCGGCCCCTCCTGCTCCCCTTCGTAGACCAGCTCGACCCGCCCGGTCACCGCCGGGACCACTGCTTCCAGGTCGGCGAGGCGCGGCACGCGCGGTTCTTTCGGCGCGAGCAGCACGCGACGCTCGACCGCCGAGATCAAGAGTTCGCGCGCGCGGATCGAGAGGCGCTGTGACACGCCGGAGGTCTGATCGACCGAGTCGCTCGCCCGCGCCACGAAGGCGATCTCCTCCAAGATCTCTTCGAGGAATCGCGGCACCGTGATCTCGGCCCCGCGATCGAGCCACGCCTCCTGCAGGGTGATCGTGATCGCGTCTTCGATCGACCTCGGATAGTGCGTGACGATCTGGCTGTCGATGCGGTCTTTGAGCGGCGTGATGATGTTGCCGCGGTTGGTGTAGTCCTCCGGATTGGCGGTGAAGGCCAGGACCAGATCGAGCGGAATGCGCACGGGGAATCCGCGGATCTGAATATCGTTCTCTTCCATGATGTTCAAGAGGCCGACCTGGATGCGCGGCTGAAGGTCGGGCAGCTCGTTGAGCGCGAAGATCCCGCGATTGGACCGCGGGATGATGCCGTAGTGGATCGCCCCCTCGTCGGAGAGGTCGAGCCGCTCGCGCGCCGCCTTGATCGGATCGATGTCGCCGATCATGTCGGCGATGGTGGCGTCGGGGGTGGCGAGCTTCTCGTGATAGCGCGCCTCGCGCGGGAGCCAATCGATCGGGAGTGACTCTCCGTGCTCGGCGAAGAGGCGACGCGAGTGCGCGCTGATCGGTCGCATCGGATCGTCGCGCAGGGGGCAGCCGGCCACGATCGGCACCCACGAATCGAGCAGCTTGACCAGCTGCCGCACGATTCGCGTCTTGGCCTGTCCGCGCAGCCCAAGCAGGATGAAGTCGTGCTGCGCCAGGATCGCGCGCTCGAGCTGCGGCAGCACCGTGTCCTCATAGCCGATGATCCCCTCGAGCCACGGCTTGCCGCTCTCCAACCGTCGGCGAAGGTTGTCGCGCAGCTCCTGCTTCACCGTCCGCGGGCGATAGCCGCTCGCGCGAAGCTCGGCCAGGGTGCGGGGCTTGGGACTCTCGTTGCTCACCTTGAACCTCCGTGGATGCTGGGGTCGCTGCCGCGTGGACCGAGGATGATAGCCGTCCCCAAAGGTGCTGCGACACGGTCTTCGTAGCCTTGTTTTCGCCTTCGTCGCGACATGCGCGCGACTTCTCAAGGGACGGCCCCGATCGCCCGAGTCAAAGAGGAAGAGAACGCCAAGACAGGCTTCACCCCACGGGGAGGGGATCCATGGCCCTCACGCGACCGCAGCCGACCGGTATCGAGCGGTTCTTCGATAAGGACGAGATCATCGTCTCCAAGACCGACCTGACCGGAAAGATCACCTACGCCAACCGCGTCTTCGTGCGCGTGTCGGGCTACACGGAGGCAGAGCTGCTGGGCGCGCCGCACAGCATCCTGCGCCATCCCGACATGCCGCGCTGCGTGTTCAAGCTGCTCTGGGACACGATCCAGTCGGGCCGGGAAATCTTTGCCTACGTCGTGAACCTCTCGAAGAACGGCGACCACTACTGGGTGCACGCCCACGTCACGCCCAGCTTCGATGGCGCGGGCAAGATCGTCGGCTATCACTCGAACCGGCGCGTGCCGGATCGCGCGAAGGTCGACAAGATCGCCGGGATCTACCAGGCGCTGCTCACCGAGGAAGGCAAGTACTCGGACAAGATCGTGGCGATGAACGCCGGCACCGCTCTCCTTACCAGCGTGCTCGCGGGACAGGAAATCGACTACGAAGAGTTCGTTTGGTCGCTGTGACGAGGAGGGATCCATGAACGGGCTGTCGTTGGTCGAGCACGATAACGATTCCGAGGATGAGGTCGCCGCCCTGGAGGCCGAGCTGGCCGCCTATCGCAAGGGCGTGAAGCAGGCCATCGAGGTCTGTCGAGCAGCGTCACGCGGCGATCTCGAACTGCGCATCTTCGATATCCCCCCCGAGGGCGAGCTGGCCGAGATGCTGCACTCGATCAACCACCTGCTCGACCTGACCGACGCCTTCGTGCGCGAGTCGAGCGCCGCGCTCCAATTCGCGAGCGAGGGAAAGTACTTCCGCAAGGTTCTCTCCCGCGGACTTCTCGGCACCTTCAGTCACGCGGCCGAGCTGATCAACATGGCCTCGGCGCAGATGGACGAGAAGAGCAAGGAGCTCAAGCAGGCCTCCACCTCGCGGCTCACGCTGGCCAATGAGTTCGACGCGGCGATCAAGGGTGTGGTCGAGAACCTGGCGGCGGCCGCGACCGAAGCGCGCTCCACCGCCGGCGCGCTCGCCGATATCGCGGAGCACACCAATGCGCAGGCCGCGGCGGTGGCGTCTGCTTCCGATCGCTCCTCCACCTCGATGGTCTCGGTCGCGGCGGCCACCGAAGAGATCTCCCAGACCGTGAACGAGATCGAACGCCAGGTGCACGAGTCCCGCACCATGGCGGAAGAGGCCTCGGAAGAGGCGGGGCGGACCAGCGCGCGCGCCAACGAACTGAGCGGCGCCTCGCGTCGGGTCAGCAGCGTGGTTCACCTCATCAACCAGGTGGCGAGCCAGACCCGCCTCCTCGCGCTCAACGCGACGATCGAGGCGGCGCGCGTCGGCGAGATGGGCAAGGGCTTCGCGGTGGTCGCCTCCGAGGTCAAGAACCTCGCCGGTCAGACCGCGACCGCGACCGAGGAGATCGGCTCCCAGGTCTCGGAGATCCAAGGAGCGACCGAGCACGTCGTGACCGCGATCCGCGAGATCGGCGGAACGATCGGCCGGCTCAACACGATCTCGAGCGCGGTGGCAGGTTCGGTTGAGGAGCAGCGCAAGGCGACCGCGCAGATCAGTCGGAGCATCCAGGAGGCGGCGCACGGCACGACCGAGGTATCGAGCGGCATCCGGCTGGTGACGCAGGCGGTGGCGGAGACGAGTGAGGCGGCGTTGCAGATGCGCCAGGCCTCGGACGAGCTCTCCCGCCTGGCCGAGGCACTGCGCATGGAGGTCGATCGCTTCCTCCGCGAGATCCGCTCGAGCACGCGCTAGCCCCGCCACGAATTCTCTCGCGGCCCCGCGGTCCCCTCGGATCGCGGGGCCGCTTCCGTTTCCACGCTCGTCGGCTCGGACGTTGTAAAGTGACGGGCGGCCACACGACCCGGCGAGAAGGAGGAAGCGATGGACCACGGCACGAGGCGCGCGGCAAAGATCCTGTGCGACGCCCGGACGGTGCTTTGCCTGACCGGCGCCGGGGTGAGCGCGGAGTCGAGGGTGCCGACCTTCCGCGATGCGCAGACCGGGCTCTACGCGAACCGCGATCCGATGGAGCTGGCGTCTCCGGGAGGCTTCCGTCGCGATCACGCGCTCGTCTGGGGCTGGTACATGGAGCGACTGGCCCGCCTCTCCGAGGTCCTGCCGAACCCCGGTCACTACGCCCTGGCGGAGTTGGAGACCTCGGTGCCACGCTTCACGCTCATCACGCAAACGTCGACGACCTGCACGAGCGCGCCGGCTCGATCGACGTCATCCACCTGCACGGCAGCATCGCCCGCTATCGCTGCTTCGACTGCGGACACCCGTACGAGCTCCAACCAGAAGAGAAGACCGCGCCGGAGCCGCCGAACTGCCCCGACTGCGGCGACTTCATCCGGCCCGACGTGGTTTGGTTTGGCGAAGACCTGCCGGGCGAGTGGCTGGCGCGCGCGCGCGAGCTGGCGATGGAAGCGCAGGTGCTGCTGGTCGTCGGTACGAGCGGCACGGTTTTCCCCGCGGCCGACATCCCCTACTGGGCGAAGAGCTGCGGCGCCACCGTGATCGACGTCAACCTCGAGGTGACGCCGATCTCCCGCATCGCCGACATCTTTCTCCGCGGCCCGAGCGGCGAGGTGCTGCCGAGCCTCATGGAAGCGATGGAGCTATTTGCCCCACACGCGTCGGACTACGACGAGGAGCACTGAGCCGGCCGACTCAACATCCCCCCGAGCCGAGCCGAAGGTAGAACAGAGAGACCTTCGGCGGTCGCCCACCGGCGACCACTAGACCCACCCAGGCTCTGTGGGGAACGCCGCATGAAGAGATGGACCCGGTCCGGGGTCCGCGGGAAGGGCTCTGCCCTGTTCGAGTTCGTCCTCGGGGTGCTGTTCTACTTCGGGACCGGGCAGCTCGCTTCTCTGCTCGCCGCGGGTGACTCGCTCGCGGCACCGCTCTGGCCGCCCGCTGCGCTCGGGGTCGCGTGGATCTGGATCTGCGGTTACTCACGGGCCCCCGGTGTGTTTCTCGGCGCGTTGCTCTCTGACTCCGTGACGGTCGCGCAGCATCCCGGGATGGCGCTCGGCCCGGTGCTCGCGATGGGCGCCTACTCCGGAGTGAGCGCTACGCTCGAGGCGAGCGTCTGCGTCTGGCTCCTCCGTCGAGTTCGCTTCGACCCAACTTCTCCAGCGGGCGTGCTTCGCTTCCTCCTCGCCGCCGCCGCGAGTGCCGGACTCGCCGCCGGACTGGCGGTGCTGGGCGTCCTTCTGTCGCACACCGATACCGATTCAATCGCGGGCTTCTGGGTCACCTGGTTCCTCGGCGACCTCACCGCCATGGCGTTGATCGCCCCCGGTCTCTTCCTCTGGCGACACCGGCTGTGCTCGGCACCAACAGGCCAAAGGCCGGAGTCCTCCAGCGGGCGCGTGGCCGTGATCCTGCTGGCCGCGCTCACCATCCTCGGCATCTTGGACCCGCACCTGGCGACGGTCTGCTTCCTCGCGCAGGCCGCGCTGCTGTTCTGGCCCGGCATCCGACTCGATCCGCGTCAGACGATGACGAGTCTGCTGCTCGCGGCCACCTGCGCGATCGTGGGCCGCATCGGCCGAGGCGGCACCTACTCGACAATCGAAGCGGCTCCGGTCTGGATCGGGACCGACCTCGCACTCGCCCTGTTGAGCGCAATCGTGTGGATCCTCTCCACCCGGCGTTGGCGAGCCGAGCAGCGAAGCGCCACGCCACGCGTCGAGTCGACCGAGGCTCGTCACACGCCACCGCGCGTGCGGACGGCCCTCGCCACCGCGCTGGTCTGCCTCGCGGCCACGCTCGCCGCCTGGCACTCGATTCGGAACGAGGAGCTGCGGACAATCCACGCGAACATGCGAAATCTCGCCACCACCATCACCAACGAGATGGAGCGCGAAACCGAGCATCGCGTGCGCGCCCTCGAACGCATGCGGGCGCGTTGGGAGCTGCGCGGCGGAACTCCTCGAGGCGAGTGGGAGCAGGATGCCGCCAACGTCATCCGCGACAGCGTGGGCCAGACCGCGCTCGAGTGGGCCGATGCCTCCGGCACGATTCGTTGGGTCGTCCCGATGGCGGGCAACGAAGCGGCCCTGAACTTCGATCTGAACTGCGAACCACTTCGCGCAGGGACCCTGGCGGAGGCCCGGGCGACGCGCACCACCCGCGTCTCCCCCGTCCTCACGCTCAAGCAGGGCGGCGCGGGGTTCCTCGTCGTGACGCCGCTCTACCCCGATGGACGCTTCGATGGCTACCTCCTCGCGGTCTTTCGACTGTCCGGTCTGGCCACGCTCCCCTCCGGCGATCTGCTCAAGGATGTTGCCCTGATGGTTCGCGAGGACGGAACGCTCGTCTACCAAAGCGGCGAACCCACCCGCGATTCGAGTCTGCGGGCGTTCGCTCGCCACATGTTCCACTGTCGGAACGTCGAGTGGGAGTTCGAGGTCGCCCCCACGGACCGGAGCGTTCTCGCCGGCCGCTCCAAGGCGGCGGCGGTCGTGGTCGGAATCGGTACGCTCTTCAGCGCGCTTCTCTCGCTCCTCGTCTTCCTGCGCGAGCAGCTCCAAGTCAAAGCGAAGCGCGAGGAGCAGGTCACCTGCCAACTCCGGGACGCCAATGCACGCCTCGAAGAAGAACAGGAGCGGGCCCTGGCCGGAACCCGGGCGAAGTCGCAGTTCCTCGCCACCATGAGCCACGAGATCCGCACGCCGCTCAACGGCATCATCGGCATGACCGACCTTTTGGCGCGCACGCCGCTCTCCGCCGAGCAGCAGGAGGAGGTGGCGACCATTCACGTCTCGAGCATGGCCCTCCTCGCGGTGGTGAACGACATCTTGGACTTCTCGAAGATCGAGGCGGGGCAAGTCGAGGTCGAGTCGATCCCCTTCGCCCCACGAGAGGTGGGCGCGCAGGTCGCGACGTTGTTGGCGGAACAGGCGCGACAGAAGGGAATCGACTTCTCGACCCACGTGGACGAGGCGCTGCCATCGTGGGTCGAAGGAGACCCGGCCAAGCTGCGTCAGGTGCTGCTCAACCTGGCGTCCAACGCGATCAAGTTCACCTCGCATGGTGAGGTGCGGGTCGAGATCACCCTGGCTGCGAGGAAGGACACGGCGTGCCGGATCGGCTTCCACGTCCGCGACACCGGGGTGGGAATCAAAGCCGAGCACTTCGATCGCATCTTCGCTCCCTTCTCGCAGGCCGACGCGTCGACGACGCGGCGCTTTGGCGGCACCGGTCTGGGTCTCGCGATTTGCCGAGAGCTGGTCGAGCGAATGGGGGGCAAGCTCGAGGTCGAGAGCGAGGTCGACCAGGGCAGCCACTTCTTCTTCAAGCTCGAGCTTCCGACACTCGCGGGAGATCACGAGGCGGGACGGGCCGATACCGCATCGATCACCCTGAACGGAGTACGGGTGCTCCTGACCGAGGATAATCTGGTCAATCAGAAGGTGGTTTCGCGCATGCTCACGCGGTTGGGTTGCACCGTGTCGATCGCCGAAGACGGAGCCCGCGCGGTGGAGATGGCGCGGGGAGAGCACTTCGACTTCGTCCTCATGGATTGCCAGATGCCGGTGATGGACGGGTTCGAAGCGACCGCGGCGATCCGCGCGCTGAGCGACGGGCATGGCGCCATGCCGATCGTTGCGCTCACCGCCAATGCCACCAGTGAGGATCGGCGGCAGTGCCTCGCCGCCGGCATGGATGACTTCCTCGCAAAGCCGATCCAGCTGGAACAACTACGCGCGGCCCTCGCTCGGTGGTCGAATCGAGAGCCGCGCGCGGCGGCATAGTCCGTCGAAGTAAGCCGGCCTTAGGGCGCGGTCGGTTCCTCGTCCTCGCCCGGGAAGTCGTAGAGCGCGGTCGAAAGGTAGCGCTCTCCATGGCTCGCGATCACCGCCACGATCATCTTGCCAGCGTACTCAGGTCGCTTCCCGAGCTCGAAGGCGGCATGCGCCACGCCACCCGAGGAGATGCCGACCATCAGGCCGTCCTCGCGACAGAGGCGACGCCCCATCTCCAGCGCCTCGTCGTTCGAGACGGTGACGATCTCATCGACCGCCTTGAGATTCAGCACCTCGGGCACGAAGCCCGCGCCGATCCCCTGGATCTTGTGCGGCCCGGGCTGCAGCTCCTGCCCCGCGCGCTTCTGCGAGAGGACCGGCGAGTGAATCGGCTCGACCGCGATTGACTTGAGCCCCGGCTTCTTCGCCTTGAGCACCTCGGTGCACCCGGTGATGGTGCCGCCGGTGCCGACGCCCGCGACAAAGAGGTCGATCTTGCCGTCTGTGTCTTCCCAGATCTCGATCGCGGTGGTCTTGCGGTGGATCTCCGGGTTCGCCGGGTTGACGAACTGCCCAATGATGATCGAGTTCGGCGTGGTGCCCTTGAGCTCCTCCGCCTTGGCGATCGCGCCCTTCATGCCCTTGGCGCCCTCGGTCAGGACCAGCTTCGCTCCCAGCGCTTTCAGGATCTTGCGGCGCTCGATCGACATGGTCTCCGGCATGGTGAGCACGAGCGGGATCTTCTTGGCCGCGCAGACGAAGGCGAGCCCGATGCCGGTGTTGCCCGAGGTCGGCTCGATCACCGTGGTGCCCGGCTTGATCACTCCCTTCTCGAGCGCGTCGATGATCATGGAGTAACCGATCCGATCCTTGACGCTCGACATGGGGTTGAAGGACTCGAGCTTGAACACCACGTCGGCCTTTACCCCGAGCGCATGGCTGACGTGCGGCGCGCGCACCAGCGGGGTTCGTCCAATCGTGTCGACGATGCTGTCGTAGATCCGTCCCATCTGCCTCCTCCTCTTCCGTCTCTAGGTTCGTTCACACACTCGAGTCCGGTCGACCGGTATCGATCGGGGGCGCGCTCGCGCGATCGTCCGCTAGATCCCTTCCCCGAATCCGTAGGCGCGCTCGAGGATCTTGGTCTGCTTCGCCTTGCTCGTGCGAGTATTGAGCACCCGCTCACCCGGCGGCACCGATTCGATGACCCAGGTGTTTCCGCCGATGACGGCGCCCGCCCCGATCACCGTGTCCCCGCCCAGAATGGTCGCGCCCGCGTAGACCACGACATTGTCACAGAGGGTGGGGTGCCGCTTGAAGCCGCGAATCAGTCGACCGCGCGCATCCTTGGGGAAGGAGAGCGCGCCGAGCGTCACCCCCTGGTACACCTTCACGTTGTTGCCGATGTGGGTCGTCTCACCGATGACCACCCCGGTGCCGTGATCGATGAAGAACGACTCGCCGATCGAAGCGCCCGGGTGAATGTCGATCCCGGTCTTGGAGTGCGCGTACTCGGTCATGATGCGGGCGAGAAGCGGCACGCCGATCACCCACAGTTCATGGGCCAGCCGCTGCACGGTGATGGCCTCGAAACCTGGGTAGGAGAAGATGATCTCGGCGTAGCTTCTCGCGGCGGGATCCCCATCCATCGCCGCCTCGATGTCGAGGACGAGAAGACGCCGCACTTCGGACAGCCGCCGCAGGAAACGCTCGACCGCCTCTTCGGCCATGGCCGACGCATCCTCGGCGTTGGCTTCGCCAGCGGGCTCCTCACCCGCGTCGCCATCGCCGAAGTGATAGGCCAGCAGCACCTGCTCGTACAGGTCAGCGGCGATATCGTCGAGCAACGCCCCCACGTGGTAGTCGACGTTCTCGCGGGTCAGGTGCTGCACGCCGTAGAACCCTGGATAGAGCACCGCGAACAGGCGCTCGAGAATACGCACCACCGCCTCGCGCGACGGCAGGCGACGCTCCGGGTCGATGTGATTCGCGGGGATGCGGAACGCGCCGTAGGTCGACACGATCTCCTGAGTGATGCCCCGCAGACGGTCATGGAATGGATGGCGCTTCACAGACTCCTCCGTTGGCGTGCGGCCGCCGACCTTCCAGAGTATCGGCCAACCTCGGCCGGCGATGAAGAGCTGACGCGCGAGCCCCGCCCCTTGCCTCGCGCCGCGCGAGCGGGCACTCTCCGGCCTCGGTCATGGCCCAGATCAAGGAGGAAGGATGCCCAAGCTCGACTTCTACTACCACCGCCCGGGCTGAGTGAGCTGCAAGAAGACCCGTGCGGTCCTGGACAGTCACTCCGTCGCACTTGTCGAAGAGCGCAGCGCCGGTCGCGCGCCACTCGGTGACACCGATGCCCGCGCGCTCCTGGGCACGGTCGATACCGTGATCGTCGCGAAGGGGAAGTCATCACGCACCCTGGCGGCGAGTGAAACCTCATTGGATGACCTCAAGGGACCGACCGGCGGCTATCGCGCGCCGATGGTGCGGAAGGGGCGGACGCTGTTGGTGGGGTTTAGCGAGGAGGCGCTCAGTCGCTTGCTGCGCTGAGCGCCCCCACGGTTTCGGAGCGCGCAGTCGGCGACTAGGCGTGCTTCGCGCGGAACTGCTGCATGAACGCGACCAGCGCCTGCACCGACTCGAGCGGCACCGCGTTGTAGATCGACGCGCGCATGCCGCCGACGGAGCGGTGACCCTTGAGTCCGGTGAGTCCCGCGGCAGTCGCCTCCTTGGCGAAGCCCTCCTCCAACTCCGCGGTCGGCAGCCTGAAGGTCACGTTCATGGCCGAACGGCTCGCGGTCTCCGCATGGCCGCGGTAGAAGCCCTCGGACTGGTCGATCGCGCCGTAGAGGAGACGCGTCTTCTCGTCATTGCGCTTCTTCGCCCATCCGAGTCCACCGGCATCGAGGAGGTACTTGGCCACCAACCCCACGATGTAGATCGCGAAGCAGGGCGGCGTGTTTAGCAGCGAGTCCTTCTCGGCGAACTGCTTGTAGCTCCAAATCTGCGGCACGTCACCGCGGCAGCGCTCGAGCAGCGAGGTGTGCGCCCACACCACCGTCACGCCGGCCGGTCCCAGGTTCTTCTGTGCGCCCGCGTAAATCAGCCCGTGACGCGCGAGGTCGATCGGACGCGAGAGCATATCGGAGGACATGTCCGCGATCAGCGGCACTTGATCGCCGCCGTTGCCGGTTCCGGCCACCTCCGGCGCGCTCGGATACTGCGTCCCGTAGATCGTGTTGTTCGAGGTGTAGTGCAGGTAGCGCGCCTTCGGATCGACCTGGACGTCGCCCGCGGTCGGAACGCGCCGGTGCTCCGGTCCGCTCGTCCAGGCCTCGCGCACTTCGCCGAGCTTCTTCCCTTCCTTGAGCGCGGCCTCGCTCCACGAACCGGTGGTGACGTACTGCGCGAACGAACCGCTCGGCAGAAGATTGAGCGGCACCATCGCGAACTGCGCCGAGGCACCGCCGCCCATGAAGAGCACGCGCCAGTCATCCCCGGCGCCAACCAGCGTCTTGAGGTCGGTGATGGCGGAGAAGTGGACCGCCTCATACGCCTTGCCGCGATGGCTGGCTTCCAGGATCGACATCCCGGTCCCTTGGTAGTCGATCAGCTCGCGCTGCGCCTGCTCCAAGACCGGCAAGGGCAACGCCGCCGGTCCGGGGTTGAAGTTGTGCACGCGATGACTCGGCATCGAATCTCCTACGCGGTTGGTTATTGCAGAAGGTCCGCGATTCCCGAAAGCAACGGCCGCGTCGCCAGCGACTTGAGCGCGAAGTTGCTCCCCTCGCCGACGCGGCAGACGAACATGTCGCGATGGTGGCGAATGAGCCCAAACTCGTCCAGGCAGGCCACTCCGCCGCAAATCTCCATCGCCTCGGTCAGGAGATCGGACGAGCGACGCGACAACTCGATCTTGACCTTCGCCGCCGACTCGCGGGCCAGCGCCTCCCCCTCGTAGCGACGGAGGAGGTGCATCAACCAGGTCAGCCCCTGCTCGAGCGCGATGTCCATGTCGAGGAGCACATCCTGCACACGCTGGAAGCGACCGATCGGCTTCTCGTCGAACTGGATTCGCTCCTGGGCATAGACGCGGCACTTGTCGAGGGCAAAGGCGAGCGACGCCATCGAGAGAGCGGCGATGAAGAGCCGGCCGCCGTTCAGCGTCGTGACCATCACCTTGAAGCCCTCGTTGACCTCGCCCAGGATCGCGTCGTCCCCGACCATCACGCTGTCGAAGGCGATCGAGCCGGTCGAGGACTGCAGCCAGACCTGCTTCCCTTCCATCTCGTGGTAGGCGACCCCGCGCGCATCCATCGGGACGATGAAGCAGGTGGAACGATGCCCGGGCCGTCCGCTCGGATCGGTTAGTGCGTGGACCACCACGTGGCTCGCCCAACGCGCATTGGTCGACCAGCACTTCTCGCCGGTGATGCGCCAGCTCGATCCGTCGCGCACCGCACGCACCTCGGGGTTGGCCGCGTCGGAACCGCGCCCCGGCTCGGAGAGCCCAAAGACGAACATCCGCTTGCCGGCGGCGAGGTCGGCAAGATGTGCCTTCTTCTGATCGGCGGTGCCGAAGAGTTGGAGAGGCTTGGTGCCGAGGCTCGAGGCGGCACCTGGCGTGATCGCCACGCTCTGGCTGTGATAGCCCAGCGCGAGGCCCATCAACACGAGATCGAGGTGGGAACCGCCCTGCCCGCCGAACTTGTCCTCCACCGTGAGACCGAAGAGCCCCAGCTCCCCCATCGCGCGGATCGTCTCGTTGGGCACCAGCGAGTGCGAGCGCTCCCAGCGCAGGAGGTTCGGTGCGATCTCACGCTCGGCGAAGTCCGAGATCGCGCGGTAGAAGTCGAACCGCTCTTCCTCGATCAGCGGCTTCAGGTACTCGTCCATCCTGCGAGCCATCCGGTCCTCCGTTGGGCTAGGGGCGCGTCGACCGGAATGAGACCGTCGGCGCGCGTGGCAGCCCCGCCTCATGCGGGGCCAAGGGTTCAATCGGCGGGTCGGGTCCGCTTCCCAAGGGCGAGCCGGGCCGCGGAAGCGGACGCGAAGCGTGAAGCCACGCCGGTCGGCATTCTACCGGAGCGAAGCGCGAGCGAACAGCGTGAGGAGCGGCGCGGGTCTAGGCGTGGCCGCGCGCCGCCTGTCGGCAGTAGGCCTCGAACTCCTCGAGAGACGAAAAGAGGTGCGCTCCGGGCATCGGCTCGGCACCACCGCCGCCGAGGAGGAGCGCCGCGCGCTTGGGCATCGATTCACGGAGGCGCATCAACTCCGTCCGGGTGGACGCGGAGCCCGAGAGGCCGGGAACGCTGATCGCAATCCCGTGGGCTCCAACCTGGCGCGCGACCGCGGCCAGCTCGTCGGCGGGAATCGACGTCCCGATGACCGTCGCCCGACAGCCGGCGAAGCTGGCAACCATCGCCGCCATCTCCATCCCTATTCGGTGCTCGCTCTCGGGAAGCGTGGCGAAGAGGATCCGCGGACCCTGCGCCCGATCCTCGAAGGGAACACGCGCGACCCGCAGGAAGCCAAGAATCTGGTCGACGAGGAAGCGGTTCTGCGCCAGGCCGATCTCTCCCTGGGTCTGACACTCTCCCGCGCGCTCGGCAAGCGGCGTGGCGTAGAGGGAGCAGAAGGCGGTCGGACCCAAGCGGACCCAAAGAGCCTGGAAGTCGGCCTGCAGTCCGGCTGAATCCAGACGCACCGCACGCTGCAGCGCGACGTCGACTTCTGCCTGGGTGGAAGGACCTGCCGTGGGACGGGGCGCGGACTGGTTTCGAGCCGGCGCCGGCAGCGCCTGAACCAGCGACTCGAGGTCGGCGTCACTCGCCGAGACCGCTTCCCGTGCCCGAACGCCCATTTCCAATGCAGTAGCGATACGGCGCAGGCGCTCCACGTCGCTCACGGAATAGACCCGGTGGCCGGACTCGCGCCGAGCGGGGGTCGGAAAGCCGTAACGTCGCTCCCAGGTGCGGAGCGTATCGATCGGGATCCCTGTCGCCCTCGAGAGGGCACCGATGCTCAGTTTGCCGCCGGACTGGTCTCGATTAGTTTGATCACGCTCGTAGTCGTCGTAACGATGTTCCATCCGCGATTTCTCATTGTGGTGAGAGTTGGCCCCAACCGCGGTGGTCGGATTTCACGATTCGGGAGTCTAATCGCAGCGCGCGCTTTCGCACGAGGAAATTTGATTCTGTGGTCGCAATTTCTCATACGGGGCGCGGCCTCGGCGCGGAGATTCGAGGTGCGCGGAACGGTCAAGTTTGCTTGTATCCCGAAGTTGCTTCTCGATAGGAGAGCCTGATGACCCTGCGCCCCCCGACCCTGGCCCGCGGCGGCATGGTGGTCGCGTCTCAATCCCTGGCTGCAGGCATCGGCCGCGACATGCTGCGCCAGGGCGGCCACGCCGTCGACGCGATCGTGGCCACCGGCCTCGCCCTGGCGGTAATCGAACCATCGGCCAGCGGCCTGGGCGGCGACGCCTTCCTGCTCATGCGGGAGCGGGGCACGGGCGGACTGATCGCTCTCAACGGGAGTGGGGGCGGTGCCCACCTCCCTCCGCCCCGACCGATTCGCCGGACAGGCGGAGGTGCCGATCCTCGGACCGGCGTCGGCAACTGTGCCGGGGGCGGTGGCAGGCTGGGCCGATGCCCACCGGCGCTGGGGTCGCCTCCCCTGGAAGTCGCTGGTGGCACCGGCTGAGGCGCTTGCCCGCGATGGATTTGCCGTCTCGCTCAAGCTGGCTCGGGCGATCCGGCAGCACCTTCAGGTGGTGACCGCCGACCCGGGGCTTCGCGCGCTATTTATTGGGAGCGACGGGGCTCCGCTCCGACCGGGCGCCCTCTGCCGCCTGCCCGCGCTGGCCGGGACCCTCTCCGCCCTCGCCTCCGGAGGAGCGGCCGCCTTCTACGGGGACGAGGTGGGCCGGGTGCTCTCCGACGCGGTCGCCCGGGCCGGCGGCGCCCTCTCGCCTCGCGACCTTGCCGACCACCGAAGCGAGTGGGCGGTCCCCTACCGGCTCCCGCTCGCAGTCCCCGGCCTGGGACCGGTCGCGGTCCACGAGCAGCCGCTCCCCTCGCAGGGGATCCTGGTGCTGGTGATGCTCTCCCTGCTGGACGAAGCCGAGCGCCGCGCCAGGGCCACGCGTCCGTGGGAGGAGCTGCACCGGCAGGTCGAGGCGAAGAAGGTCGCCTTCGCCCTCAAGGAGCTCTTTCTCACCGACCCGCGGGCCTATCCGTTTCCGGGGGAGGAGCTAGCCGCGGAGCTGCTCTCCCCGGCCTGCCGCGACGCCCTCGCGCCGCTGCTCCTGGCCGAACCGCTCCCCTTCGGCATGGAGCGGGCCACGGTTCGCTCGCTCCTGCCGCCGGCACTCCGCGCCCGGCTCTCCACCTTGGGGGACGAGGAAGACACGCCGCGCCCCGGCGGGCAGGGCACCGATACGACCTATCTCTGCGCGGTGGATGCCGAGGGCAATGCCGTAGGGATGATCCAGAGCATCTTCCATCCCTGGGGTTGCGGCTTCCTCGAGCCCAAGACCGGCATCCTCCTCAACAACCGGGCGGTGGGCTTCTCGCTCGACCCGCGGCATGTCAATCGACTCGAGCCGGGCAAGCGCACGTTGCACACGCTCAACTCCTTCCAAATCGATCGGGGCGACGCGCTCTGGCTCGTCAGTGGGACGCCGGGCGGCGACAATCAGGTGCAGACCAATCTCCAGGTGGTGAGGCATCTGCTGCGCGGCTCCTCGACCTGGCCCGGTCCGAGGCCGATGGATGTCAATCACTGGTCACAGGCGCGTCGACTCGAGGCGCGTGATGAGCGACTGCCGGAGGCCGAGTGCCTGGCGATGGCGCTCGAAGCCCCGCGTTGGCGACATGACCACGAGGCGAGCGATGCCACCGTGCGGATCGAAGCCCGCATGTCGGCCGAGATCCGAAAGCGGCTGGAGAAGCGTGGGCATCGGGTCGAACGCATCGGTCCGTGGGAAGGAAGCGGCTACGTGCAGGCCATCCTTCGTTCGGAGTTCGAGGGCACCTGGATCGGCGCCACCGATCCGCGCGGTGAAGGGGCGGCGCTGGGCCTGTAGCGCTGAACGCACGGTCGAGAGGAGCGGGCATGGACCTCTTCGATTTCGCCGGTCAGGCCTTCCGCTCGCGGCTTCGCGGTGAGCTCGCGCGTTGGCGGGACGAGGGGCTGATCGACGAGGCGACCGCCAGTCGAATCGCCGCGCGCTATGCCGGCGAGGAACCCGGCGTCTCGGTCACCGCACTCGCGGTCTACATCCTGGGTGCGATGCTGATCGGCGGCGGCGTCATCTCGCTGGTCGCATGGAACTGGCACGCGCTCTCGACCGGGGCACGGCTCGGGCTGGCCATGGCGGCGACGGTGATCGCGCAGTGGTTCGCACACCGCGCCACCCTGCGCGGACGCCACGGCTTGGGTCAGGCGCTGCTGCTGCTCGGGTCGCTCCTCGTCGGCGCCGCGCTCTTCGTGGTGGCGCGTCACTTCCGTCAAGGAATCGACTGGCCGAGCAGCCTCCTGCTTTGGACCCTCGGCACCGCCGCCGCGGGCCTCTGCTATGCCAGCGCGCCCAACGCGATCTTCGCGCTGCTTCTCTCCGTGGTGTGGACCGGGGTCGAGGCAGGGCGCGGTGCGCACTGGATCACGCTCGTGCCGCTACTGCAGGTCGCCGCCTTCGCACCGCTGGCGACGCGTAGCCGCTCGGGTCCGCTCTACTTCGCGGGCGCCCTCGCGATCGGCATAACCATTGGCGTGGCATCGGTGCCGGAGCAGCACAGTCCCGGTGCGGTGGTGGCTTCGGTTCTGGCCTGGTGCCTCTTGCTCCTCTCGATCGCGCTGGTGCGGCCGCGCGAGGAGCTGCTCTCGCGCACGTCGTCGGCCGCCGCGCTGATCCTGGCGGGGATTCCGATCTACACCGCGAGCTTTCACGATCCGGCAGGCGCGCTCACCGTCTGGCCCGACGAGGGTCAACGCTTCGCCTTCGGATGGTTGTGGGTCGTCCTCCCCTCTGCGATTGCGGCGACGGCGCTGTTGGTCAAGGCGCGCCGCCGCCCACTCGAGCGCCCGGCGGCACTGGTCGCGTGGTTCGCGATCGCGGTCGTGATCGTCGCCCTCTGCTTGCCGAAGAGTCGTTATGTGGTGGCGACCGCCGCCAACCTCGGCCTGGTCGCGACCGCGGTGACCGGCGTGGCCAGCTCCATGCGGCAGCTGCGCCGTGGCCCCTTCTGGCTCGGCACGCTCACCCTCGGAGTCTTGATCGTCTCGCGCTTCTTCGAATACCAGAGCAACCTCTTGATGAAAGCAGTCGCCTTCCTGCTGGCGGGCGCGCTCGCACTCTGGGCGGGTGCACGTTTCGAGCGGAGGATGGAGCGAGAAGAGCGCGGTGACCGCGCCGACGGAGGGGTCCGCTCATGAAGCGTTGGGGGCGTTTCCTCGCGATCGTGGTGATCCAGCTCGCGCTCCTCGGGCTGGCCTTCGAGCGCCACGCCTCGCTCGAGCGCTCGGCACGGAGCCTGATCCTGCAGGTGGATGAGTGTTGGATGGGGCGCGACTTCGGCGGAGGCTTCGCCTACCTTAGCTTCTCCTTCGATTGGCCCTCACCGCAGCCGCGCGAATCGAGCTTGGAGCCGGGGAATCCCTGCTGGGCGATCTTCGCGGAGAACTCACCCGCCTGGAGCCTGGTCGATGTCCGAAAGCGCGAGTCGGGTTCGGCGCCCCCCGCGGTCGAGGCGAACCAGATCGCGCTCGAAGGAAGCTACGGCGGCGAGGCGGTCTACTTGATCGGAACCAACCGCCTGCGCGTCGACGATCGCGACTATCAAATTCTGGAGGCGCGGCTCGCGCCCGAGCGGGGCGCCGATGCCGTCCGGACCAAGCCGTCGCGCCCCGATTCCGTCGAGCAGCGACCGCCCCGTCCCTTCCGCTCGGTCGAGGCGCGCGTGGTGCGAGGCCGCATCCTCTCGTTTCGCGCGCTCCGCTTCGCGGGCGAGGAGTTCGGCCGCTAATCCTTCCGGCGCGGCGGCTCGAGTCGCGACAGGTGGCGGAGATTCCGCGCCGTGCGCGTGACCAGAAGCGCCGCCATCGCCAGCGCCGCGCCCACCCCCACCACGTCGAACGGGGTCACGAGCAGCGGACCGAGCGAAAACGGCATCGGGCCGAAGAAGAGCGCGCAGCTATTGAGCACGATCAAGAGGATGCGCGCCTCGGTCGGCCCGAGCACGCCGTAGCCGTAGCGGAACTGCTCCACCACCAGCGTCTCCAGGTACACGTTGATCGAGAGCGTGAGATAGGCGATCACGATGGCGAAGCCGACCGCGAGCAGCATGTAGGGCGAGAGCCCGAGGCCCAGCCCGATCGCGATCGTGGAGAGCGCGTCGGCCAGGTGATCGACGTAGAAGCCGTAGCGCGGGCGCTCGCTCTTCCGCACGCGGGCAAGCGTTCCGTCCAGGCTGTCGCCCAGCCAGTGGAGTGCGAGGCCGAGATTCGCACCCCAGAGCCACGTCGGGTTTCGATTCGAGAGTCCGTAGGACGCGGCGATTCCGAGTGCCGCCACGAGCGCGAGCCCAGTCAGATGATCCGGCACGATCCACGACGGAAGGCGCGAGGCCATCGCGGTCAGGAGTCGCTTCTCTGGTCCGGCGAGCAGCGCCTTGGTCGTGCGTTCTGCCTTCGCCGCCTGCTCACTCATGTCGACGCTCCGATCTCGATGCTCTCGCCGAGCGCGAGGAACACGAGCCAGCTCTCGACCGAGGCGCCCCAGAGTGCCGATACCGCCTCGCGGTACAGCTCCATCTGCACGCGATAGGCCTCGACGCGCGCGTCCAACGTCTCGCGGCGAACGCGGTCGGTCTTCCAGTCGATCACCACGTGTCGATCCCCCTCGCGGAAGACGCAGTCGATGCGACCTTGCAAGAGCACCCACGCCTCGTCGAGCGAGCTGCCGAGGCGCGAGCCCTCCGCCTCGAGCCAGGCGCGCAGTTCGTCCCGACGCGCGGCCAGCCGACGCACCGGCCAGCGCAGCGAGAAGGCGACCTCGCGCTCGACCCGTCGATCGGCTGAAGCCTCGACCAGACGACGACCGAGCGGGCTCGCGAGGAAGCGCTGGAATCCTTGCTCGAGCGCGGTCGCGCGTTCCGCACCATCCCACCACGGCTCCTCGGCGATTGCCGCGAACTGCGCGTCCAGCTCCGCCTCGCTCGAACGCGCGAGGTCGATGCGTTGGAGCGCACCGTGAAAACGCGTGCCGAGATTGGCGCCCGCCTCGGCGTCGGCTGCGGCCGGCAGCCAGAGCGCCGCGCCGTCGTCGGAGGCGATCGCGTCGCGCCGCGCGAAGTCCTCCTGCCGCTTGAACTCGGTCACCCAGTACTTGCCGCGGATGCCGGCCTGCGCGAGGGCGGCGCTCGGTCGTTCGGTCGCGCGCGTCTTGGCCAGCGCGACCTCGAGCGCGCTGCGGAGCGAAGGCGCGGGCGCGAGATCGTCGGGTGGCGCGACCTTCGCCTCCTCCGCGGACGGGGCATGCGGAAACACCCACCAGGCCTCCCGCTCGAAGCGAAGCGATCCGTCCTCGCCCGACTCCGCCGACTGCCACGGAAGCGCGTCCAGGATCCAGGTCAGGGCGTCGCCCGCCGCGAGCACGCGCCGCGCGGCCAAGGGGCGCGGCACGTCGTGATCGAGCACGGGTGTCTTCCGCGCCGCCGCCAGGAGGACCAGTCGCTCTTGCGCGCGCGTCATCGCAACGTAGAGCACACGCGCCTCCTCTTCGCGCCCCGCGCGCTTCGCCTCCTGCGCCAGGAGCGAGCGAAGGAGCGTGTCGCGACGACTCCAGTGTTCCCAATCGAGCGCGCGGATGCCGGCCTCGGTGCGGCCGATTCGCATGCGCGAGCCGAGCTGATGGTCATCCCGGAATTGCCAGGCGAGGCGAGGCAGGATCACGAGCGGGAACTGCAGCCCCTTCGATCGATGCACGGTGAGAAGCAGCACCGCGTCGTCGACCCCACCGGGACGAGGCCCCTTGATCCCACCCGACGACTCGAGCGCGTCGAGCCGCGCGAGGAAGCCGCGGAGCCACGGGCCTCGGTCGGCCTCGTACTCTTCGCCAACTCGAGCATCCGCTCGATCAGCACCCACTCGGAGGGGCTTCCCCCATGGCCAGGAGCCGCGCGCGCAGGTCGGTCGCCTCGAGGAGGTGAACCATGAAACGCGCGAGGGGCAGCTCCTCCGACCCCGCTCGCCACGCTTGCACGCGATCCAGGAACTCGCGCGCGCGGCGCACCAGATCGGGACCGAGGCGAGAGGCGAGCGTTGCGGGGCGACCGATCCACGGCGCGGCGCCTCCTTCCGCTGAAGGAGGCAGGAAGGCGCGCGCCTCCGCCGCCAGCTTTTCGCCGTAGGCCACCGCGACCAACGCGTCGAGATAGCTCACCGCCTCCGGCCAGGCCAGGCGAATGCGCGTGAGGTCGCTATCCGAGAACTCGACGATCGGAGAGCGGAGGACCGCGGCGAGGGCGATATCGTTTCGCGGATTGTCCACCACCCGAAGCAGGGCGCGGAGATCCTGCACCGGTCGCGAATCCAAGAGCGACTCCGCATCGTGCAACGCGCTCGGGATCGCCTCCGCGGTGAGGGCTGCCTGGTAGTCCTGGGCGTGCGAGGTGGTGCGCAGCAGGATCGCGACGTCGCGATAGGAGAGCACGTCCTTCCCCTCGCGCCGTCTGTTCGCCTCCTCGAGCCAGCGGCGTAGATTGCGCGCGATGAAGCGCGCCTCGCGCTCTGGGCCGGTCTCCCCCGGCGCGGCCTCCTCGCCTTCGCCTTCCTCGGACTTCGCCTCCTCGTTCCGCTCCCGCGGCGGAGGAAGGAGAAGGTGCAGTTCGACCGGTCGATCGAGCACGTCTGCCGCCGAATCGCCACCGGAGTCCGGCGGCTCGAGCGCTTGGGCCGCGTACTCGGTGCCGATGGTGCGCGCGTCGAAGAGCCGGGAGAAGAGCGCGTTGATCGCGGTCAGGATGGGAGGGCGACTGCGGTGATTGCGTCGGAGAAACACCGCCATCGGCGCGCTCCCGGCGGGCAGCGGCGCGGCCGGATCGAAGCGCAGGCTGCTCTCGGCGTGGCGGCGGAAGAGGGTCGGATCGGCCTGACGAAACTCGTAGATCGACTGCTTCACGTCACCCACGCGGAAGCGGCGCCCGGCGCGCGAGACTCGCTCGAGGATCGCTTCCTGGAGCTGGTTCACGTCCTGGTACTCGTCGATCATCACCTCGTCGTAGCGGTCGCGAATCGCCAGCGCGTCGCCATGACGTCTGAGGAGCGCGAGGGTGCGCACCTCGAGATCGGAGTAGTCGAGGAGTCCGAAGCGCGACTTCCACTCGCCGTAGCGGTGGGAGAGCTCACGGGTGAGGCGCGCCAGCACGCGCAGCGAGTCGCGCTGGGTCTCCTCGTCACGCAGGAGCTTCGCCTCGTCGACCGGCAGGTGCTTGAGGATCGGGTCCTTCCAGATCGACTTGGCGGTGTCGACCAGCTCGGCATAGCCGGGGAGTTCTTTCGCGCCCTTGACCGCCCGCGGGAGATCGAGGCTCTTGCCTCGCGCCGAGGCTTGCAGCCATCCCTCCGCCTCCAGCGCGGAGATCAGCATCGCCTGGGCCGCCGGCGTCGCGAGATCGTCACGCGTGATCGCCGAAAGTCGCCCCGCCACGCGGTGGTGCGGGTCGAGCTTGCCGCCGGTCGCTTCCGCGATCGCGTAGGCCTCGGTGAGGAGCGCCGCCGACTCGCGACACTCCTCGTAGATCCAATCGACGAAGCGGGGCCACCAGGAGAGCTCGACCGCGCTCGCCGGCACCGCCCCCTCCTCGAGCCGACGGAGGAACTGCTCAGGATCCTCCGAGCTGACCGACGTCTCGTGGAGTGCGATCACGAATTTCCGCAGCACCTCGCCGTCTTGATCGAAGCCCGCCATGTCGACCAGCGAGCGAAAGCGGCGCCCATCCTCCTTTGCGCGATAGGCATCGTGGAAGACGCGGCGGAGCGCATCGTCCATCGCTTCCTTCTGCCCTCGTTCGTCCAGGATGCGAAAGGCCGGGTCGATCTCCGCCTCGAGGAAATGCTCGCGCAGGAGCCGCGCGCAAAAACCGTGGATGGTCGAGATGGAAGCGCGGCCGAGCTGCGCGAGGTGCGGCCGCAGGGTCGGGTCCTCGACCAGCACCTCACGCAGGCGTTCGCCCATCTCGCGCGCCGCCTTCTCCGTGAAGGTGACGAGGAGCAGTCGATCGAGGCTGCTCGCGCCGGTCCGGAGCTTCCGCAGCACGCGCTCGATCAGCACCGTGGTCTTCCCCGTGCCGGCGCCGGCGGTGACGAGGAGGTCGCGCCCCTCGAGCTCGACCGCGGCCCTCTGCGCGTCGTCCAGTCGCACCGCGCGGCTCACGCCTCACCTCGCGTCGGCGTCGGTGCGTCCATCCCCTCGCGCGGCGAGAGGCGCGCCGGATCTCGCCCGGGGCGATGGCGGCAGACCGCCAGGTAGTCGCAGGTGTCACACGGAAGCCGACGCTCGGTCTCGCTCGGCCGCGCCTCGATCCAACCACGACGGAGCGTGCCGGCGTAGGCGGTCAGGTGCTCGCGCGCGCGATCGAGCAGCTCGGGCAACGCGCCGTTCTCCTTCAAGAGATCTCCCGAGCGGGTGGAAGGAAGGACGTTCAGTCCGCCGTCGATCGCCTCTCGCTCCGACTCTGGCACCACGCCCGAGAACTTGAGCGCGATGCGATTGTCGTTCGCGCCCACCTTCTCCTCCGCGATCGGCGCGGGGAGCACCGGCACATAGAGCCCGCCCGCCGGCTTCCAACCCAACACCTGATCGACGAAGAGGAGATAGACGCCGAGCTGCAGATCGCGCCCCTCACGCCAGTGGCGCGCAACCCGCGTTCGCCCTCGACTCTTGTAATCGAGCACCAGGCCACGCGCCTCACCGTCGATCTCCGCGCGATCGAGGCGATCGAGGCGCCCGCGCAGCTCGAGGCGCGCACCGCCCGAGAGCGGCAGCACCACCGCGTTCCCCTCTTCGGGGCCGAAGGCGACCTCGAAGGCATGCGGGCGATAGCGACTCTTGCTCAACCGTTCCGCCTCGATTTCCAGGTACTGCGCGAGCGAGTGACGCACGCTATCCCAACGATGACGGCTTGCCGGATCGAGGTGGAAGGCGAGGAAGTCGGGGTGGCGTTCGAGCGCGCGCATCGCTTCGGTCACCAGGGTCTCGGCCTGACCGGGTCGCGGCAGCTCGGCGCGACGGAAGACCGCTTCGAGCACCGCGTGGGCCAAGAGCCCGGTCGCGAGCGGTGAGATCTCCGCCTCGTCGCGGGCTTCGAGCCGGAGGATCGAATTCGCTAAGTGCTGAACCGGACAGCGCGCGAACGACTCGAGGCGCGAAACCGAGGAGCGAAGCACATCGCGAGGGAAGAGCTCGGCCAAGACGTCGGCGTCGAGGAAGGACTCGCTTCGTCTTCCCCAGAGCGCGCTCCCGCGCCGCAGCTCCTCCTCGACACGACGCCACTCGGGCGAGTCGTGTGCCGGCGCCGCTTCACGAAGCCGCGAGTCAGGCTCCGCCTCCCCGGCCAAGGTCGAGAGCAGCCGTCCGCCGATCTCCTCCGGCGTCTGGCACTCCGCGGTCGAGAGCGCGAAGAGATCGGTTGGCGGATCGACCGCGATGCCGGGACAAGCGCGCATCACCTCCGAGAGGAGCAGCGAATCGAGGAGCGGCCCATTCCGTCGGCCGCCGGGATGGTCAAGGCAGGAGTCGGCCGCGCGGGTCAGCGCGGATGTAGAAGAGATAGACCTCCTCCTCCTGCTGCTCGATCGCGGTCGGGCCGAGCAGCGCGCACCTCCACCTCGCCAGGACCGCGCGATGCTCGTTCGCTCACCACCGGCCCTTGGCACGGTGCAGGAAAAGCGCCGTCATTCAATCCGCCGACGATGGCGCGGCGAATGCCCTGGAGGCGGCTCCGCTGAATGTCCCCGACCGATGCCTCTTCGATCCGCGCCGGGGTCACCCCGAGGCGCAGCGCGCGGAGCCCCTCGCGAAGCGTGCGCGCGAAGTCCTCCATCGAGGACTTGAACATCGGGCCAGATGCTCGCCGCCTCACCGAGCAGTGCGCGGAGCGCCTCATCGACGCGGCCCGACCACTCGCGGTCTTGCTCGCTGGCCATCGGCTCGACGCGCATCAGGGGACGGAGTATTCGCTCGAGGAGTGCCACCGCCTCCGCGCCGTTCACACCTCTTCCCCAGTCCTCCTCGAGCGCGCGGAGCGGGAGGAGGCAGGCGAGGCGGGTCGCCTCGGTACACTCGAGGCGAAGCCCCTTGCGCGCCGCGCCGCCCACTTCCGCGAGGAGTTCTTCTTCCGCCGCCGGCTCTTCGCCTTCGTTCGATTCGTTCGAAGTCTCGTGCGAGATGCCATGGGCGTGGACGCGCGGCGCGGCGGCCGCCCCATCCCAGGCGGCAGCAGTCCAACCCTCGTAGTCCTGCCCCAACGCCATCGAGTAGTTCTCGAGCAGATCGATGGTCGCGGGGGCATTGCCGAGGAGCGGACTTCGAAGCCACGCCACCACCGCCTCGCGTCGCCACCCGGAAAGCGGCACCTCGAGCGCGCCGAGGAGAAAGCGGGCACGAGGATGCGCCAGCACACTACGCGCCTCGTCCAGGAAGAAGGGGATGCGGTAGCGCGGAAAGACCTCGGCGATCGCCTCGCGGTACGGTTCGACGTCACGCAGGAGTAACGCGACCTCGGAGGGACGCATCGGTTCGGCATCGAGGCGCAGCCACTGGTCGATCTGTCGCGCCCAGAGCTGCACCTCCTGGCGGCGGTCAGACGCGGCGCGAAGTGCGAGACTGGCGGCGTCCGTGGCAGCCTCATCCTCCGTGCGACCGGGGAGCGCGAAGAGCGCGGACTCCAAGTGCGCCAGCGTCGGACTCCGAAAGCGCGGCCGCGTCGTCAGCGTGATCGGCGGATCGATCGCAACCCCGGCGCGAGTCAACGCGGCCTCGAGGCGCCCCCAGCTTCGCGCGATCGGCACGAAGGGAGCGCGCACCTCGCGGAGCGCCGCATCCGGGGTCGGCGGCGACGGCGCCTCGAGGCAGAGTGCGATCTCGAGCGTCGCGCCGGCCAGGGCGAGCGACACCAGCGCGTCCCGCTCGCGTCGCGTCCAGGAGAGAAAGCCATCGACATAGACAGGTGTCCCACGCCACCACGCGGCGTCCAATGCGACCAACCGCGGCAGGTCCGAGAGCCGCTCCTCCGGATCGCGACGCTTGAGCGCCCGAAGCTTTGCTTGGTAGCGATCGAAGGCCAGGCCGAGCGCCGCCAGCTTGGTCGAGACGGCCGGCGGCACGCCTGCGCCGCCCGCCCGCACCGCCGACTCGAAGTCGGCCACGCCGTGGTTTCGCACCTCGGAGACGAAGCGCGCCAGCTCGCTCAGGAAACCGAAGCGCGAGGCCAGCAGTGCGAGCAGGCCCAGCTCGGCGAAGACATCTCGGCGAGCGCGGCGCGCAGCACCATCGGACGCGTCGCGGGATCGAGCGTCGGCCAGATCGCGCTCCCACGCGCGCTCCTCGAGCGTGGCGACCAGACGGCTGAAGGACAGCACGCGTGTGCCGCAGGCCGGGAGGCATTGCCGAAGAAACAGCTCGCGTCAGCCAGGTAGGTGAACTGCTCCGGAACGAGGTAGATCGCGCTTCGCCCCGCGCATCCGCGGCCCGCATGCCCTCGAGGCAACGGTGCGTCTTGCCGGAACCCGCGGGCCCCAGAACGAAGCGAACAGCCAGGAATCGCCTCCCCGCGCTTCTCCGTCAGATCGCGAGGCAGACGACGCTCCGCGTGGCGGTGAGGCCCGCGGCCTCGAGACAGACAAGTAGATGCCCCGCCGCGACCGCATCGCCGCCGTCACGTCCATCCCACTCCGCCCAGTGGGCGCCGGAATCAGTCGGCCCAGGTCCATCTCGCGCACCACGCGACCGCTCACCGGCATCTGCACCGACAGCCACGCGGCGGCCGTCTGGGGCAGCTCGAAGCGAAGCATCGTTCCGGCCCGCGCGCGGGTTCCAGGTCGGCGCGCTCACCGACAGGGCCCGCCCGTCGACCGGGGAGCACCTCGCTCGCCGCGAGCACGTGCACCTGACCCATCATGCCTGAAAGGGGAGCAGTGCGGCTCACAGAAGTGATCGACGGTGCCCGGGGTGGTGACGAAGGTGAAGACCAGGTGGGTCGGATCAGGCGACTCATGAAAGAGCGGCTGAGCCGGCACCCGTGCAGTTCGATCCCTGCGTGATCGTGTGTGTGCCCGCCAGGTCAAGCGCCGCCCAGTACGCACGGCCCGCGGCCATCGGCGATCGGCGGGACCTTGCCCTGGTGACCGTCAGCGGACGGACTTGCCTCCCGGCGAGGCCTGACGAGCGGCGGCGAGAACGGCGAGAACCGAGATCAGCCTCGACGCGAAGCTGGAGCGCCTTCAACCTCTCGGCGCCGCGGCCATGCAATCTACGGCGGGCGGCGGCCTCAAGGTCTATGGCCGGTGGCGAGTTCGGCTACGTCCGACTCCTCGCGCAGGCGCATTCCACAGCCGTTCAGCGCTGGTTGGCAGGTGGTCTTCGAAGCGCGATCTCCTGCGCGGCCACGGCCGGCATGGTCGATTTCAAGCCCGGCCTCCCTCGGGAGCGCCGTCGAAGGGATGGTCGTGCAGGGCTCGAGCAGGGGTTCGTCCGGCGGGCGTCGCGGTTTCCTCCGGGCGATCGCCGCTCTCTTCGGCCCATGCGCATCCTTTCGCCCGCGCCAGTGCCGAGGGTGGCGACCGGCGCCCGCCTCGAGCGCGCTCTGCGGACCTCCCGCGGTCATCTTCTCTTCTCTGCTCATCCAGTTGGGGCGCGGAGGCGGCGCAGTTTCGATGTCCCAGGGCCGCAGCCCTGCCATCCTCGCCTGGCTCCAGACGCTGCCGGAGTACGCGGTGGGTTCGTGATCGCGAAGTCGGCGGCCAAGGATCCGGCGCACCCCTTCATGATCGCGAACCTGACCGGTTCGCTGCGCCTGATCGTCGGCCTCGGCCGCTGATCTCGCCTTCGCCCTCGCCTTTTGCCCGCAAGAGGGCCGCGGTGGAAGGGGATCGAACTCGAGCCGGGCACTCGATCGAGGTGGTTTGTCTCCTTCCCGCGGTGCTCTATTGGTTCGTGATCTGGGCCAAGCGCTCGCTCGCCGTGTGGGACGCGGCGGTGCTGTTCGCGATCTACTTCTTCTACATCTGGACGCGCGGAAGCTGCCGCCGCGAGAGGAGAAGATCGAGGACGCCGACCCGGTGGCGCACGCGCGATCTAAGGCGACGCCCCACCGTGCGGAATTTCATCGTGGCCGGGCTCTTCGTCGGCGGCGGGCTCTTGCTCTACTTCACCGCCTCGCCGTTCCTCGAGAGCATGCTGGCGCTGGCAGTGTCGGCCGGGATTTCACAGTTCGTCTTCCCATCCAGTGGCTCGCGCCCTTCCTCTCGGGTTCCCGGAGAAGCTCTCGGCGTTCAACTGGGCGCGCCGCATCTCGACCGCGCCGACCGCGGTCATGAACATGGTCTCGAGCAACTTCAACCAGTGGACGGTGCTGGCCGCGACCTTGCCGATCGTCTACTCGGTCTACGGCGGCGAGCTCCGCTCGATCCACTTCGACGACTTCCAGTGCCACGAGATCCTGCTCACCCTTTCACAGTCGTCGCTCGGGATGGTGCTGCTCTTGAACATGAACTTTTCCGGGCTGGAGGCAGCGGGGATCTTCGTGCTTTGGCTGCTGCAGTTCGTGGTGCCGGAGTCGCGTCAGTGGGTGACCGGGATCAACTTCGCGTGGGCCGGGCTGGAGCTGAGCCGAAGCGTGATGTCGCGGCGCGGAGATTTCCAACGTTTGGGTTGGCGAGGTCGTTCATCTTCGGGAAGCAGTGATCGAGTCTACCTCCGCGGCCCCACTCCTCCGCCGCAACTGCCCGATCGCCTGCACGAGCAGAAACACCGCCAGCCCTAGAAAAGCCAGTGCCGCGACGCTGTTGATCGCCGCCACATCCAGCCCGTGCGCGCTCTTCGTTCCCGTCAGCAGCAGCCGCACCGGCGCGACCGAGGTGGTCGATCCGCTTCCCCGCGCGCTTGAGCCACACGGTGAGGAGCAGCAGCGTCAGCGCGGCTAGAAGCTGGATTTCGACGCGCCGAAGAAACACCAGAACTTCGCCCAGCCGCACCGCGCCGGCGAAGGAGAGTAAGCCGGCACCGCCATCGTGACGGCGGTCGCGAGCACCGCGCCCCGCCGACCGCGCCAACCAGGCAGCTCCTGCAGGATGTAGCGCCGAGCCGCGCGCAAACGTCGAGCGTATCGAAGACGAGGTCGAAGGCCATCGCCCCGAAGGTCATGGCGAAGGCGAGCTTGTCCTTACCGATGACGAGGAAATGTCGACAGCCGATGCCGTTGCCGTAGATCGTGCCGGGCGCCAGCCGCTGATGGAGTCGCTGCTCGCGATCATGATCGCGGCGAGCGCGATGAGCGCGACGAATCCCTCGGCCAGCATCGCGCCGTAGCCACCGACTGCATGTGCGACTCGCGCTCCACCTGCTTCGAGTGGTGCGCTGCAAACCAGGCCGTGAAAGCCGGAGCAGGCGCCACGGGCAATCGTGACGAAGAGAAACGGAAAGGCGCGCCTGTCACACCGGGCGCAGTCCCAGCCGCGAGCGGGCTGCTGCACCTCGTAGCCGCCGAAGAGCACGCCGATCACCCCGGCAGCCATGCTGTACAAGACGAAGCCGCCGAGAGTAGCCATGAGGCTGCAGCAGCGCCCACCGGCACGGCTGTTGATCCACCCGCAGTAGGCGAGGATCAGCATCGCCCAGGTGCGGTGATCGAACACCATGAGGTGCGAGGAGGTGTGTCCCGGCCCAGGCCAGCGCGCGAAGGTGGCAGGCACGAAGATCCCGCGATCACCAGCAGAGCGGCGGCTTCCAGTAGCGCTGCACGAATCCCATCACCACCGCGAGCGCTAAGTAGAGCACGCTGGCCGCAGCCGCACCGCCCGGATTGAACGACACGCTCCCCTGCTGCAGCTCCTCCGTCCCCGCGACGAAGGTGCCGGCGGTCAGGTCGGAGAAGGCGACCACCCACGTGAAGCGCGATCAGGAAGGCGAGGAAGGCGTGGCCCCCGCGCGCGGCGAGCTGCTCGCGCGCGTGATCTCCGCGAGCGAGCGCCCGCCGTGCCGGACCGAGGCGGCCAGGCTGCCGAAGTCGTGCACCGCGCCGATCAACACCACGCCGACGAAATCCAGAGCAGGCAGGGCAGCCAACCAAAGGCCTGGCAAGCCAAGATCGGCCCGGCGATCGGTCCGGCAGCGGCGATGGCGGAGAAGTGCTGTGCGAAGAGATAGAAGGGACGGGTCGGCACGTAGTCGACGCCGTCGTTCTGCGTTACCGCCGGGGTCGGCCGCGCGTCGTCGAGCGCGAATTGTCGCGCCACCCACCCGCCGTAGAGACGGTAGGCCGCGACCAGGAGCACGGCGAAGCCGAGCGCGAGGAGGGTGAGGTTCATGCGGGGCGGATTCTAGCGGTCCGACCTCAGGCCGAACCACCCCGAGATTTCCAGATCGCGCGGACGAGCTTCGCGTAGGGGGCGATGAGGTCGCGGGCCACGCGCCGCCTGCGCGTCGGGTCCCACTCCCCCGCGACGATCCCGACGGCCGGCGCCTGACGGAGGACTGCCCCATACTGCCGCCGCGCCTCGCGCCAACGCCCGGCCCGCGCCATCGCGTCGGCGGCCCTGAGGGAGAAGTAGAGGAAGCCCTGCCGCGCCAGATCGGGACGTGGTTCGCGCGGAAACCCCTCGCGCTCGAATTGCTCGTAGAGCTGCGCGCGCTCCAACTGCTGCGCGACCACGTCGTCGGTGATGTTGTTGCCCGCCCGGTGCATCGTGACCAGCGGCTCGGCGAGAAATGCGCCCCAGGCGTGTGCGGTCAGGCGGAGGAGAAACTCCCAGTCGTCGACCACGCGGAGTCCGGCGCGGAAGGGGCCGCTCTTCTCGATCGCGTCGCGGCGGACCAGCAGCGCCGAGGGTGCGATGCGATTCTGCTGTCGGAGGAGCGCGTCGTAGGTCTGCGGCTCGCTCGGCTTGACCACCCAGTGGTCGCCGCGCTGCACGCGTACCTGGCAGTAACAGAAGCCGGCGTTCGCGCTCTGCGCAAGGAAGGCCACCTGCCGTTCGAGCTTGGTGGCATGCCACTCATCGTCGCTGTCGAGGAAGGCCACGAGCGGGCCGCGAGACACCTCGATGCCGCGATTTCGCGCGCCGGCCGGGCCGGTGTTGTGTTGTCGCCGCAGGGTCATCGAAACGCTTGGATGGTCGGCGGGGTGCATCGCGAGGAGGTCGGCCAGGGCCCCGGCCAGGTCCTCGTTCGACCCATCGTCGATGACCACCACCTCGATCGGCCGGTAGCTCTGGGCCAGGACCGACACAGCGGCGCGGCGCGCCTCCGCCACGCGATCGTGCACCGGAATGATCACCGACACGAGCGGGGAGGTCGACATGATCGGTTTCGCCTCAGCCCACGCTGATGATGCGGCAACCTTCCGGCAGTTGCCGCGCCAGACCGCGGAGCACGTTGCCGCGCAGCATGTGATAGATCGCCGAGCGCTGCGACACGCCGATCATGACTGCGTTGCACTCGAGCTGGCGCGCGGCGTCGGCCAGGGCGCGCGCCGCATTGTTCGAGATGGCGAAGACCGGCACGACGAAGATGCCGAATTCCCGGCAGTACTTGGTCATCTCTCCCACCGAGTTGACCACGAAGGGCGAGGGGCGCGTGTCGGCGCCCGACATGAGGCCGGGCCACTCGGTCACCGACATGACATAGAGCGCTGACTCGGAGAGGCCTTTGGCGCGGCGGATCGCCTCGTCGAGCAGCTTTGCGTTGAAGCCGAGCGCGGCGACCAGGGTCGACGAGTGATAGAGCGGCTTCATCGCGATCGCGCCGGCCAGGCTCACGATCTCGGTCTCCTCCTCCACCTCGAGCTCGACATCGTGGCGGATCTTCTCCGCCCGGCGCTGGACGAAGGGGATGCGATTGAGCATCGCGATGATCCAGTCGGTGCGCACGCCGAGCGAGACGATGAGTCCGGCCGCGGTCAGGGCGCCGCCGAAAATGGTGGCGAGCGGCTTCTCCACGATGTTGACCACCCAGGAACCGGCCACCATCAAGGTGGTGAGGATCCCGAGCCAGAAGAGGAGACCGCGTTTCCCGTCGCGCCAGCGAATGACATCGAGGCCGAGCGAGGTGAAGGTGAAGGCGCCTAGCAGTCCGAAGCTGTACATGTCGCCCAAGGTGTTGAGCTGCCCGCGCACGATCAGCACCACCAGGATCGGCACGAGCGTCGTGATCATGATCGCCCAGTGGGGCGTCGAGAAGATCTGATTTCGCTTGGCCAGGATGCGCGGGAAGAAGTGGTCACGCGAGAGGGCGAGGAAGACGTGGTAGCCGCCGATCATCGCGGTGTTGGCCGCGAAGAGCAGCAGCGCCGATGCCGAGAGCACCACCGACAGCTTGAGCCACGCCCCGCCGCTAAACCCCGCGAGATCGCTGATGAAAGTCTCCGCCCCAGTGGCCTTGAGCTCCGGCGGCAGCACCGCGACCGACAGGGCGGTCAGGACCGGCGAGGTCAAGACGATGGTCGCGATCACCGCGGTCATCGACCAATGCACCGTCCGCTTCACCGGCTCGCGCAGCGTCGGCGAGAGCTGGCTGATCGACTCGAGGCCAGAGAAGGCGAGCCAGCTGCCGGCGAATCCGACCACCATCGCCCAGGGGGTGAGCGTCTTGAACTGGTGGGCGGTGCTCAGCAGCCGCCCGATCTCCTCGGGCCGGATGTGCGCGATGCAGATTCCGGCGGTGATCAGGTTGGTCACGAGCGAGGCGATCGCCATCCAGAAGGCGACGCCCGCGCTCTCGCGAATTCCCACCACGTTCAGAAGGCAGAGGAAGCCCAGGCCGAGGCAGGAAAGGGCCACCACGTGGGGCGCGATCTGCGGCATCACCGACGAGAGGTAGTGGAAACCGCTGACCGACGAGATGGCGGAGGTGAGGAAGTAGTCGATCGTGATGAGGATGCCGCCGAGCGCGCCCCACCACGGGCCGAACGCCTTTCGCGCCACCGTGACGACGCCGCCCCCCTCGCGATTCCGCCAGGAGACTTCGGCGTACTTCTGCGCCAGCAGGAGGAACCCGAGCGTGGTCAGGGCAACGAAGTAAGGCGCGAGGTCGCCGACCTGGTGATAAAGGATCCCCGGGACGTAATAGACGCTGGTCCCGATGTCGCAGAAGACGACGGCCCAGGCGAGGATCCAGGTCAGTTGGCGAAGTGAGTGCCCGGAGTCGTGGCCAGCCTCGTGGCCGGCGTTGGCATCGGCCGTCGGCTCACCCGGGTGAGGGTCGTCGGATGAGGCGCCCGGCTCTCGCTCGGTCGGCAAATGCGAAGTCTCCAAGGTGGACAGCGCGCCCCGCCGATCGCGCGAGGCGAATGCGAAGCGATCTCAGCACTCGCGGTTCGGTGCGGCAAGCGCGGAATCTAGGAGCCCCCCCGGTAGGCTGTCAAGAAGCCCACTGGTGGAGTTGCCAAGCCGGCTTCCGGTGTTACCATGCGCGCGACGTCGGCCCCACGGCCGCGTCGTGGGAGTGGCGACACCTCATCCCGGCGAGGACGCCACGGTGAACAACATCGACGAACGATGGCATGTATGTGTAGGGAGGCGACGATGAGGATGCTCAAGCTCGTCGGAGTAGCCGCGGCGGTCGTAGCGCTCGGACTCACGACGGTGCACCTATCGACCGGCCTGGCCGAAGAGGCCAAGGGCCCGGGATACGTGGGCTCGAAGGCGTGCAAGACCTGTCATATGGGCGCGGCGAAGGGCGAGATCTTCGAGACCTGGGAGAAGAGCAAGCACGCGGCCGCGCTGACCAACCTGCCGGGTGACAAGCAGAAGGACGCGGCCTGTCTGCCCTGTCACAGCACCGGCTTCCAGAAGGGCGGGTATGATCCTGCCTCCGCCACCGCCGCGAACCTGGCGGGTGTCGGTTGTGAGTCCTGCCACGGCCCGGGCGCCGACTACAAGGCGATGGCGGTGATGAAGGACAAGGCGCAGGCGATCGCGAAGGGGCTGGTCGAGCCGAACGAGAAGACCTGTGCCGGCTGCCACAACGCGACCATGCCCAAGGACTGCTTGAAGGGCGCGGCCGAGGCTCCGAAGTTCGTCTTCGCCGACATGGCGAAGAAGATCGAGCATCACCTCCCGAAAAAGGCAGCGAAGTAGCTAGCAGGACGTGATCGCGAATCGTCTGCGAAGACTGTCGCGACTGAAGACGCTAAGGCTCCGGCTCGCACTCTGGTCGATCCTCATCGCGGTGCTCATGTTCGTGATGCACTGGCGGATCCTCCAGAGCGGGCCGGGGCCGATGCGGCTTTTTATGGTCCTCTCCGCCGTCGGTGTGATGGTCGCGACCGTCGGCGGCACCGCCCTCCTCGTCTATCGCGTGATGGAGCAGCCGCTCCGCACCCTCCGCGAGCAGTCGCGCACCCAGATGGTCCACCAGGAGAAGATGGCGGCGCTCGGTCTCTTGGCCTCCGGCGTCGCGCACGAGATCGGCAACCCGCTCACCGCGGTCTCCTCGGTGGCGCAGCTCCTCCGGCATCGCTCGCAGGATCCGGGCGTGCAGAAGCAGCTCGATCTGATCCTCACCCACCTTGATCGAATCTCGAAGATCGTGCGCGAGATGAGCGACTTTTCGCGGCCGCCCTCGCTGGTGGCGGCGCCGACCGACGTCAACGAGGTGCTGAAGACCGCCCTCCATCTCGCCCGCTACGACCGCCGGAGCCGCGACGTCACGGTGCAGGAGGACTTGGCCTCGCACCTGCCGCGCGTGACCTTGGTCGCCGATCACCTCTTCCAGGTCTTCCTCAATCTCATCCTGAACGCGCTCGACGCAATGCAGAAGGGGGGGCGACTCACCCTGCGCTCGCGGACGGTCGGCGAGGAGATCGCGGTCGAGGTCGAGGACCAAGGCACCGGTATCGCGCCGGAACTGCTCGACCGCATCTTCGACCCCTTCTTCACCACCAAGCCGGTCGGCAAGGGAACGGGCTTGGGACTTTCGGTGAGCTACGGCATCATCAACAGCCTCGGCGGTCGCATCGACGTCGAGAGTGAGCCGAGCCGCGGCTCGACCTTCACCGTCTGGATCCCGGTCAAGAGCCAGCTGCCCGCGCCGGTCACGCGCGAAAACTGAGGAGAGAATGGAGCTATCCCGAGCGGTGCGCGCCGGCGGCGCGCGCGTGCTGATCGTCGACGACGAAGAGGTCATCCGTGACTCGATCCGCGAGTACCTCTCGGACGAGGGGGTGGCGTGCGAGACCCGCGCCACCGGACAAGAGTCACTGGCCGCGTTGACCCACGAGGACTACGCGCTGGTCATCACCGATCTCCGCATGCCGGAGATGGACGGCTTGGAGCTGATCCGCCGCGGCCGCGAGATCTCCCCCGATACCCTCTTCATGGTGTTGACCGCCTTCGGCAGCCTCGAGACCGCGATCGAGGCGATGAGGGTCGGCGCGGTCGACTACCTGCAGAAGCCGATCGTCCTCCCCGACCTCCTCCTGCGCGTGCGCCGCGCGCTCGAGAATCGTGATCTCTACCAGGAGAACGCGCGCCTTCGTCGGATCCTGCGCCGCGACGAGTCGGCGGTCGGTTTGGTCGGCGACAGCCACTCGATCCGGGAGATCCGCGATGTGGTGGCGCGCTACGGCCCGATGGATCGACCGGTCTTGATCACCGGCGAGAGCGGCACCGGCAAGGAGCTGGTGGCGCGCGCCCTGCACCAGGCGTCGCCGCACCACGAGGGGCCCTTCCTTCCGGTCAACTGCGCGGCGCTGCCGGAGAACCTACTCGAGTCGGAGCTCTTCGGCTTCAAGCGTGGCGCCTTCACCGGGGCGGATCGCGACAAGGAAGGACTGATGGTGCTGGCGGGCGCCGGCACCCTCTTCCTGGACGAGGTAGGCGAGCTCTCCCCCGGCATCCAGGCGAAGCTGCTCCGCGCGATCGAATCGCGCGAGGTGCTGCCGCTCGGCGGCAAGCGGGCGATCAAGGTCGAGGCGCGGATCGTGGCCGCGACCAACCGGCAGCTCGAGTCGCGCCTCGAGACCGGCGAGTTCCGTGATGACCTCTACTATCGGCTGAACGTGCTCTCGATCCAGGTGCCGCCGCTCCGCGAGCGACGTGAGGACATCCCCGCCCTCGCGCTCCACTTCGTCGAGAAGCATCGGCTGGAGCTCCGAAGCCCCGCGGTCGAGATCGATCGTGCCGCGATGGAGCTTCTCCTCCACCACCCGTGGCGCGGGAACGTGCGCGAACTCGAGAACGTCATCCAGCGCGCGCTCATCCTCGCCTCCGATCGCACCGTGCACTCGCGTGACCTGCCGCTCGATCTTCACGGCGGAAGCGGCAAGGAGGCGCAGGCCGCGTCGGTCGATTGGCTCGGCCAGCCGCTCAAGGAGGTGGTGCGGGCCTACGAGCGCCGCGTGCTCCAGCACGTCATCGATCACTTTGACGGCGACAAGGAGGAGGCGGCGCGACGGCTGCAGATCAGCCTGGCCTCCCTCTACAGCAAGCTCAAGGAGAGCGAAGAGCGGGACGCCTGATCCCGAGCTGGTTCGCCAAGTCACGCTCTCCCGATCCCTCACGAAGCGTGTAGTACTGATCGACCGACGAAAGGTGGAAGCGCTCGCGCAATCCGCCCGTCCACTCCACCGTGACCATGAGCGGACCGAGATTGGAACCGAGGCCGAAGTGCAGGCGTCGATCCCCCTGCGCGGAGAAGCCGTTCAAGGCCTGCACCTCCGACACCAGGGCCATCGGGTCCGGGCCCTCTCCCGTCGTGACGGTCACGCGGCTCCCGATCGCGTCGCGCGCGGTTCGAGTGCCATCCCCGATCAGCGTGAGCCCGACCCAGTGGCGCGCCGGTGACCTCGCGTCTTCGCTCGTGGCGTTGCGATAGATCGAGGGGCGCGCGAAGGGATGGGTGACCACCACATCCAAGTGCCCATCGTCGTCGAGATCGATCAGGGCGATCCCGCGCGACGAGCCGCGCGCAGTCCACCCCACCTCGTTCGCCACGTCGATGAACTGCGGACGTGCGCTCGCGCCTCGATTCAGGTACACGCGATCCGCCTCGCGACCGAAGATGCCGCGCCCGCGGAGATCGCCCCAGCGATCGGCGTAGGCGTGGATCTCCGGGCCGGCGCGCATCACCTTCTCGTTCACGTACCAGTAGTCGGGGCAGCGTGGATAGCGCTTGTCCGGCGTGTCATCGACCATCCCATTGGCCTGGAGCAGGTCGATCCAACCGTCGTTGTCGAGATCTCCGGCGGCGGCGCCCCATCCGAAACGGCGCTCGTTCAACACGCCGCGCCTCGCCGCCTCGTCGCGAAAGCGAAGGTGACCACGCGTCGAGCGGTTCATCCAGAGGAGGCTCCCCTCGGCTTGCAGCGGCTCGTGGACATTGGAGACGTAGACATCGAGCGCACCGTCGCGGTCGACGTCGGCGACGGTCGCATTCATCCCCTTGTAGGTATCGCGGCCCACCGCCGAAGAGAAGCGGCCGCGCACCGCGTCGAACGCGCGCCCCTCGCGATTGCGGTAGAGGTCGTCGGGGCCGAAGTCATTGGCGACATAGAGGTCGGTCCAGCCGTCGTGATCGAAGTCGGCGCTGCCGACCGCGAGCGACCAGTGGGTCTCGGGCGGCGCCAGCGAATCGCACGACGTGAAGGTGAAGTCGCCCGCACCGCGATAGAGGCAATTGCGGCCGCCATTTTGCGCGTTCCACCAGCTCTCGTGCATGAAGTGGAACATGCGCCGATCGCCGGGATAGGCCGGAGAAGGGAGCGCGAACAGGTTGAGCGGCGTCGGGTCCGCATAGTCCGCGAGGTACGGGCTCATCGCCTGTGCGACGAAGAGGTCGAGCTTGCCGTCGCGGTCGTAGTCCAACACCTGCGCGGCCAGGCTGATCGCGTGCTCGCCGAGGGCGCCGGTCACGTCTTCGAAGCGCGGCGCGCCGCTCTCCACCATCCGATTCGCCAGCAGATGGCAGCCGCCGAAGGCGACCGGCAGGAAGAGATCGGGGTCACCGTCATCGTCGAAGTCGGCGAAGGTGGCGCCGGCGATCAGTCCGTGTGCGCGCGGGTCGTGGGTCACCGTCTCGAGGGCGGGAAGCGGCAGACGCTCGAAGCGGAAGCCGCCGAGATTGCGGTAGAGCACCGCGCGATCGCCCGGCTCCATCAGCGGACCGACCAGGAAGAGATCGACGCGGCCATCCAGATCGACGTCGGCGGCGGCGACCGAGGCTCCGACCGAGAGCACCCACTTCGCCACGTGCGCGACCCGCGGGTCCACCTCTTCGAGCGTCTTGCCGAGTCGCGCGTCGATCCCGGTGTCGCTGGGCATCTGCTCTACCAGGCGGAAGTCCACCTCACGCGGACGGGTTCGCCCGATGGACGGGCTGACCAGAAGCGCCGCGATCACCGCCACCAACGTCGCCAGGCCGACGCGCGGCATCGAAGGCAGCGGCATTCGACGCGCGATCGCGGCGCGCACCACGCTCACCAGGAGTCGCGTCGACGCCAGCATGAACGCCGCGTAGTAGAACGTGTAGAGGCTCTCGCGCGTGTGCAACCAAAGATCGATCGCGGTGAGCGCCGCCGCCGTTCCGATCTGCGCCCCTCGTCCATCCGGCGAGGTCTTGGGGTCGGTGATCATGTAGAAGGCGAAGAGATAGAAGGGGGGCGAGCCGAGCGTACCGAGGAAGAGGGTCTCGGGCGGCAGGTGCCAGCGCATCACCCACGCGCGCAGCGCCGTCTGAAGCACATAGAAGAAGAGAAACGACCCGACCAACCAACCGCGGCGCACGCGAAACAGGAACAGCGACGCGGCCGACAGCACGAAGAAGCTGGGCACGAGCCACGAGCCACCCCACTGGTAGGCGGGTGCCGGTGAAATGCTGTGCCCCGCCACCATCAGGGATACCGCGAGCCCGAAGAGTGACGGGTTGTACACGTGCCGTCCATCCCAACGGACCAGGTGCTTGGAAGCAACCGCGAGAAGCACCGGCAGGAGCGGAAGCCAGGTGCCATGCGCGTAGTTCACGAGAAGCGAGAGCGAAAGCCCGGTGATGTACGCTGAGAGCGGCAGCTCTGATTCGTTCCGACCGAGCAGTCGCGCGAAGAGGAGATCGAGCGCGCAGCTCGCCCCAACCACCACGAGGATCTGGAGCGGCGTCCGATTGAAGCCCAGCGCCAAGCTGCCCGAGAGTGCGTAGAGGGTCAGAAGCGCGGCAAAGCCCCAACGTGCATCTCGCGCCGCGGGGATCTTCACAGCATCCCCAACTCGACGTAGGGCACGCGATCGTCGAGCCGCGCGAAGGCGGCATCGCCATCGGCGAAGTGCACGGCAAAGAGGCGCGCATGGAAGGGAGTGCGCCGAAACTCGCGGAGCGCGACCGCGAGCGGATCACGGTCGTGCAGCCCGACGAGGAAGTACATCGCGCCGGTCCCCACCGCCTCGTTGTAGAGGCGAAGAAGCAGCGAGTGCAGGACGTCGACATCGTCATCGTCGATCGCGATCAACGAGGCATAGAAGTAGCGAAGCGGCTCACCCGGAGCAGGTAGCCGCCCGAGGCCCAGGAGCGGCGCGGCCAGATTGATCCAGGGCTTGAGCAGCCGCATCCGCCCCTGATAGCGCGTCACCACCGTCTGCTTGAAGCCGCGTTGGTCCCAGTGCGCGACCACGCCGATCACCCGGTCCTCGCGCACCGCGACCCGGAGCTGCTCGAGGCGAAGGTCACGCAACCGCGGCCATTCGCGCGAGTCCTCCGGCGCGGGTCCGAACTGCGACGCATAGAAGAAGGGCGCGAACTGCCTCCTTCGCATGTTGCGGTTCAAGCACTCGACGATTCCGTCCAACCGGGCGGACGTGCCGGCCTCGATCGTCCAGGAAGTGCGCGGCTCGCGGCGCCGCCGCGTGAGGTTGATCGCCGGCGAGAGCAGTCGACCCAGATCGTGGTACGACGGCAAGCCGGCGCGCCCCGAGGTCAACACATCGAGTGCCGACGCATTCTCCTCCGCGATGACGGAAAAGTAGAGCGGGGCGCGGCCGTCCTCGTGAAGTCGCCGCAGCTCCGCATAGCCGCGCGCGAGCAGGTTGCCGCCTCGGTGCCGCGGGTCGAGCCGCAGATCCGAGAGGTAGCCGATCGTGGTCTCGCGGCCGTTGAGGAAGCCCGGGCGCAGCGCCCGCGTTCCCACGCCGACACAGGCGCGGGACACGGGATCGCGCGCCACCAGCACCGAGGCGCTCGCCCCCTGCACCTCCGTCGCCAGGAAGTAGCTCGGTTCGCGGCGAAAGGAGAGCGAGATTCCGCCCTCCATCTCGTTCCGCGCGAGGAGCGCACGAAGCGAGGCGTCGTCGTCGGGCCCCGCCAGATCGAAGCGGATCGAACTCAAGTCGCGAGGGCTCGGAACCAGGCGCCCGCCTCGTCGAGCTTCCGTTTCAGGTCATCCGGGCTGCCGACCCAGAAGAGCGGCTCGAGGCGGACCGCGACGTCGGCGGGCAGATCGTACTTGTAGTAGCGCGCGTAGAAGTTGTGCCGCACTGGGCAGTGGTGAATGCGAAGCCATTCGACCAGTGGCCGCAGAGTGAACGCGTGGTAGAAGGCGATCGCCTCCGCCCAGTTCTTCCGGTGAATTTCCTTCTCCACCAGTGACTGAAAGAGCGGGAAGGTCACCTTGAGCGACTCGCGACGCTCGGCCAGCTTTCGCTCGAGTTCGGTCAGGTCGAGCGGCGGCACCGTCGTTACCCCCGACTTGTCGAAGTGCACGACTGGCCGGCCGTGGATCTCGGGCTGAATCAGCTTGTCCTTCGCGCTGTGCTTCATCACCACGAAGTCGAGCAGCAGGAATCGCCCCGCCCGCTCCAGGCGATAGAACACCTGCGCGTGCCCGTGCCATGACGGCTGCGGCAGTTCGTAACGCAGCTCGATCGGCGACAGGCGCGTGATGACCTCCTCGGTGATGCGGATCACGTCGTCGACGTGGTCGTCGTCCGCATCCACCTGTAGATCGATGTCAGAGTACTGATCGGCGCGATCGAAGCTGACCGCCCCTCCTTCCCACATGGCGTGGACGTACGGCTTCGGCTCGAGCGCCGCCTTGAGCGGTGCCAGGATCTCTTCCCGCGTGAGGGCCATTGCGTCACTCCTTTCGTCGCGCGCGACCGGGGACATGGTACTCTCCGCCGCATGCAGCTCACCGGCAAGGATCGCAGATTCCTCCGCGCCCTCGGCAACCCCCTCCGCCCCGTGGTCTGGATCGGGAAGGAAGGGCTGACCGGCGCGGTGCTCCACGCGATTGAAGACGCGCATCGCGGCTCGGAGCTGATCAAGGTCAAGATCCTCGAGATCTCGGACCACGACCGGAAGGCGATCGCCGCGGAGATCGTGTCGAAGAGCCGCTCGCTGCTGGCCGGCATGGTGGGCGGGACGATCCTCCTCTATCGTCGAGATCCCGAGAAGCCGAAGCTGGTTCTGCCGTCGCGCGGCGGCGCCTAGCCGCGACTCCTCCCGCCGGCGCCGCGCCCCGACTCCGACTAATCCGCAACAGAAGCAACGCTCACGACCCGCTGGACCACCGCGGGGGCGTAGAATTACGGGCGCCCACCCGGCTGTCACCGAATGCAGCAGCAGGAGGTGCTCCATGAGAAGCGTGCTCATCGCGGCAACGCTCGTGCTTTCGTCCGCACTCGTGTCCAAGTCGAGCGCTCAACCGGGTCCCTACTATCAAGAGCTGACCTTGGTGGAGTACTCCGGCATCGCCACCGACAGCCGCATTCAAAGTCGCGGCTGCGGTTGGTGCGAGGTGGCGTGGCGCGCTCCCGATGGGACGATCGCGAGCCGCGGCGTCCATTCGCGTCAGCTGCAGCCGCTCGTTGCGCACGGCCCCGGACGAGACCCGGTGATGACGCTCGGGATCGGGGGCGTCTACCTCGCGTGGGCCAGCGGGGACGAGATCAAGGTCACCTCATCGACCGGCAACTGGCTGCCCGAGACGACCCTCTCGACCGGCTTCGACCTTGAAACGCATCATCCCGACTTCTGCGCGTCAACCGACGCGCTCGCTCCGGATCTGGCCTGGCTGGAGGGACCACGCGTGATCTTCGCCGCCGCTCTGCCCAACGGCGGCTGGGGCGCGCCCGAAGTCGCGGCCACCGACGCGCAGCCCTACGACTGGTACGGCCTGCAGATCGAAAGGACGATCAACCAACGACCGCGGGTCTACTACTTCAACGCCAACTACGCACTGGTCTATCGCGAGCGCACCGCTCCTGGCGTGTGGACCCCGGCGCTGTCGCTGCCGCAGGAGCATGGCGACTTCGCCTGGCCCTTCCGCGTGGTCGGTGGCATCGGCTACTACGGCCTGCACTCGATCCTGCACGTCGGGCTGTATCGCACCTGCCCGTGCAACGACCTCTACTTCGCGCGAGAGACCAGTGATCACGTCTGGGCGTCGCCGGTCACCTTGACGGTGGATCGAGACGCGTACAACTGGCCGACCGAACTCGGACTGGCGATGAGTCCTGATGGCTCGGCGCATTGCTTCTGGCAGCAGCGCTTCTTCGATCAGGGGATGGCGCCGACGGGCGAGGATGTCTTCTATCGCGTGCGTGACTCGCAGGGAAGCTGGCAGGACATGCCGGCGGTCACCGACAGCCCCGGTCGTTACACCGATGTTTCGGTCGGTGACTGCGTCGGCGGATCGAACGCGCCTGAGTTTTGCTGGATCCAGTCGGCGCCGCCCGGATCGCGCGTGATGGTGTTAGTCGACACCTTCACCGGATCCGAGGTGCCGGATACACCGCCCGCCCTCGACCTCGCGATCACCCCGAACCCGAGCGTCAGCGGCTTCTCGATTTCGTGGACCAACCCCAGTCGAGCGATGGCGCGCCTCGAGATCCTCGGAGTCGATGGAAGGCGCGTCCGAACCCTGCGCTCGAGTGAATCCTTCGTATGGGACGGCCGCGACGACGGAGGCAAGGAGATGCCGACTGGTGCCTACTGGTTCCGGCTGAGCACCGCGACCCGACGCGAGATCGGAAGGGGCGTGAAGCTCCGCTGATCGGCGCGCAACTCCGGCGGACTTCCCATTTGGGGTGGCGCATCTGGGGCGAGCCAGCCTGCGCTCCCTCCGAGAGCGACCGATTTGCCGCGCTTTCGCGGTCGAGCGGTGGCGGCACGGGAATTACGATGGCCTTGCCATGTGCATCCATCCTCGAAGAACTCGTGCTTTCTCCCGGCTCGCGATCGATCGGCTCTCGTGGCTTGCTCGCGTCTCCGTCCTGCTCCTGATCTGCGGATCGGCGGAGGCGGCGTTGGTGGTCGAGCCCGGGCCGCCCGAGTCGGTCACATCGGGGGGTCAGTCCCGCAGCATCGCCGCGCTCGACTCGCTCCTCGATCGTGCGGCGACGATGGATCTCTTCTCCGGCAACGTCGCGATCGCGGAGCACGGGCGCGTCACCTATGCGCGCTCGCTCGGCCTCGCGGATCGCACGGCGCGGATTTCGAACGAGCGCACCACCCGCTTCGCCATCGGCTCGATCACCAAGCTCTTCACGCGCGTGCTCGTGCTTCAGCTGGTGCGCGACGGGCGGCTCTCCTGGGACGCGACGGTCGGTTCGGTTCTCGACGGCTTCTTCGCGGAGGTGGCGGACCACGTCACCGTGCGGCAGCTGTTCGATCACACCTCGGGGCTCGGGCAGTACTTCGATCTCCCCGGCTTCCGCGAGGACACGACGGCGGTCGCGCGCGCGAGCGATCTTCTTCCCTGGCTCCGGCGACAGCCGCTCGAGTTTTCGCCCGGCGCGCAGGCGATGTACTCGAACTCCGGCTACGCGCTCCTCGCCGCGATCCTGGAGAAGGTCGAAGCCAAGGCCTACGACCAGATCCTTAGCGAGCGGATCTTGACGCCGCTCGGGATGCAAGCGACCGGCGTGACCTATCGACAGACCCGCACGAAGGGGAAGGCGATCGGCTACCTCTCGAACATGCCCGGCGAACCGCGCGACAACCTCGACCTGAACATCGTGGGCGCCGGTGACGGTGGGATCTACTCAACGGTCGACGATCTCTTGAAGCTCGACCGCTCGCTCGCGCTCGATCATCGTCTTCTGTCCGATCCGGAGAAGCTGCTCCTGGTAAACGAGCCGCTCTTCCCGCGGCAGTTCGCCTCGTGGGACGAGTTCCGCCACGACGGCCGGATCGGGCTCGCCGGCGGCGCGCCCGGCATCAGCGCGGTCTACGGCCACGACATGGCGAGCGACCGCACGGTGATCGTGCTCTCGAACTACGACGAGGGAAGCGCGGAGGAGATCTTCCGGAGGATTGGCGCCCTCCTGCGCGGCCAGGCGGTCGCACCGCTCACGCTGCCGCCGGCCCGCTTCCTCTATTCCCTGCTGCTCGAGCGCGGCGCCCCGTACTTCACTGAGAACGTCGACCGCGAGCTGGATGAGCACGGCCTTCGCCTCGAGGACGACATGCCGCTCTGGTTCGCGGGGCAGGCGCTGATCGCGGAGAAGAAGCACGATCTCGCGATGGCGCTCTATCGCTACTACACGACCCGCTACCCCAACATCGTCGTCGCCTGGAACGACCTCGGCGACCTCTACGTCGAACAGGGCGACAAGAGCGAGGCGCGGCGCTGCTACGAGAAGGCGCTCACCCTTCGGCCGGGCAATCCTCGCGCCCAGGCGGCCCTTGCGCGCCTCTAGTCCTCGTGCCGTTCCCGCATCGGCGGCGAGAGTCGCGCGATCAAGAGCATCCGCTCGAACTGATCGACCCACTCCGACTGCTCCGCCTTGAGCTGATTGGTCGGCGCCGCCACCACGCCGGCGTCGCAGGCCGGACCCACCTCGCGAAGCGCTTTCGCGCGGTACGCGGTCAAGGTGCGATCGCCGTACCGCCCGATCTCCCAGAAGTCCTCGGACAAGAAGACGACGACCGGAACGCGGAGCGCGCCCATCACGCGAAGCTCCTCCTGCAGCGCCGGCGAAACGTCTCGATCGATGATGCGAAGCTCGGCGTCCGGGCAGGCGCGGGTGATGCGATCGAGCATCGGCCCTTGACGCACGCAGTCTCCGCACCACACGCCGGAGTAGACGAGGACGTGCAGCCGGCGCTTCAAGACCGAGAGGCGCGCAACCTCGCTCGCCTCGAGCGGCGGGATCTGCTCGGCCATCGCCTCCCACTTCCGCGCGTGGGCCGGCGCGGAGGAGGCGAGGTACTGCGGGTAGCTCTCCGCGTCGTCGAAGTGCTTCTTCCAGAACTGGCTTCTCTGATCTCGGTAGGCGCTCGCCTCCGCCATGCACTGCTCCTTCCGCCGGGGTCGAGGGCGGAGCATAGCAGCCGGGCTGGACGAAATGGGGTGGCCGATCTGGGGATCGAACGCGGCGCGCAGTAAAAGCCCGACCGCACGGCAAGGGGTTAGCGCACGGAACGCGTGGCACGCCGCTTGGAAGGGGGTGTTCATGCGCAAGATCTTCTGGCTCGCTCCCCTCTTGGTCATCGCCGCGCTCGCGGCACTCCCCTCGACCCGTCGCGTCGCGAAGGAACTCTTCTCCCGCCTGAGCAGTCACGCCGAGGCCGAGACGCAACGCGGGGCCGAAGAGCGCGATGGCGGTGCGGCCGAGGTCAGCGCCGGCGAGGCTCCGGTCGCGATCGCGCTGCCGGTCGTCGGCCGCGTAGTGACGCGCGGCCCCTTCCGCCTCACCGTGTCCGCAACCGGTCGCGCCGAGGCGGTGCGTCGCGCCGAGCTCTCGCCTCGCGTGGGCGAGCGGATCGCCGCGGTCCGCGCGAGCGAGGGACGAAGCGTCGGGGCCGGCAGCACGCTGGTGGAGATGGATGCGCGCCCCTTCGAGATCGCGCTCCGCCAGGCGGAGGCACAGGCGGCGCGCGCGGAGATGGACTACAAGGCGGCGTTGATCGGACAGCCGGACGCGAACGACGAGACCAAGACCCTCCTCCGTCATCGATCGGGCCTGACCGCAGCGCAGGAGGACCTCGCGCGCGCGCGGCTCGACTTCGAGGGGGCAACCCTGACCGCGCCCTTCGCCGGCGTGGTGGCTTCGATGCGCGCGCGGGTCGGCGAGCGCGCCACGCCGAATCAACCGCTCTGCGCGCTGGTCGACCTCTCGACGCTGCGCGTCCCCGCCGAGGTGTTGGAAAACGCCTTCGGTTCGATTCGGGTGGGCGCGCGCGCCAAGGTGCGTTTCCCCGCGTTGGGCGCGAGGAGCTTTGCCGGGACGGTCGAGGCGCTGGGACCGGAGATCGACGCCGCGCGCGGCACCGGCATCGCGTACATCGCGATTCCAAATCCGGATCAGTCGGTGCGCCCCGGCATGTACGCCGAGGTCGAGATCGAGGGCGAGGAACTGCCCGACCGACTGGTGGTGCCGAGAAGCGCGGTTTTGGAGCGCGATCGCCGCCTGCTCGTCTTCCGCGCGCGCGACGGGCGCCGAGTGGAGTTACGTGCAAGCTGGGCGCTGGCACCGAACGCGAGGTCGAGATCACCTCCGGCCTCGACTCGGGCGACACGGTGCTGACCGACGGGCACATGACTTTCGCCCACGGCGCGCCGATCCAGGTGTCGCTCGACGCGGCGCAGTAGCCTCGAGCGCGCGATGACCCTTGCATCCCTCGCGGTCAAGCGCCGATCGCCACCTCGGTGCTCTTCCTGGCGGCGATGCTCCTCGGCGCGATCTCGCTTGCGCGGCTCGAGATCACGCTGCTCCCCGAGATCGCGGCGACCGAGCTCAACGTTTGGGTCCCCTATCCCGATGCCGGGGTCGAGCAGGTGGAGGAATCGGTCGCGCGGCCGGTCGAGGAAGCGATCGTCGCGGGTGCGCGGCGTGCACGGCATCTCGACCCGCGTGCTCCCCGGAGGGGCGGCGATCCAAGTGCGCCTCAATCCCGGCGTCGATCCCGATCTCGTCGCGCTTGGCGTGCGCGAACGATTGGACGCCACGCGTTGGGAGTTGCCGAGCGGCGTGGGTCGGCCGCTCCTTGACCGGCGGCGGCGGCGAGCGACCGGTCATGGTGCTCGCGCTCGCCTCGGGTGATCTCGCCGGCGCCAGCGAGTGGGCGCGCACCGTGCTCAAGCCGCGCCTCGAGCAGATCGACGGCGTGGCCCGCGCGCAGGTGGTGGGGGCGCCCAAGCCGGAGGTGCGCTCTACCCCGATCCGACGCGCATGGCGCTCTTCGGCGTCTCGGCGAGCGAACTCAAGAATGCACTCCAGGCGGCGAACGTGAGGGCTCCGGCGGCTACGTCGAGCGGCGCGGCATTCGCTATGCGCTCGAACTGGAGACCGGCCTCGCGGGGGCAAGCGATGTGGGCGCGGCGATCGTTCGGCAGAGCGGGCGCAGCCGTTCGCGTGCGCGACCTCGCCACGGTCGAAGAAGGGTTCGCCAATCCGGAGGGACTCTCGCGGCTCGACGGCCAGGCGGCGGTCGGAATCCTGCTCTACCGCGAGGCGGGGCGAACCTGCTCGAGACCGCCGATCGCGTACACAAGCTGCTTGCCCAGATCCACCGTGACTTCGCCGGGATCGAGGCGAGCACGGTGAGCGATCCGACGCCGTTCATCCGCCAGTCGATATCGGGCGTGTGGCAGGCGGTGCGGCTGGGTGGACTGCTCGCCTTCGGCATCCTCCTTTCTTCCTCGGCGACGTGCGCTCGCCCTCTTCCTCGGCACCTCGCTTCCGATCTCGGTGCTGCCGAGCTTCGCGTTGCTCGATCTCTGCGGCGTGTCGCTCAACCCGATGCTGGGCGGCCTCGCCCTCGGCGTCGGCATGCTGGTCGACAACAGCGTGATCGCGCTCGAGAACATCCATCGCCTGCAAGCCGAGGGACACTCGCCGCGCGCGAGGCCGCGGCCGAGGGCGCGCGCGAGATGACGATGCCGATCGTGGCGTCGACCCTCACCACTGTCGCGGTCTTCTTGCCGGTCTCCTTCGTGCGCGGACCCATCGGCACGCTGCTTCGCGACCTCTCGCTCTCGGTTTGCGTTTCGCTCGCGATGAGTGTGCTGGTTTCCCTCACCTTCCTGCCGATGCTGGTCGGGCGCTTCGGCGGCAAGCCGCCGACGGTGGAGCGAAAGCCGCTCTACGGCCTCTACCATCGCACGCTCGAGGCCTGCCTCGCGCGGCCGCGCCGCTTCCTCGCCGCGATCGCCGTCGTGTTGGTGGCGAGCGCGGCGGTGCTGCTCAGTCTCCCGCGCGAGATCCTTCCGGAGGTGGCGATCGAGGAGGTGGAGCTGGCGCTGCGCCTGCCGCCGGGCCACGACCTCTCGGCCACCGACGCGGTGGTGCAGTCGATGGAGGGCTGGCTCGATCAGCGCGAGGAGGTAAGCCAGGTTTTCGCCGCGGTGGGCGCCGCGGCCGAGCTCGATCCGACCGGCGCCGAGCGCGAACGAAATCGCGCGAGCCTGCGCATTCGACTCAAGCCCCGCGCCCTCGCGCGCCGCGACGCGCTCCTTCACGATTTCCTCACCGCGTGGAATGGACGCAGCGGCGTCGAGATCGAGGTGGAGCCCGATCGCCCCGAGCTGATGTCGCTCCTGCCGAGCGGTGACGCCACCTTGACCTGCGAGCTGCAGGGCCCCGATCCAGCGGAAGCGGAGAAGCTGGCGGAGGAGATCCGCGCCGGCGCGCAGTCCACGCTCGCGCAGTCTGGCCAACCGCTCAAGCTGCTTCGCGCCGAATACGAGCCGCGCTATCGCCTCTCGCTCAAGGAAGACGCGCTCTGGCGTCACGGCTTGAACGAGAGCGAGGTGTTGGATGCGGTCGAGGCGCGCACCTCCGGCCTCGACGCCACCACCCTCCGCCGCTTCGATGAAGAGCATCCGGTGGTGGTGCGTGAGGCCAACGACGCGCCGCCGAGCGAAGGGGATCTGGTGGTGGCGGGTCGGCGCTACCCGATCGACGCCCTTTTCGCCGTCCGCGCGGAAGCGGCGCCGGCCCTCCTCTTGCGCGAAGACCAGGCGCGCATCGTGGCGATTCGTTGGGACGGCGCGATGCGCGACGTTGCCGCGGTCAAGCAGGCGCTCGAGCGTTCGGCCGCGGGTGTGGGTCTTCCGCCGGGTTACAGCGTCCGCTTCGGCGGCGCTTGGCAGACCATGCGCCGCACCTTGAGCGGCATCCTCTGGGCCTTCGCCCTCTCGGCCGGCCTGGTGGTGCTCATCCTCGCCGCGCAGTTCGAGTCGGTGAAGCTGCCGCTCCTGGTGTTCGCCTCGGTGCCGCTCTCGCTGATCGGCGTGGCGATCGGGCTGCTCGTAACCGGCGAGTCGGTGAGCGCCTTGGCCGCGATCGGCCTCGTCATCCTGGTCGGCGTGGTCGACAACGAAGCGATCTTGAAGGTCGAGTTCCTTCGCCAGCTGGTCGAGCGCGGACACACCGCGCGGGAAGCGGTGCGGATCGCCAGCCGGGATCGCTACCGCTCGATCCTCATGACCACGGTGACGAATCTGCTGGGTCTGATCCCGATGTACTTCGGGCGCGGAGCCGAACTGCGCGCGCCGATGGCCACCGTGCTGATCGGAGGCCTCACCTCTGGCGCGATCCTCACCCTGCTCGTCATCCCGGTGCTCTTCGATCTCCTGGCCGGACGCGAAGAGCGACGCGCGGTCCGCGCGGGAATCGCGCGATGAGGGCGCTCATGCTCCCGCTCAAGCGCCCGGTCGCGACCGGATCGGTCTATCTCGCGCTCCTCCTCTTGGGGATTGGCGCGATGCGAGAGCTGCCCCTCTCCCTTTCGCCCGACCTCGACTACCCCGCGCTCTCGGTCGCGCTGGCCTGGCCCAACTCGACGCCCGAGGAGATGGAGGCGCTGGTCACCGCGCCGGTCGAGGCGGAGGTGCAGCTTCTCCGCGGCGCGCGTGAGGTCTCCTCGACCAGCGGCGCCGGTTGGGCGCGGGTCGACGTCTCCTTCGAGCGCAAGGTGTCTCTCGATCGGGCCGAGGTCTTCCTCCGCGAGCGGCTCTCCGCGCTGCGCGAGCGACTGCCGAACGACCTCCGCGCGCCGGAGATCGAACGCTACGTGCCGGAGGAAATGCAACGCGGCGACTTTCTCGTGCTGCAGGTCGAAGGACCGCGCACCGACCAGGCGCTGCGCGAGTGGGTCGACGATCGGATCGCGCCGCGTCTGCTCGGGGTCGAGGGAGTCTCCGGCCTCACCGTCTACGGCGGCCGCCAGCCCGAGCTGCGCGTCGACCTCGATCGGGACGCGGTCGACCGAGGCATCGCCTCGCCCGGTGCGGCGGCCCGCGCCTTCGAGCGCGTGGGTCGCGATCGCTCGCTCGGCGTGCTCCGTCGAAACGACGAGAGCATCCCGGTGGTCCTGGATCGACCCCTCGCGACCGCAGCGGCGCTCCGCGACCAGATCGTGGGTGGAAGTAGCGACGCGCCGGTTCGGCTCGGGCAGGTCGCCTCGGTGGTGGACGCGTGGGAGGATCCGCTCCGCCTCTCGCGCATCGACGGCAATCCGGCGATCACCGTCGTGCTCGAGCGGGAGTCGGGAAGCAACGTGCTCCGCGTGGTGCGCGCGGTCAACCACACGCTGGAAGCGATTCGATCGAGCTTGCCGAGCGACGTCACGATCCAGGTGTTGCACGATCAGAGCGAGAGCATCCGCCGCGAACTCGGCTCGCTCGCGCGCCGTTCCCTGATTTCGATCGTGGCGATCTTCGTTGTGCTGGTGTTGAGCGAACGGCGCTGGCGCGCGCCGCTCGTCGTGCTGTCCTCGGTCCTCTTCTCCGCGCTCGGGACCTTTCTCGCCTTTCGCGTGGCCGGCATCGGCATCAATTTGGTGACGCTCTCCGGCCTCGCCATGGCCTTCGGCATGGCGGTCGACAACTCCATCGTGATCCTGCAAAACGTGGCGCTCCGGACGCGCGATGCCGGCAGTCGACTCCACACCCTGGCGGCAACGCGCGAGGTGCTCTTCCCGCTCCTCGCCGCCACCGCCACGACCGCGGTGGTGCTGACCCCCTTCCTCTACATGACCGGCGACCTCCGCGATTACTACCTCCCCTTCGTCCTGTCGGTGACCCTTTCGCTCACCGCCTCCCTCTTCGTCGCGCTCACCGTCACGCCACTCCTCGCGCGATGGGCGCTCGAGGGAGCAACCCGCGATTCGCGTCGCCACGATCGCGAGCGCACCGGGCAGAGCCGCGCCACCGCGCTCTACACCCGCGGACTGGCGCGGCTGATTCGCCGTCCGGTTTGGATCGCGACGAGCGCGGCGCTTCTCTTCGCCGGCAGCGTCTTCGTCTTCGATCGCTGGGTTTCACACGGCTCGATCTTCCCCTCGGTGAACGACACCAGCCTCCGCGTGTCGGTCCGCTTCCCGCCCGGCACCGACCTAAGGAGCGTCGACGCGCTGGTCTCTCGCTTCGAACATGTGGTGCTCGATCATCCCTTTCACCAGAGCGGCTACATCGAGAAGGTGCAGGCGATGGTGATGGAAGGGCGCGGCAGCATGGTGGTGCGCTTCAAGCCAGAGGTCTCCCTGACCGCGGTACCGCAGAGCTTGAAGGAAGAACTGACCGTGCAAGCCGCCACCATCTCGGGCGCGTCGGTCTCGGTCAGCGGCTACGGGCCCGGCTTCTCGGGATCGGGCGGCCGTTCCACCCCGAGCTATCACCTGCTGCTCCGCGGCCCCGACTACCTCGAGCTCGAGCGTCTGGCCGCCGACCTCGGCACTCGCCTCTCCGCGCCACCCGCGCGTGCGCGAGGTCGACACCAACGCATCGACCTGGCTCGGCGACGACGCGATCGAGATGGCGCTGGTTCCCGACCGCGAGGCGCTCTCACGTCACGGACTCACCGTCGCCGCCCTCGTCTCCGCGATCCAACCGGCGATCGCCGGGGAACTGCCGCTTGGGCGTCTTCCCGGCGCGAGCGGCGAGGTGAGCGCGCGCATCCGCATGGCGGGTGGCGAAGCCTTGAGCCCGGAGGCGCTGCTCGCGACGCGCGTGCCGACTTCCACCGGCGTCTCGGTACCGCTCAGCGAGGTGGCGCGATTGGAAGAGCGCCCGGTCCCCTCCGAAATCCGGCGCCACGATCAGCAGTACGAGCGGATGGTCACCTTCGACTTCCGCGGTCCGCGTCCCATCGCCGATCGCTTCGTGCGCTCCTTCGTCGAGGGGACGTCGTTGCCTCCCGGCTACACGTTGGAAGATGGCCTGAGCCTCTTCCTGACCAGCAAGGAAGAGCGCGCGATCGGCCTCGCCCTCGCCTTCGCGCTCCTGCTCATCTATTTGGTGTCGGCCGCGCTCTTCGAGAGTCTGCTCCTCCCCTTCGTCGCGCTCCTCGCGGTGCCGCTTGGGTTCATCGGCATCGCGTTCACCTTCTGGGCGGCCAAGCTCCCCTTCGATCGCACCGCCTATGTCGGGTTGATCCTCTTGGCAGGGATCGCGGTCAACAACTCGCTCCTTTGGGTGCACCGCGCTGGCGATCTTTACCGGCGCACCGGTAATGCGCGCCACGCCGCGCTTCGCGCCTCGAGCGAACGCTGGGTTCCGATCTTGATGACGACGCTGACCGGCGTGGCCGGCCTCCTGCCGCTCGCAATCGGCGTCGATCCCGGCACCTCGGGCGACTGGCGCACCCTCGCGCTCTCGACCACCGCCGGGCTCACCACCTCGAGCCTCGTCACGCTCACCGTCGTGCCGGCGCTCTTCCTGCTGTTCTTGAAGCCGCGCGGGGCCCAAGTCCGCGCGACCGTCGCCATCGACTAGACGAAAGGAGTTCACGATGAAGCGAACGATGCCGCTGCTCCTGACCGCGCTCTTGCTCGCGCCGATGCCGAGCCTCGCGGCGGGCGCGAACATGAAGCAGGTCGACAAGCCGAGCGGAAGCGGGAGCTACACCCTGCGCTCGACCCTCGAGCTGGGCGGGCCCAACGCTTCGGACGAAGCGCAGTTCTTCGAGAAGCTGGGTCGAATCGGCATGGGGGCTGATGCCTCGGGCAACATCTACGTGCTCGACAACGGCAACCTCAGGATCCAGGTATTCGACAAGAACGGGAAGTTTCTCCGGAGCTTCGGTCACGAAGGCGAAGGCCCGGGCGAGTTCAAGATGCCTGGCCCCTTCTCGGTCAACGGCCAGGGAGAGATCGCCCTCTTCGACTTAATGACCCAGCGCGTCAGCGTGCTCGATGCCCAGGGCAAGCTGCTGCGCGACAAGATCGCCGAGCGCGTGGTGAAGAGCCTCCAGCTTCTCGACGACGGCACGCTCATCCTCGCGTATGGCGGAACGGCCGCGCCGAAATTCGAGGCGCTGAGTTCGACCAACACCTCCCTCTGGCAATATGGCGGCGAGGCGCCGAGCGGCGAGCGCACTGGTCGGAACCTCGAGATCGCGATGGGCTCGCGCGCGCAGCTGGTCGGACGCACCGGCCAACGCGTGCTCCTGGGCTCCGATCAGGAGTACGGCGTGACCTTGTTCGACGGATCGCAGGCGATCGCCGCGTGGAAGCGCCCCTTCGAGCGCCAGCCGATGCCGAGCATGGCCGACATGGCGCGCGCCCGCGGCTCCGACAAAGACAGTGAGGGCGGCGGCCGTCGCGTCGTCATGATCACGCGCCAGGAAGGGGACGCCGGCGTCTCCACCTCGGTGTCGTCTGGACCGGCCGCGGAAAAGCAGATCACGATCAACTCAGGCGACCTCGCCGACCTGATGCCGAAATTCCAGCCCGACCTGCAGGGGGTCCTCGCCTGGCCCGACGGCCGGATCTGGGTCATGACCTCGGAGAAGCAGGGTGATAACTTCGTCACCGACGAGTGGAGCGCCAGCGGCGACTACTTGAAGCGCTTCGAACTCTCCGGTGACTATGACTGGCTCGCGGTGGGCGCCGATGGTCAGCTCTACGGACTGACCCACGACAAGGAAGAGTTCCCGATCGTGCATCGCCTCGCGGTCGACGCCGCGCGCTAGCAGGAGAAGGTCCGCGCATGACGCTCAAGCTCAGGCTCACTGCCATGATGGGGTTTCTCCTGCTGGCGGTGATCGCGCTTCAGTTCCTCTTGGCCGAACGCGAGCGGCGATCGATGGAAGATCGCCTCTCGCGCTTAGGCTCCGAGGTGTCGCGCGGAACGCAGAGCGTGCTCGAGCGGGTGCGCGACATCAGTTGGACCCTCTGTGACACGCTTAACGGCTCCACCGGCACGCCACCGCGGGTCGCGATGTTCACGGCGACCCACGCTCCAGGTGAATCGGTGCGAGTCCAGGTGAGCACCTCGTCAGCGGACGGCAAGGCGGCCACGCCGCGGAACGAGGCCACGCGCGTCCTGGTGAAGCGTGTCGAACCCCACGCGGACGGAGAGCGCGTCGCCCCGGGCAGCGCCGTCCTCATGCTCGAGGACACCGGCATCGAGCGTGATGGGAAGACTTTCAACCGCAGGATGGAGCGCCGGCTCCCGGCCGACTCGGTCGAGGTGGTGGTGCAGCAGCTCCTCGGCGACCTCCGCAGCGATTCGATTCCGAACTTCTTCATGCGCCTCCACGCGGAGGACGCGCAGCGACGCCTGAGCGGGAGCGACTCGAGTCGCACCCGCACCGACGTGGTGGTGAATCTGCCACTGCCGCTCCGCGGTTTGGACCAGATGTACGCGGTCGAGATGCGCTTCCCCACGAACGACCTTCTGGCCGAACTGGAGCGCGCGCGGCGGCGCAGCGTCGCCTGGCTGGCTGCGCTGGTTTCGGTCGGCGTGGTCGGCGCGGCGCTGATGGCGACCCAGTTCACGCGTCCATTGCGCGACCTCCGCGCCTCCTTCCGACAGGTCGAGCAAGGAGACCTCTCGGTCGCGCTGCCGCTCAAGCGTCGCGACGAGATCGGACAGCTCACCGAGTCGTTCAACCACATGGTCACCCGCCTGCGTGAGCAGCGCGGCGTCGAAGAACGCCTGGCCGAGGCGGAGCGCATGGCGGCGATTGGCCGGATGGCCGCCGGCGTTGCGCACGAGGTGCGGAATCCTCTGAACGCGATCCTCCTCACCTTGGAACAGCTGCGCGAGAAGTCGCGGGGCCAGGACTTGATCGCTATCACGACATCGTGTCGGCCGAGATCACGCGACTCGAACGCTTGGTGTCGACATTCCTGGAGTTGGCGCGGGCGAGCGAGCTCCAACGCGAACGGCACGACGTGGCCGAAGGACTGCGCGCGGCGGTCGAGCTGTTCCGACCGGAGATCGAGCAGAAGGGCGCGCGCTTGGAGGCGACGATCGAGGCGCCGCTCCTGCTCGAGGCCGATCGCTTCCGCCTGCCGAACGTGTGGAACAACCTGCTGGCGAACGCGGCGGCGGTGATCGGCGAAGGCGGACTTGTACAACTCGACGCGCGGCGCGAACGCTCGGCCGAGGGGGACCGATTGGTCGTCACCGTGCGCGACAGCGGCCCGGGCATCGCGCCCGAGATCCTGCCGCGCATTTGGGAGCCCTTCTTCTCGGGGCGGAAGGATGGCACCGGTCTTGGGCTCTCGATCGTGCGCTCGGTGGTGGAGGCGCATGGGGGGACGGTCGCGGCGACGAGCACATCCGCGCACGGCGCGAACTTTCGCGTCACGATCCCCACCCTCGAGTCGAGGACGCGCTAGGCGCCCTCGACGTTCACTCGACCCGCACCGTCTCCACCGTCCGCACCACGCCCTCCGCTTCAAGGCGCAACAGATAGACGCCGCTCGCAACGCGACGGCCGCTACCGTCACTGCCGCCCCACGCAAGCGTCTGCTCTCCCGCGCTCATCCACCGATCGGCGACGATCGCGACGCGCCGCCCGGTCACGTCGAACACCTCGAGGCGAACGGGCCCCGCACTCGCCTGCGCGAAGCGCAGGCGCACGGTGTCTCGGAACGGATTGGGCCAACTCCGCGCCACGCCGTCGGGCGTGACCGCGGCATCGTCGACCCCCGACGTGCTCACCATGCGAATGTCCGCCTCGCTCGGCGCGTTGTAGGAGAGCGAGAGCCAGGGCCCGTGAGGCAGGTAGGGCGACCGGGTTCGGGTGCGCGCGCGCCAATGCAGCTGATTCCCCGCCGGCGGAGCCACGGTCCCGTTTACGCGAATCGCGCTGCCGCTCCCGGACTGCGGCGCACCGGTGTCGGTCCAGGTCGGGCTCGACTGAAGGCTGCCGCCGTTCAGCGGGGTGCCCAGCGGCTTGACCTCCCACTCGAGCTTCGTGCGCGCACGCCCGAGCGGGCTCCGCGCCATCACGCTGACCGCGAAGTTCGCGGGAGCGGGAAGGCCGAGCAGGTGCACCGGAGCGGAGAGGTTCGCGCGCATCTGCAGGGGCGCCCGGTCGAGGCCCTTGCCGAGGTTGCCGCGGAAAGCGATCGTGAGGCCGCAGTTCGACGTCGGCGACGCGTCGTAATCCGCGGTGTCGATCAAGATGTCGGAGAGCCCATCGCCATTGACATCGCCGGTCGAGCAGACCACCTGCCCGAGGCGCTCCGCGTCCCCCCAGGTGCCGGTCCAGTCGGGTGGGAAACCGACCAGCTCTCCTGGTCGCGAATACCAGACATGCGCGCCGCCGCCCGGTGTCCCCGTGTCGTGATACGGCTCACCGACCAAGATGTCGCTGAGGCCGTTCCCATCCACGTCGCCGGCGGAACTCACCGCATAGCCAAGCCCGGTGTCCATCCCCTCCGCTGAGCCCAGACCGATGTCAGGGCTCGACTGGAGTCCCGTCGCGGAGCCGAGCCAGATGTAGGCTCTCCCCGGGGTTGGAGTTGAGGCGAACAGCCCGGGGCAGCCGACAATGAGGTCGCTGTAGCCGTCGGCGTTGATGTCACCCGCTCCGGCCACCGAGTATCCGACGCTCCCCCGCCCACCAATCCAGTAGTCCCACAGGTCATCTTCACTCAGGCCCAAGGAAGACCCGTAGAAGACAACGGCACGCCCCTGGATGGAGTAGTTTGGGAAGGACGGCGCACCGACTGCCACATCGCTGTAGCCGTCGCCGTTCACGTCACCGATTCCCGCAACGCAGAATCCAAAGTCATCCTCGTACGGGGATTGGTAGGTCCAATTCGGTTCGAGGGACAAGCCGGAGGGGCCGCCGAGGAACACCCACACGCGATTGCGGTCCGACGATCCGATGATCACATCACCGAAGCCATCTCCGTTGACGTCTCCCGCGCTCGCGACCGACTGGCCGAGGCGCGCATTGGACTGGCTCGACTCGTAGGTCCAGTCGGGTGGCGGGTTGGGGTCCGGCGCGACCGGGCCGCCGTACCAGAGAAACACCGCGCCTTCGTGGGAATTGCCATTGGTGAAGTCGGGATCTCCCACCACGACGTCCGAGTAGCCGTCGCCATTCACGTCTCCGGCCGACGACACGGCGTTGCCAAACGTACCGTCGCTGCTCGGGGCCCAGAGTTCCATGAGCAGAGCGCCGAAGCTCAGCCCTACGCGCGGCTGGCCCCTGAGGACCACGACCGCCGCCTGCGACGGATCCGAGGGGCTAGGCGCGGAGATGATGACGTCGGCGAGACCATCGCCATTCACGTCCCCAGCGCACGCGATCGAGGTGCCAAGCCGGTGGTTGGTGACTCCCCCGCGAAGCGTCCAGCTCGCGGTGGCCTCGAGCCCATCGGGGGCACCGTCATACACGTAGGCTCGTCCTTCGTCGGCCTCGCCGTTGTCATAGCCGTACGCGCCCACGAGGATGTCCGAGTAGCCATCGCCATTCACGTCGCCGGCGGTGCCGAGCGAGAATCCGAGCTGCGCCCCCGCCTGGTCGCTCTCGCCGATCCACGCCGGGTCGGTAGACAGTCCGACGCCGCTTCCGTAATAGACCCAGGCGCGCCCTTCGTCCGCCTCGGGGTTGTCGAACTGATAGGCACCCAGGATCACATCGGCGTAGCCGTCGCCGTTGACGTCGCCGCACGTGTCCAGCCAACGACCGAGGCTCGCGCTTGCCTGGTTTCCCTCGGCGTTCCAACTGGACGTTGCAAGCGGACCCGACGACGAGCCGCGATAGAGCCACACCTTGCCCTCGTCGGTCTCACCGTTGTCGTAGAGTCGCGCGGCGATCAGCACGTCGGCGTAGCCATCGCCATCGACATCGCCGGCGGTCGCGACCCGACCGCCCAACCAGGCATTCGCCTGATTGGACTCGACCGACCACGCGGCGGTGGTGGAGAGCCCGCTCGAAGAGCCGAGGTATGCCCACACCTTCCCTTCATTGGTCTCTCCGTTGTCGTAGAGGTAGGCGGCGACGATGACGTCGGCGTAGCCATCCCCGTTCACGTCGCCCGCACCAGCGGCCGAGTAGCCGAGCTCCGCTCCCGCCTGGTTGCTCTCGATCGACCAGGCCGGCGTGGCGGAGAGGCCGGACGCGGATCCGTGATAGACCAGCACGCGCCCCTCGTTCGCTTCACCGTTGTCCCACGAGCGCACGCCGATGATCACGTCGGCATAACCGTCGCCGTTGACATCACCCGCCGTGCCCGCCGCCTGTCCCAAGAGCGCGTCGGCCTGATTCCCCTCGGCGGTCCATGATGGCGTCGGCGCAAGACCGCCGCTCGTGCCGAGGTAGAGGTAGGCCTTCCCCTCATTGGACTCGCCGTTGTCGTAGGTGGTCGCGACCACCAGCACGTCGTCGTAGCCATCGCCGTTCACATCGCCTGCCGGCGCGACCCGGCCGCCGAACGCGCCGGCGACTTGATTGCCCTCGGCCGTCCAAACAGGCGCGCTCGCCGCACCCGTCGCGGAACCGAGGTAGAGGTACGCACGCCCTTCGTCGGCCTCGCCGTTGTCATACGACTGCGCGCCGACGACGAGGTCGGAGTAACCATCGCCGTTCACGTCCCCCGCGGTGGCCACGGCGACGCCGAAGAGGGCTCCGACCTGTCCTCCTTCCTGCGTCCAAGATGCGGACTGCGACACCGCGTCGAGTGGAACGGGCGGCTCCGCTCCACCTGCCCGGTCAGCAGGAGTGAAGCTCAAGCGAGTTGCCCCACCGCTCGCGCGCGCTGCGCCGACCAGCGCTCCGCTCGCGATCAAGACCAGAGAGACAGCGACGACACCGACCCGCGGCGCCCGCCGCCCCGCGCGCATCGCTACTCTCCGCCGGCGCCGAGCGCGGATGCGCGCTGGGCCGCACGCTTCCGGCGTGCCGTCTCGATCAGCCCCATGCCCACGAGCGGCAGAGCGAGCAGGGCCACGCTCGACGGCTCCGGTACTGGCGCGGCACTCCCCTCGTATTCGACGAAGTACCCGCGCACCGGGTCGTAGCCGGGATCCGGGAACCCCTGGTAATACGAATCGTCGACCCACTTGCCGGGGAGGATGCCGCCGGTGCTCGCCCCGATGTTCATGTAGAGGTAGCCGCTGTTGTTTGGTTCGATCCCACCCCAGTTCGTGTAGCCGAAGGCCTGACCGGATTCGGGGCCGCTAAGCCAACCCTCGGGCTGCTTGCCCCCGAGCCAGGCGCCCGCGAAGGTCGTCGGGTAGTAGCCCGCCGCCAAGCCGTAGAGAAAGTCATTCTCTTGCTGCGAAGTGATGGTCGCCAGGTGCCCATGCTGGCCATTCCACTCGCTAGCTTCGGCCGCGGCCTGGGCGGTGAACCAGCTGTTGCGGGTGCCACTGAACGGGTCGCTGACGTCGATGAACTCGTAGTAGTTGAGTCCGAAGGCAACCGGAGCCGCGCTTGCGATCGATGACGCGGAGGCCACCGCGGTCAACCCGACCGACGCGATCCATAGAAGTTTTGACATTCCTGAGCTCTCCTCGTTTGGTGCGGTTGGCATGTCGCCCGAAGCCCGTCGCGGCTCGCGGGACACGCGAGGCGCGGCAAAGAGGAATCGCGTCATCGCGAGACGAAAACTGCCAGGAAAGTGCTCCCGAATTGCGCAAGGCGTGGGATGCAGCTTGCCGGCTCGATTCGCCCTGCGCTACGGTCGTTGGCGCCGACTGGGGAGGGGCTCTGCATGACCAGGAATGACGACGCCACGGAGACTCTTCTTCGCGCATCCTCCGGTTCGCCCGGAGCCGCGGAGGAGTTGTTCGAGCTGGTGTATGCGGAGCTCCACGATCGCGCGCACAGGCTCCTGCAGCGCGAGCCGCGCGACTTGACCCTCCGCACGACCGACCTGCTGCACGAGGCGTACCTGAAGATGATTCAGCAGTCGCGGTGTGAGTGGAGGAGTCGCGCGCACTTCCTCTCCGTGGCCGCGCGCGCGATGCGACGCATCCTGGTGGACCACGCGCGACGCCGCGGTCGGCAAAAGCGCGGGGGGGAGTGGAGTCGAACCGCGCTCCCCACGGACATGCTGGTCGGCGCGGAAGAAACTGATGCTTTGACGTTGGCGGTGCACGAAGCGCTGGAGGAATTTCAAGAGGTTCAGCCGGAAAAGGCCCGACTGGTCGAGATGCGCTTCTTCGGCGGGTTGACCCACGACGAGGCGGCACTGGTCCTCGGCATCTCACCCCGCACCGCGGCGCGCCACTGGGAATACGCGCAGGCGTGGCTCTACCGACGGATCTCGAGCAACTCCGGCTCGGACTGATGCAGCGGCCAAGGCTACGCTGGTGACAACCGACCGAACCGCCAAGACCGAGGCGCTCTTTCACGGCGCACTCGAACTCGATCCAGCGGCGCGGCCGTCCTTTCTCGAGCAGGCCTGCGCTGGCGATGTCGTCTTGCGCGCCGAGGTGGAGTCGTTGCTGGACGCACGCTCTCGCGCCGGCGTTCTGTTCGAGAGGTCCGCCGCGCAGCACTTGGGCCCTGCGCCCTCGGACGTGGGACGCCGCATTGGCCCCTATCTCTTGACCGAGCATCTGGCGTCGGGGGGAATGGGCTCGGTTTACATCGGGATTCGCGACGATCAGGAGCTGCGCGCCCGGGTGGCCATCAAGCTGATCCGCCCCGGACTTGGCGGCCCTGATGTGCTCCAACGATTTCGCCGTGAGCGACAGATCCTCGCCGATCTCCAGCACCCCAACATCGCGCGGCTGCTGGATGGCGGATCGACCCCTGACGGCAGCCCCTACATCGTCATGGAATACGTCGACGGCGTGCCGATCGATCGGTACTGCAACGAGGATCGACTCTCGGTGCGACGGCGCGTCGAGCTGTTTCTTGACGTCTGCGATGCGGTGCAGCACGCGCACCGCTTTCTCGTCGTCCACCGCGATCTCAAGCCGAGCAACATCCTGGTCGATGGGTCGGGACATGCGAAGCTGCTCGACTTCGGCATCGCCAAGGTGCTGGAGGAGACCAGCGATCTTGAGGGTCCAGAGGCCACGGTCACGGCGTTTCGTCGACTCACGCCCCGCTATGCCAGCCCGGAGCAGGTCCTGGGTCTCCCAACGAGCACTCTCTCCGACGTCTACAGTCTCGGCGTCATCTTGTACGAGCTCCTGACCGGCGAGTCGCCCTATCGTGTCGAGACGCGAAGCCTAACCAAGATCGAGCGCTCGATCGAGGCGGGAACCATCCCTCGGCCCAGTCGAAGCATCTCTGCCGAAGATCTCGAACGCTCGGCGCTACGCGGCACAAGCCCACGGGGACTCGCCCGCGCGCTGCAAGGTGATCTGGATACGATCCTCCTTCGCGCCCTCGCGCGGGAGCCGGAGCGCCGCTACGCCAGCGCCGGCCACTTGGCGCAGGATCTGCGCAATCACCTCGCAGGCTGGCCAGTCGCGGCGCGGCCGGATACGACGCTCTACCGACTTCGCAAGTTTGCCCATCGAAACCGCGCCCTCACCGTCGTCACTTCCTGTGCCTTCGCAGCGCTGGCGGGCGCACTCGCATTGACCTGGTCCGCCTACCAACGTGCGGCAACGGAGCGGCAACAGGCCGAGTGGTCGGCGTACCGCGGCGCGATCGCGGCGGCCGAGTCGGAGCTTCTGCTCGACAAGACGGCGGAGGCGCGCCTTCGACTAGAAGTGGTTCCGCTCCGACAGCGCGGTTGGGAATGGCGACATCTCTACGCGCGACTCGATCGGAGCAGGTTTCATTGGCTGGCCCACCGCTCGGGCATCACCGATCTCTGCCTGTCGCCAGACGGAGAGTTCTTCGCCACCTCGTCGCTCGACTCCATGGTCAAGCTGTGGCGCACTGACGATCGCACTCTGATTCAGTCCTGGGGACCCTTCGACTTCACGGTCGAATCGGTCGCGATCGACGCAAAGAGCGGGCAGCTGTTCGCTGGGATGAACGATGGAACGGTTGTCGTGCTGACCCGAGACGCGCCCGTGGTTGAACTCCTTCACGGTGATGGCCCGAATCGCGAGAAGTCTTGGCCGGCGATCGCCATCCGATCCGACGGCACGGAGATCGCGGTGGGCTTCCTCGATGGCTGGGTGCACGTCTGGGACATCCAGAGCCGAGAGGCGGTGGCGGCGTGGCGCGCGGTGACCTCCTTTGCACAGCCGGAATACTCACCCGACGGGCGATGGTTGTACACCGCCGGGATCAAGGGCGAGATCGAGCGGTGGAGTGGATCGAGTCATCGCTGGGAAGGCCAAGTGCAACCTCCTGGGGTCCAAGGACGCATTCTCGCCGTGACCTCGAGCACGAACGGCGCGTTCCTCGCCACCGCATCCATGGACCACACGATCAACGTGCGCGACCTCAGGAGCGGTGAATTGCTCACCACGTTTCGCGGTCACGACGCGAGCGTGAACGCGATGGTGTTTTCCCCGACCGCGGAGTTCGCCGTCAGCTCGGGCGCGGACGATCGTCTCCTGCGCTGGAGGGTGGCGGACGGCAAGCTGGTCGGCACCTATCGCGGACACACCTCCGACGTGAGCGCGCTCGGTTGGTCGCGTGATGGTACCTGGCTCGTGAGCGGCGACTGGCGCGGCTTCCTCCGCATCTGGGATCCCTGGGTGGAAGACGTGCGCGCATTCCGCGTCGGTGGTTTTGGGCGCGTCCCCAGCGTGCTTGACGCCGCCTATGACCCGGGTCGACAGCGAGTGGTTTGCGCCTGCGAGGACGAAAAGGTGGGCTGCATCCGCCTCGATGGCGACGGATCCGACCTGAGCTTCTGCGCTAGGGTGCAGACGACGTGCGTGGAGCTGAGCCGCGACGGCTCTCTCGCGGTGGTGGGTACGGAGACCGGCAAGCTCCTGGCGCTCGAGGTCGAGCGCTTCGCGCGAGATCGAGAGGCTCCCCCGCTCCTGCGCGAGGAGACCGGAGCGCCGGTGACCGCATCGATTGCCGCGCATCTAGGTCCCGTCCGCGCCTTGGCCCGAGTTGCCGACGAGGATCTCTTCGTCAGCGCCGGCAAGGACTCCATTGTGCGCCTTTGGCGATTGCCGGATCTTGGCCCCGTCGGTGAATGGCGGTGCGAGAACGAGGAGTGCGTTTCGCTCGCGATTTCCCCCGAACGGAAGCGCCTCGCGGTTGGGTTCTCCAGCGGAGCAATCCAGGTTCGGGATCTGCTCGATGGCCGGCTGTTGTCGGAGTGTCGCGGACACCACGCACCGGTCGGAGCGCTGGCGTGGAGTCGGGATGGGAGCGAATTGGCTTCCGCCTCGATCGATGGCAGTGCGCGCGTGTGGAGCGCCCGCACCGGTCGAGTGCGCGTGGTTCTGATCGAAGCGCCTCCGCGCTTCAACGCGATCGCCTGGAGTGAGGACGGCACTCGCATCGCGCTCGGAGGAAGCGATCAGGTCGTCCGCCTCTTCGATGGCCGGTCAGGTCAGCCAGTCAATGACCTGCACGGGCATGTCGGCGCCGTAAGACACCTCGAGTTCGTGGACAACGATCAACGCCTTGTCTCGGCCTCGTATGACGGCACTATACGAGTCTGGGATGCGCCTGCCGCACCGTAATCGCGCGTTCGGCTCACCCCCCCGCTTTCACCGGCCCGAAGTTGTACGCCACCGTGATGCGCGCTTCCCACGGCGAACCGAGATCGCGCGAGTCGCCGCTCGCGTCGACCCAACGCGAGCGCCCGAGCAGCAAGTAGCCCGCGGCATCGCCCGGCAAGAGCACGCCGCCGCGCAGGGTGCAGGTCAGCGCGGGCTGCACCTTGTACGCGAGCTGCGTGTCGAACTCGGCACCTAAGTCCTTCGACTTCCCGCCGCCGAATTCGCTCGGCGCGATCGCGCCGTCGGTGTTGATGTCGGTCCAAGGATGAAGCGCCTCGGTCGCGCGCAGCCAGGTCGCGCTCACGGTGTGGCTCAGGCGCGGCGTCGGCTCCCACCACCAGTTGAGCTGCGCCAATGTGGTGTTCTCGAGCTCGCGATAGCCGCGGATTGCGGGCGCGCCGAGCCCCTGCGGGGTGAGCCCCTCCTCGTCCGGCATTACCGAGTCCTCCCACACCTCGGTCACGAAGAAGTACCCCTGCGTGCGGATGCGGTTGATGTTCCCCTTCCCCTTGCCGAGGTCGGGATCGCCGGAGCCGCGACCGAGCACGAGACCGAGCTTGCCGCGACCCACCGCAACCTTGCCATTCAGGTAGAGGTTCGAGCCGCGCAGCCGCCCGTCATTCACGTCGAGGAGCTGATTGGGCCCGGAGTTCGTGTTCGCCACGTGGTCTTGCCCGGTCAAGAAGTCGAACTCGCCGCTCCCCTCGAAGCGCGACACCTTGCCCTCCGCGGCGAGGCCGAGCGCGGTGGCCTGCGAGACCTGCGGCTGGAAGCGCGCGAGGAGGTACTGCTGACCCTGCGGCAGATAGGTCTTTCGATCGCGGTCTCCTTGATCCTGATAGAACGCGGCGAAGGGGCGGAGCTTCCACACCCCAACCGACCGGGAGTAAGCCACGGTATAAAGCGAGGCATCGAGCGCGCTCTCGTCGCCGGGCCCGAGCGCGTCGCGGTCCGACAGGGCGTCGGCCCCCTCCGACATCTGCGCCCAGGTGGCCGTGAGTTCCGAGGCATCGCGGAAGGTCTTGGTGAGGGCGAGTCCTTCGCCGTCTTGATCGAGCACCAAGAGATTGCCGAGCCCATGCTTCATTCGACCGAGCCGACCGGCGAGCGCCCAGGGCTTGTGGGTGTAGTCGAGGTAGGCCCAGTCGACGTGCACGCCGTGGTTCGTGTCCTTGTGATCGAAGAGGCGCGAGTAGCCGGCACCGGGTCCGCTCCGCATCTCTTCGTCGATCCCCCAGATGCCCTGCGCCCAATCAGCGCGCATCACCGTCTTGAGATTGTCACCGACCCCAAACTCGGTTTGGAGGCGAAGGAGCTGCACGACATACTCGTCGTGGTCCGAGGTCACACCGACGCGCGCCTCGCCCTGGTCGTCGCGCGTTCGTGATCGCGGCACGCCGAGAAGGAAGTTGTTCTGGCTGTAACCGTCGACGGTGAAGCTGCCGCCGAAGCTGATCCATGGTTTGGCCGGCTCCGCCGCCGGCTTCGCATCCTCCGCTTTCGATAGAACGGGCAAGGAGAGAGCGACTAAACAGCACGCGAGCGAGATACGGTGCACGATCCCCTCCGATGGCTTCCGTAGCCTAGGGTTCAACGTCTAGACGTCGTACGACGTGACGGGATAGTCGGTCGCTGAGCAGTCGATGCCGCAGCTCAAGGGGGCCTCGTCCTCGAGTCCGGGGAGCGGCGCGTCGTCATCCGCGGCGCAGTCGCCGATCAAATCGGCCAGCAATCCCGCGAGCGCCGCGAAGGGAGCGAGCTCCATGGTCGCGAGGCGCGTGGCCACGCGCCCCACCCAAGGGCGAAGGTGAACCTCGAGAAAGCGGTCGGCGGCACTCGCGGTGACCTCGGCTTCCTCGGCCGCGTCGTTCGCGCGGGCGTACGCCTCCTTCACCCGCAGGTAGGCGACGAAGCCGAGCTGCACCGCGAGATGATCGGGCGGATCCTCGGCGGCCGGTCGATAGGCGAAGGCCTGATAGAAGGCGCCGAGATCGGCCAGAATCTCTCCCGGGTCGAGCCGACCGCGCCACGCCACCTCGCGCGGCGAAATCGGCCCGCCCGGTCCGAACAGCGCGAGGTAGTGCCCCTCGCTCACCCCACTGCACTCTTCTCCGCACCGCTGGAGCTCACCGGGTTCCAGCTCCGCCAGGAGCGCCTTCGCCTGCGCCTCGCGTTTCGGATTTCGGTCGCTCGAAGAGGAGGCCGATGAGTCGATAGGTCCTCGCCTCGCTGAGCAGCGAGGGCCAGGCGCGCGACCCATTGCTTTCCGTCGCCGTCGTCACTTCGCACCTCCCGAGGCGGGCCCGAGGGAGAGCGGAGTCCAGGCCGAGCGCATCTTTCGCGCGCCGACCTCCTGTCCGTGTCCCTGCCACACCGCGAAGGCGACCTGCGCGCGGCGGGTAGCGCTGAGTGCATCGGGCGCGGGTCGCGTGATCACCACCTCCCACCCTTGCGCGAGGCGTCGACCGCGACCGTCCGAGCCGCCGTCGGTCACCCCGGTAAGTGAACCGGGCCCTTCCGCCATTAAGTCCTGCACGGAGTGCTCGCCGTCGCCCGCCATGAAGTTGCCGAGGGCGCGGGCCGGCGCGTAGCGAAGCGCCATCTGCCTGCCTTCGGCCGAGGTGGGATCGAGCGAGGCGGCCTCGAAGGGATAGTGGTCGGGTGTGGCGTTCGGATAGAGCGAGCGGATGTCCTCCTTGCGGCCGTCGGCCACGGCCTGCCACGACGAGGACCAGTAGGTGATATGAACCGGACGGCCTGACTCACCCATCTGCGGTGCGGGCAGATCGGCCGCGACATCGACCGGGAGTTGCACCGCGCAGGCATCGGAGAAGCGCGCCGCGCCCGGCGTGTCGTCGCGCGTCGAGTCGGACCAGGTGAGGTGGAAGGCGAGCCGGTGGTCGTCGCTCGCGGCCTGCACCTGCACCGAAGGGGTCGAGGCCCGGAGCAGCCTCGGCTCGACCATGTCCTGCGGGATGAGGGCGACGTTGCAGACCGGCGCGTTCTTCCAAACCGGATCATCCGCGTTGGTCGGGAGCTTCGCCACCTTGACCGCCACCACCTCGGTGGAGATCGGCGGTCCCTTCTTGCCGCAGCCGGTGACGAGGCCCAGCGCCAGCACCAGCGCCACCCAAGCGAAGAGCTGTTCGCGTCGCATCGGCATCCTCCTCATGGCACGTTGGTGCGAGTGACCTGCTGCACCTTGTCGAAGGCGGCTCGCACGTGGACCGGTTCCTTGAGCGGAACGCGGACGATCTCGGTCCCGTCCTCTTCCATCCCGATGATCGAGTCGTTGATCCGCTTCCAACGCGGAACGACGCGATCGGTGCAGCCGAAGAGCGCGAGCAGACCGGCCAGATCGGGATCGTCGGCCGAAGCGCGATAGGTTTCGATCGCCTGGTCGACCGCGGGGCCGAACATCTGCCGCAGGAAGGGGCGCGGCACGTGAATCGGCGGGATGTAGTAGACGTTGGGCTCCAATCCAAACTGCGGGTAGAGCGGCAACGCCACCTTACGCACGTGCACCAGGTAGTCGATCGGGTTGTCGGCTCGCGCCTTGTCCGGCGTCGAGATGAATCCGGCGTGGCGGATCTTCCCGATGCAGTTGACGAAGCACTGCGGCTGAATGCCCATCTCGATCTTGGGGAAGCAGGCGATGCACTTCTCCGAGGTGCCGGTGCAGGGATTGAAGAAGACCTTCTTGTAGGGGCAGGACTTCACGCACTCGCGATAGCCGCGGCAGCGCCCCTGATCGACCAGCACGATGCCGTCCTCCGGCCGCTTGTAGATCGAGCCGCGCGGGCAGGCGGCGAGGCAACCGGGATAGGTGCAGTGGTTGCAGATCCGCGCGAGATAGAAGAACCAGTTGGCGTGGGGCAGCTCCATGAAGGCCCCCGCCTCCATCTCGCCGCCGGCGCAGTCGTCCTCGCCGACGTTGGGGTGTGCGTAGTCGAGATCGTCGGGGCGCCAACCGAGCACGCGCTCGCCGGCCTCGGCCGCCTCGAAGAGGGTGCGGCCTTGGTAGGTGCCGGCCGCCCAGTTCTGGCCGCCCAGCTTCTCGAGCAGCCGCACGTCCCAACCGAGCGGGAAAAACCCGTACGGCTTCGTCTCGACGTTGTTGAAGAGCATGTATTCCTGGCCGCGTCCTGACGTCCAGGTCGTCTTGCAAGCCAGGGTGCAGGTCTGACACGCGATGCACTTGTTGGTGTCGAAGATCGCCGCGAATTGCTTGGCGGGGCGACTCTCCGGATACCAGTACGACATCTCGCGATTGATCTGCCAGTTGTGCACGCGCGCCATTACGACTGTCCTCCCTTCTCAGCGAACCCACCCGCGAGGAACGTCTTCATGGCCTCGTTCTCGTATCGCGGACGAAGGCCGAGCGCCGCGGGACGCCACAGCCCCTGTCCATCGATGCCGCCCGGCTCGGCCTTGGTGATCTTCACGATCGACTCGCGCGGGGCGCCGGTCGGGCAATGCACGTCCGGCATGAATCCCTTGTTGATGGTCTGACCGAACATGTCCTTCCGCACCAGCGAGTCGGTCATCCAGGTCGGCTTGAGCCATCCTCGCGTGCAGGATTGGTGCGAGCCGGAGCGGAAGAGGGCCTGGTAGTTGGTGCGCGGGTTCTTGGCCAGCCCGTCTTCGCGCGTTTCGCGACCTTCGACCGAGCCTGGCGTCGCGCCGTACATGTTGAACCACATCCTCGTGATGCCGCGCGGCGTGCCGGGGTAGTAGCGCGCCCGGCAGATCAGCCGCGCGAACTTGTAGTCACGCTCGTTCTTCTCCCAGCCACGGAAGGGGCGATCAGCAGGATCGCTGTCGATCCACACGTAGTCACCGTCCTCGACTCCGAGCTCGCGCGCGTCTTCTGGATTGATGTCGACGTACCCTTCGTTGACGTAGGGCATGCGCTTGTCGCGGCGGTAGATGTCACCGAAGGGTCCGAAGAGCACCGAGACCATGTCGGTATCGGTCGGCAAGGTGTGCGCGCCGTGCCGGTACTTCGGGGTGTGAAAGACGAACTTGAATCCGTCCTTTCGCAGAGGGTGGGCCGAGGCCTTGGTCTCGGCCCAGGTGCGGACCACGTTTCTCCCCTGCCGCGTTTCACAGGAGAGGTCGCTTTCCGGCACACCGTAGTCGGCCGGTCCCTGGGGACGGATCGCCTCGTGCTTCGGCGCGACGATGACGTTCGGTTCATAGAAGGTCGAGTCGATCGGTTCGCGATGCACCGGCAGATTCTCGCCCGCCTCGATGAACTCGTCTTCTTCCCGATAGAACTCGAGGCGTCCGGTCTTGGTGTACCAGGGGCGGGAGTCGGTGACCTGTTCGTACCCAACCGACTTCGGGTTCGTGCGATTCATCATGAGAGAAGGCACACCCTCGACCGCCTTGGCCTCCAGATCGGCGAAGCGATGCCCCTTGGCGTTCGAAGAGCCGTTGAGGATCCGCTGCAGGTAGATGTCGGCCCTTCCCTCGTCGACGAACTTCCACATCGTGGCGAAGCGCTCGTCTCCCGTCTCCTTGGCCATGGCGTGCCCGACGCGCGAGAGCACCTCGATGTCGCCGATCGTCTCGAAGACGCGCGGCAGCGGCGTGCGCGGGAAAACGCCGAGGAAGGGATTGGTGACCGACGCGGTCATGTCGGGATGCTTGAGCTCGGCCCACGAATCGACCGCGAAGACCACGTCGGCCCACTCACACGAGGTAGACCACCACCACTCGTTGACCGCGATCATCTCGATCCGAGGGAGGACGTTCACCACCGTGTTGTAGTGCCACTTCACATTGCCGAGGATCGAGTTCGCGTTGGCGAACCAGAGCGACTTGGTCGGGCAGGGCATGTGGGTCGCGCCGGTCAGCATCTTCTTGCCGACCTTGAGCGGGTGGTCTTCGTGGTTGTAGTAGTGTGCCGACTCCGCCTTCCAATACTGCCGCGGGCGGGCCGGCTTGCTCGGGTCCAGCTCCTGATCGAAGGGGTTCTCGTTGATGTACTGCGGCGCGCCGTTGAACATCGCGGTGCGGTAGTTCCCGGCGTAGGAGCCGACGTTGCCGCCGACCCGACCAACGTTGCCGGTCAGCGCGGCCAGAAGGAAGATGCCGCGGTCCTTGTTGTCGCTGTTGAAGAACTGATTCGGCCCCATTCCGATCGCGAAGAGCGTGGTCCCCGGATTCTTCGCGATATCTCGCGCCAGCTTTTCCACCCCGTGGGCCGGTGCCCAGGTGCAGTCCTCGACCGTCTTGGGATCGAAGTGATCGAGGTACTCCCGGGTGAGATCGAAGATCGTGCGGCAACGCACGGTGGTGCCCTCGAGCAGACGCACCTCGAAGCTCCCCTCGAGCGCGGGGTCGGTGATGACCGAGTGCTGGCCCACCTGGTCGCGCGTGGTCGGCTTGGGAGAGCGAGTGCGCGCGTCCCAAAAAACCGCGTCTCCCCACTCCGCGCGCATCGCTTCGCTGAACAGCATCTCGGACTGCATGCCCGGCGCGGGCGGCTTCTCCCCCGTCTTGAGGACGCGGGTCTGGTTCCCCAGGGCCGCCGGCGCGCCGCCCCACACCTCGCTCGCGCGGAGCAGCTTCAACGTGTCGGTGCGAACGAGCAGCGGAAGATCGGTCCAGCGCTTCACGTAGTCCGCGTCGTACAGCTTCTCCTTCACGATCACCGCGGCCAGCCCGAGCGAGAGCGCCGGCGTGGTCCCCGGACGCACCACCAGAACTTCGTCCCCCTTCGAACAGGTGGCCGAGTACTCGCAGGCAATCACGACGATCTTCGTTCCCTTGAGCCTCGCCTCGGTCAGCCAGTGCGCGTCGGGCATCTTGGTCGTGATCCAGTTCATGCCCCAGACCACCACGGTCTTGGCGTGCTCGACCGAGTGCAGATCGAACTCCACCGTCTGCTGCCCGGTGACCATCGGGTGTCCCGGCGGAAGGTCGGTGTGCCAGGAGTAGTTGTCGAAGCCGCGCGCGCCGAGCGCGTTCTCCGCATCGACGCCGCGGATCTTGGCGTCGAGCAGCGCCATCGAGTTGGCCATACGATAGAGGCCGAACACGCGGGTCATGCCGAGGAGCGGCATGCCGCCGCGGAACTTAGTGACCTGGGTGCCGCACCCCTTGGTCGCGGCGATCATCTCCTCGGGATAGTGCTGCGCTTTGAGCAGCTCCGCGCCTTTCGGACCGGTGTAGGTCGTGGCGATGTTGGTCACCGCCTTGGCGACCAACGCCGCGGCCTCGTCGTGCGTCACGCGCAGCCACTCGTCGCGCCCACGATTGAAATACTCGCGCGGAGGAAGACCGTCGGCGCCGCGCGGGCAACCCGAGTCGACCCACTTCTTCCAACCTTGCCGCACCATGCAGTGGCGAAGCCGGCGGTCACCATAGAAGCGACGCGTGAGGGCGAGCCCCTTCTGACAAATGCGCGGATCCCAACGATGGCTTGTCGCTTGCCCCTCCAGATCGACCGCCTCGCCGTAGCGCATGGTAGGGCCGAGCCGCGTCACCACCCCGGATCGGACGTAGGCATTGATCAAACAGTTGTGCGTGTCGTTGGGTGCGCAGAGGAAGGTGTACTTCGAGTCGTACTTCCACAGATCGCGATAGACTGCTTCCCAATCACGGTTGGGATAGTGGGCCAGCGGGTTCTCGATCGCCGAAAGCCCCCAGGCGCGATCCGCGCCATCGAGTAGCGCGCCGAACCCCGCGGCCGCGGCCAACTGCAGGAATCCCCTTCGGCCGAGCTTCGACTCGTTCACGGATTCACCTCCCAACTGCGGATGTACGCGACGACCGACTCCACCTCTTCGGGCGAGAGGGTCGCGGTGACGGTGGAACCTTCGGCAAAGCCGGCCATGCTCGTGCCGCGTCGGCCTCGCTTGACCGTCTCGATCAGATAGGTGTCGGTTGCGCTCGCGAGGAGCACCGGATTGTTGAGCGCGGTGCCCTCTCCGCCGCGACCTTCCGCGCCATGGCAGCGCGCGCAGTTCGTGCCGTAGAGCGTGCGCCCTCGGGCGGCGTCTCCTTGCACCCAGCGCGCGGGCCGGGGATCAGGCTCCGATTCGATTCCGCCAGCCAGGCTCCGCACGTAGCGGGCGAGCGCACGAATGTCGGGCTCGCGCAATGCGCCTTCGCGCTCGCCCCACGCAGGCATCCGGCGCCCGGGCCGCCCGTGTCGAATCGTCGCGGTCAGCAGCGAGTCGGGTGCGATGCGCAAGAAATCCTGATTCGCGATCGCGGGGAACGCAGTCGCTCCCGCGTAGCGCATCCCCTCCCCTTGCGGGCCGTGGCAGGCGGCGCAGAAGGTGCCGTAGAGCGTCGCCGGATCATCGGCGAACTCGCGTTGGCGGAAGCGCTCCGCCTCGATGCGGTCGATCGGCCAGTACGCCTCCGGGATCTCGCCGCGGCGAAGCGAGAAGAGGTAGAACACGAGCCCGCGAATCTCAGGCTCGGTCAAGCCCAAGGTCGGCATGTTCGATCCCTTGACCACCGCCGCCGGTGAACGGAAGTGCTCGGCGAAGTAGCTCGCGAGGTCGTGCGGTTCGGGCACGTGGGTGAAGTCGATGCGCCCCGGGTCCTTCTCGCCCACCCGGGTCAGATCGGGACCGTCGCTGCCTCCGACGCCGGCGACCTTGTGACAGCCACGGCAACCGCGCGTGTGAAAGAGCGCCTTCGCTTCCAGCAGCCCGGGGGCGCCCACCCGCGAGGAGAGGTAGACCTCGAGCGCGCCGCGCTCATCGTCGGTCAGCCCGCCGAAGGATGCCTGGTAGCGAGGATCGTTCGCCGCTCTCGCGGTGTGCGCCTCGAACCAACCCTTCGGCACGCCGCGGAAGCCGACGCGAGAGAGGTCGGGGCCTTCCATGCCGCCCGCGCCGCCCGGACGAAGCGTGCCGCCGCGCCCATCCAAGCGATGGCAGGCGAGGCAATCGCTTCGCTCGAAGATCGCGCGCCCGCGCTCCAGCCGCGCGAGATTCGGCACCGCCAAGTGGGTGTGGCAGGTGCCGCAGCCGGCGTAGGCGAACTCACGCGGCACCATCGGCTCGGGCCAGAAGTGCACGCGACCATGCGCGGCGTCGGCCGTGGTCGCGCGGCCCTGCCCGCCGTGACAAATGGTGCAGCCATAGTCGGCCGGATCGTGCACCACCCCGGGGTGCCGATCGAAGAGGCGATCGCCGGCGATCGGCGCCTCTCCCGGCGCCATGCCGATGTGGCAGGTTACACATCGATCGGTGACGCCGAGCGTCGGGACCACGATCTGCCTCAGCTGTTCGTGCGGCACCTTTGCGCCGGTCGCACCCAGCTTCTTCTGGTAGCTCCGCTGGATCTGCCTCCACTCCTGGAGGACGTTCTCCTGGTAGGCGGCGGTGCCGAGCAGAGCGAGGGTCGCGAGGCTCGATGCGAGCAGCAGGACCTTGTTGGCGCGTACGTTCATGTCAGTGCACCGGCCACTGCGCGCGTGACCAATAGAAGCCCCAGTTCGGACCTCGCAGGTAGGTACCGACAATGGTCAGAATCACGAACCCACAGAGGAAGCAGGTGAAGAGGGCTACCGCGCCCGCGCGGGTGGAGTCGTACCGCTTGACCACCCAGAGTGAGTACGCCGCGTAGAGCGCGGTGATGACGGTGCCTGGATTGATCGCGGTGATCAGGAGCTGCGGTCCGGCGGGCCACCACTGACGAATCCAGCCGAACTTCACCGCGAAGGTGACGACGCCGATCACCGCGGCCAGCCCGAAGGCGGTGGAGCGCCAAACCAATCCTCGTCCGCCCGGGCCTCCGAACCACTCACCGGTGCCGGCGCGTTCACGATCGAGGAAGGGAACGAGCCCCAGGCCGAGCAGCACGATCATCGGGATGCCCATGCCGCCCATGAAGGCCGAGTACGACACCAGCTCTTGGAGACCGAGGAAGTACCAGGGCGCTTTCGCGGGGTTCTCTGGGACCGCGGGATTCGCCAGCTCCTTGAGCGGCGCGTCGAGGCGCAAGGCGAGCGCGACACAGAGGAGAACCGCGAGCATGAAGACCGCCGCCTCGGCGTAGAAGAGGTGGGGCCAGGCGGGCAGGCTCGCTTCGGGAGCATTGTCGGCAGCGGGAGTTCGTCCGCGCACCAGGGCCGCGAGGTGGTAGGTCTTCCGCGGCGTTTCGGTGAAGACCGGCCGCACCGCCGGCGACACCTGCCCCACCCGCGCATCGGCGTCATGGGGTCGAGCCAGGCCGCCGTCCTTCCGCACGCGCCAGATGTGCACCGAGAGGAAGATCCCGAGCACCAGCGGCAGGATCATCACGTGAAGCAGGTAGAAGCGGATGAGCGCCTCCGCGCCAACATCTTCCGAGCCGAGCAGGATCAGCTTCTGCAGCCCGCCGGGGTCGAAGTACTTGGTCAAGTGCAGCGCGTCGGTCAGCTCGCGCGGGGACTGCGCGATGTTCGCTCCGATCGTGATCGCCCAATACGCCAGCTGATCCCAGGGCAAGAGGTAGCCGGTGAAGGAGAGCCCCAGCGTGACGACGAGGAGCGCCATGCCGATCAGCCAGTTGAACTCGCGCGGCGTGCGATAGGCGGCGGTGTAGAAGACGCGCGCCATGTGTAAGAAGACACCGACCACCATGAGATTGCCGGCCCAGCGATGGATGTTCCGGATGAAGCGACCGGTCGGTACGACGAAGTGGATATCCTTCATCGAGAGGTAGGCCGCTTCCGGATACGGCTTGTAGTAGAACATCAGGAGCACGCCGGTCAGGAGAGTCACCGCGAAGGTGGCGGCGCAGAAGACTCCAAGCCCCCAGGTCGTCGACCAACGCAGGGTCCAGCGGTGCACGCGAACCGAGTGCAGGTGCAAAAAGACGCTGCCAAAGACGAACTGCGATCGACTGCGATCGGTGCGAGGAGGACCGGAGCGAAAGACCGACTCCTTGAACAGTCGAGGTGTCGCCAGCAGGTTCTCGAGGTAGCGGCGAGTGGCGCCGCCGGTCGCATCCCGCGCACTCATGCCTTCACCTTCGTTCCCTGGGGCACGATCGTCCCCTCATCCACCACCACCTCGTCGCCGTTCATCGAGACTGCGAGCCATGGGAGGGACTTCGGGGCCGGCCCTCGAGTGACCGTTCCATCCAGCTTGTACTGCGAGCCGTGGCAGGGACAGACGAAGGCCTCGGTCTCGCACTTCACGATGCAGCCCAAGTGGGTGCAAATCAGCGACACCGCGTGCACCCCATCGCGATCGCGGAAGACGGCGACCGGTCGTCCCGGCGGCACGAAGGCGGTGTTCGGAGCGAGCGACTCCGGAATGCTCACCTTGAACTTCTTGGAGGGCGAGGGAAGCACCGCCGCCTTGGGCAAGCGAATCGCGCCGACGAAGGCGAAGGCGAGCGCGGCCAACGCCGACCACGAGGCCAGCATCCCGAGAAAGTCCCGGCGTTCGATCGGCTCGGGATCGAGGCGAGAGGTGGAGCGGCTCGGGTCGGTGGTCATCGGAAGGTCCTCCACTCGGTTTCGAAGGTGACGCGTTCCATGCTGATCGCCGCGACCGGACAGCGCTGCGCGCAGAGTGCACAGCGGATGCAGCGGTCTTCGTCTTTCAGGATGGCCGAGTTTTCCGTGCGATCCGCCCCCGCGCCGAGGCAACCGTCGACCAGCGCACTGAGCGGGCCGGAAGACGCCAAGAGGTCGAGCGGCACGATGCGCAGGCAGGTGGTGGGGCAAACGTCGACGCAGCCGCCGCAAAGCACGCAGCGCGTCCCGTCGAAGACCGGCGTAACACCGCAGTCGAGACAGCGGGACGCCTCGCGCCGCGCCTCGTCCTCGGTCAGCACGCACTCGACCACCGTGTCGGGTTGGCGCAGGCGCAGCTCGGGCGAGACGTTGGTCTGCTCGACCCTACGAATCGTCTCGAACCCCGGCTCGCGACGGTATCCGTCGAGCGTGAGATGGGCCTCGAGCAACGCCGGCTCGAGGGTGCGCCCGGTCACGTAGCGATAGATCGAACGCGCCGCCTGCTTGCCCGAGGCCACCGCGTCGATCAGAAGGCGCGTCCCGTGCGCGAGGTCACCGGCCACGAAGATCCCTGGCTCCGACGTCGCCAACGTCTCCGGATCGAGCTTCGGCCAGGACGGGCGCGCCTCCTCGACCTTCGTGCGCTCAGTCTGCAGAAACGAAAGGTCGGGCATTTGACCCGCGGCGAGCAGCACGGTGTCGCACTCCAGCGTGAGCTGTTCGCTGTCGTCATAGGTCGGGGCGAAGCGCCGCGAGGAGTCGTAGACCCGAAGGCAGCGACGGAAGAGGACCCCTTTGACCTGGCCGCTGGCATCGCGCTGGATCTCGACCGGTCCCCACCCGTTGTGGCGCCGGATGCCCTCTTCATCTCCTTCCCGGATCTCGACGGTGTCAGCCGGCATCTCCTCCAGCGTTTCCAAGGAGACGAGGTTCACCTCTCGCGTTTCGGGCAGACGCGCCGCGGCGCGCGCGGTGTCGTAGGCGATCTGGCGGACCACCGTCCGCGCGACGTCGTAGGCGACGTTGCCGCCGCCGATCACCACCACGCGGCGGCCAAGCGCGACCGGCTCACCGAGCGAGGCGGCGCGAAGCAGGTCGACTCCACCCAAGACGTGCGGGCCGCGCTCACCGGGCAGCCCGAGCATCCTCGCCTGCTTCGCCCCCACCGCCACCAGGACCGCGGCGTGCTCCGCGCGGAGGGTGTCGATCGTCACCTGGTCGCCGATCCGCGTGTTGCAGCGAATCTCCACTCCCAAGGCCTCGATCACCGCGACCTCGCGACGGATCAGCTCACGCGGCAGTCGATACGCCGGCACTCCGAGGTGGAGCATGCCGGCGGCCACCGGTTCGGCCTCGTAGACGATCGGCCGAAAGCCGAGGAGGGCCAGGTCGTGCGCCGCGGCCAGGCCGGCCGGTCCCGCGCCGATGATCGCGATCCGCTCCTGTCGCGCCGGCTCGATCCGCCCGGCGACCGAGGCCCGGAGCATCGCCGCCAGCTCTTCGATGTGCATTGCGACATCGGGGACGAAGTCGCGGATCGCGCCCAGGACCTCGGCGGTTGGGCGGGCCTCCGGACCGTGGTGCTCGCAGGCGAAGCGCTTGAGCGCGCGGATGGCGATCGGCCGGTCCGGGCCGAGGGGCTCGCCGTCCGATCCGATGCGTTCGATCTTGCCGCGACGGCAGGCCAGCTCGCAGGGAGCGCCGCAGATCCGCCCGCAGATGGAGGCGAAGGGGTTCGGGCCCCGCGCGATGAGGTAGGCCTCTTCGTAGCGCCCTTCGGCGATGGCCCGCACGTACCCCCGGGCGTCGGTGTGCACCGGGCAGGCGTCCTGACAGGACACCAGCCGCCGGTGGTACCCGGGCTCCGGAATCTCCACCGAGATCGCCAGCTGGGACGGTTCCCCGATCGCCACTTCCGCTCTCCCGCCGTTCGCTCCCACCGCCACCTGACCCGCGGCAGCCACGCTGATCCTCGGTGACGGATTTTAAACAGGATTAATCGAGCCGCAAGTCCTTTTATTGGCAAACCTACTGGAGCGAGGCGGGAACGAGGGCGACGTGTGCCGGCCACGGCCATTCCGCTACAGTGGCGGGGCCATGATCGAACGTCGGCTCGACATCCTGGTGGTCGACGACGAGGCGTCGAATCGCGCCATCGTCGCCGACATCCTGCGCGACCAACGCCACGCGGTGACGGTTGCCGATTCGGGGGCGGCGGCCCTGGCCGAGCTCGAGCGCACCCGATTCGACCTCATGTTGAGCGACCTCCGCATGCCCGGCATGGACGGCTTGGAACTGCTCCGCACCGCCCAAGCGGCGCAGCCCGACCTGGCGGTGATCCTGATGACCGCCTTCGGCACCATCCAGTCGGCGATCGAAGCGATGAAGCACGGCGCCTACGACTACCTGCAGAAGCCCTTCACCAAGGACGAGCTGATCGCGCGGATCGAGCGCGCCGCCGAGCGGGCCTTCCTGGTGCGCGAGAATCGGCGTCTGCGGGATCGACTGGAGGATGCCGCCCCGCGAATCCTGGGAGAGAGCGCGCCGGTGGTGCGCCTGCTTCAGCAGGTCGCCCGCTTCGCCGCGCTCCCGAGCGACGTCCTTATTACTGGCGAGAGCGGGACGGGCAAGGAGCTGATCGCGCGGGCGCTGCACTTCCAGGGACCCCGAGCCTCAGGCCCCTTCGTGCCCGTCAACTGCGCCGCCATCCCCGAGGGGATCGCCGAGAGCGAACTCTTCGGACACAAGAAGGGAGCGTTCACCCACGCGACCTCCGACCGCGCCGGCCGCTTCGAACAGGCGGAGGGCGGAACGCTTTTCCTCGACGAGATCAGCTCGATGCCACTCGGACTCCAGCCCAAGCTGCTGCGCGTGCTGCAGGACCGCCAGGTCGAGCGGGTCGGCGCAAGCGGCGCGCGCCAGGTCGACGTTCGGGTGGTGGCGGCGACAAATCGCGACCTCTGGGCGCGAGTGCAGTCGGGGGAGTTTCGTGAGGACCTCTATCACCGACTGAATGTCCTTGAGCTGGCGGTGCCGTCGCTTCGAGATCGGCGTGACGACATTCCGTTGCTCGCCGCCCACTTCGCCGAGCGCGCGGCTCGGCGCTTCGGGCTCCCCACTCCCGAGATCGCGCCCCAGCTTCTGGAGGCGCTCACGCGCTACCCCTTCCCCGGAAACGTGCGCGAACTGGAGCACACCATGGAGAAGATGATCGCGATGGCGGAGGGGGACCGGCTCGAGCCTCAGGACCTTCCGCCCGCGATCGCCCGGCAGGTCGGGGCGCATCCAGCGCCGTCAATACAGACACGGGTATCCGATTCGGGGGCCTCATCCATCGCGCCAGAAGCGCTCCTCTCGGGCGGCCCCGTGTCCTTTGCCGAGGTCGAGGAGCGCCTTCTCCGCGAAGCAATTCGACTTTCACAGGGAAACCTCAGCGAGGCGGCGCGGCGACTCAATCTCTCCTACAAGACGATGCGCTATCGTGCCGTCAAGTTCGGCCTCATCCGCGACGCGGACTGATCCCGCCCACTCCAGCCCGCTCTTAAGATGCCCTCCGTGTAGCCCGATCTTTAGACCGCCCTGTGAATCCCCGCGACCGAGAGGGCTGCGATGGCGTCTGAGGTCAATCAACCAGCTTCCGCCCGCGAGGCGACCAGCGATCGGTGCTGGGCATCCGCACTCGCGACACTCGCCGACGTCATCCCCGACGCGGTCGTCTTTTGGGATCACGATTGCCGCGCCCGATTCGCCAACGCACGCTACTGGCAGTTCACCCGCACCACTCCGGAGCAGCTGCTCGGCAAGACTCCACTCGAAGCGGCGCCGTCCCCGGGCGGCTTCGAAGCGGCGCGCCGCATGCAGTCGGCGCTCGAGGAAGTGCTGCGCACTGGCGAGGCCTGCGCGATCGAACTCGAGTTCGAGACGCCGGTGGGCCGAGCGGTTCACGGGATGCGCGTCCATCCGCACCGCGATGATCACGACCAAATCGTCGGCGTGCTCAGCATGGGTCACAATGTCAGCGAGGCGCGGCTCGAAGAACGCCAACAGATGGTGCTCCGCTTCGCCCTCGATCATGTACAAGAAGCGGTCTCGCTCATCGACAAGGACGGCCGCTTCCTCTTCGTGAATGAGGAGTGCAGCCGATCGCTCGGATACAGCGCATCCGAGCTGCTGGCGATGCGCGTCGCCGACATCGCTCCCGCGCTCCAGGCTTCGGTCTGGCGCGCGCACTGGACCGATCTCCGGGCCCACGGCTCCTTGACCTTCGATGCGGTCTATCGCCGCAAGGACGGATCGATCCTCCCGGTCGAGGTCGCGGCGACCCATTGTCTCTTCGACGGCATCGAGTACAACATCACGCTGGCACGCGATATTTCGCTGCGCCGGCGCGTCGAAGGTCTGGCCACCAGCGAGCAGGAGATGCGCGCGCTGGTCGAGAACCTTCCCGACAACATCGCGCGCTACGGCCCCGATGGCTCCGTGACCTACGTGAACCAAACCCTGCTCGAGACCCTTGGCGTGACCCGCGCGCAGATCCTGGGATCGCGTCGCCTGGGGGGACCGCCCGAGTTCGTCGCCGCCTTCGAACCTTACTTCTCGGCGATTCGCCGAGTGCTCGACTCGGGTCGCCCGGAGTCGGTGGAGATCTGCGTGCCCACGCCGCGCGGCCGCAGCTACCACCAGATCCGCGTGATCGCCGAGCGCGACGCGAGCGGACGGATCCGATCGGCGCTTAGTCTCGGTCGCGATGTGACCGACCGACATCGGTACCTCGAGGAGTTGGCCGCGGCCCGCGACGAGGCGGTGGCGGCGACGAGCATCAAGAGCGAGTTCCTCGCCAATGTCAGCCACGAGATTCGCACGCCGATGAACGGGGTGATCGGCCTGGCCGAGCTGCTCCTGACCCGCGAGCTTGCGCCCCCCGCGCGCGAGCTTGCCGACGGCATTCACCGCAGCGCGGTTGCGCTGCTCGGCGTCCTGAACGACATCCTCGATCTCTCGAAGTTGGAAGCCGGCAGGCTCGATCTCGCCGAGGAGAGCTTCGACGTCCGCATGATGGTCGGCGAGGTGATCGACCTCTTGCGGCCCGGCGCGCGCGCGAAGTCGCTCCTGCTCGAATTGGAACTCGACGCGCAGTTGCCGCAGTGGTGGATCGGCGACACCGGCCGCTTGCGGCAGGTGCTGCTCAACCTCGCGGGCAACGCGGTCAAGTTCACCCAGGAGGGATCGATCAAGGTCCGCGTCTGGAAGGAAGAGCGCGACGGACAGTCGGTTCTCTGCGGCTCGGTGACCGACACCGGCATCGGCATCCCCACCTCGCGCCTCGAAGCGGTCTTCCAACCCTTCACCCAAGCGGACGGCGGCATCACACGGCGCTTCGGCGGGAGCGGGCTCGGGCTGACCATCGCGCGTCAGCTGCTCCTTCGGATGGGCGGCGACCTCTTCGCCGCCAGCGAGGAAGGTGAGGGGAGCACCTTCGTCTTCCGCGTGCCCCTCACGACCGCGGGGCGCGCGCCCTCGACCGCGATCCGCAGCACCGGCGTGCTCGCCTGCGACGAGGGCGAGGCCGCGCGCCGCGTCGTGCCCCACCTCGGGTTTCGGGTCCTGGTCGTCGACGACAACGCGGTCAATCGGGTCGTGGCGACGCGCTTCCTCGAGCGCTGGGGTTGCGACGTCTCGATCGCGGAGGACGGCGAGCAGGCGCTCGAACGGATGCAGACCTCCGAGTTCGACGTCGTGCTGATGGACGTGCAGATGCCGGTCCTCGACGGGCTCACCGCCACGCGCCGCTGGCGTGTGCTCGAGACGGCGAGTGGCCGGCACCTTCCGATCCTCGCCCTCACCGCCCACGCGATGGCCGGTGACCGCGAGAGCTGCCTCCGCGCCGGCATGGACGGCTACGTGGCGAAGCCCATCCGATCCTCGGAGCTGCTCGCCGCGCTTAGGGAGCACGTCGAACCCCGCGAAGACGAAGATACCCAGCGCGCGGCCTGAGGCATCGCTCGCCGCCACCCATCCCCTCGGCATCGGTCTGACTGGCCGCACGAGCCCCTCATCTCCCCTCGCGCGACCTGCTACGCTGCGGGACGAGGAGACTTCCCGATGATCCACCATCGAAGTTGGGTTGGGCTCTTGCCCGCGCTGGCGTTCGCTTGCCTGCTCGGCGCGTGCAGCCGCGATCCTGGCTCCGGTCCCGAAGCACCGAGTGACGGCATCGACTGGGCGCGCACCATCGGTGGGCCCTACGACGATCACGGCTCCGGCCTCGCGGTGGCGAACTCCTTCTTCTATGTCGCGGCCGACGAGGAGGGCTCGAACTTCCAGCAGGATGTCGTGCTTCATCGACTCGACACGAGCGGGACCGAGACCTGGCAGAAGCGATGGGGCGGCCCCTTCGACGACTTCGCCTACTGCGCGGCCGAGGGAAACGGCGTGGTCTACGTCGGCGGATCGACCGTGCCGAGACCCGGCGCCAGCGCCGACGCTCTCGTGCTGGCCTTCGACGCGACGACCGGGGAGCTCCGCTTCAGCTATCGATTCGACCTGGAGGGCGGCCACGAGCGCATCGAGGGAATCGCGGTCGAAAACGACGCCGTCTATTGCACAGGCTGGACCGAGACGGTCGCGACGCGCATGGACGTGCTCGCGCTGCGCTTGAGTCTGGACGGACGACTCGTGTGGTCCAGCCACTGGGGATCGAATGGCTTCGACGTCGCGAGCGGACAGCCGGTCGCGATGGGTGGCCTCGTCTACGTCGCGGGGCGCTACAACGCGAACTCTGCATCGAGCGGCGGCGATGCGCTCCTCGCCGCTTTCAGCCAGGCGAGCGGTGATCCGATCTGGTACCAGGTATCGGGCGACGGACAACGCCGAGAGGCCGCCTTCGATCTCGCCAGCGATGGGTTCAACCTCTACCTGGTCGGTGCGGCGGCGACCGCGCGCGGCACCGACCTACGCCTCTGGGCCTACAGCTCGTCCGGCTTCCTGCTTTGGCAACGCGATTGGAGCGGGCGAGGCGAGGAGTTCGGCTACGGCGTGACGGTCGATCGCTTCGACGGCTCGCTCTACGCCACCGGGCAGACCACGACGCTCGGCGCCGGCGGCAGCGATCTCCTGCTCCTTCGCTTCGATCGCGACGGCGCCGTGCAAGACACGCTCCTCTGGGGAGGTGCGAACGACGATCTCGGCGACGCGGTGGTGGCGGCGGCCGACGCGATCTACGTCGTGGGCGACACCGAGAGCTATGGCCAGGGCGGCAGCGACGCCGTCGTGCTGCGCGTGCGCTGAGTAGCCGGGCCGGTAGTAACGACGAGGGCGTGCACGCCCGCACGCCCTCGATCGCTCGCGGCAAGATTGCCGCGCCATCACGATTCAACTACTGGTCCTGGTCGCCGCCAATCCAGTTGCCGAGGCCGCCGAGGAGAGAGCCCGACTCGCGCGAGCCACCCATCTGCGGCGCCGCCGCCAGCATGCGTCCGGCGAGGCGCGAGAAGGGGAGCGACTGCAGCCAGATCTTCCCCGGACCGGTGAGGTTGACGAAGAAGAGACCCTCGCCGCCGAAGAGCACCGTCTTGATTCCGCCCGCCTGCACCACGTCGAACGTCACCGTGTCGGTCAGCGCGGCCAAGCAGCCGGTATCGACGTGCACCGTCTCCCCCGCCGCCAGCGTGCGCTCCACCATCGTGCCGCCCGCGTGAATGAAGACCCAACCGTCTCCCTCCAGCTTCTGCATGATGAAGCCCTCGCCGCCGAAGAGGCCGGTGAGGATCTTCCGCTGGAAGGCGATGCCGAGCGACACGCCCTTGGCCGCGCAGAGGAAGCTGTCCTTCTGGCAGATCAAGCGTCCGCCCACGTCGGTCAACTTGATCGGGAGGATCGTGCCCGGGAAGGGCGCGGCGAAGGCGGCGTGCGCCTTACCCGTGCCGTTGTGCGTGAAGACCGTGGTGAAGAGGCTCTCGCCGGTCAAGAGTCGCTTGCCCGCGCCCATCAGCTTGCCCATGAAGCCGCCCTGCTGCGATTGCGCGGAGGCATCGCCGAACACCGTGTTCATTTCGATCGAGCGGTCCTTGTACATCATCGCGCCCGCCTCGGCGACAGCGCTCTCGCCCGGATCCAACTCGACCTCGACGAACTGCATGTCCGAGCCGAAGATTTTGAAGTCGATCTCGTCGGCGATGCCACGCGCGCCCGCGCCGGTCGGCGCGGCCGGTGGCAGATTCCCCGCGCCCGACAGCTCGGCCACATGGCTCACCCGAATCCACTCGGCGAAGCCCGGCCTCCAACAGAGCGCCTCCGGGTTCTTCTTCGCGAAGTCGATCGCCGCGGCCAAGTCCATCGGACCCACCTTCTGGCCGCTGACGAAGAAATGCCACTGATTCATCCAGCTCCTCCTTGCCTATCGCTTGCTCATCGGGTGACGGGTGCCGCGCGCGGAGGGCGCGGCTCGCTCACCCGTTCGGATTGGATTTCGCCTCGATCTGCCGATTGATCGCGTCGACCATCTCTCCAGAGAGGCCCAGCCGCGCGGCGAGGAGACCGAGATAGGCGCGCTCACTCGAATCGTCGTTGCCGGTCACGAGGACCGAGGCCGCGTAGACCTGAGCCGCCAGATCCGGGCTCTGCACCTTGGCGAGCAGTGCCTCCAGGTCAGCTGGCTTCGCCATCTCGCCTTCGAGCCAGGCGCGTTCGTCCGCCGTCGCGCCCGCCTTGTCCAGCTCGCCCAGGATGCGCGCTCGCTCCGCGTCGTCGATCATGCCGTCGGCCTTAGCCGCGTTGACCATCGCCTCGATCAGCAGCATCGCGTTCGCGTGCAGCTCCGCTGGAGTCGGGGGCATCGGTGGCACGGGCGGCGGCTGCATCATGGCGCCGTCCGGCGCGCCCGTCGCGCTCGGCTTGCCGCCGCCGATCACGCCCTTCTGCTGTAGGTGCTCGAAGGCGGCGATGGCGATGCCGCCCAGAATGGTGAGGCCCTGCGCCGAGGTGACCATCCGGCCGATGCCGTGTCCCAGGCCGTGCCCGTGACGACGATGGCGCCCCCCGCTGCTAAGGCCGCTCCGCAAGAGCTCACCCAAGAGACGTTCCGGATCCATGTTCTCGCTCCTTCTTCTCCGCGCGTCGCGCGCGGACCGGCGCCGAGGGTACCCGGCCCGGGCGCCGGGGAAAACACGGAATCGGAGCGGGAAGGTTGCAGGCGATGACCGCCGCTACCGCGCGAGCACGAAGTCCAGCGCGCGCGTCAACTCCTCCTGCGCATTCGGCGGGAAGGCATGCCCCACGCCCGGATAGGTGAGGAGCCGAACCGGATACTCAGCGCGTTCGAGATCGCGCCGCGCGGCCTCGAAGGTCGCGGTGCCACGGTCGTTGCCGCCGATCATCAAGTAGATGCGCGGCCGCACCACGGTCCGGGTGTCGAGCGGCATCTCCTCCGGCGTGTAGAAGCCCGACATCGGGATCAGGCCGGTGAAGAGGTCCGGGTACGCGAGCCCCGTCGTGAGCGTCAGGTTTCCGCCCTGCGAGAAGCCAGTCAGGATCACCCGCGTGGGATCGATGCGATAGCGCGCCTTCATCTGGTCGAGCGTGTCGAGGACGCGCCACTCTCCCTCGTCGGCGTAGAGCCATTGGAAGCCGCGCCCATTGGCCGTGGGGCGCACCGCGTCCGGCGCTGCCAGAATCGCCCCGGCCTGCGAGGCCACCTCACGCCAAGCCGATGCGATGTCCATCGCATCGGCGCCGAAGCCGTGGAGCGCGATGATGAGCGGCGCGGCGCGCGTCGAGTCGTAACGCTCGGGAAGGAAGACGAGCGGCGGGCGGTTGGCCGCCATCGCCTGGTACTCGCGCAGGCCCGCCGCGCGATTCTTGAAGATGCGCGCGACTGCCTCGACATAGCCCGGCGCCGCGTTCCGCGATGCCGCTTCGCGCAGGGTCGCGAGGTCCGGATCACCCGCAACCAGCTTGGTCGCCTGGAAACCCGACTCGGCGGCGCGAGCCAGCCAAGTGATCGCCGGTGCGGTTTGCGCGCTCCGCGCGTAGGCGCAGGCGAGGTTGTAGGCGAGCGTTTCGTTGCCAACGCCGATCGGCTGAAGCTGCTCGCCCGCGGCGATCGCGGTCGCCCAATGCCCGCCTTGCATCGCGTCCTGGAAGACCTGGATCAGCGCCTGACGACGCTCAGGATCGGTCTCTTGCGCGCGCACGTACGTCGCGCCCAGGAAGAGGAGGAGCAGGAGTGCCGCTCGGGCGAAGCGGATCATCGGCGCGCCGCCGCTCCACCGAACCGGGCTGACAGCTCGAACGCTTTCATGGCGCGTTCGGGTTCAGTGATGGACTGACTGAACATGCGTTCTCCCCTCCGGCCCATCCGCACGCGGGAGTGTAACGGTCGAAAGTGAGCCCGACCACATCGACACTACAACGCGTCAGCGCGACAACACCTGGGCGCTACGGCTCGCGCCGCGAGAGCAAACCGAGCGGCGAACTCGGCCCGCTCGCCCCGCGCGCGCTGCCGTTCGGGCCCTTCTCCGGGACCAGGTCTCCCTCGCCGGGCGCGAGGAAGAGGTTCGACTCCAGCCCATGCTGCTTCGTGTACAAGTCAAAGTAGCGGCCGCCGAGCGCGTAGAGCTCGGCGTGGGTGCCACGCTCGATGATGCGGCCGTTCTCGAGCACGAGGATCTGATCGGCGCGACGGATGGTCGAGAGACGGTGGGCGATCACGAAGGTGGTGCGTCCCTGCATGAGGTGCGCGAGACCCTCCTGAATCAGCGCCTCCGATTCCGAGTCGAGGCTCGACGTCGCCTCATCGAGAATCAGGATGCGCGGCTCGGCGAGGATCGCGCGCGCGATCGAGACGCGCTGGCGTTGGCCGCCGGAGAGCTTGACTCCGCGCTCGCCGACCACCGTTTCGTACTTCTCGTCGAAGCGCTCGGCGAACTCGTCCACCCGCGCGATACGGCAGGCGCGGAGGACCTCCTCCTCGGTCGCCTCGGGGCGCGAGAAGGCGACGTTCTCGCGGATCGAGCCGTCGAAGAGGAAGGTCTCTTGCAGCACCACGCCGAGCTGCGTGCGGTAGGCGTCGAGGCGCACGGCTGAGAGGTCCAAGCCGTCGACCTTCACCACGCCTTCCTGCGGCGAGTGGAAAGCGGCGAGGAGCCCAATCATGGTCGACTTGCCCGAGCCCGACGGCCCGACCAACGCGGTCATGGTGCCGGGCTTGGCCTCGAAGCTGACCTCGTGCAGCACGCGCTTCCCCTCTTCGTAGGCGAAGCTGACCGACTCGAAGACGACCTGCCCTTCGATCGCACCGATGGCGTTCACGCGCTTGGGGTCGGTGTCTTCCGGCTGCTCGCGCAGGATCTCACGCGTGCGCTCGAGTCCGGCGAAGGCCTCGGTGAGCTGCGTGCCGATCGCCACGATCTGGAAGACGGGCGCGACCAGGAAGCCGAGAAAGGCGGTGTAGGTGAAGAAGCCGCCCAGCGTCATCGTCCCACTCAAGACTTGGCGCGCCCCGACGAACATGATGGCCGCGCCGACCACGCCCAAGAGCAGCGTCGAGGCCACACCCATCACCGAGGTGGCGGTGATCGTCTTCAAGACGTTGTCGAGCAGCCGTCCGACGCCGCCGCGGAACACCGCCGCCTCGCGCGACTCGGCGTGGTACCCCTTCACCGTGCGTACCGCGCCGAGCGACTCGGTCAGGCGGCCGGTCACCTCGCTGTTGATCTTGCCGCGCTCGCGAAAGATGGGGCGGATGGTGGTGAAGGCGCGATTGAGCGCGACCACGAAGACGAGGAGCACGGCGAAGGCGACGAGGGTCATCGATGGGCTGATCCGAAGCAGCACGAAGAAGGCGATGACCGCGGTCATGATGCCGCCCACCAGCTCGACCAATCCGGTGCCGACGAGGTTACGGATCCCCTCGACGTCGCTCATGATGCGCGAGACCAGGGCGCCAGTCTTGTTGGCATCGTAGAAGGCGACCGGCAAGCGCCCGATGTGCGACTGCACCTTGATGCGGAGTTCGGTGATCAACCGCTGCGCCGCCTTCGAGAGGAGCTGGGTCAGCGCGAACGAGGTGCCTCCCTGGAGCAACGTGGCGCCGAGCACCGCGAGCACCAGCGGCGCCAGCATCGCGACATGCCTCTTCGTGATCACGTCGTCGATCAGGTACTTGGTCGAGGCGGGCAGCACGAGCCCACAAACCCGATTGATCGCCATCAGCACGAAACCGACGGCGAGCACGCCGCGCCGCGGGCGCACGAGCGCCCAGATGTCGGGCCAGAGTTCGCGGAAGCGTTCCGAGACCGGGCGCTTGGGTCCGTCGTTCGCGACGTCGCCCCGCGAGTCGCGCGAGCGCATGCGATACCCCTCGCCGTGGTGGCCTCTCATCGATCGCACCAAGACCTCCAGGCGGCTTCATCCATTCCGAGCGTCAGCTGGGTCCCGAATCGCGCGAGCGGTTGGCGGAGCAGCAGCGGTTCGGCGACCAGTCGCTCCTTCCAGCGTTCGGGCGACGGCGACGCAGCGGCGAGCCCAAGCTCCGCGTATCGCTTCGAGTGAGGATCGATGAGCGCCTCGACCCCGAACTTCTCGAGGAAGCGCTTGAGCTCCCCCGCCGACATCGGGCGCTCCTTCAAGTCGACGAAGTGGGTCTTGACGCCGCGTTCCGCGAAGAAGCGGAGCGCCTTCTTGGTGTCGGTGCTCTTTTGGGTGCCGAAGATCTGTATTTCCATTGGCAGAGAGTACCGCATCGGGGCTACCTTCGTTGGCGTCGGTTCCCCCTCTCGCCGCACCCGGCTACGGCGCACGTTCGTTTCGGATCTCGCGGATCGCCGCGATTGGAGGTGAACCCATGCGCCTTGCTGCACTGATTCTTCTCTCACCCCTGCTCCTCTTGGCCAACGCGGCGCAGGCCGGCTCGAATGCTGGCGGCACGCTCATCGTTCACGCGGCGCCGCCAGTGACCGGAAGCCCCTGCGGGGAGGGTGACCACAACTTCTGCTCGCTGACCGACGAATGCGTGAATTTGAGCGCCTGCGCAGACGCCATCACGCGGCACGATGGCGGGCTCTCGACGTACTGGTACGTGCTCGCGGCATTCCCCCCCAGTGCGACCCCGCGGCTGCGCGGAGTCACGTTTGGTTTGGATTACAGCCCGAGCGTCGCCCTGGTCGGGCAATCGAACTGCGCGAACTTCGAACTCACCACCAGCGGATGGCCGCAGTCCGGGAGCGGCACCGCGCTCTCCTGGAACTCGACGCAGACCGCGCCGCTGGTCATGGTGTATTGGTTCGCGGGTTACAACTACTACTCACCCGACACCGGGTACTTCCGCGCGCAGCCTCATCCGACGCAAGGCGGGTTCTTCGCCGACGATTCTACTCCGTCGGTCACCGATCCGATCGCCGACTATGGTGTGCTCGGCTTCAATCAGGACGGCTATCTGCCCTGCCCAACGCTTCCCACGCCGACCGGAGCCTGCTGCTCACCGATCTGCGAGTGCACCGTGCTGACCGCCGACGAGTGCATGGCGCAGGGCAACTCCTATCAGGGCGACGGCACCTCTTGCGATCCCAACCCGTGCTCCTGCCCCCCGCCGACGGGAGCCTGTTGTCTCGCGGACGGCAGCTGCACGATGAAGAGTCAGTATGACTGCGAGGGCGGTGGAGGCACCTACCTGGGCGACTACGTGCCGTGCAGCTCTGAGTCGTGCGTCCCCATCCCGGCGCGCGGCTCGAGCTGGGGCGCGATCAAGTCACGCTACCGCGGCTAGACGACGACACCGTCAGAACCACTCGCTCCACCGGTCGGCCCGGTGGAGCGGTGTGGGCTTCACGTCGCCCGCGCGCTGTCCGTCCGCCACGCAGCGTGCGAGGTAGCGCGCCTCGCCGTCCTGCACGCCGCGCACCTCGACCGCCCCGAGCTGACTGAGGCGCTGACACAGCTCGTAGTGCGGATTCCGCGCGAGGGCCGCATCGAGGCGCGCGGCGATCTCGCTGCGCTTCGCCTCTGACAGCACGACGCCGGGCGCCGGCTCGAGAAAGAGAAGGTATCGAGGCGGGTCGCCCCACTCGGGCGCGAGCATCGCGAAGCGAGCCGGGATCGCGTGCTCGTGGAGCGCGACGTCGATCGCCTCGCGCACGAAGGGTTCATCGAGCTTCTCGCCGCGAAGGTCGGAGACGAGGTTGCCTCGGCCGACGAATCGGACGAGCGGCGTCGCCTGCATCCGGCCCACCACACGCACGCGATCACCGGTGTCGTAGCGATAGAGGCCGCCTCCCGTCGAGAGGAGGACGCGATACTCGCGCCCCGACTCGATCTCGTCGACGGCGAACACTCCCCCGCGGTCGTCAATGAACTCGAGGAGGTGCGAGGTGACGGCGAGCGCGGCCGCATCCTGTCCCACGACCGGAATCGAGGTGACCCCCTCGGTCGCGAGAAGCCCCTTGGGCTGAACCTCGACACGAGGAAGGGTCGTGCGAAGCTCCGCCAGCGAGCGCTCCGCCGCGGCGTCGCCCCAGGCACTCACGATCGCGAGGTGCGGCCACACGCGATGAAAGTCAATCGACGTTGCGGAGGTGAGGGCCGCCCGCAGTTGTCGTACCCGATTGGGCGCTGGACGCAGCCTCGCCTCGAGCGTGCGTTGGAGATCCGTGGGAAGCGAGTGCGGCGCCGAGAGCGTTCCCCGTTCAAGGTCGTCGAGCAACCGATCGGCATGTCGGGCGAGTGCCCGCAAGAGAAGCGTGAGGAAGCTCGGATTCCATACCGAGACGAAGGCGAGCCGCGGCGCGGCGAGAAGGAAGCGCAGCGTGACGTAGCGCACGCTCTCCATGTCGGGCACCTGCGCCAATTCCGGCGGCGTGGCCAAGATCGTGGAGAGCACGCGTCGCGCCAACGGCGAGAAGTACTCGGTGTCGTCGCTGAAGCCGACCGGCAAGCCGCACTCGGTGCGCTCCCCGATCGCCGCGGGCGGACTCACCGACCAGTAGGCCGGGCCTCGCAGGAGCGTCGGCCGCGCTCGGTGGAGGTCGTCCATCCACGGCTCGACCGCGCGCATGAACTCGGCGCGCAAGCTTCGCGTGTAGGGGATGTACTTCGCGCCGCCACTCGAGCCGCTCGTCTTCTCGAACATCAAAACCGGCTCGGTCACGAGCACGTTCGACTCGCCACGCTTCATCCGCTCGATGTCGGGCGCGAGATCGTCGTACGTGGAAACCGGCACGGCGCGGCGGTACTCGTCGAGGCTGTGAATCGCGACGAATCGATGCCGGCGCCCGAACTCCGACTCCGCGTTTCGCCGCAGCAGGTCGAGGAGGAGGCGCTCCTGCGCGCGCCGTGGCGCGCCGAGCGCCGCACGATAGGCTCGGCTCGACGCGGCGCCGTTCAGCAGCCACAGCCGATGGGCGATCCAGCTCGAGAGGACCGACATTCAGACGGAGAGGAGTCGCGCCGCCATCCCCGCCTCGAGCTCGCGTCGGGCGACGCCGCGGAGGTTGTCGGGCGCGATAGGCGCGAGGCAGGCCAGCTCGACCCCCTCGGCGTGGCGCGGGTTTCTCTCGGCGAAGAAGACGACGTCCGGATTGCCCTGACGAAGCGCGGTGCTGTCGAACTCGGAACGGAGTCGCTCTTCCACCTCGCGGAGGTGCACGCAGCCGCTCTCAGGGTCGAAGGAGTCGCCGTACTTCTCGCGCGCGAGTTGAACGAGCAGCTCGGGGAGCCGCTCCTCGCGCGTCCCGCGCCGGCTGGGGTAGAAGTCGTGGAAGAAGAGCGGCAGGTAGAGATAGGTCCGGTGCCCCTTCGACAGCAGGAACCAGTAGAGCGGTACCTCGGGCTGCATCGCGAGCAGACTCCCCGCGAAGCGACACCACTCCTTCATGAGCGACTGGCTTCCCCAGTGCGCGCGGTCGATCACGGTGTCGCCGGAGAAGAGCACGCGAATCGGCGCGCCGCTTGCGCGGTCGCGGGCCTCCCGCACCTGCTGGGTGGAGAAGCCGACCAACGCGCTCGCGTCGTGAAAGAGCAGCACCCACTGTTTTCCCGCGAGATCACGGCGGAAGCGCGCGGGTTCGGTCGCCTCATAGTGGCGTTCGAAGAGCGCGTACATCCTCGCGACACACCCAGAGTCGAGCGACTCGACCGAAGCGATCTCAGCTCGCAGCATCGGTCGCCTCATTCACCCGGGTCTCTCGTCCGAAGCGCAGAAAGCACCAGGCGAGGTGCAGGTAGACCGCGATCACCACGAGCAGGGTCACGCGGTTGATCGCCGCGAAGCGCGCGCTCTCGTCGGCGAAGTAGATGCCGACGCGACCGCCATTCGCCTGGCGAAACCAGGCGGCAAAGAGAATCTCGGGAAGAAGGGCGAGGCGGATCGCGTGCATCCAGTGGCGCGCCAGCCGCGCCCAGCCTGAGTCGCCCGGCACGTCCCGTGTCCTTCGGATCCAGTACGAGAGAAGGGCGATCGCGGAGAGGTCGTGCGCGATGCCGTAGAGCGGCGTCCACCCGATCGTGACGTAGAGGAGCCAGAGTTCGATGACCGCGCGCGCCCCCCAGAGGAGGAGATGCGCGCGGTAGGCCTGGCGGAGCGGCACGGCCAGCTCGCGCGACGCCGCAAAGATCGCGGGCAGCACGAACCAAGCGAAGATCGTGTAGCAGAGCCAGAGTTGCTTTGGGATCGAGATCGGCCCACCCAGCGCGCCGGCCGCCTGCGCTTGCCGAAAGAGGACGCCGACCATTCCTAGGCCGAGGGCAGAGACCGAGAGAATGAGCACGCGCTTCGACACTAGAAGCGAATCTCCAGCTCGCGCTCTGCCGGGAGCGGCGGTTTTGGCTCGCCGGATCGCAGCGAGGCGTCGCGCCAGAGGCGGAGGATCTCGGGGCCCAGCAGGTCGGCGCGCGTGTTGACGAAGCGCGCGCCACCGAAGCGCCGCAGGTTCTCGGTTTGCTCGCGCAGCACATCGACATCCTGGCGGATGATCCGCCGCGAGATCGGCTCGAAGAAGAGTCGCACCAGCGGTCCGATCGCGCCGAAGCGAAAGGTCAGGAGCGTGTACACCTGCGTCTCCTCTTCGCTGATCGGCGTGCACTGCGAGGTGATGATGTAGTGACGATCGGGCCCGAAGCGGTAGTCGACCTGGGAGGTGGTCGGCATGACGAAGCGGTCGACATGCTCGAGCTTCCGATCCCGTGGAAAGAGCAGGCGTGAGACCAGGCTTTCCGCGTCGCGCTCCTCGTGGAACTCCGCCAGGACCCCGTCGTCGCGATGGCGGATCACGGTGCGAACCGGCCGCTCCCGTCGACTGCGAAACCAGCCCGTGTGCACGTAGGCGGTGTGCGGGCAGTCGAGGAAGTTCTCGAGGCAGGCGTGGGCCCCCGCCTGGAAGCGATTGACGAGGAGAAAGGAAGTCCAGCCGCGCTCGCCATGTCGCGGGAAGCGGCGCGGCGGACCAACGGGCGCCCGTTCGCCCATGTAGACCCAGACGAAGCCGTCGCTTTCACACGCGGGATAGGCGCGCACGCGGATCGCGGGGCAGTCGGTGCCGCGCGGCAGGGCCGGAATGTCGGCGCATCGTCCCTCCGGGTCGTAGCCCCAGCCGTGGTAGGCGCAGCGAAGCAGGCCGGACTCGACGCGCCCCGCGGAGAGCGCGAGATTGCGATGCGCGCAGCGATCCTCCATTGCCCCGGGCAGGCCGGAAGCGCCGCGGAACAGCACGATCGGTCGGCCGAGCAGGGTGCGCGCGATGGGGCGCCCCTTGAGCTCGCGCGATCGCGCCGCGATGTACCAGTAGTCGACGAGCGCGAGCGGGCTCGCCTGACTCATCGCGGCGCCTCTGCCGCGGGGCGAGTCCGGGCAAAGTCGAGGAAGCGACCGAGCACGTCGTCGCTCGGGCCATCGAGGCGCGGGCGGAAGCGCATGTCGTCCAGGATCTCGATGTCGCGGCGAAGGAATTGCAGGTAGCCCCATCGCGCCACGCGATGACGCAGCCACTCGGCCGGGCCGCCGCGAGGCGAGAGCACGATCGGCAGCATCGACACGCCGTCCCGCTCGGGGCGTGCGCTCAAGAGCAGCTGCGTGACCCGACCGCCGACTCGACTCCGCACGTGGAGGAGCGGGCCCCCGTGGCTCGTGATCTCCGTTTCCACCGCATCGCCGGACGCGGCGCGCACCAATTCGTGGAACAGCCCATGCCCCAACACGCGGGTCACCGTGTGCAGCCGGAAGGAGTCGGCGGTGCGCTCGGTCACCGGCGGTTGGAGCAGCGCGCGATGGTGCACCATGCCGAGGTGCCGCATGTCGAAGGCATTCGCGATCACCGCAAACCACCGCGTCCTGAGCGGCACTGGACGACCGGCCGACACCTCCTGTCCCTCTGCGTCGATCGGGAAGTCGCCGGGATCGGAACCGGCGTGGACGAAGACCACTCCGCCCAACTCGTGCGTCGGCCAGGTCGCGAGACGATAGGCCGGGCGTCGCTCGCCGCACTCGTTGCGGCAGTCGCCGCGGTGATCGTACGACCAGTGATGGAGCGGGCAGCGCAGGCGTCCGCCGTGCACATCGCCGTGCGCGAGGTGCGCGCCGACGTGCGGACAGTGCGCCGCACTCGCCACGGCGCGCCCTTCGCCGTCGCGCCAGAGCACGAGCGGGTGACCGTCGATCTCACGCGCGAGGACTCGGCCGCCGCGCAGCTCCCGCGCGGTGGCGAGCGCGTACCAGGCGCGAGGCCAGGCGGCCGCGTCGATGCGCGGTTGAGGCGCGGACACTTCCGCGATGCTCGAGCCGATCAGTTCGTCGTGGAGACGAGACACGAGAGACTCCTAGCTTCTCGGTGCTGTTCGAAGCGGCCGCGCGCCAGCCACCAGCGGAGGATCGAGGCCACGACCGGCACAACCTCCGGCGTGCGGAAGTAGTGATCGGCCCCGCGCACCGGCACGACCGGCGCGGGATCGATGATGGCGTCGGCCAGAACGCCCATGCCGTCGTTCGGCCCCAGGCAGGCGAAGCGCGCATGGCGGTCGCGCACCCGACCACGCAGCTCCCCGGCGAGTGGAAAGCCGACGACGTTCACGATCGGCAACCCCTCGGGCACGCGCATCGGCGCGGCGAGGAGTGTTCCCGGGGCGCGCGTCATCTCGGTCACCAGGTCCGGCGCGGCGGCGGTGAGCGCGAGGTAGCCGCGGAGGAGCCCTCGCTTCCACCAGGCACCGCGCGTGAGTTCGTTGACTACCGGTGTGCCGCGGACAAGGCCGCCGATCTGGATCCAGAGCTGCGCTCTCGTCGCGAGCTCGGGGTTTCGTTCGAGCGCGAGTCTGAGATCGGCACCCCCCTTGCTGAGCGACACGAGGAGGCAGGAGCGCTCCGGCAGCGGACGCAGCGCCTCGGCGATCCGTCGCGCGTTCTCCGTCACCGAACCGGTGCTGCGGGACGGGAGGAGCGTGCTCGGGAGCCCGAGCTGCCGCGCCACGCGGGTGACCGCCCGACCGTCTCCGCCAAAGCGAGGGTACTCGCGGTAGAAGGCGGCCGGCGCGATGCGGAGGGTCGGCGGGGCTTCGCCCGCGTCGATCGCGGGATGCGCACTGCGAAGCACGCGGAGAAACGCGTCACTGATCGGATCGGCGAGCACGTCGTCGTGAAAGCGAAGCGTGGCCGCGTCGATTCCACACTCTGCCGCGAGCGCGGCGTAGCGCGAGGCTGGAAAGCGCTCAGCGACCATGCTCGGGGGAACTCCACAGGCTGAGCGAGAGGCGACCCACCTCCTCGGGCGCGGGCTCGGAGGCAGAGGCGCGGCCCACCCCACTGCGCGAGGTACTGCTTCCAGTACGACACACGCCGCTCGCCGGACGGGGCGAGGCGCGGCAGGTGAACCCACGGGACGGTCGGGTAGCGATGGTGGTTGAGATCCCACTCGCCGTGCAGCAGCAGCGCGCTCATCCAGCGATTGGTGCGGAGGTTGAGCGCGCCGTCGGTCACGTCGCGCTTGGTGAAGGCGTGCGAGACGTATTGCCGCGTGGACCAGTTGAAGGCGAAGGCCGCATACATCCAGGCGGCCGCCTCCCAGCGCAGGTGAAAGAGGCGGAAGAGGAGCGCGAAGAAGAGGAGGTTGCCGACCACCTCGAGGCGGATCGCCCAGGTCTGTTCGCTTCGCACATCGCCCAGCAAGTAGGAGGTCGAGAGAGCGCGACGGAACGGCCCGAGCGAAAAGATGCGTGGCGAGATCGCCGCGACCAGACCACCCAAGGGGACGATCGGCCAGAAGAGCCCGATCAGGATGCAGTAGAACTGCGCGAACTTCATCGGCTTGAAATCCCTCGCGTAGTAGAGGTCGAACATCTCGTAGTCGGTGCGATTGCGGAGGTGATGCCCCTGGTGCGTCGTCCGGATCAGGCTGAAGGAGGCGGGAAAGAGGAAGGAGAGCGCCACGCCGAGCCCGTGATTGATCCGGCTGTCCGGGTGAAGCACACCGTGCTGCGCCTGGTGAATCAACGAGTAGACCAGCAGCATCAGGTGTGAAAACAAAAGGCAGGACGCCGCGAGGGCGAGCCCACCGCGCGACCACGAACCGAACACCAGGCAAGACAGCGATCCCAGGAAAGCGACCAGGCAAAGCAGGAGGTTCCGCCGCGCCGGGATCGGATAGTCGCGCGCGGTCGTGCCGCGGGGAAAGGCCGGCTCGGGCAGAACGAGCGCCACCTAGTCGCCTCTCCCTCCGAGCAGCGAGCCGAGCACGAGGCCGCCGATCGCGGCGACCGCCACCCCCACGCCGAAGAGCTTCTGCTTCTGATCGGAGATCGGATTCTGGAACGCGTTCACGCCGGCATGGAGCGCGGCCAGCTTCCAAGCATCTCCCTGCTTCACCATCGTGGCCGTGTAGGTGCTCTGCACCAGGATCTCCTGCCCGGTGCGGAAGTGAAATCGATCAGCCGAGTGGAGCGAGACGACCGCGGCGTCGCCGTGGAAGACCGCCGGGGTCGAAAGCGAGGGATCGACGGTCAACCCGGTGAGGATCGAGCCGTAGCGCTCGAGCTTGCTCTCCACGTAGTCGAAGAGCGCCTCCGGCCCGTGCAGGGTGACCTGGTCGATCATGGTCACCTGCACCTGCGCATCGAGCCACGGGCGCAGCGACTCCCAATCGCGCTGATTGATCCCGTCGGCGATCGCGCGCATCATCTCGCGGAGCGCGATCCGATCCGATCGGCGCTCGTCGTGCAGGACAGGGATGTCCGTCATGCCGCCTCCTCTTTTCGCGTGGGTGCGGCGCAGTCTAGCCGGGGGCCCGAGCGGCCGTCCACCGCGGGAGTCGATGTGAGTGATCCGACAGGTGCTCTCTTCTTGGGGGCGAAGGAGACCGAGGGGCGCGGCGCGGAGTTCAGCGTGCGCAATCCGGCGACCGGTGACTTGCTTCCTCCGGTGTTTCGTGACGCCGACCTCGAACAGGTAGCGGAGGCGGCACGTCTCGCGGCCGCGGCCAGCGAGCAGGAATCTCCCTCCCGCGCGCGGACGGCGCTCCTCGCCGCGATCGCGGAGGAGATCACCGCGCTCGACGAAGATCTGCTGGTGCGCGCCTATGCCGAGACCGCGCTCCCGATGCTTCGACTGCAGTCGGAGCGCGCGCGGACACTTCACCAGATCGGCCTCTTCGCGCAGCTGGTCGAGGAAGGCTCTTGGGTCGATGCTCGCATTGATCGGGCCGACCCGAAACGGCTGCCGGCACGGAAGCCCGATCTGCGGCGCATGCTGGTTCCGCTCGGACCGGTCGCGGTCTTTGGCGCGTCGAACTTCCCGCTCGCCTTCTCCGTCGCGGGTGGGGACACCATCTCGGCGCTCGCGGCCGGCTGCCCCGTGGTGGTGAAGGCGCATCCCGCGCATCCGGGCACGTCGGAGATGGTGGCGCGCGCGATCGCCCGCGCCGTCGCGCGCGTCGGCGTTCATGAAGGCACGTTCTCCATGGTGCACGGTTCGTCGAACGACGTCGGCTTGGCGCTGGTGCGCGCGCCGGAGCTTCGCGCGGTCGGCTTCACCGGCTCGCTGCGAGGAGGACGCGCGCTCTTCGATGCGGCGGCGGCGCGCCCCGATCCGATCCCAGTGTTTGCCGAAATGGGCTCGCAGAACCCGGTCTTTCTGCTCACGGGTGCACTGCGGGAGCGGCGCGCGACGATCGCGCAGGGCTTGTCGCAGGCGGTCGCGCTGGGCGCGGGTCAGTTCTGCACCAACCCCGGACTGGTGATCCTCACGCGCGGCGACGAAGCCGAGGCCTTCCTCGCCACGCTTCGCGAGTTGATTCGCCGGACCCCGGCCGGAACGATGGTGCACGCCGGCATCCGGGGCGCCTACGAAAGCAGTCTGGACGCGGCAACGGCCACACCTGGCGTCGAGCTGCTCGCACAGGGCGACGGGACGGGCGAGCACGCGGCGACGGCGGCGCGAAGCGTTCTCCTCGCCACCACCGCCCGCGCCTTTCTCGAGAAGGGAGCACTGCGCGAGGAGATCTTCGGGCCCGCCACCCTCGCCGTGCTCTGCGACGATGCGGCCGAGATGCTCGAGGTTGCACGCTCCCTCGGCGGACAGCTCACCGCCACCGTGCACGGCTCGGAGGATGAGCAGGCGGCTTCCGACGAGCTGCTGCGCCTCCTCCGCGCGCGCGTCGGTCGACTGATCTGGAACGGCTTTCCCACCGGCGTCGAGGTGACCCACGCGATGCACCACGGCGGTCCCTATCCCGCCTCCACCGATGCGCGCTCCACCTCGGTCGGGACGGCGGCGATCCAGCGCTTCGCGCGCCCGGTCTGCTACCAGGACCTTCCGCCGCAGCTCCTCCCGATCGAGCTGACCGATGCGAACCCGCGTGGGATCTGGCGTCAGATCGATGGGCAGTTGACTCGAGGCGCGGTCGACCATGCTTCCGCCTGAACTCGAGATCATCGACTCGCACACCGAGGGAGAGCCGACCCGCGTAATCGTGCGCGGTGGGCCCGAGCTTCGCGCATCGACCATGCTCGCGCGACGAGAGGAGTTCTCGCGCGAGCACGATGACCTCCGCCGCGCCGTGGTGCTCGAGCCCCGCGGGCACGAGGCGATCGTGGCTGCGCTGCTCACACCGCCGGTCGCGCCCGAGAGCGTGGCCGGGGTGATCTTCTGGAACAACGTCGGCTGCCTCGGCATGTGCGGGCACGGACTGATCGGTGTCGCGCGCACCCTCGAGCTCCTAGGGAACGCGCGCCCTGGCGAAATGCGACTCGACACGCCGGTCGGAACGGTCGGCGCGCGACTGCACGACGACGGCAGCGTCACGGTGCGAAACGTGGCCGCGCGCGTGGCCCAACTCGACCTCGCCCTCGAGGTGCCGGGGCTCGGCAGGGTGACCGGCGACATCGCCTGGGGCGGCAATTGGTTCTTCCTCGTCGGCAGGTCGATGGAGCGAGTCGAGCTGGACAATCTCCCCGCGCTCCTTCAGGCAACCCAGGCGATCAAGCGCGCGCTCTGGGACGCGGGGATTCGCGGCGATGACGGCGGCGAGATCGATCATGTCGAGCTCTTCAGCCAGCCGCGCGACCCCGCGCACCGCAGCCGCAACTTCGTCCTCTGTCCAGGCGGCGCCTACGATCGCTCCCCCTGTGGCACCGGCACCTCCGCGAAGCTCGCCGTGCTCCACGCGCGCGGTGAAATCGCGCTCGACGAAGAGTGGACCCAGGAGAGCGTCACCGACGGCCTCTTTCGCGCGCGGCTCGTCCGCATCGGCGACGCGATCGTGCCCGAGATTCGCGGGCGCGCTTTCATCACCGCCAGGTCGACGCTCCTCTTCGACCCACGGGATCCCCTCCGCGCGGGACTCGCCGCGCCATGAGGCCCGATGTCATCGTGGTCGGCGCGGGCATCGTGGGTGCGGCCTGTGCCGACTCGCTCGCGCGGCGCGGCCTGCGCGTGCTCGTGCTCGAGCGCGACATTCCATCCGGCGGCACAACCGGCGCCGGCATGGGCCACGTGGTGGTGATGGAGAACCCGGAGGTTGAGTTTCAGATCACCTCCTACTCCCTTCGGCTCTGGCGCGAGCTGGCGGCAGAGCTGCCGCCGGACTGCGAGGATGATGGCTGCGGCACCCTCTGGTTGGCGGAGGACGACGAGGAGTGGCAGCACGCGCGAAGTCAGGCCGAGGCCTTCCACGCGCGGGGCCTCGAGGCGGCGCTCCTCACCCCGAAGCAGCTCGTTGACTTCGAGCCGGCGCTCCGCTCGGGGCTGGCGGGCGGTCTCTACCTGCCGGCGGATCGCGTCGTCTATCCACCCGCGGTGACGCGCTTCCTCCTCGATCGAGTCATCGCGCGCGGGGGTGAGCTGCGCCTCGGCGCCGAGGTGCGAGAGGCGCGCGGACGCGAAGTCCAGGGGGCCTTCGGGCGTATCGAGGCAGATGTGGTAGTCAACGCGGCGGGCGCCTGGGCACCAACGATCACGAAGGGTCTTCCGATCGAACCGCGGAAGGGGCACCTCGTCATCACCGATCGCTATCCCGGTCTGCTTCGGCATCAACTGGTCGAGCTGGGCTACTTGAAGAGCGCGCACGGCAACGAAGCGGCCTCGGTCGCGATGAACGTGCAGCCGAGGCGGACAGGGCAGATCCTGATCGGCTCCTCGCGCGAATTCGTCGGCTGGAACGCGGAGATCGATCGCGGCGTGCGCTCGCGCATGATCCAACGCGCCGTCTCCTTCGTTCCCGCGCTCAGAGGGCTGAACGTGCTCAGAAGTTGGGTGGGCTTCCGGCCCGCGACCCCCGACAAGCTCCCGCTCCTCGGCTTCTGGGAAGAAGGTCTCGCGATCGACGCCGGGCATGAAGGGCTCGGCATTACCTTGGCCCCGGCGAGCGGCGAGATCGTGGCCGACCTCGTGACCGGCGCGCGACCCGCGATCGACCCGAGTCCCTTCGACGCGCGTAGGAGCCTGGTGCATGCGTGACGAAGGCCCGTCCCTTCTGGCCGAGCGGTGGAATCGCGGCGAGCACGCGCTCCGGCAGTCGATCACCGGCGAGCCACGCGGCCCGCTCTGCGGCATGGGAAGCTGCTTTGAGTGTCGAGTCACCGAGGACGGTCGCGAGCACGTGCGGGCCTGCATGGTGGACGGCGAACCTCCTCGCGCCGTGGAGATCCCTCCAAGCTGCCAGGTCGCGGTAGTCGGCGGCGGGCCCGCGGGCATCGCGGCAGCGGCGGCAGCCGCGGAGTGCGGTGCCACCACTCTCCTCTTGGACGAGAGCGCGCGGCCGGGCGGGCAGATTTGGCGTCATCGCGGCGAGGCGCCGAAGGACGCGCGCTCGTGGCTCGATCGACTCGCTCGCTCCGGCGCCAAGGTCGCCTCGGGCGCCACCGTCTTCGACGCCACCGTCGAAGGCGAGCGCGCGCTCTTCGCCGAGGTCGGCGGGCGTGCGATCAAGATCGCCTTCGAGCAGTTGATCCTGGCGACCGGCGCACGCGAGCTCTTCCTCCCCTTCCCCGGATGGACGCTCCCCAACGTGCTCGGAGTGGGCGGCGCGCAGGCACTGGCGAAGGCGGGTGCTGACTTCACGGGGCGGCGTGTGATCCTGGGCGGCACCGGTCCGCTCCTCTTCGCCGTGGCGGCACTCCTGACCCGGGTTGGAGCGGATGTCCTCTGCGTGCTCGAGCAAGCTCCCGCTTCACGCCTCACCGGCTTCGCCTGCCAACTCGCGGCGAGCCCGCGGCGACTCCTCGATGCCGCTCGCTACCGGCTCGCATTCGCCTCGGTCCCGCTTTTGACCGACGCGTACGTGGTCGCGGCGCACGGGCAAGGGCGCGTCGAAGAGGTGACCTTCCGCGCCGGCGGCACCGAGCGACGACTCGCGTGCGATCTGCTCGCGGTCGGCTTCGGCCTCGTGCCGAACCTCGAGCTGCCCCGACATCTCGGCTGCGCGATCGCGGACGGCTTTGTCGCGGTCGATCCGCGGCAGAGGAGTTCACAACTCGGGGTCTACTGTGTGGGCGAGACCACCGCCATCGGCGGCGCGCCGGCCGCGCTCGTGCAAGGCGAGATCGCGGCGCGCGCCGCGGTCGGGGCGGGGATCCCGCCCAGGCTCCTCGCGACACGCGATCGTGAGCGCCGCTTCGCCGAACGACTGAAGAGCGCCTTCGCGCTTCGCAATGAGCTTCGCAACTTGGCCAAGCCCGACACGATCGTCTGCCGCTGCGAAGATGTCTCGGCCGGCGCGATCGACCCCGCGTGGTCGGCGCGGCAGGCCAAGCTCTACACCCGAGCGGGCATGGGTCCCTGCCAGGGGCGCGTCTGCGGTCCGGCCCTCCAGTTTCTCCACGGCTGGAGCGCGGACACCGTGCGCCCTCCGCTCAAACCAGTCACCACACAGGCTCTGGAGGTCGACGCATGATTTGGGAGGGAGTCTTCGCCGCGATCACGACGCCGTTCACCGCGGACCTCGCGGTCGACGAGCAGTTCCTGGCGCGCCACGCGACATGGCTACTCGACGCGGGCTGCACCGGCATCGTGCCTCTGGGCTCGCTGGGCGAGGGAGCGACCCTCACGCGCGAGGAGAAGCGACGCGTCACCGCCGTCTGTCGTGAGGTCACTCGCGGGCGCGCGGCGCTGGTGCCGGGCGTCGCCGCACTCTCCACGGAAGAGGCGATCTCTCTCGCGCGCGAGGCGGAGTCGATGGGCGCGGACGGACTGATGGTGCTCCCGCCCTACGTCTATCGCGGCGACGCGCGAGAGACCGAGGTTCACTTCACGCGGGTGATCGGCGCGACCTCGCTTCCCGCCATGCTCTACAACAACCCGATCGCCTACGGCACCGACCTCGCACCTGAGCAGATCGCGCGACTCGCGGCGGCCTTGCCCGGCCTCGTGTCGGTCAAGGAGTCGAGCACCGACGTGCGCCGCATCACCGACCTCAAGGCCCGGCTCGGCGATCGCCTCGCGCTCTTCGTCGGGGTGGATGATCTCATCGTCGAGGGGATCGCGGCCGGCGCGGTCGGTTGGATCGCCGGCCTGGTAAACGCGCTGCCGATCGAGTCGACGCGGCTCTTCGCGCTCGCGCGGAGCGGTCGATGGAATGAGGCGGCGGAACTCTACCGCTGGTTCCTTCCGCTCCTCCGACTCGACACGCTCCCCAAATTCGTCCAGCTAATCAAGCTGGTGCAGTCTGAGGTCGGCATGGGCTCGCCGCGCGTTCGCCCGCCCCGCCTCGAATTGGGCGCGGAGGAGCTGGCCGCAACGCTCGTCACCATCCGCGAGGCGCTGGCGCGGCGACCGCGCTGAGTCGGCTCGCGGGTGAGACATGGAATCAGGTCTCCTCGATTCCAGTGAACGACTGCCCCACGACACCCACGAGCGCCAGTCCACGCCTCGAGGCCCACGAATACGGTGATAAACGAGGGGCAAGCGATCCGAGATCGCCCGCCCCCTGGCACTCGACTTGTGGGTGTGAGTTCATGATGGTCCGTCGACAAGCGAAGCAGGCTCGGCTCTTGATCGTCGATCCCGATCCGGACGTGCGCACCGCGCTGGCCAACTATTTGGCCGAGGCCTTCGTCGTGGACGTGGGCGCCAACTCGCAAGAGGCCTTGGCGCTTCTGGAACAGCATCGCCCCGACGTCGTGCTGGCGGAGGTGGAGCTCCCCGATCATTATGGCCCGGGCTTCCTCTTGGAGGTTCGGCGCCGTCTTCCCCGCGCGGTGCTGGTGGCCACCTACCAGTACGGCGATCAGGGGCAGGTTTCGGAACCGCTCCTCAGGAGGATCGCCGACGTGATCGTGACCAAGCCCTTCGACATCGGGAAGCTCGAGGAAACGCTCCTGGGCCTGGTCGAAAGTAGAGGACTATCCGCCCAGGAGGGTGCATGACCGGCCCCGGCAGCAAACCCGGCTTGATCGCTGGAGCTCGAGACTTCTTCGCCCGAACACTTCGCCACCCCGTAGGATTCATCGGCGTCAACCTGACCAGCATCGCCGGCGTCCTGTTCGTCATCCTGACCTTGATGGAGACGACGGGTCGGAAGGTGAACCCGTACCTCGGGATTCTCACCTTCTTCCTCCTGCCCGCGATCTTCATCCTCGGCCTGGTCTTGATGCCGATCGGCCGCTACCTCGATCGGAAGCGGCAGCTTCGCGCCGGCCTGACCCAGGACGCCTTCCCGGTGCTCGATCTGAACACCGCGAGCACCCGCAGCCGCTTCGTCTTCATCGTGGTCATGACCCTGGTCAACGTGTGCATCGTCGGGCTCGCCGCCTACAAGGGAGTCGAGCACATGGACACGCCAGAGTTTTGCGGCAAGACCTGCCACAACATCATGCAGCCGGAGTTCACCGCGCATAGCAACTCGCCGCACCAGCGGGTCCCCTGCGTCGACTGCCACGTGGGCGCGGGCGCCGACGCTTACGTCAACGCGAAGATGAACGGTTTGAAGCAGGTGATGCACACCGTGCTGCGCGACTACCCGCGGCCGGTGCCGACGCCGGTGCACAACCTCCGCCCGGCTCGCGAGACCTGCGAGCACTGCCACTGGCCGACCAAGTTCGTCGGAGACCGCATGGTGGTCCGGACCCACTACGAGGACGACGAGGTCAATTCGGCGCTGAAGTCGGTCTTGCTGCTCAAGATCGGCGGCGGCGGCAGCGAGGCGCATACCGGCCGCGGCATCCACTGGCACGTGGCCAACCCCGTCGAGTACCGCTCGGACGAATCGCGCGAGCACATCTACTGGGTGCGCGGCCGGTCGAGCGACGGCACGGTGCGCGAGTTCTGGCAGTCGAACCTACGCGAGAGTGAGGCGCTGCCCGACAGCATCGAGAAGATCGCGCCCCGCACCATGGACTGCGTCGATTGCCACAACCGCCCGACCCACATCTATCGCATGCCGGGCGACGCGGTGGACCAGGCGATGAACGACGGCGAGATCCCGAGCGATCTGCCCTTCTTCCATCGCGAGGCGGTTTCGGCGCTGACCGCGGAGTACGCAGACGGACCGGCCGCGCTCGCCGGCATCGACAAGGCGCTCCGCGCATTCTATTCCGAGCAGGTCCCCGACCTGGCCACCAGCCGTGCGGCCGATCTCGATCGCGCGGTGGCCGGGGTGCAGGCCATCTACTCGAAGAACGTGTTCCCACCGATGAACGTCGGATGGGGCACCTACCCGGATCACATCGGGCATCGAAACTTTCCGGGTTGCTTCCGATGCCATGACGAGGATCACACGACGGCGGAAGGCGAGACCATCAGCCAGGACTGCTCCACGTGTCACTCGCTGCTCGCGGTCGAGGAACCTGATCCGGAGATCTTGAAGAACCTGTTCCCGGAACAGTGAGGACACCATGAAACGCCTCAGTGCGGCGCTCCTCGCGACGTTGCTGTGGTGGAGCCCCCCGGCACTCGCCATCACCAACGGCGAGTGCCTCGACTGCCATCGCGACGCCACCCTGACCCTCCAAGACACGCAAGGGAAGGACGTCTCGCTCTACGTGGGCGCGGCCGAGTTCTCGAGTTCGGTCCACGCCGACTTAGGCTGCACCGATTGCCACCAGGACGCGGTCGAGATCCCTCACGCCGAGGGGCTCAAGCCGGTCGACTGCGCCAGCTGTCACAGCGACGTGCAGGATGTGTACGCCGGCAGCATTCACGGAAAGGCGCACGCCAAGGGGAGCGCCGACGCGCCGACCTGCACCGACTGCCACGGCACGCACAACATCCTGCCGCCGTCCAACCCCGCCTCCACCGTCAATCCGCTCAAGCTGGTCGCGACCTGCGCGCGGTGCCACGCCGACCCGGCGGTGGTGCAGCGCGCGGCGATCGGGCAGAAGGCGCCGGTCGAGGCGTACATGCGGAGCATCCACGGCAAGGCTCTGCTCTCGGCCGGCGATCCCAACGCGCCCAACTGCAGCACCTGCCACCCCGCGCACGAGATGCTGGCGGCCGGTGACCCCGCGAGCACGGTCAACCGATCAAACGTCGCGCAGACCTGCGGTCAATGTCATGGCGAGGTGTACGAGCAGTACTCCGGCAGCGTGCACGGCGTCGCCCTCTCCGCAGGCAAGACCGACGCGCCGACCTGCACCGATTGCCACGGCGAGCACGAGATCGAACCTCCGTCCGATCCCAACTCGACGGTCTATCCCGCGAACCTGGTGAAGACGACCTGCGTGCGCTGCCACGAGTCGCTGGTGCTGGCGCGCCGCTACGGCTTCGCCACCGATCGCGCCGGATCCTTCCGCGAGACCTATCACGGCATGGCGAGCGAGAAGGGCGACCTCAAGGTGGCGAACTGCGCGTCGTGCCACGGCGTGCACAACATTTACCCGTCGGAAGACCCGCGTTCGACCGTCAACACGGCGAACCTGACCACGACGTGCGGCCAGTGCCACCCGAACGCCAGTCAGACCTTTGCGTCGATCCAGGTGCACCCGACCAACGTCGCGGTCACCGGACCGGCCGCGATTCCCTCGCCGACCAAGATCAAGGAGCGCCCGGCCGAAATCGTGAAGCGGATCTACGTCCTCTTGATCGCCGCGGTGATCGGCGGCATGGCGCTCCACAACATCATCCTCTGGACCTGGCACATCCGGGAGAAGCGGCGCCGCGAGCGAGCGATGAAGATGGTGCCGCGCTTCTCGAAGTTCGAGGCGGTCGAGCACGGGATCAACTTGGTGGTCTTCTTCGCGCTCGTCTTCACCGGCTTCGCGCTCAAATTCCCCGACGCGGGCTGGGTCAATCTGACCGAGCGCTTGGGCCTGACCGAGTCGATCCGCGGCATCGTCCACCGAACCTGCGGCGTGCTCATGATCGGCCTGGCCTTGGTGCACACCGGCTATCTGCTCTTCACCAAGCGCGGCCGCCGCGACCTCATGGCGCTCCGCTTCGGCATCCGCGACATTCGGGATGCGATTCAGAACGTCGCCTATCACCTCGGCCTCCGGAAGGACAAGCCGCACTTCCCGCGCTTCGACTACGGCGAGAAGGCGGAGTACCTGGCGCTCATCTGGGGCACCACGGTCATGATCCTGACCGGGCTCGTCCTCTGGTTCCCGACCATCGCGACGCAACGCCTCCCGGCCTGGAGCTTCCCGGTGTCGGAGGTGGTGCACTACTACGAGGCGTGGCTCGCCTTCCTCGCGATCGTCGTCTGGCACCTCTACTTCGTGATCGCGAATCCGGAGGTCTACCCGCTCAACCTGACCTTCTTGGACGGGAAGGCGCCGGAGCATCATCTGCTCGAGAAGCATGGGTTCATCGAAGGAGCGGAGGATGATCATAAGATGGCAGTCGCCGCGCCAAGTACGAACGCGCCCCCGGCCGCGCAGGATGGAAAGGCCGACCGCGAGATGACCACGAGTGCGAGTAAGTAGGAAAAACCCCTCGAATTGGAGGGGGTTGTCCAGTTCTCGTGCTCACCGAAATGCCAATGCGCGATCGGCTGATCCACTCCTTTGCGATGAACGGCACTGGTGGAACGACGCTGTGGACCTCTCCAGACCTGGACCAGGTGGACGGGATGACGCCCGCAGGCCAAGACGTCCGAACTACGCCGGGGCTACCGAATCCAGGGATCAGCACCGAGTGTTGGCGACATTCACTCCGTGACGTTGGACCCCGATCGAGCTGCTGTGTGCACGGCGAGCACTAGTCGACTCAGCTGTCTTCGCACTTTCCGATCTCGGCCAGCCCGCAGTGCCGATGCGGACAATCCGGTCGGTCTTCTCGGGTGACTCGTGGCGGTAGAGATCACCCGCGCCTCGACCGCGATCGTTCGCGTATCAGCCTCCCCGGGGGGCCATCGAGCGTGGTACCGAGGCAACTCACGGCAATGCGGTCCTCTGCCGGCGGGATCACGTCACCCTGCCGAGACTCCCCTTCCGCACAAGTTCTGCCTTGACGGGAGCCGGAGCCAGGCGTCCAATCTCCCGCGTGACTTACCGGCCGTTCGGTAGCCGCGCTTCGGTTCCTGACCCGAGTTCCTTCGGCAGGCCCGGGCCTCAACCATCTCGGCATCCGTCGACCTAATCCTCGGCTTGAACTTGGTCTTTCAGCCGTCCGCGAACGACGCGCCCGCGTCCGTCACGGATCGCTCTCGAGCGAAGCGCTGCTTCGCGAGAGGCGAAAGGAGAGGTGCCGCATGAATCCCCTGATCCGCCCCGTCTACGAAACCCGCCGCGCGCTTCAACCGCGCCTTCGCGTCCTCGGTACAGCGATCGTAATCACGCACTTTGTTGCTCCGCCTCTGCTCGCAGGATCGATCTCGGCCGACCTGAGGTTCGATGAGCGGTCGGTGAGCGTGGAGCAGGATGACAGATTTCACCAGATCTCGATGGACTACTGCGAGCCGGACACTCGCCCGGATCATGTGTACGAGCCACAGCTCCCACTTCGCTCGCTCTTCCTAGTCCTGCCTGAGAATGCAGTCGTGCAGTCGGCACGCCTCAAGATCGCTGAAACGCATGTGTTCAAGGGGGCCTACATTCCGCTCCCCATCTTGCCCGATAGTGTAGAGACGCTACCGGACGGACCGACCTGGTCGCACGAGGGCTTCTTCCCCGCGAATCCCGCGCAAGTGATTGGCTGCGGGTCCTATCGCGGATACCAAATCGCGAAGATCCTGGTCTCGCCGCTGTCATACGATGCGAGCACAGGCGCTCTCGCGCTGGCCAAGTCGGCGACCCTCACGCTTGAATACCGCGAGCAGTCAGTGGATGAGCGCCGCGCTCGTCTCTCGTTGGCTCGACTCGGCGCGCGAGATGGGCCCTACGGCGAGTTCCGCGTCGGGCTGCGGTCGCGGCTTGCCAATCCGGGCGACCTGGACCGGCTTTACCCTCGACCCAACCTCCCGGATCTCGTCGAGAGCGCGATCGACTCGGGACTCACCCAGGGGCGAAGCTCCGACCCATTCGGCGGGTTTATTTCCGCGTGGCCCTCGGCGGAGGGCCTTCCGGTTTACTGCGTGATCGTCACCAACAACTACGACCACCTCGGCAACTACGTGGGTGACATGAAGTCCGTTTTCGCGAGCTACGCCAGCGCTCGAACCTACCACGGGGTGACTACGGTCGTCGCGACGGTTGACGAGATCGTCGCCAATCCTGCGTACGCGTCGTCGGACCAGGCGTTCGCCATTCGCAAGTACATTCGCGACGCTGTGGACGAATGGGGGACGCTCTACGTCATTCTCGGGGGTGACATCTCGGTGGTCCCGACGCGAAGGTTGGGGCAGATCGTGGGAAACCACTCGCTCAACAACTACAAGCGTCCCGATCACCCCGCGGACTCCTGGTACGTGCGCTTCAGCCACGAGAGCCAGGAGACATGGAACGAGGACAGCGACCAGTGGCTCGGGGAGGATCAGAACGACTTCGAGTCCCCCGCTCTCTCCTTCGGACAAGCGATGCTCGGCCGACTGCCAGCTAGAAACGCGGACGAAGCGTGGGCAATGACCACGAAGCTCGAGCGATATCAACTCTGGAGGGGACCGCGGGACAATGCAGGGCAAACTTGGTACCGATCCGCATTGATGGCGGCCGGACCGACGAACTCGGCGAGAACCAGGAGCGATGGGAGCGGTCTGTACATTGCTGAGAAGTACGTTGATTCGCTCCTGACTTCACATCCCTCCATTCCGTGGTCTCGACTCAAGCTATACCCCGAGATGGACAGCCTTTCGGTGAATGACTGTTCTTGCTACCAGTACCTGCACGACTGGACGCGATCACGCGCGGGCACCGTTGAGGCATGGACTGGCACCAAGTTCCGCGACAGACTGCAGGACGGGTACCATCTTGTATTCCACTATGAACACTCTCAAAGGGACCGACTGGGCCGTGCGACAATGCGCTACGGGCCGGATCCGAGACCCGCGAACTGCAGCATCTCCGATGCCGACACGTGCAGGACCCGCATGGACACGCGCTTCAGCGCCACGGTGTCCCACCTGGACATCAACCAGGTCTTGGCGCTCGACAATGGCGTCGACCGGGCCAAGTTCTCAGTCGTGATCAGCGGCGGGAGCTGGACCAACATGCAGGACATGGACGCCATCGGCGAGGCGTTTCTACGTGCCCCGGACGGTGGGGCGGTCGCGTTCCTCGGCAAGACCACAACCTGGGGCCCAATCAGTACCGCCTTGGTTGACAGCGTGATCGAGTACTCGTTCTTCCCCCGCTCCGGCGAGACGAAGACGCTTCCACTCGGCATCGGTTGGGGCATCGGGGTCGAAGGAACGGCGGGGCCAAGTTTCGCCGCAGTGGCACTCTCGATCGCTGCTCCCCTGCTCGCCGATCCCCTGCTCCGGCCTCACTATCGCGAGCCGCAGCCCGTCACCATCACGAGTTCGCCGAGTACGATTCCTACCCTTGGCATCCAGAATCTCGCGGTCACGGTCCGCGACAGCGTGACGGCGGTCCCGATCGAGGGCGCGCTGGTCTGCCTTCGCCAAGGCCGGTTGCTGTACGCGCGGACTCTGACGAGTGCAGCCGGTGTGGCCAGTTTCCGCGGTATCCTCATTCAGGACAGGAGCGAGTCGCTCCTCGTCTCGGTCGAACCCCCGGAAGGGTATCGAAAGACGGTTCAGGTCCCGATCAACGCCACGACCCCCGCCGTGGCCTATCGCTCCCACGAAGTCGACGACTGCGTGACGGGGGACTGTGATCAGGTACTCGAGATCTTGGAAGGCGCCGATCTTCACGTCCGACTGAAGAACGCGGGCGGGCAAAGTTCAGGGGCGGGTACGATCAAGCTCCTTCCAACCCCAACTGTCGACTTCGCGCTCAAAATCAACGGGGAATACCGGCCAGCCGCGATCGCGGTTGGGTCGGCCGGCGCGCTGCCAAATTCCGATACCGACGTGTTCCGTGTTCCATTCACTGCCGAGGGAATCCGCGCCGAGGGGACGCCGCCAAACTACGTCGACCTGACCTCTCGGTTTCGGGTGTGGCGGGACGACGTCACCGGGAGCTACGTGATCTCGGCGCGTTCGCCAGCGCAGTCCGCGGACACGGTGTTCACCGGAACGGTGGTGGCGGAAGCGCGCTTCACCAACGTGGTCTCGTCAATCGAGAGCAACGACTCGGTTCACGCCTTCGCGGATTCCATCTGGTTCCAGTTTCGGGGCGATGCATCGGCGGACCAACTTTCCTTCTCCACCGACGCCCCGGATTGGCTCACGCTCTCTGCGCCGAGTCAGTCGATCGGTGTCCTCGCGCCGGGAGACAGCACCGACGTCGTGTTTCCAGTGACACTCCTGAAGGATGTCCCGAGCGGTCAACCGCTGGTCTTCACTCTGACTCATAGTCCCACGTGGGGCTTGCCACTTCGCTCCAGGTCGAGTTTCGTGGTCGCAACGGCAAAGCCGATCTCGTCGATAGCCGTCATCAACCGGAGTTGGAGCAGCGGTGCCTGCGGGAACACTTGGGTCTGGACACCGGTCGTCACCAACTCCGGAAGCTGCCCGGCGGACTCAGTGGTCATGGTCCTGCGCGGGACCGCCGGTGCCCCGACGGTGGTGGACAGCGTCTCGGTTGTGACCGATGTCAATCCAGGTGAATTTCGCGACGCGGACCCATTCGTGGTCTGCGTCTCGACCCCCGCAGACACCGTGGGGTTCGAGTGGGTGATCATCAGGAAGAGCTATCAAAGAAGTAACTATGTAAATGAGGACACCATTGAGGACAACGGCGGATGCAATCCGCCGTACGAGTCGCCGAAGCACCTCCGACTAGATCTGTTGGAGGGAGGCATCCGCCTTAGCTGGGACTACATGCCCACATGTTCAGGCTTCTGGGTTGGCTACTTGGACTATGACACGCAGAGCGTCAAGACGCTTCACGTGGCGGGCGGGTGCGCGGGCGCCTCGTCGCCGCCGTGCGCCACATCATTCCTTGTCCGCTCCATCAACGGGCAGCCGCTCGACCACCCGGGGTCGACTGGTTATCCGAACCCTTACCGCTTCTACGTTGCTGGCACTCGATGCAACATGCGCGGGCCACGTGTGCAAGCTGAGGACGCTTACACCTGGGTGACGGAGCGTGCAGGCTGGCCGAAGCTCCTGCCCGAGCAGTCTTCCTGCGCGCCTTCAGTGGTCGACCTTAGTCCCTACGTGGCTGGCCAGGGGTCCGCCATTCTCGCCGCAACGGACAAGCTGTATGGATGGAGGGCCGACGGTACCCCCCTAAATCCGAGCGGTAGCGCGGTACTTCTCGACTTTGGATTGACAGGTGATCGCTCACCCGATCGCCGAGTGAGTGAAGCGATGGCGGTCGGAAACTGGAAGTCGACGCCATCAGGGAGGGTCGAAATCGGACTCACCATCCCCTACGACTCCACGTACGCCCTCGAGCTCGGCAACCTAGGAGCCGGGTGCTGTACGGCACAGAAGCTCTGGGTGAAGTACCCGGCAGCCCGCTTGTCGCCGGTGGTGGGCCAAATCCTTCCCAGTCTGAACGACGGGGTTCTCATTGTCTCCGGCACGTCGGACAACTTCATCCATGCGTGGCGTGCATCGACGGGGGCTTCCTATCCAAGTTCGTCGGGGCCGGTGTGGCAGTCCGTCAACGGTGGTGGCTTTCACTACAAGAACGTCGCGATCGGCTACCACACGGGTACGGATACGTACGACCTGGTTTACGGCAGCCGAGACGGCCTGCTTGCTGCCTACGCGATGGAAAACGTCATTGGTCCGCCCTACCCCCGACGGCTGGTCGTGCCGATTAACGAGGGCGTCTCGGGCTATTCCATGTCCACGCCCGCCGTCGGAGATGTGGACGGGGATGGCGACAACGACATCGTCGTGACGACGCGATATGACGCTGGCGGGCAGGGGGGAATTGTCGTCATTGACGAGGAGTCGGGAAGTACCACCGCAGAGCGCTATGACGCGGGATGGCGGTTTCGAAGTAAGTCGACAGACTTCCCACCGATGGGACCCAGCCTCGCCGACGTGGACTTCGATGGCGACCTCGACATTCTTGTAGCGGACCTATCGGAGCGCAGCACCGACACCACTCAGGAATTCTACCCGCGGGAGTGTCGCCTGGGCGTCTTCAAGTTCGATGACGGTGACCTCACTTCGCTGTGGGCTGCCGACAGCATCCCAGCCACGCAACGAAACGACGAAGCGGGCACCACTGGCCCAGATCGGGCTGCCGTCTATCCGATCGGTTCACCGATCGTCGGAGACTTCGATCACGGATCGGCCACGTGCAAACTCGACATCTTGACGACCTACTCAAACGGTGCGATCTGCGCATTCGAGTACGATGCGTCACAGAACACGCTTCGTCCGAAGCCGGGATGGCCATTGCTGCTCACCGACGTCGCGCGTGAGCCAGTGCTCGCAAAGCTCAGTCCAGGTCAGCCTGCCTACTCTCTGGTTGTTCAGGACGTCAGCGGGTGGCTCCACGTATTCGATCTGCCTTACGTGGGGGCCGGGGCCAGTTGTTCCGCACCTTGGCCCTCGTATGGCGGGAACAATGGCAACACCCGGGGAACCCTGTCCTTTGGACAGTCATCGAGACCGCCGGCGCTTCAGCCCGCAACCCGGCTGAGCGTCGAGCTCCTGGGAGCGCAGCCCGCGCGCGGCGAAGTGCGCATCTCGCTGAGAGCCCCAGCAGGCGAGGCCGTCCGAGTGGAGATTGTCGATGTCTCCGGTCGGTCGATCCGGCGGGTCTTTGACGGGAACCTGCCAGGAGGCAGAGGCGAGGTGCTCTGGGATCGACGAATGGACAACGGCGCTCGTGCGCCCAGCGGCATCTACTGGTGCAGGGTGCATTCAAGCGGATCCGAGGTTCATCGCCGCCTCTTGGCGCTCCGATGAGGAACACACCGGATGGGGCTGGGCGCGGTCGGCTGGGTCAGTCCAAGATCACAATTCTCCTGGCGGTCGCTGGACTGCTCTCGCTTGTACCGGCCCACCCCATGGCCCGAACTCTCGTCGTGGCAAAGTCAGAGCCCCGCGACTTTTCGAGCGTAGCGGCCGCGGTGCTCACCGCAGCCTCCGGGGACACGGTTCTAGTTCAACCCGGGACGTATGACGAGTGGGAACCACGCGGATCTACGCGATACGCCGCAAGGGAAGGGGTAAGCCTCAGCCTCGTTGGAGCGACTGGCAGTTCCAAGGACGTTCTGATACGAGGCTTATGTGTTTACCTCCTTCACTGTGAGGCTGCGACGGTGCGGGCTATGTCGTTCGATGGTGGAGACTGTGCACTCCTGCTCAGCGCGCGATCTGGTGAAGTACGGGGCTGCCGGTTTTCCGGAATCGGGACGAGCATCGGAGGTGCAGTCAGTGTCCAGGGCGGGACCACCACGATCGAGAACTGTGTTTTCCAAGGCAACGGCAACATCGGCGGTATCTGGGACGGCGGCGCCCTCTACAGCAGCGCCGTGACCATCGCGCGCGATTGCGTCTTCATCGGTAACCTCGGACGATACGGCGGCGCGGTCTACACCGACGACGATGGGGGCACGGTGCTCCAGAATTGCGTCTTTCTGAAAAACCGCGCCGAGATCGAAGGCGGTGCGGTCTTCATGTGGAAGGGAGGTCGCATCGAGAACTGCACCTTCTTCGACAACGCGATGAGTGGGGGTGGCGCCATCGCCTGCGCGACCGAGGGAACGGAGGTGAGGAATTGCATCGTGGCGGGAACGCGGGGCGGCACGGCGGTGAGTTGCGGGCTGACGCTGAGCCCCAAGTGCTGCGACTTCTGGGGAAATGAGGGCGGCGACCTGGGTGGGTGGTGTACGGGCCTGCCTGGCGACGGTGTGTTCTCGGAGGATCCTTTGTTCTGTAACCCGTCGATCAACGATGTCGGACTGACGGTGGGTTCGCCGTGCCTGCCAGGAGGGACTGGTGGACCGGACTGCGGGCTGATTGGAGCGTTCGGGCAGCAGTGCGGGTTGATCCCCGTCGTACGAATGACCTGGGGCGCAGTCAAGAACCGCTACCGTTGAACGCGGGGAGGGTGGGGGAAGCGCGCGGAGCAGACGAGCTATCGCCGCCCGCTGTTTCTCCACTTCAACGCGCCCCAAGTGGTGCGTGAGATCGCGGGGGGCGGAGCGCAGCCTTCGCCCACCGCGCCAATCAGTCCGCAGTCGACACCACTCGGGTGATAGTCCGGCAAGCACGGGGATCCAAGGGAGACGCTGAAGTCCCCCGCCTCGGGATCACAGAACCGCGGATTAGCGGAGATGTTGCCGTTCTGATCCCGCTGGTCCGCGACGCACTCAACCCAATCCCCGCCCGCGTTACCGAAGAGATCGCAGCAGACGAACGTCGGTGTCCCGCTCCAACAGACGACGGCGGGGCCTGAGGTCCCGAAGGCTACGATGGTGTTCTCGATGACTGCCGTGGGCCCAACGCTAAGGCCACCGCCCGCGCTTCCCCAGATCGTGCAGCCTGCGACTCTGCCTCGTCCGCAGCTCAGCGCCCCTCCGTAGTAGCCAGAGGTGTTGCCGGCGAAGACGCAGTCCTCGATCGTGTCGGCGCCGACGCAGAAGATGCCGCCACCGCCCCAGGGGGACGATTGATTGGAGGTGAAGCGACACCGCCTGAAGGTGCTTTCGTCTTCGTAGCAGTAGACTCCGCCGCCGCAGACGTCGGCGGAGTTGCCTTCGAACACGCAATCCTCGACCAGCGCCCCGGCGAAGTCCTCGCAGAAGAGTCCGCCGCCCAACTCGTAGGCACTGCATTCCTTGACCACACAGCGCCAAATCGTAGGATGCCCGTAGCAGACGATGCCGCCACCGCGTGACCCGTGCGCGTTTTGAATGCCCAAGCCTTCAATCGTCGGGCTCGCGATGAGGGTTAGCCCCGGAGCCGCGCCCTGGCAGTCGATCTCGCAGGTCTGCGGGTCACCGGACTGCGATCGAAGCGTGATCGCGGTGGTGATGAGGAGATCCCGATTCCCTTCGCCTCGAAAGGTCCCGTCTGCGAGCTCGACGGTATCGCCAGGCGCAGAAGCGTTGATTGCGAGCTGGATGTTCGGGAAGTCCCCCTCGCCGTCGGGTCCCACGACGCGGGTCGTCGCGGAAGCAGCGGAAGCCATCAAGGCAAGGCCAAGCACGATGAGCGGCGACGTTCGATCGGACCCGAACCGCCGCACCGGATGTCCCGCACGTAGCATGTCGTCCCCAGCCATCTAAGTCCTCCAGGACCCGCAGTCGAACTCACACCAGGAGGCAACGAGCTTGTGGGGCGTCGCCGCCGCTGTCAATCAGGCAGAGTACGGACTCGCGATGGGCCTGGCGCGGAGATCGAACCTCAACCTGCTTGCTTTCGTACTGACTCCGCGCAATTCGAGATCAGAGAGGGGTACATGCCGCGTCGATCGAGTCGATCTGTCCTGCAGTACGACGCCTTCTTCGGCCGTCGAGAAACCGCGCGCCGCGCCGGGCCCTTCGCGCTCGCCCACCTCGTTCCCACCGTGCCGGAAGAGGAGGTTGTGCCCCACGCCCACGCGGAGGCGCACCTGGTCCTGGTGCTGGCCGGTCGATACATCTCGAGTGCGCGCGGCGCGCGGGAGGTCGAGGGGCCGGGCTGCCTGATCTACAACCCACCCGGCACCGAGCATCGCGATCGCTTTCGCGGTGAGGGCGGCGCCTTCTTCACCGTCTCGGTGCCGGCCGGGGATCTGCACGCGCTCGCCGACACCATCGCCTTGCCCGACCGGCCCGTGCTGCTTCGCGGCGAGACGGCGCGTCTGGCTCGATCCCTCGCCGGGCACGCGCGGTCGGAGAGCGAGCCGCTCGCGATCGAGTCACTCGGGTTCGAACTGCTCGATCGACTGGCGCGACGCGCGGGTGAGCGCGAGCGGTGGCGACCGCGATGGCTCGCTCGCGTGCGCGATCGATTGCGCGAGGAGTGCGCGGATCCACCGTCGATGGAGGCGCTCGCCGGTGCCGCGGGGGTGCACCCCGTTCACCTGACGCGCGCGTTCCGCGAGCACTTCGGATGCACGCCGGGCGACTTCCTTCGTCGCCGCCGCCTCGATCGGGCCGCCGCGCTACTCGCAGTCGACGCACACTCGCTGAGCGAGGTCGCCCTCGCCTGCGGCTACTACGACCAGGCGCACTTCTCGAACGCCTTCAAGCGAGCCTTCGGGGTGACCCCTCGTGACTACCGCATCGACGCGCGCTCGCGCCGGCCAGTCGATCGATGAGGTTTGTTCGTTCCAAGACCGCCTCTCCAAGAGCGAGTAGCGTTCCCCAGCGGTACCCGATCACGACACCCAGCGGAGAACCCCATGCACGCAGGAATGCACCGTCTACTGCCGTCGCTCGCCTTCGCCATCGCGTTGGCCTCGACCCCTCCAACCTCGACTGCTGGAGCTCAATCGGCCGCCGAGGCAGAGTGGTCCCTCGCCGACCCCGCCGCGGAGGGCTTCGTCGCCGATCGCCTCGACTCGTTGACCGCGCGGCTCACCCGCGGCGAGTTCGAGCAGGTGACGAGCGTGCTGATCGCGAGGCACGGGCGCCTGGTTTACGAGCGCTACTTCGACGACGGCGGTGAGGCGGCGCCCCGCAACACCCGCTCCGCCACCAAGACCGTCGCGGGGATGCTGACCGGGCTGGCCATCCAGGACCGACTGCTGAGTGGCGTGGATGCTCGGGTGCTCGCCACGCTGCACAAGGAGGGCGCGGTCGAGAACCCGGATCCACGCAAGCTCCAGATCACGGTGCAGGATCTTCTCACCATGAGTTCGCCGCTCGAGTGCGATGACTGGAATCCCTACTCGCGCGGCAACGAGGAGCGCATGTACCTGATCGAGGATTGGGTGCAGTTCTTCCTCGATCTGCCGATGCGCGGGTACGCGGCGTGGACCGAGAAGCCGGCCGACTCCCCCTACGGCCGCGCCTTCAGCTACTGCACCGCCGGGGTGACCACGCTCGGCGCGGTGCTCGAGACGGCGGCAGGCCGGCCGATCGAGGACTACGCGAGAGACGAGCTCTTCGCCCCACTCGGAATCGAGCGCGTCGAGTGGCAGCAATCGCCGCTCGGGCTGCCCCAGCTCGGCGGAGGGCTTTCACTCCGCAGCCGCGACCTGCTCAAGCTGGGGCAGCTCTACGCGGACAATGGCGTGTGGCGTGGAAAGCAGCTCCTCTCCGCTGCGTGGGTCCGCGAGTCCACTTCCCCGCATGCCCGGATCGACGAGGAGACGGACTACGGCTACCTCTGGTGGCTGCACGCGTTCACCGTCGGCGATCGGGTCGTTCACTCCTTCGCGATGAACGGCACGGGAGGAAACACGGTGCAGGTGTTTCCCGAGCAGGATTTGGTGGTGGTGGTCACGACCACGAACTTCGACGTGCGAAACGCACCGCGGCTCACCCAGCGTTTGTTGAAGGACGGCGTTCTCGCTGCGATGGCGCCGTGACTCGAACGAACTCTTGAGCCAAGAAAAGACGCGGGCGCCGAGACTCGCCACGTATGGAGCCTCGACGCCCGCGCCGCGACGACGGGCCTAGTCCGCCGCTACCTCACGCGAACGAGCTTCCGGACCGTGCTCTCGCCCCCATTGCTCAAACGGTAGTGATAGACGCCGCTCGGCAAGATGTTGCCGTTGTCGTCACGACCGTCCCACATGCTGCGGTGGCTCCCGGCCGGCATCGTTTCGTTGACCAATCGACGCACCACTCGCCCTGCCGCGTCGAACACCTCGAGTCGCACACTCTCCGTGCGCGGCAATGAGAAGTCGATTCGGGTATCGAGGCGGAATGGGTTGGGCTCGTTCTGTGCAAGCTGGAGCCGCGGCATGAATCCATCGCCACCCGCGACATCAGTGCTTTCGTTCACGACCTTGAGGACTGCGATTCCACGGCTCATGCAGCTCATCCACAGTTCGTACCCACCGGGGACGAGCTTCACCTCCAGATCCTGGATGATGTAGTGCGGCAGGCCGCCCCATTGCCACTCGCCGTTCGGCGGCGCCTGGTAGACGCCGACCTGCGTTCCATTCCACCAGAGCAGCCCCGCATTGAGGAACGGATAGCCGTTGTTGTACGCCATCCACACACGACCATCGGGCGTCACGGCGAGCGGGATGAGCTCGGTCGCGGTGAAGGGCCAGCCGGGTGCGTTGCTTCGCCAGATGTCATGGTGGCCCGTGTTGGCATCGATCCGAATCAGCGCCGCGCCCTGGGTGGTCTGCGCGCCGACCCAGCAGATGCCGTTGTGGTCCGGCGCCAGTCCATTGAATCCGGTCACGCCGGGCATCATGTTGGGCGTGAAGGTGAAGTTGTAACTGCCGTCGGTCCGCCGCACCTCCGTGCCGGCGCCGTTGCACCAGATGGTGCCCGGACGATCGGGGTCGACGCGCAGCGAGGCTCCCCAACCGCCGCCCGGCACGAGCGTGTAGTTGCCGTTGTCGAAGATCCCGAGCCCGCCGTAGTGGCCGATGCCCCACAGGCGCCCGAGCGAGTCCTCGACATACTGGCTCATCTGGTCAGATCCACCGGTGAGGGCCGTCCACGCCGCGCCGTCGAACTCATGGCTGAACTGGTTGATCGGGTTCGCGACGACATGTCCGTTCGACGGCCGAACCAGCACCGCCTCGCTCTGCGGCGCGCCCGGCCACGGCCACGGCTCGGTCAGGCCGTACCCATCCTGGTTCACGAAGCCGGTCCAGCGGACGCCGTCGAACTTGACCATGCCGCCGATGTCGGGATTCGCGTTGGCGCAGGCGTACACGTCGCCTGAGTTCGGGTCGACCGAAAGGTCGTTGTTGAAGAAATCGAAGTTGCTCGTGTTCGTCACGCGGTAGCGTTGCCACACGCCGGTCTCGACGTCGCGACGGAATACGCCGCCGGTGCCCACCCCGCACATCCAGATGTTGCCGGCTGAGTCGAAATCGATCGTTTGGATCCAGCCGCTGTACGGCTCGGCCCCCAGGTCGGTCCAGGAGCTGCCCTGGAATTGGAAGAGGTGCGCGAAGCCGGTCACCAGGTACGCCCCCATGTTCCCGTAGGCCCGGAGCGAAGCATAGGGCACCTGCGGATGACGCGGCGGCAGCGGGGGCGACACCCAGGTTCCGTTCGGACGGATGCAATCCAGGACCTCGTCCCCTTGCACGCTGAGCCAGCGAGTCATCCAAACGTTGCCCGCGTCATCGACGGTGTTGATCGAGGGGAGTGAAGCGGGCTTGCCGACTCCGAAGGTGTAGACGGTCCACGCGTGGGTCACGCTGTCATAGCGCTCCATGCCGTCGTAACCGTCCAGGTCGCTCCAGATGTAGTAGCCGCCGCCAGGCCGAGGCTGCGCGGCGATCCGGCTGCCACCGTGTCCGTTGATGTGCGACCACTGGCCGGTGCCCGGATCGAACCGGGTCAGACCTCCGCCACCCCAGACGGTGGAGTAGGCCGAGATCCAGATGGAGCCGTCGGGAGCAAGCGAGATATCGGCGGTGCCTCCGCCGGGGAGGGCCGAGTTGCCCGGCCCGAACCGGACGAGCGAGCTTGGCCCGACAGCGAGGTTCATCCGGAGCACGCCGCGCAGAGTTCCGATCCAGAGATTCCCCTGCGTGTCGGCGACCATGTCGGTCACATGGGTGACGCCCGGCTCGTTGGCGCTCCCGATCACCGGATAGTCGATGTTCGACACGTTGATCCAGCGGTTCTCCGCTTGGAGGAACTTCGCGATGCCGCCTTCCTCGGCGACCGGGCTGTAGCCGGCGATCCAGGGATCTCCATCCGGGGCCACCCACAGGGCTTCGTTATAGTCGCCTTGGATTCCGGTGTTGCCGGGGCGGTAGTACCGCCAGGTTTCGGTCGCCCGGGCTTCCCTTCCGACGATGCCGGAACTCAACAGGATCGAGATCGTCAGCACTGCTGCTCTCATGGCGTGGTCTCCATTCTCCTCATCAAGTGCGAACCGCTGCACAACGGCGCCGTCGGTCTGACCGCATCGGGAAGCCCCGCCCTTGCCGGTCCAGGCAACCTCAGTCGCCAGATCCTCTGGGGGGACGCGGGGCACCGGAGTGGTCGCTCCGCTGCCCCGAATCCGGACTTTCAATAATTTCTGAAAGTAGGATCCGAGAATCCGGGTGGCCCGGCGCCAGCGCGCCTTCGCACACCCGGGGTCCAACTTCACGCGAACAGATACAAGTCTGCGCCGTCTGGGGCGCGATTGGCAATGCTGTTTTCTTCTAGTTCTCAAACGGTCGAGCGGACGGACTCGGTCGCCCAGCGCTCCTCTACCGGTAGGCGAAGAGCATCGCGTAGATGATCATCGCGACGACCGACAGTCCGATGGTCAGCGCGGTGAATCCGAAGATCCGCCAGATCTTGAGGGCCTGCGGCGAGGGCGGATCGACGAGGTGCTCCTCCAGCTTGCCGCTCTTGACCAGCTCCTCGTACTCCCGCGGGCGATCGATCTTGAGCTCCTCCAGCGGCACGCTGCCGGTGAAGATCACCGGGTCCATCGGGAATTTCTCCGGACGGAAGTGCGTGTTGAAGAAGTGGATCGTGAAGATGAAGCCGACCGCGAGCAGCGCCTCGTCCGAGTGGATGATGGTGGCGACGTTGAGCGCCTGACCCGGGATGAAGCGGGTGAAGAACTCGGGGAACCAGAGCAGGAGCCCAGTCAGCCCGATCATGGCCACGCCCCAGAAGACCGCGAAGTAGTCGAACTTCTCCCAGTAGGTCCAGCGCCCATAGTCGGGGCGAGGGCCGCGGCCGAGGAACCAGCGGATCGATCCGCCGACCTCCTTCAGGTCGGTCAGGCTGGGCAGCATCGAGTTGACGCCCAGGATCAGTTTCTTCATGCCGCCCGCCTCGCGCCGCTTGCGCGTGAGCAGGTCCCAGAGATGGAGGGCGAAGTAGCTGAAGGTGATCACCGCGCAGACGCGATGGATGAAGCCGGCCGCCTCGAAGCCGCCGAAGAAGCGCGCCAGCACGTGCGCCCACTGGGCGTAGGAGAACTTGAGCGTCATGCCGGTCAGCGCGAGGCCCAGGAAGCTCACGATGACCATCAGGTGCAGGCGACTGTAGAACGGCTTGAACCTCCGCACGTACTGGGTCGAGCCGTGCGCCTCCGCCGCCTTCACCTGCTTGCGGTACTGCAGCGACCGCGGTAGCCAGAGCAGCGTGTGAATCCCGGCGAAGGTGAGGGTGCCGACGAGCAGCCCGGTCATCCCCCAGAAGGTGTAGAAGAGGAACGGGTACTTCTTGGCGTCGTGGTGCGTCGCGTGGGTCAGGTAGCCAGCGAAGCGGCGGTTCGAGCCCGGGTGGCACTGCGCGCAGGTCTTGACGATGTTCTCGCGGCTCAGCGTCGACTTGGGAGTCCACGGGGGAAGGATGTTGTGGGCGCCGTGGCAATCGTCGCAGCGCGCCGTCTTGACGTAACCCAGCTTCGAAACCTTGCCGTGGTAGGTCTCGAAGTAGGTGCTCGCGATCTCGCCATGGCACTTGCCGCACTGATTCATGATCGAGAGTTTGAAGTCGCTCTCGTCGGTGCGCTGGATCTCGTGGGCCGAGTGGCAGTCGGCGCAGGTCGGGAGCTTTTCCTTGGTTTTGGTCACCGTCTCGGAGTGGACGCTGTTGGCGTACTGCTCGTAGATGCCGCGGTGGCACTGCGCGCAGGTCTTGGCGACGTTCTCCGGATTGACGGTGGATTCGGGGTCGTTGGCCGGCAGCTCGCCGTGGGCCGTGTGACAGTTCGCGCAGGTCGCCGTCACGGTGAGCCCGCTCTCGAGCAGCCCCTTCCCGTGGATCGACTCGGCGTAGTGCTCGACCATCCCCTGTTGGTCGCCCTGGTAGCGCACCGCCGCCTTCTGTCCTGCGCGATGGCATTGGCCGCAGAGTGTCGGGACGTTGCGCGGGAAGATGGGGGACGCGGAATCGCTTCGGCCGAGGATGCCGTGATCCCCGTGGCAATCGCGGCAGGTGGGCGCGTCCGGACTCTCCGCCGCTGCCAGCTTGCCGTGCGTACTCTTCTTGTACACGTCGACGACCGCGGCATGGCAGATCGAGCAGTCGACTTTCGGGGCGACGGTGGTGCAGGGCCGATCGAGCGAGGGCGAGCACTCGGTGTGGCATTGCACGCAGGCAACGCGCGAGTGGCGCGAGTGCGAAAGGCTGTCGGCCGAGACGTGTAGCCGCGCGGACGGAATGCCCGACTGGGACACGAGGTCGGTCTTCTCGTGACAGCTCATGCAGTCTCGGTCGGCCATGCCTTGGGTGTAGAAGACCTTCCGCGCCTTGTGCGGCGAGTGGCAGTCGACGCAGGCCGGAATCAGGTGGGGCTGCTTCTCCCAGAGTTCGCCGCGAATGACCTTGCGGTGGACGCGCTCGATCTGCGCGTGGCACTGCTGGCAGGTACCGGCGATCCTCTCGCGCGAGATCGACGAGGTCGGGTCGGTGTGTGGCAGCACCTGGTGCGCGGTGTGACAGCTGGTGCAGACCGCCGAGACCACCAGCCCCTTCTTGTAGAGCCCCTCGCCGTGGATGCTCTCGGAGTAGTTGGTCAGGATGCTGTCCTGCGGAATCGCGCGATAGAGCTGGACCGGCGAGCCCTCGCGGTGGCAACCGCCGCAGAGCGCCGGGATGTTCATCGTGGTGGTGCGCGAAAGCGGATCCTTGCTCCGCCGGATGTCGTGGGAGCCGTGGCAGGTGGTGCAGCGCGGCGCGAGCGGATCCCCGCGCTTGACCGCGCGGCCGTGCAAGCTCAGGTCGTACTGCCCCTCGACGTCGTCGTGGCAGTTGCTGCACTGCACCGGCTGGAGCTTCTCCGGGTGCGGCAGCTCCACTCCCTCGAGGTCGCTGTGGCAGGCGACGCACTCGACCTCGGCATGCGGAGAGGAAGCCAAGGCGGCTGCGTCGATGCGCGGAGGTTCACCCGGAACGCGATCGCGGGCTGGAACGCCGATCTCGTGGCAGTCGAGGCAGGTCTCGGAGCCGGGCGGCGGAGGAGGATCGGTGGCGCGGGCACTCGGCTGGCGCAGGAAGATCAACAGAGCGAGAAGCGCGATCACGGAGATCGCGCCGAAGATGCGAAGCCCACGCCCCGCGACCCTGGAGGGAACCGTGCTACCGCTCGAACTTCCCATCCTCACCCCACCCTGTCACCGACCCGGTCCCACTGGACATTAGGCAGATCGGGTACTCGTCCCGAGCTACTGAAGCGATTCTTCTCGCGAAGGTCAAGCTTCAATCACTGAGACAGAATCCGGACAGAGTGGGACCGGAGTGATCTGTGACGGGTGGCCGTGTCCCGCGCTACATGCCATCGCGGGCCTCGAACTCACGTGGGTGGCGCCCGTCGGGAGAGGGTCGGCGGAAGGCGGTGTCGGCGCCGCGCGGCGCAGCACCCCTCGGCCTCCCCAGCGTCTCGCGCGCAGCGCCGCCAAGGCGCGCGCCCCGCGTTGTCTGTCTCGGACGCGCGCCGTCCGCCTTCCGCCGACCCTCTCCCGACGGACTCCCCATCGATCGAGAATCGTGCAGCGGAGCTAGACGAAGACGCTCAGGCCGAGCCGCGTGAGGATCCCGTGGTAGTCGCGGTAGAGCGTGCCGAACGACCGTTCGAGCGACGCTCGTAGTAGCCGACGCTGCCGAAGAGCCAGCAGCTCTGATTCCCACGGAGGCGACTGCCCAGCCTGAGATCCCACGTGTCGTAGCGCAGCGCCTGACCATGGTCGCCGCGCAGGTGGTCGTAGTCGGTGCCGGCGCGTTCGGCATCGGCGCTCAGGCTGAGTGCTGACGTCACGCGGAGGTCCACCCCGACCGAGCCCAGCCGGCGCCGGAAGTTCTCGTAGCCCTGGAAGAGATCCCGCTTGTCCGAGTAGACGAAGGACGAGTGCAGGCTCGCCCCGCTGGCGATCGGCAGGTTGTAGCCGACCGTCGCCTCGCGATAGCGATGATGCTCGCTCGGGTTGGTCGGCAATTCATCGCCGGCGCGAACGGACGCCGGTTCCTCGCGGTAGCGACGACTGGCCACGGCATAGCCCCAATCGAGGTAGTGCGAGGAAGCGAAGCGATAGCGGTACTCCGCCCGCCCGGCCAGCTGGTGCCAGTCGAGCGAATTCAGCGCGGGGGTCTCGTCGTAGTTCTTGCGTAGTCCCTCGCCCGAGAGGCGGAGGCGATGGTGCCGGCCGGGATTCCACTCCAACACCGCCTCGGCGCTCGAGCGCCAGTAGCCATAGCGGCGGTCGTACTTGGTGCCGTCGATCCGCACGGCGTCGTCATTCTGATGGCTGAGGTCGAGGTCGATCTCAAGGCCCAAGCGGCGCCCGAGCGGGCGCGAGATCCAGTTGCTCACGTGCCCGTAGTTGGCGTTCACCGCGGAGTGCCCCGGGTACTGGGTCTGCTTCCAGTTCACCGTCGTGAGCATCCGGTTGCGCTTCCAGCGGGCGTCGCTCCGAAGGTAGCCCCAGTTGCCCCAGGCGCGACTGTCGTGCTCCGAGGAGGTCGGGCTGCGGTAGATGTTCGCGTCGGTCCCGACGAAGGCGCTGGCACCGAACAGGAGCGAGAACCCGTTCTGTCCCGCCAGGTCCTTCTTCGCCGCAAGCACCTCCGCCGGCACCGAGAAGCTCATGTCGGAAGGGATCGACTCCTCGTCGTCCTCCTCCACGCTCGCCGCCTGGACGGGCCCGCTCAGCAGAAGCGCGCCGAGCGTGAAGAGAAGCCCCCGTTCGAACCATCGGGGATCGTGAAGCAACCGAGAACTCCTCTTCATCGCCCTGCCTCCTCGCCCTAGCGGGTAACGATCAGCTTTTCTGACGCGGTGGCGTTCGCCGCCCGCGCCCGCACGATGTAAACCCCCACCGGCAGGTCACGCGCGTCGAGGTCGACTCCGCCTTCGCCGTTGCTCAGGGTCAGTCGACGCTCGAGCCGCTCGCGACCGCTGATGTCGAAGAGCGTGATCTCGACCGCGCCGGCCGCGACGCCGGCGAGCTGGACGTGCACGTGGGCGCGCGCCGGGTTCGGACCGACCGCGAGGTGCATCATCGGTGCGATGGTCCCATCGCCAACCGCGCTCGGGATGGTGAGCGCGAAGCGCTGGCCATAGATCTCGAACTCGTCCGGGCCCATGCCCGGCGCCTGATCGTCGCCGTGCCAGATCACCAGGTACTGCTCCGGAGAGACCGGCGTAGGCGACCGACGGAACCGATGCGTCGCTGAAGCCGTCACCGTCGACACCCATGTCGCTCAGTCGGAAGTCATTCGTGCCGAGCTCCGCGCCGGTGTTGGCCGCGATCAACTGTCCCCAGATCTCGTTCTCGCCGTTCACGACCGGGAAGGTGTCATCGTCGCCTTCCCACACCACCAGGTACTCATTGGTGCTGTGGTCATAGGCCACTGAGGGATAGACCGCGTCGAAGGTGCCGTCGCCATCGGGACCCATGTCGCTGATGCGGAAGTCGTTCGTGCCGATCTCCGCGCCGGCCGCGCTCAGCCGCTGGCCCCAGATTTCCGTCTCGCCCGGCACCAGGATCCCGATGTTGTTCTGGCCATGCCAGACCACGAGATACTGGTTGTCGACGTCGTCGAAGGCGATCGCCGGCGCGAATGCGTCGAGGAGCGGATCGCCATCCACGCCCATGTCGCTGATGCGGAAGTCGTTCGTGCCGATCTCCGCGCCCACCGAGCTCAGACGCTGGCCGTAGACCTCGAACTCGCCGCTGACCATCAGCCCGGTGTTGTCCTCACCCGCCCAGGCGACCAGGTACTCATTGCCCACGGTGTTGCAGACGACCGCGGGGACGAGGGCGTCGAAGTTGATGTCGCCGTCCGGCCCCATGTCGCTGATGCGGAAGTCGTTCGTGCCGAGCTCGGCGCCGGTCGAGCCGGCGAGGCGCTGACCGTAGATCTCCGACTCTCCCTCCACCGTCGTGCCCGAGTTGTCGTCTCCCTCCCAGACCACGAGGTACTGGTTGAGCGCCGGGTTGTAGGTCACCGCGGGCGAAAGCGCGTCGTAGTTGGCGTCGCCGTCCGGACCCATATCGCTGATGCGGAAGTCGTTGGTGCCGAGCTGCGCGCCACTGACCGCGTCGAGCCGCTGGCAGAAGATCTCGAACTCGCCGCGCACCAGCGGGGCGGTGTTGTCCTCGCCCGACCAGACCACGAGGTACTCATGATTGACCGAGTTGTAGGCCACGGTCGGCTTCTGCGCGTCGTAGCTCGCGTCGCCGTCGGGCCCCATGTCGCTGATGCGGAAGTCATTGGTGCCCAACTCCGCGCCGGTGCCCGCATCCACCAGCTGGCCGAAGATCTCGGTCTCGCCCTCCGCCAGCGGCGCGGTGTTGTCGTCCCCTTCCCACACCACGAGGTACTCGTTGCGGGTTGGGTTGTACGCCAGGTGAGCCGAGCGCGCGTCGAAGTCGATGTCGCCATCGGGACCCATGTCGCTATAGCGCGCGTCGTTCGTGCCGAGCTCGTTACCGTTCGAGGCCCGGATGCGCTGACCGTAGATCTCGAACTCGTCATCCGCCAGGCCAAGCGTGTCCTGGTCGGCGTGCCACATGACCATGTACTCGGCGGCCGAGGTGTTGACCGCGACCACCGGCTCGGCCGCGCCGACGTTGGTGAAGCCCGGGCGACCCATCTCGCTCATGACGAAGTCGTCGGTGCCAACTTGGGCACCCGAGGTGGCGCTGACCCTCTGTCCAAAGATCTCGAACTCGCCGGCGTCGAGGCCGCCTCCCTTGTCGTCGCCCGCCCAGGTGACCAGGAATTCCTTCTGCGCCGCGCTGTAGCCGACAGAAGGATTGCGCGCGTCCCACTTGGGATCGCCGTCCTGGCCCATGGTGCTCAGGCGAGCGTCGTTGGTGCCGGTCTCCGCCCCGGTGATTGCATCGATCAACTGGCCGAAGATCTCGCGTTCTCCCTCGACCAAGGGCGCGATGTTGTCGTCGCCGGACCACACCACCATGTAGCGGTTCTCGGTGGTGGCGAAGGCGACCGCGGGATTGACCG
>JAXLXQ010000029.1:0-54059 GCA_046327845.1 Candidatus Eiseniibacteriota bacterium | reverse complement strand
GAGCCACCGCGCGTCGAGCGACTCCGCGGTTTCCTCGGGGCAGAAGTTGCACTGCACCTCGCGCGCGACGTTGGGGCGATCGACGCGCGCTCGCGCCCAAGGACCGCTCACATCGAGCGCCGCGGGTCCGCTCAGGCCGAAGTGCGTCCAGAGCATCGGGCCCTCGCATCGATGCCGAAGCGCGCCATCCTCGAAGTAGGAAAGCGCGACGGGACTGGCGATGCCCGCGAGCTCCGTGTGGAAGCGCGAGCGCAGCACGACCGGCGTGAGCGCGGGCACCGGCGGCACGACGGTGTGGCCCAGCCGCGCGAGCAGAGACAGTCCGAGCCCGTCGCTTCCACTCTTGGGGAAGGACAGCCCGCCGGTGGCCAGGATGACACGACGCGCGCGCGTCTCGAGCGTTTCGTTCGCCTCACCCGCCATCGACGAAAGGACGCGGATGCCGTTCGCGTCGGGATCGAGACCGACGCAACGTCGCCCGCCCAAGATCGGGATCTGCATTCGCTCGAGTCCCCGCACGATGGCGGCGAGCACTGACCGCGCGGAATCGTCGGCGGGGAACACCTTGCCGTTCGGTTCGGTCTTGGTCGCGAGGCCGAGGTCCTCTTCGAAGATGCGCCGCGATTCGACCTCCGGCTGCGCGCGGAGCACGCGCGCGACGATGTTGCGGTTGCCTCCGCGGTAGTCCTCCGCCGTCACCTTGACGTGGGTCAGGTTGCAGCGCGTGCCACCCGACATCAGGATCTTTGCGCCGTACTTTTCCCTCGAGTCGAAGACGGCGATCCGGAGCGCGGTGGGCGAGAGCCCGCGCCGCTCGAGCTGCCGCGCGGCGCAGAGCGCGGACCAGAGCCCAGCCGCGCCGGCGCCGATCACCAGCAGGTCCAACTCAGGAAGTTTGGTGTGTGATGGGTCCAATTTGGACTCTATTTGGCTGAGGGGTTGACCGAAATCTTAGTTGACGAGCCGCGAAAGTGGTCGATATTCTGGGCCATCGCAGGCTCCAATGCGGTCCCGGTGCACTGAATGGACCCGCGCATTGGCTCCGTCATCCGAGAATCCAGCGGAGTCCTCTTTTTATGGTTCACGACCTCTCGATTCGCCTCGACCGCTCGATCGAGGTTCCGCTGTACCAGCAGATCGCCGACGCCGTGCGCGTCGAGATCCGCGCCGGTCGTTTGTCGCACGGCGCCAAGCTACCCGCCACGCGCACGATTGCCAAGGAGCTCGGCGTTCATCGGAAGACGGTCGTGCAGGCCTTCGACCTTCTCGCGAACGAAGGGTTGCTCACTGCCGGCGTGGGGCAGGGGACCTTCGTGCGCGGCGATCGCAGCGTCTCGCCGAGAGAGGAGCGCAAGGAGCCCGCGACCAACGCACATGGCTCGGACGAGGTCGGCTTCTCTTGGGACGAGCTGATGCGCGCGCGCCCCGAGCCGTCACCGGTCTGGCGCTTCTTGCATCGCAACCGCCCCGATCCCGAGTGGATCCGATTCACCGGCGCGACCGCGGACCCGAGTCACTTCCCTGCGGAGGAGTTCCGCGAGTGCGTGAACGAGGTGCTTCGCGAGCAGGGCGCGAGCGCGCTCGACTTCGCCCGAAGGACTCGCGCCGCTCCGTGAATGGGTGGCCGAGCATTTCGCGCCCAGCGGCGTCGTGGTCGACCCCGGAAGCAGATCATGATCGTGAACGGCTCGCGGCGGGGACTCGATCTGATCGCGCGACTCTTGATCGCGCCGGGCGACGACGTGCTGGTGGAGGCCTGGATACAGCAACGGTTTTCGACTCTTCCAGGCGCTCGGCGCTCGCACGCTCGGCGTCTCGATGGACTCGGGCGGCGTTCGTCTCGACGCCCTGGCGCGCGCTGCGGAGCAGCGAGCCGCGGCTCTTCTACCTCATGCCGAACTACCAGAACCCGACGGGGCAATGCCTGGCCGAGGATCGCTTCGAGCCGCTCCTCGAACTGTGCCGCAAGCATCGCGTGCGCATCATCGAGGATCAGTTCGACGGCGATCGTCCTATCGCGGCGCGCCGCGTCGGCCGCTCAAGGCGATCGATCGCGAGGATCAAGTGGTGCTGCTCGGCAGCTTCTCCAAGATCCTCTTCCCCGGACTGCGGCTGGGTTGGCTGGTGCTGCCGCGGCCGCTCCTCTCCGCGATGCGAGAGCTAAGGCAGGTGGCCGACTTCTCGAGCGGGCTCTTCGTGCAGCACGCGATGCTTCGCTTCTGCCGGCGCGGACGACTCGATCGTCACGTCGAGGAGGTGAGGCGGATCTACGGCCGCAGACTCGAGACGATGCTGGGCGCGATGAAGCGCCACTTCCCGCCGGGCGTGAGTTGGACCGAGCCGGAGGGCGGACTCACCGTCTGGATCACCCTGCCGGAAGAGGCGGACTCGCTCGAACTGCTGCAGTCGGCGCGGGCGGAGGGAGTGGACTTCAGTCCAGGCTTCCTCTTCTTCCCGAACGGCGGTGGGGCGCAGCACATTCGCCTCTCCTACGTGCGCGAGACGGAGGAGCGGATCGAACGCGGGATCGAGATCCTCGGTCGGCTGCTCCGCGCGCACTGCGCCGAGCGGGCCGAGTTGGTTCCCAGCCGGCCGTTCTTCTGATGGCGGCGAGCCGCGACGATCGAACCCTGACAGTCGAACCTTAAGAGGAGGATCACCATGGAAACCGGATCGCTCAGGCTCAAGACCGGTCTCGCCGAGATGCTGAAGGGCGGCGTGATCATGGACGTGACCAACGCGGAGCAGGCGAAGATCGCCGAGGACGCGGGCGCGGTCGCGGTGATGGCGCTCGAACGGGTGCCGGCCGACATTCGCCGCGACGGGGGTGTCGCGCGCATGGCCGACCCGACCAAGATCAAGGAGATCATGGCGGTCGCCTCCATCCCGGTGATGGCCAAGTGCCGCATCGGCCACTTCGCCGAAGCGCAGGTGCTCCAGTCGCTCGGCGTCGACTTCATCGACGAGAGCGAGGTGTTGACGCCGGCCGACGAAGCGCATCACGTCGACAAGTTCGCCTTCAAGGTTCCCTTCGTCTGCGGTTGCCGCGATCTCGGTGAGGCGCTGCGTCGAATCGGCGAGGGGGCGGCGATGATCCGCACGAAGGGAGAGGCCGGCACCGGCAACGTGGTCGAGGCGGTGCGGCACATGCGAGCGATCATGCGCGGACTGCGCGAGCTCACGATCCTTCGCGACGAGGAGCTGATGGCGAAGGCCAAGGAGATCGGCGCCCCCTTCGAACTCGTTCGTTGGTGCGGCAAGAACGGCAAGCTCCCGGTGCCGAACTTCAGCGCGGGCGGCATCGCCACGCCGGCCGACGCCGCCCTTATGATGCAGCTGGGCGCCGAGTCGGTCTTCGTCGGATCGGGCATCTTCAAGTCGGGCGATCCGGCCAAGCGGGCCAAGGCGATGGTGCAGGCCGCGACCCACTACAACGATCCCGACACGATCGCGCGCCTCTCCGAAGGACTGGGCGAGCCGATGGTCGGAATCGACATCCGCACCCTCGAGGACCGCGACCTACTGGCCACGCGCGGATGGTGATGCCCGGCCCGCCGATCGGCGTGCTGGCGCTGCAGGGTGACTTTGCGGCGCACGCGCGTGCGCTCGAGCTGGTGGGCGCGGCACCGCGCGAGGTGCGGCGCCCCGATGCACTCGAAGGGCTGGTCGGCCTCGTCATCCCGGGAGGAGAGAGCACGGCGCTCCTTCGACTGATGGAGCCCTTCCAGTTCGAGGCGGCGATCGTCGACTTCGCGCGGCGGGGCGGCGCGCTCTCGGGACCTGCGCGGGACTGATCCTGCTCGCGCGCAGGCCGGCCGCGCCGCCGCAGCGGGGCCTGGCGCTCCTCGACTGCTCGGTCGAACGGAATGCCACGGTCGTCAGGTCGACAGCTTCGTCGGACGCGGGGGAGATGGCGGTCGGCGACGGCGCGCGGGAGGAGATCGAGATGGTCTTTGTTCGCGCGCCCCGAATCCGCGAAATCGGCCCAGAGGTGTTCCGGTGCTCGCGCGGCATGAAGGCGAGCCGGTGGCGATCGAATCGAAGCGCGTGATCAACGCCACCTTCCACCGGAGTTGTCGAGCAGCCGCGCCTTCATCAGCGCTTCGCCGCAGCTCGCCGCGAGCCAGCTTCCGATGTGCGCGCGACGCCGGCCTAGTCGGCGAGGCGCGTCGAAGTCGGGAGGGCGGGCTCGCGGCACGACGCGGCCGCTCGAGTCTCGCACCACCGCTCGGATGCTTCCCTCCTCCTCGTCCCGGGCGTCGAGCTCGCCGATCACCGCGGGGAGCGGGAGTCGTCCTGCGTGGAGCAGAAGGCGGGGGTGCCGCCTCCGCCCGGACCCGTAGATCCTGTCCCCAGCGATCGGCGTCCCCCCGGGCGGAGAGGTGCACGCGGAGCTGGTGCATGCGTCCCGTGGTCGGCTCCAAGCGGGAGACTCCGAGAAGCGGCCGCGTCGCCGCAAGGTCTCGTAGCGCGTGAGCGGCGCGCGCCCCCGCGCATCGACCACGACCCTTCCCGAGCTACCGCGGGTGAGCGCGAGATCGATCGTGCCGCGGCGGGGACGCGGCGCTCCCTCCACCCACGCGAGTACTCGCTTCGGATCGTGTGCGCGAAACGCCGCGACCAGCGCGCGCGATGCCCGCGGGGCGAGCGAGAAGAGCAGAAGCCCCGAGGTGTCGCGATCCAGCCGATGAACCACTCCGGGGCGAGTCTCCGGGCCAAGCCACGCTTCCAGCTGCCGGAGCGCCGACGATTCGTGGCCTGGAGCCGGCCGACTGGGCAACCCGCTCGGCTTGTCGATCGCGATCCAATCCCTGGTGCGCGCGATCACACAGGCGGGGCAGCGCAAGATCGGCACTCGCCTCATCGCGACCAACCTTCCTCGACACGAAGCGCCTTCTGGAGCAAGGAGGAGCGCCCCAGTCGACTCAGCTCCTCCGTGCTGAGCCAGCGACCTTCCTCGGAATCGACGCCGCTCGCGTGACACTCGACGCGCGCCACCTCGAGCCGAATCTTGTGGTGGGTGATGCTGTGCTGTAACACGCCGATCGTGGTGGCGCTCGAGCGGGCGAGGATCGCGTCGAGCGCCGACCTGCCACCCAAGATCAGGCTTTGCTGCCAGCCCTCGGACTTCGATCGCGCTTCCGCGAAGAGCGTGGCCTCGATGCTCAGGCCTTCCAGAACCGGCGGGATCCAGAGGGTCGGGAGGAGGCGCCATCGTCCGCGCTCCAAGTAGAGGTGACCGCGCGCATCGCGGAGCAGAAGCAACGCGCCTCGCACCTCGACTGGCGTGGGACGTGCGCGCGGTCGCGGATATCGTGAGATCGCCTGGGTTGCGCGCGCGCGGCAGTCGGCCTCGACGGGGCAGTCGGCGCAGCTCGGGCCGCGCGGCGTGCAGACGGTCGCGCCCAGCTCCATCATTGCTTGGTTCCAGTCGCCGGGTCGGGCCGCGTCGAGCAACTCTGCCGCGAGCGACTTGAGTGAAGCGGGTCGATCGTGGGGCGGATCGAGCGTGAGCCACCGCGCGAGGACGCGCGCGACGTTGCCGTCCACCACCGCGTGCGGTCGATCGAAGGCGATCGAAAGCACCGCGGCGGCGGTGTAGTCGCCGATCCCCGGGAGGGCGCGGGCCTCGTCCCACTCGCGCGGAAACTCGCCGCGCTCCGCGATCAGCCCGGCGCCCGCGCGCAGATTCCGCGCGCGGGAGTAGTAGCCGAGCCCCGACCAAAGTGCCAGCACCTCTTCCTCCGGGGCGGCGGCCAGGTCCCGCGGGGTGGGAAAGGCGCGAAGGAAACGCTCGTAGTAGGGGATCACCGCCTCGACGCGCGTCTGCTGCAGCATCACCTCGCTCACCCAGATCGCGTAGGGGTCGCGCGTGCGCCGCCATGGAAGGTCGCGTCGCGCGCGGTCGTACCAGGCGAGGAGCCGTTGGCGGAAGGAGGCGCAGGCCTTGGGCCCCATGCGCGGATCACCGCTCCGGCTCATCGAAGGCGAAGCAGCTTGATCAAGGGACCGCGACTTCCGCTTCCCGCGAGGAAGTAGACCCCCTGGGGCACGGCGCTGCCCCGCGCGTCGCGTCCATCCCAGTCGAGCTGCCAGGCGTTGCCGCTCGAGGCGAGGGTGAGTTCGCGAACGGCGCGCCCGCTCGAGTCGACCACGTGAAAGCTCGGCACGATGTTCGCGGTGCCGACCGGCGGCGAGAAGACGACGCGGGTGATCGCGCGGGACGGGTTCGGCGAGACGCTGAGCACCGACCAGTCGACGCGCGCCGACTGCTCGTCCTCTTCCACCCCGGTCGGCCCAGCGACATAGTCGACGCGCTTCAGGATCCAATCGTCGGGATCGACCAGCAGACGAACCGGGGCCTGTGCGAGCGGCAGGCGGGTGCTCACCACCCGCAGCGTGTCGACCACAGTCAAGGTCTCCGGAGCCGCGCCTTCGAAGAGTGCCACCAGATCGACCGGCATCGGGAAGACCTGTTCCGCTTGCAGCTGCTCGAGCTTGAGGTCGAGCCAGACGCCCCCTTCGCGCGGGGTTGTCGACCACTCTAGCGCGCGTAGTTCGGCCGGCCCCGCCCGTAGACCAGAGCGTCGAAGAAGGGCTTCACGCGCTGACCACTGGTGCGCTCCAGCTCTCGCCAGAGGAACTCGGTCGTGGCGTGATCGTGCGCGCGGTTCAACCGGTAGCTCTTGAGCGAGGCGAAGAAGGTCTCGTCCCCGAGCAGGTGCCGCAGCATGTGCAGCACCCACGCTCCCTTCAGTAGACGGTCGAGTTGAAGGTGTAATCGGGTCGGTAGACCGAGCCGTTGAACTCGCGCCCCCCCGGCATGGAACGCGACCGCAGGTGCTCGCGATACGCGCCGATTCCGCTCGAAACCTCGAGCCATAGCGCCTCGCAGTAGACGGCGAATCCCTCGTTCAACCAGATGTCGTCCCAGGTGCCCGGACTGATCAGGTCTCCGAACCACTGGTGGCCGAGCTCGTGCGATACCACCCGCTCGTTGTCGGCGAGGTCACCGTGGAGGAGGTAGCTTCCGTAGCTGGTGAGCGTCTGATGCTCCATCGCGCCGGGCCAGAGGAACTCGACCACCCCGTACTGCTCATCGACGAAGGGGTACTCGCCGAAGCGCTTCGCGAATGCCGCGATCATCTCGGGAGTGCGCGCCCAGGCGACGCGCGCCAGCGCACGTTCTCCGGATAGCAGAAGTAGCGGACCGGCATGGCGGGACCGCCGCCGACCGGTTGGTAGCTGCCGTCCCAGTGCGCGAAGTCGGTGACGTTGACCGCGACCAGGTAGGTCGCGATCGGGTAGCGCTCTCGCCAGTGGTAGACGAGGCGCCCTTCCTCGCCCGCTTGCGTGTCGATCCAGGTTCCGTTGGCGGTTGCGAGGTAGTCGCTCGGCACGTCGAGCCAGCAATCCATGCTGAACTTGTCGATGGTGACGTCCTTGCACGGCCACCAGGCGGGGGCGGCATTGGTCTCGCTCAAGGTTTGGGCCGAGGGGGTGGTCGGCCCCGGGATACGCGGGCCGTGCTCGGTGAACTGAAGCCCCATGAAGCCGTCGAACTCCGGCGTGCCGTGATAGCGGATGCGGACCGTCGTCTCTTCGTCTGCCCGCAGTGGCGGATCGAGCGCGACCACCACGAGCCGATTCGCGTGGGTGTAGGCCGCGGGACGGTCGGCGCAGAGGAGCGAGTCGATCTCCATCGTGTCGACCAGATCGAGGAGGAGCGCGGAGAGGTCGCCTTGGTTGGCGCGGAGCTGGAAGCGGACTTCGCCTTCGATCGCGGCCGAATCGAAGTCGAGCCTGAGTCGAAGGTCGACGTGTTCCAAGTCGTAGTCGAGGTAGCGCGGATCGGAGTCGTCGTGATCATTGCCCGGGTCGTCGCGCCGGGCGCCCGGGAGCGCGCGATCGCGACGGAGCGGCAAGCGAGCATGGGCGCAAGCCGGCGCGTCTCCGCCCCAGCTCGGGTCGATCGTCGGAACGGGTCGCGCTGCCTCGATCGCGCCGGCGGCCGAGCCGAGAGAGCAAGAGAGCGCGGAGAGCAGACCGGCCAGCGCGCGCCCCCGCGAACGTCGACGCGCGGTCCGTGGCGTGATCACGCCCCCTCCGTCGCCTTGGCCTCCGCCTCCTCACGCAGACGCGCACCCTCGGCCGAGAGCCGATCGATCGTCTCGGAGCCGACGCCGCGAAAGGAAAGCAGCTTGGCGATGGTGCGCCCGGTCTCGCTGTTGGGCGTGGAAGCCCCCGCGGTCACGCCGATCCGAAGCGGTCCGCTCGGCAGCCACCCCTCGCTCATGATCGGAGCGCGCGAACCGAGCGGCTGATGTCGGATCCACTGCGGGCTGACCAGGCAGTTGGCATCTTCGACGTGGTAGGCGTGGGTCGAGAGCGCGGAGATCTCGACCAGGTGCGTCGTGTTGCTGCTGTTGAAGCCGCCGATCACGATCATGAGGTCGATCCGCTCCGCGATCAGATCGAGCACCGCATCCTGGCGCTCTTGCGTCGCCGAACAGATCGTGTCGAAGGAGCGGAAGTGACTGGGCTTGGGTTCGTGCGGAAAGCGGCGCTCCATCGCGGCGCCCAGCATCTCGGCGATCTCGAGCGACTCCGAGGAGAGCATGGTGGTCTGGTTGGCCACGCCGACCTTGTCCAGGTGAAGCGACGGATCGAAGCCGGGCGAGTGTGAGCCGGCCAGCCTTCGGGTGAGTTCCCCGCTCGCCAGCGTGCCGTCCAGAAAATCGGTGACCCAGGAGGCTTGCTCCTTGTCCCGCAGCACCAGCCACTGGCTGCCCGGGTACTTTCCCACCTGCGAGCAGGTGGCGCGCGTCTCCTCATGCGCAACCTTGCCATGCACGACCGCGGTGTAGCCGTCGCGCGCGTACCGCTCGACGCTCTTCCACACGTTCAGCACCGAACCGCAGGTGGTGTCGACCAGGATGACGTCGCGCTCGCGCAGCCGAAGGAAGTCGTCCTGTTCGAGGCCGAAGGCAGGAATGAGCACCACGTCGTCGGCCGCGATCTCGGCGAGTCGATCCCCGGGGGAGTCATGCGGCGGGAGGAAGCGAACGCCCATCTCCTCCAGTCGGCGGTTGACCCAAGGGTTGTGGATGATCTCGCCGGTGATCCAGATGCGCTTGTCGGGGAAGCGATCGCGCGTGGCGTAGGCGTACTCGACCGCGCGATCGACGCCGTAGCAGAAGCCGAACTCCTTGGCCAGGAGCAGCTCGGTGTCGCCTTGACGCACGCGATGGCCCGAGCCCTTCCAGTACTCGACCAGTCCGCTCAGGTAGTCCGCCTCGAGCAGCGGCACCACGCGATCGCGATTGCCGAGCCCCTTGCGGTAGTAGCGTGCGTCCGACATGCGTGCTCCGGTTCCGTTTCCTGGTTCGTGCGCCAGACCGGCCGAGTATAGCGTCTCGAGCACCAGACACGATCGCGTGCCTCGCGCCTGACTGGAATCCGCTGGACAGTCCCGGGGTGAGGAGCCAAGGTCAGCCGCGATGTCGCGCACTCTCACCCCGGCGCTCTGCGCGTCGATCTGCCTGCTTCTCACTTCGATGTGGTGCCGGGCCGCCGAACCCGATCCCTGGTCGATCGACCTCCGGCAGCCGGCGATCTCACCCGATGGGTCGCGCGTGGCCTTTGCCTGGCGTGGCGATCTCTGGATCGTCCCCTGGGAAGGAGGAGAGGCGGTCCGCGTCACCGAGGATCCGGCCGATGAACGGCGACCGCTTTTCGAACGCTCGGGCACCGGACTGATCTTCGCGGCGCGCCGCGCGAGCAGCTACGACCTCTTTCGCCTCGATCTCGGAAGCGGCGCGACCTCGCGTCTCACCTGGCTCGACTCCGACGATTGGCCGAGCGGCGTGACCGCCGATGGGAAGTGGGTGCTCTTTCACGCCCGCCGCGGGCGCGACGAACCGAGCATCTACCGCGTGCCGATCGCAGGCGGCGAGGTCGAGGAGGTGACGCAGGATCTCTCGACCGATGCGGTCGCCTCACCCGATGGAAAGCGCCTGGCCTTCGTGCGCTCGCACGTTCCGTGGTGGCGAAAGGGATACCGCGGCGCCGGCGACTCCGACCTCTGGGTCTCCGACCTCGAGCGGGGAGGGACCTCGCGTCTCACCACATTCGCGGGTCAGGATCTCTGGCCAGAGTGGTTCCCCGACGGCAAGAGCCTGCTCTACGCCTCCGAAGAGACCTTCACCTTGAATCTCTTTCGCCTCGATCTGGAGAGCGGCGAGCGGACCAGACTGACCAGCCACACCGAAGATGGAGCCCGCTTCCCGAGCCTCTCGGCCGACGGTAAGCGGGTGGTCTACGAACGGGGTGGGCGGATCTGGCGGCTCGAACTCCCGACCGCGCGCGCCACGCCGCTCGAGGGTGACGCTGCCCGAGCCCTCGCCGACGATCGACGTCGACACGCTTCGCCTCGGCGCGACCGCGCTGGTCGCAGCGGGCGATCGCCGCGTTCTCGTCATCGACGGTCACCTCTGGTTGCAGGAGGGGGAGGGGCGCCGCGCGCCTTGACCCGCGGCGGAGCGCGCGATGTCGAGCCGACTCTGAGCCGCGACGGGAAGACCCTCTTCTACGCCAGCGATGTCGCGGGAAACTTCGACCTCTTTCGGCTGGACCTCGATGCGCGCCCTTCCGAAGGCAACCCGCGTCCGTTCCGCTCCGCGCGCGAGGAGGAGCGCGCGCCGCTTCTCTCCCCGGACGATCGCTACGTCGCCTACCTTCGCTCCTTCGACGGCGAGGAGCTGCGCCTGGCCGACGCCGACGGCGGGCGCGATCGACTGCTCGCGCGCGGCTCGCGTTTCTCCAGCTTCTCCTTTAGCCCGGATAGCCGTTGGCTCGCCTTCGCGAAGGCCGACGCCTCGGGGCAGTTCGATGTCTTCCTTCTCTCGCTCTTCTCCGATCAGCCGATTAACGTGACGCTCCACCCGGCGCAGGATGTCGAGCCGCGCTTTGGTTCGGATGGACGGGATCTCTACTTCCTCTCCGATCGCGGCGGTGAGACCGCGATCTGGCGCCTGCCGCTGGTGCCGCGCCTCGCGCTCGCCGACTCGAGCGCGGCAAAGGATCCGCCCGATCTGGAGTACGACCTGAACGGCGTGGTCTGGCGGGCGCTCCCCACGCCCGGCTTGCGCGCGCCGAGCGGCGACTACTGGATCCGGGGCGAAGAACTGCTCTACGCGGCGCCGCTCGACGGCCGGCCGGAGCTCTTCGCCGGGGCGCGGGGCGAGGCGCCGCGTCGCTTGACCTACGATGGATTCGATCCGCGCGCGGTCGCGGCCCAAGGCGAAAGGCTCCACGCGCTCGATCGGCTCGGCCGCCTCTTCGCGCTCGAGGCGGGAGCGACGCGCGAGATCCCACTGCTGGCCGCGGTGGCCGACGATCGCTCCGCTCGCGATGCGCAGATGTTGGACGAAGTCTGGCGCGCGATTCGAGATGGCTTCTACGATCGAGGCCTTCACCTCGTCAACTGGGACGCGATGCGGGAGCGGTATCGCGCGCGGCTACCGGGCTGCGCCACGCGCGAGGAGCTTTCCGATCTGATCCGCATGATGACCGGCGAACTCAACGCCTCGCACCTCGACGAGGTGGTGCCGACCACCACGCGCACCGCGGGCGGGTGGCTCGGAGCGGAGCTGAGCGCGGAGGAAGGCGGCCCGGGGCTTCGCCTCACGCGGGTCGATGCGGGCGGACCGCTCGATCAGCTGGGCCTCTCCGCGGGCGATCGACTGCTTTCGATCGACGGCGTGGCGCTGGGCGCGGCGATCTCGAGCGAGGCGCTGCTCGACGGCAAGGCAGGTCGTCGCGTCACGGTGAGCTTCAAGTCAGGACGCCGCGAACGGAGCGCGGAGGTGCAGCTGCTCGATCACGCCACCCTCGCCGCGCTGCGCGAGGAGGCGGAGACGGCCGCGCGCCGCGCGACGGTCGAGCGGCGCACGCACGGCGATCTGTCGTATCTTCGGCTCGCGCGTCTCGACTCTGGTTCGATCGAGCGTTTCACCCGAGAGCTCTTTAGCCGGAGCGGGGGCGAGAAGGGACTGCTGCTCGACCTCCGCGACAACCCGGGCGGGTTCGGTCACGAGGCGGTGATGGATCTGCTGCTCCGGCGTCCGTTGGTCGAACAGCGCGCGCGCGGCGAGGAGTGGACGCTGTCGCCCGCGGTGCGCGCCGACGGTCCACTGGTCGTCTTGATCGATGAAGGGACGGGGAGTGCCGCGGAGTTGCTGGCGGAGTCGATCCGCGCGACGCGTCGTGGCCTGCTGGTGGGGCGGCCGACCCTGGGGGCGGTGATCTCGGCGGGAGAACTGACGCTGGTCGATGGATCGCGCGTGCGCATCCCGCGGATCGGATGGTCCACCCTCGAGGGACGAAACCTCGAGAATCACGGCGTCCTCCCCGACGTCGCGGTGGACTACGAGTTCGAGGAGATGGCACGCGGCGATGACCCGATCTTGTCGGCCGGCATGCGTGCGCTCCTGCAGTGGAAAGAGGGAGAGAGAAGATGAACGAGGCGGAGACGGGCGGGGTGAATGCCCCCCTCGACTGCAAGACCGGGTATGTCGCGCTGGTGGGCGAGCCGAACGTCGGCAAGTCGACCTTGATGAACCGCTTTCTGGAAGAGCGGATCGCGATCGTCACGGCGAAGCCCCAGACCACGCGACGGAAGACGCTCGGGATCCTGAACGGACCGGGGTACCAAATGATCCTGCTCGACACCCCCGGAATCATGGAGCCGCGCTACGGACTGCACCGCGCGATGATCAAGGAGGCGGAGGACGCGCTCGCGGAGTCGGACGTCGTTCTCTATCTGGTCGAGCCGGCGCCGCCCAAGGAGGTGCTGCCCGCGATCCGCGCGGCGCGCGGCAAGAAGGTGCTCGCGATCAACAAGACCGACGCGGTGTCGCGAAAGGCCGAGCTCCTGCCGATCCTGACCGCCTACCACGACAGCGGTCTCTTCGAAGAGCTGGTGCCGATCTCCGCGCTCACCGGCGAAGGGGTGACGGAGCTGCTCCAAGTGTTGGTGCGCCTCCTTCCGAACGGCATCCCCTTCTATCCGCCCGATCAGATCGCGGCCCAGCCGGAGCGCTTCTTCGTCGCCGAGCTGGTGCGCGAACGCATCTTCGAGCGCTACCGCGAAGAGATTCCCTACGCCACCGAGGTCGAGATCGAGGAGTTCAAGGAGCGGGCGGCGGGGAAGGACTTCATCGAGGCGAACATCCTGGTCGAAAACGAATCCCAGAAGGGCATCTTGATCGGGAAGTCGGGCGCGGCGATCAAGGAGTTGGGCGCCGATGCCCGCGCCGCGGTCGAAGCGTTCCTCGGCCGCGAGGTCTTCCTGAGCCTCCGCGTGAAGGTGGTGCCGAAGTGGCGGCGACGTGACGACGCGCTCCGCCGTCTCGGCTACCACGGCTAGGATGGCGCTGCCGCTGGGCGAACTGTCCGCGCTCCTGGCCGCCGGCTCGTGGGGCGTGAGTTCGGTGCTCTTCGCCGCCGAGCGGGAGCACGTGCGCCCCGCGGTGATGACGCTGCAGAAGGGGTCGCTCGCCATCGGCTTCTTCGCGCTCGTGCTGGTCGCGATGCGCTTGGGCGGGACCTCCTTCACGGTGCCGCGCCTCGAGCCGCTCACGCTGCTCGCCCTCTCCGCCGTCTTCGGGATCACGATCGGCGACACCTGCTTCTTCGCCTCGATGCGACGGATCGGCGTGCGCAAGGCGAGTCTCCTCGCGCTTCTCAATCCGATCCTCGCGGCGTTCCTTGCCTGGATGCTCGGTCAGGAGCTCCCCGGTGTTGTCGGCTTCGCTGGCATCGGCTTGACCCTCGTCGGCGTGCTGCTGGTGGTGGTGGCGAGCCCGGGAGGCGATGGCGTCGACGAAGCGCACCGCGTGAGCGGCGTGCTCTTTGGCGCGGCCTCGGCCGGGTGCAACGCCGTCGGCATCGTGGTGGCGAAGACGGCGATCGCCGAGGTCGGGGTCGTACAGACTTCCCTCCTCCGGCAGCTTGCCGCCTTCGTCGCGCTGTTCGCGCACCAGCTTTGGACGCAGAGAGGAGCAGGGCTCGGCCGCGAGTTGGCCTTCGGATTTGGTCGGCCGCGCATGTGGATCGCCAGCCTCGCCGGCTCTTGCATCGGCTTCCTTCTCTTTCAGATCGCGATCGATCGCGCCTCGCCGCCCGTCACCGGCGCGCTCACCAGCACCGTGCCGCTCTTCGTCGCGCCGCTCGCCGCGCGCTTCTTGCACGAGCGCTTGCCTCGTCGCGCCGCGATCGGCACCCTCATCGCGGTGCTCGGGGTGGTGCTCCTGGTCGGTTGGTGAGCGAGGATCGAAGCATGGAATCGGAGGAGATCGTTCATCCGCGCGTGACCCGGGATCCCGATGTTCGCGCGGCCCACGCCGCCGACGCCTCGGGCCTTCGCGCCGAGCCCGCCGGCGTCGCGCGACCGGAGCGCGAGTCGGAGGTGGTGGAGCTGGTGCGGGCGGCGGCGAGTCGCGGCGAGCCGCTGACCGCGCAGGGTCTCCGCTCCAGCACGACCGGCGCCTCGGTCGTCGAGCGCGGCCTCGCCCTCTCGCTCGAGTCGATGGGTCGCCTGCTCGAGGTCGACCCGGTGCGGCGCGTGGCCCGAGCCGAGCCTGGCATCAACCTCGGTGAGTTCAAGCGGCAGCTGCGCGACTCAGGCCTCTTCTATCCCCCCGATCCGACCAGCGAGAACGAGTGCACGCTCGGCGGAACGGTCGCGTGCAATGCCAGCGGATCGCGCACCTACCGCTACGGCGCGACCCGGCCCTGGATCAACGCGCTTCGCGTGGTCTTGGCCGATGGCAGCGTGATCACGCCGCGACGCGGCGGCCCGAACAAGAACGCCACCGGCTATCACGGCTTCCAGGATCCGATCGATCTCTGGATCGGCTCGGAGGGGACGCTTGGCATCGTGACCGAGGTCGAGGTGCATTGCCTGCCGCTTCCGCCGGGTGACTTCGCGGCGCTCGCCTTCTTTCCGTCGCGGCACGAGGCGATCGCGTTCGTGCTGGCGGCCGACCTCGCGCGGAGGGAAGGGACCCTCGCGCCTCGCTGCCTCGAGTTATTCGACGAGGCGTCCCTCTCGCTGGTCGCGCCGGAGGCGAGCGCGTTTCGGATCCCGACCGGTGCCGGCGCCGCGATCGAATTCGAAGAGGAGTGCGAGCCGGGTCGCGAACTCGAGGCCTTTGATGCCTGGCACCGCGCGATCGCCGTGGCGGGCGGCCTGGCCGACGAGACGATCGTGGCGCGAACCGCGAGCGAAAAGCAGGAGCTGCGTCGCCTGCGCCACGCCATTCCCGCCGGCATGAACGAACGCGGCGCGCGCGCGGCTCAACTGGGTGGACGCAAGGTCTCGACCGACTACGCGGTGCCGCTCGATCTCCTCCCGCTCATGACCGAGGAATCGTTCCGCCTCGCGGCGGAGCACTTCGGCGGCTTCGTCACCGGCTACGGCCATGCGGGGAACGGGCACCTGCACTTCAATCGTCTCGCTGAGTCCCCCGAGGCGCTCGAGCGCGCGCTCGCAGCCGCCCACGCCATGTCGGCTCGCGCCCTCGAGCTGGGTGGCGCGCTCTCCGCGGAGCACGGCATTGGCAAGCTCAAGCGCCGCCTCTTCGCCGAGCTCTATCCGCGCTGGTTAGTCGAGGCGATGCGCGCGGTCAAGGTCTCGCTCGACCCCAAGGGACTCCTCGCGCCGGGCAATCTCTTCGAGTGAGGTGCGACCGCCTGCCCCCTCGAGGACAGGCGAACTCCTTGCCGCCCGCTGGGGAAGAACTTGCCGGAGAACTTGCCGGGGGAATCTTCCTGCCCACCTTGCGATCTCGTCGTCGCCACCGCAAACGCAAGCAGGCTAGCCCCTTCTGAACTCGCTCTCGCGAAAGTGCCCGACTGGCACCGCCCTTACTAGTTAGGTCGCGACCCACTGGGTCCGGGTGACCGGGAGCGGGGAGAGCAATCCCCTCGCTCCCGGCCCTGTGGCTTGGCCGCCTCGGCCAACAAGGATGAAGCAGGAAGACGGTCCGGGGCGCGACGCATCGTCGCACGAGCGACGAGGACGAAGGAGCAAGGGATGATCCAGAAGATCCTCTTCGGAGATCGCAGCTGGCAGGAGGCGAAGGGCGCGCTCGATGCGTCCACCGAACGCCAGCGGGTCATCGCATCAAACATCGCCAACGCCCAAACACCTGGATACCAGGCGCGCGAGGTCGCCTTCGAGGAATACCTGCAGGACGCGGGTACCAACTCGAAGCTCCGACTCGCGCACACCTCCCCCACGCATCTCGACGGTTCGCGGCCGAGCGTGCCCTTGGCCAAGACCCGCGTGCGCAACGACGGCACCGAGGGGAGCGGGGTCAACAACGTGTCGGTCGAACGCGAGACCACCGAGATGGCGGAGAACTCGCTCCACTTCTCGGCGCTCTCATCCTTCCTGGCCAACAAGTATCGCGCGATCCGCGATGCGATCCGGCCGGGTGCCTGAGCGAGGTAGCGGCGCATGAAGGTGTCGTATCTCGCGGGCATGGACGTTTCGACCGCCGGCCTCATCGCGCAGCGGACGGTGATGAACGTGGCGTCGGAGAACCTCGCGAACCTCAACACGACCCGCACGGAAAGCGGGGATCCGTATCGCCGGCAGGTGGTGAGCCTTGAGGCGCAGAAGCTGCCGGCCACGCTCTCCGCCTCGCCCGCGCCGCTTCCCGGCATCGGCCTCGATCGCACCGACCCCATGCACCTCCAGCCGGTCGGCCTCGAGTCGCCGCTCGCGCAAAGCGCGTTGGGCGTGGTCGGCAAGGTGAGCGAGGACCAGTCGGAGTTTCCCTCGGTCTATGACCCGGGTCATCCCGACGCGGACGAGAACGGCATGGTGCGCATGCCGAACGTCGACCTCGCGCAGGAAATGGTGACCCTGCTCGCGGCCTCGCGCGCCTACGAGGCGAACGTGGCGGCGCTGCAGACCGCGCGAAAGATGGCAGAAGGGGCCTTGAGCCTGGCGCGCTAGGCGCGCGGGAGGAACGCCATGGTGAACGGCATCGGAAGCGGCACCTCGCTCAAGCTGCCCACTGAAATTCCGGGCCTCGAGCCGAAGGCAGGGGCGAACGGTTCGATCGGTGACGCGCTCGGCGCGGGCGCGGCTGGCGCGAGCGGCGGCGCGAACTTCGCCGACTCGATGAAGGAGTTCTTGGGCGGGGTCAACGATCTCGCGCTCCAGTCGGACAAGGTCTTTCAGCAGTTCGTGCGCGGCGAGGTGCGGGACCTGCACCAGGTCGCGCTGGCGCAGCAGGAAGCGGGCATCGCGGTACGCCTGGTCGCGGAGATGAGGGACAAGCTCGTCACCGCCTACCAGGAAATCATGCGGATGCAGATGTAGTTCGCGAGCGGGACGAAGGGGCTAGCACGCGATGGATTTGATGAGCCGATTGGGCGCCTTCTGGCGGCGCCTCACGCCGAACCAGCGAGTCCTCTTTGGATCGCTCGGGGCCGGCCTCGTGCTCTTGATCGGGCTTCTGATCAACTGGGCGGCGCAGCCGGAGTACGGCGTGCTCTTCGCCAACCTCGAGCCGAGCGACGGCTCCTCCATCCTGGATCGACTGCGCTCGGACAAGGTGCCGTACCAGGTGAAGGACGGCGGTCGCACCATCCTGGTCCCGCAGAGCAAGGTGTACGAGACGCGCCTCTCCCTGGCGGGGCAGGGCCTCCCAGGCTCCGGCACCGGCTATGAGCTGCTCGACACGAACAAGCTCGGCTGGACCGACTTCGTGCAGAAGCTGCAATACCACCGCGCGCTCGAAGGAGAGATCGCCCGCACCATTCAGACGCTCGATGAGGTCTCGGCCGCGCGCGTTCACCTGGTGATGCCGGAGCCGAGCCTCTTCACCTCGGAAGAGAAGCCGACCACCGCCTCGGTGGTTCTGCGCATGAAGCCGGGCGCGCGCCTCGCCGCCGGGCAGGTACGCGGAATCGTGCACCTCGTGTCCTCGGCGGTCGAGGGATTGAAGCCGGACAACGTCACCATCCTCGACGTGATGGGGAATCTCCTCTCGCAGCCGCGACAGGATCCTTTGATCGGCGCGACCTCGGATCAGATCGCCCTGGTGCATGGACTCGAAGAGCAGCTCACCGGCAAGGTGCAGACCCTGCTCGAGACGGTGTTGGGTCCGGGCAAGTCGGTGGTGCGGATCGCGGCCGAGATGAACTTCGAGAAGAAGGAATCGACCACCGAGCAGTACGACGCCGACAACCCGGTGGTGCGCTCGGAAGAGAAGACGAACCAGACCGGCAGCGATGGGCAGCGCACCGAGTCGGCCACCACCAACTACGAGATCTCGAAGAAGACCGAGCATGTCTCGAGCCCGACCGGCGTGATCAAGCGGCTCACCGCCTCGGTCTTCGTCGACGGCTCCTACAAGGACGCGGGCAAGGGGCAGCGCGAGTACGTCCCGCGGAGCCCGGAGGAGCTCAAGAAGTACGAGAACATCATCCGCACCGCGATCGGCTTCGACGCGACCCGTGGCGATCAGCTGACCGTCGAGAACGTCGCCTTCGACACCTCGCTGATGGACCGCGAGCGCAAGGAGATGGAGAAGAGCGAGCGGATGCAGCTGTTCATGCAGCTCGGCGGGAAGCTGGGCTCGCTCCTCTTGGTGCTGGCGCTCCTCCTCTTCCTGGTGCGGCTGATGCGCCGGGTGCCGGGGGTGGAGACGCGGACGAGCGCGGTCGACGTCACGGTCGGCGGAGGACCGGCCGGTCTGCTCGAGCTGGGTCCGTCGGCCAACAGTGAGTACGCGCTCATCCAGGAGAAGCTCGTCGCCCTCTCCAAGGAACAACCGGAAGACCTCTCGCGCCTGATCCGCATCTGGCTGCGGGAATCGATGTAGGAGCGGGGCGATGGCGCAGGCGAATTCCAAAGCGGCGTACATGAAGGGCCCGCAGAAGGCGGCCCTGGTGCTCGTGGCCATGGGCAGCGAGTCGGCGGCCCGTCTCTTCCGTCACCTCCACCCCGAGGAGGTCGAGCGCCTGACCATGGAAGTGGCCAACCTCGGCGAGATCCCGGGCGAGGTGCGCGACAACATCCTCCGCGAATTCGACGAGATGATGCTGGCCCAGGCCTACCTCACGGCCGGCGGTCCCGACGTGGCGCGCGACATCCTGGTCAAGGCACTGGGATCGGAGCGGGCCGAGGAAGTGCTGGAGAAGATCCAGCTGACCGCGTCGGGCGAGATGTTCCAGATGAACATGCTGAACGACGTCGACTCCAATCAGCTCCTCTCGTTCATCCAGGGAGAGCATCCGCAGACCATCGCCTTGATCCTGGTGCAGCTCAAGAGCTCGCAGGCGGCCAAGGTGCTTTCGCTGCTTCCGCCCGAAGTGCAGCCCGACGTCATCTCGCGCATCGCCACCATGGAGCAGATCTCGCCCGAGATGATCCGCGAGATCGAAGCGGTGCTCGAGCAGAACCTCGCCGGCATGGTCAAGGCGACCAAGCGGCGACTGGGCGGCGTACCGGCGGTGGCCGAAATGCTGAACCAGGTCGATCGCTCCACCGAGAAGAACATCATCGGCCAGATCGAAGGGGACAATCCCGAGCTGGCAGTGCAGATCCGGAACCTCATGTTCGTCTTCGACGACATCATCGGGTTCGAGGACAAGGAAATCCAACGCATCCTGAAGGAGGTCGACTCCCGCGACCTCGCCCTCGCGCTCAAGATCGCGAGCGAGGACCTGCGGCAGAAGATCTTCCGCAATCTCTCCCAGCGCGCGGCGGAAATGCTGAAGGACGAGCTCGAGTTCCTGGGCCCGGTGCCGCTGCGCAACGTCGAAGAGTGCCAGCGCAAGATCGTCGACGCGGTGCGTCGACTGGACGAGTCGGGCGAGATCCACCTGGGTCGCGGCGATCAGGGGGACCAGCTTGTCTAGCGTCATCTCGAGGCCGCACGTGCACGAGCAGATCTACCTGCTGCCCGACCCGGAAGAGGAGGCGCGCCGCTCCGCCCCGCCGGTCATCCAGGGCTACACCGAGCAGGAGATGCAGTCGGCGCGCGCCGAGGCGCACCGCGCGGGGAAGGAAGAGGCCTGGCGCGAGATCGCTCCCTTGAAGCAGGAGTTGGAAGAGGAAACGCGCCGCGCCGTCGCCGCCTGGCTCGGGGTGGCCAAGCGACTCGAGCAGGAGTTCACCGCCGTCTTCACCGAGAGCGCCGAGGAAGTCGTGCGCTTCGCCGTCGACGTCGCCGAGGTGATCGCGCGTCGTGAGATCGAGCAGTCACCCGAGTCGATCGTTCCCTTGATCCGCCAGATGCTGGAACGCGCCGCCGCTGCCGAGCGGGTCTTGATTCGCCTCTCGCCGCGCGACCATGGCTACTTGAAGACGCACCCGAGCCTGATTGGCGAAGCCGACTCCTTCGCCAACCTACGCCTGCGCCCCGACTCCACCATCGAGAGCGGTGGCTGCGTGGTCGAATCGGAGCAGGGGAATTGGGACGCGCGCCTCGGCACCCAGCTCGAGCTGGTCCGGGCCGAGTTGACGCGCCCCCGCGCTCGATCGGAGATCGCGCCGCTCGAGGGCGAGGTTCGGGAGGCGGCATGAGCGCGCACGTGGAACGGCTCCTTGCTACGCGTCGTGGGCAATTCGCCACGCTCGAGTTGGCGCGCCCGACCGGCACCGTGGTCATGGTGGCGGGCCCGTTGGTCGAGTCGAACGGTCCGCCCGCCGCGGTGGGCGAGCTCTGTCCGATCACGTCGCCCGGCTCGCGCGAGTCGATCCTGGCCGAGGTGGTCGGCTTTCGCGGTCATCGATTGCTGCTCATGGCCTATGGCGCGATGGACGGCTTGCGCGCCGGCGCCGAGGTCTTGGCGAGCGGCGGTCCCTTGAGCGTGCCGGTCGGCGACGCTCTCCTCGGACGGGTGATCGATGGGCTCGGCGTCCCGCTCGACGATCGCGGGCCGCTCACCGGCGCGCGCCGCGCGTCGGTTTCGATCCTGCCGCCGCATCCGCTCAAGCGCGAGAGGGTGCAGCAGACGCTCGGCACCGGCATCCGCGCGATCGACTCGATGCTGACGGTCGGTCGAGGCCAGCGCCTCGGCATCTTCGCCGGCAGCGGCGTGGGGAAATCGGTGCTGCTCGGCACCATCGCGCGCCGCACCGAGGCGGAGGTCAGCGTGGTTGCGCTGGTGGGCGAGCGCGGCCGCGAGGTGAAGGAGTTCCTGGAGCGCGATCTGACCGAAGAGGGGCTGCGCCGCTCGGTCGTGGTGGTCGCCACCTCGGATCAACCGCCGCTCCTTCGGGTGAAGGCGGCGCTCGTCGCCACCCGCATTGCCGAAGCCTTCCGCGAGCAGGGAAAGCACGTGCTCCTGTTGATGGACTCGCTCACCCGCTTCGCCATGGCCCAGCGCGAGGTCGGACTGCTCGCCGGTGAGCCGCCGACCACCAAGGGCTACACCCCGTCGGTCTTCGCTCTCATGCCGCAGTTGCTGGAGCGCGCCGGCACGGCCGAGCGCGGTTCGGTCACCGGCCTCTACACCGTGCTGGTCGAAGGCGACGACATGAACGACCCGATCAGCGACGCCGCGCGCTCGGTGCTCGACGGGCACGTGGTGCTCTCGCGCCGTCTCGCGGTGCAGAACCGCTACCCCGCGATCGACGTGCTCGAGAGCGTCTCGCGCGTGATGACCGACGTGGTCAGCGCGGAGCACCAGCAGGCCGCCTACCAGCTCCGCGAGTGGCTCGCCGCTTATCGCGAGGTCGAAGACTTGATCCACCTCGGGGCCTACGTGCGCGGCAGCAATCGCGCGGCCGACGAGGCGATCGATCGGATGCCCGAGATCCTGCGCTTTCTGCGCCAGGCTCAGGGCGAGGGAACGCCGTTCATGGACACGGTGCGTTGGCTGCTCGATCTCACGACCGGCGCAGCCGCCACCAAGGCAGCCTGAGGCCAGAGGAGGGTGTGATGAAGAGGTTCCGCTTCCCGCTCGAAGGAGTGTCGAAGGTGCGCGAGACGGAGGTGAAGTCGCGGGAGGCGACCTTGGCGCGTGCGCAACGCGGCTTGGCCGAGGCGGGCGAAGCGCAGCGACGGCTGGTCGACGCGATGCGTCAGAGCTTCCGCGCCCGTCCCGCCGGAACGGTGGTCGACGTGAGCGACCTCCTCGAGGTCGAGCGGGAGCGGGCGCGCATTCGCGGCGCCCTCATCCAGCAGGACGAGAAGCTTCGCGGTTGGCTGCGCGAGGTGGAGTCGGAGCGGGATCAGCTGCTCGAGGCGAAGCGGCGAGCCGAGGCGGTCGAGAAGCTGCGCGAGCGGCGCTACCTCGAGTTCATCCAGCAGGTGCTGCGCGAGGAGCAGGGACAGACGGACGAAGTCGCGGGTCGGATGCGGGCGCCACGGCAGGCGGCCTAAGCAACCGACGCGCACGGTCGAGGCGGATCGGATTGATCCGGCCTCGACCCACCCAGGAGTCGAGGGACGATGACGGCACGGACGGACAAGCGCGGAACGCGACGAGCGGAGGAGGGCATGGGGACGATCCCCGCCTTCTTCCTGATCTCGCTTTCGGCGTTTCTGGTCTTTCTGGTCGCGGCCATGTTCATGACCGGCGTGGCCCAGCGCTATCTCGTTCCGATCCTGAAGCAGAAGGCGATCGGCTTGGCCGACACGGTCGAGGGGAGGAAGCCGGCCGCGAGCGCGGCCGACTCCAGCGCCGCCGATGCGCCCGCCGACTCGCTTCGCGGCCTGCTCACGCAGATCGAGACCGAACGCACCATGCTCGATCAGGAGAAGCTGGAGCTCCGCACGCTGCGCGGCAGCATCGATAGCCTCATGGTCAATTTCAAGCAGACGCAGAGCAGCGAGGCGACGCGCCAGGCCGCGCTCCTGGGAAAGATGCTCCCCGACGAGGCGGCGCTGATTCTGGAACAGATGGATGACGCCTCGCTCAACGCGGTGCTCACCCGCATGACGCCCAAGCAGGCCAGCCGCGTCATGTCGAAGCTCGATCCCTCGCGCATGGCGCGCCTGGCGATGCAGGGAATCGGCACCGAAACGATGGCAGATCTCTCGGCCCCGATCGGCGCATCCGCGCCCACCTCGATCAAACCGCAGTCCGGAGGCAATCCATGAGCGAGATCCCGAGCGGCGGCTTCTGGCCGAGCGTGACGCGTGGTTCCCTGCCGAAGGAGGCACCGGATCTCCCGGCCGACGCCATGGACGCGACCGATCTGCCCGAGGGCGAGACCGAGGTCGATCCGAGCGCGGCCGGTGCGCCCTTCCTGAGCCTGCTCTCGTCTCTGACCACTGCGCGACCGATCGTGGTGGTGTCGCAGTCGAGCGGCGAGGGATCGGAAGCCGGTGCAAAGGATGCGAACGGCGAGGCTGCGGCTCCGGCGATCGGCGAAGCGCTCGCGGTCGAGTCGCCCGCGAGCGATCGCGGCGCACTGAGCTCGATTGCGGTCGGAAGCGGTGGGCTCGGCCTGGGGCGGAGGGGTGCGTTCGTGGCGACGACGCCGGCGTCGGTGACCGGGTTGATGGCTGTGACGCCGACCGCGGCGACAGCTGCGAGCTTGCCGCTCGGACCCGCCGCGCGCGGTGCCGGAAGCAGTGAAACGCCGAGCAGCGCGACGCCTTCCAGCGCAACGCCGATCCAATCGACGGTCACCGGAGCGTCGGGCGTCGCCTCCGCCGCTCCCATCGGTGCGGCGAAGGCCACACCGATCGAGACCTCCAGCCTCGCGTCCGCGACGACGCAGTCCGCCGAGGCGGGGTCGACCGTCATCGCGTCTCCGTCGGCGCGAATCGCGGCCCCGACTCGACTGGGCGTGTCTGCTCCTCCCACGGCCGTGAGCGCGCGCGTCGAGACGCGTGATGGCGTGACGCATGTCGTCGTGACGCCCGCGAATGTCCCCTCGGACGCACCGCGGGCGAAGTCGGAGTCACCCGTGTCGCCGGTGGACGCGCCCGCCGCGGTCGCGTCGACGCCGTCGGCTTCTTCGGCCCGACCGGCCGCGCCCTCCACACCGGCCGTGGACGACACCGCGAGTGGCGCGGTGCCCGCGACGACCAACAAGCCGAACCTTTCGAGCGCTCCACCGACCAACGCGATCGTGCCACCGAGCGTGGGCGCGGCGCAGCCCAGCCATCGGCGCACCGACGGCCAGGTCCCCGTGCCTCCCGCGTCTCGCGAGGTCGCCCCCGCGGTCGACCCGCCGACAGTGATCACTGCCCCGACGATGCTGTCGGAGACACTGGGTTCCCGTGCTGAATGGGACGCCGGCGGCTCCTCCGCGCACGAACGCGCAGTACAGCGAGCCGACCCCCGTGCCGGTCCCTGTGCCGACCGAGTCGTTGACCCGTGTCGTCGAGTACGGAAGCACCGACTCTCTCGCGCTCACCCTCGACGCCGGCGCGGAAGCCGCGCTCGCCGAGGTGCCTCCTTCGTCCCGACCGAAGCGGTCGTCATGAGCTTCCAGGGAGGCGCGACGCGCGACGCGAGCGCGTCGACGCTGCCGGCCGTACAGCTCGCGGAAGCGTCGACGATGGAGGTGGCACCGGTGACCTCCTCTGCTCCTGACATCGCGCCCGCGACCGCGGATGGCGCGGCGGTCGAGAGCGGCGATCTCTTCCATTGGGCGGAAGCCGAGGCGCAAGGCGCGCCGATCCGACTGTCCGAGCTCTTCCTCTCGCCGGCGTCCCGCCGTGCGCGCGAGCCGGAGACGGTGGCGATCGTTCGAGTGCCGGCTTCACTGGCAAAGCCCGATGCACCGGTCGCGCCCGCGGATCGGATCGATGCGGGATCGAGCGAATCGCTGGCCGTTCCCAACCTCTCCGCGTTCGATGGCGCTGCTGCCGCCGAGGCGGCCGAGGCTCGGCACGTGATGACGGCGATCGACACGAGCGTTGCGGCCTCCGAGGGCACCGAAGTCGATCCGAGCTCGAGGATGCCTGCGACCAACGCTTCGACCGTGGCATCGAGGCCCGAGTTGCCTTCGAGCGCCCTGCCGAGCTCGACGGCTCCGAGCGAGGATGGAGCGTCGAACCGTCTCGCCGACCCGTCGGAGCCGCCGGCATCGACGTCGCGCACGAACTTCCTCGCGCGCGGCGCGGGTAGGGCGCCCGCGACGCCCGCGATCGAGGCGAGGCAACCGAAGCAGGAAACGGCGCGCGGAGTCGCGTCGTTCGAGCGCGCGCCCCTCGGGGAAGGCCCGCGAGCGATCGAGGAGAGCGCGGCGCCGACGCAACCGACGCCGACGATTTCCGTCCAGCGTGCGGCGGTGGAGCGTGAACCTGTCACCTCGGTTCAGGCCGAGTCGCCGGTTGAGGCGCCGGAACCGCTCACGGACGCGCCGCCGCCTGCGCAGATTTCCGCGCCGATCCCCTCCGAGGAGCGCACGCCGATTGCGCACCGCGCGCCGCAGGTGGCGTCGGGCCTCGCGACGATCGCGAGCGCCGAGCCGGCGTCGCTCGACCGCGCCGATACGAACATCGAGGCGCCGCCGACGAGCATGAACACGGAGGATCGGAAGGCGACCGTCTCCTCGAGCACGACGTCGCCGACTCCGGCTGAGCCTTCACTGGAGAAGCCCGTCGCGGCTGCGCGCCAGCCGATCCGGAGATCCGCGGATACGACGGCCGCGGTCAGCAGGCCGCGATTGGGATCGCGCGAAAGCGAGCCTGCGCGCAACGAGGTTCCCGCGCGAGCACAAGTCCCGTCCCCGGGCTGCCATCGCGAACGACTCGGTGAGCGCCCCACTCGACCGGCGACCGTCGGCACACCGGCGCGCCGGGACGCGCCGCAATCGACCGCGGGCGGTTTCGCGTCCAATGTCGATGCGGCCGTGCCTTCGAACGACCAGACCCCTCCGTCGAACGGGGCTCGCCTCACGAGGACACCGCAGCAGAAGGCGCAGGCGTCGGAGCCGTCGATCGCTCCTCGAAGCCGGAACCGCAGGCTGATCCCGCGGAGCAGCCGGCGGTGGCAGCGCCACGCGTGGAGCGAGCTACCGGCGGAGCGACGTCGTCCTCGCCTTGCGGACAGCGACGAGTCGAGCCGAAGGCGTCGTCCAATCCGGCGCCGGGACGATCGCCGCGGCCAACCCCGAAGCCGCGCCGAGTCCGCTGACGAAGTCGAGCAAGCGTTCCGTCGCGAAGCCCTCGGGCGAGGGCTCGGTCTCGACGAAGGCGCCGGTGCAGTCCCGCTTCGAGCGCGGGCGAGACCAAGACACCCGCGAATCCAGGCAGCGCGCGAACCCATCCCTTGCACCGGCGCAGGCGACCGATACGGCGTCGACTCAGGGCGCGCGCAGCACCCGGAAGTCCCCATGTCGTGAAGCCGGCGGCCAACACCGCCGAAACCCGCGAACCGCTCGTCGACCTCCACCACTCGGCGCAGGCCGCGGGCAGCGCGTCGAAGCTCACCAAGAGCTCGCCGATCGCCGAGAGCGCGACCGCGGAGTCACCGCGCGATGCTTCCGCCGCCCCGGCCCAGGAAGCGACGGCCGCCCACTCAGAGATCGCCGCCGCGCAGCCCGATCGACTCGATCCCGCCGCGCTTGGAACGAACACGACGAGTGCCACCGGCGGAACGAGCGATGCCGCGCCGGCGCGCGTCGCGACCACCACGCTCTCGCCGCGCGAGCTGCCGGAGCGCTTTCCGTCGGTCGTGCGCTTGGCGCTCGACGAGGGTCGTCGCGAGGCGCGCATCCAGCTGATGCCGCCCGACCTGGGCGCGATCCAGGTGCGCCTCCGCGTCAACGGACGTTCGGTGCACGCGCAGATGACGGTGGAACGCGAGGAGGTGCGCGCGCTGGTCGAAGGGCTGCGCAAGGAGCTCTCCGATCAGATGGAGAAGTCGGGGCTCAAGCTCGAGCGGCTGGATGTGGCGACGTCGCTCGTGGCGACGACCTTCGATCCGAACGTGGTGAGCGCTCCCTCATCGCAGGCGCCGACGATGCAGGCGCAATCGAACGGTCGGAACGGCGAGCGTGCGGCGGATGGCGACTCCCAGTCGGCGCGCCGCGAGCGCGGCGACGGCCGCATGCCCGAGGCGATGCCCCCGGAGAAGCGAGCAGAGCGGCGCGAGAACTCGCGCGGCGTGGACGTGAGGGTCTGAGTCGCCGCGCGCGACTTGGGAGGAGGCAACAAATGTCGGTGACCTCGACCACCTCGACCGGTTCGAGCAACGCGCTGTCCGACGTCCTCACCGCGAGCGGCGGCGGCACGCTTGGCAAGACGGAATTCCTGCAGCTCTTGATCGAGCAGCTCAAGCACCAGGACCCGCTCTCGCCGCTCGAGAACCAGGAGTTCATCGCGCAGCTGGCGCAGTTCACCACGCTCGAGCAGATGCAGTCGCTGAACCAGAAGATCGACGCATCGAATGTGCTGTCGCAGTCGCTCAACAACTCGGCGGCGGCGCAGCTCATCGGGCGCACCGTGCGCGCGAACGGTGATCAGGTGCAGCTCGAGGCGGGCGGCTCGACCGAGGTGGGGTACTTCCTCCCGACCGAGGCGGCCGCGGTGCAGATCAACATCTACGACGCTCAGGGCAAGGTGGTGCGCACGATCCCGAGCACCGACGGCGCGGTCGGCGCCCACCACGTCACCTGGGATGGAACCGACGACTCCGGCGCCCTCTTGGAGCCGGGTACCTACACGATCGGCGTGACCGCCAAGGATGCGGACGGTCAAGCGGTCGATGCGCTCACCGTCGTCACCGGCAAGGTGGACGGCGTGACCTTCAAGAACGGCAGCGCCCTGCTCCTGGTCAACGGACAGGAACTGCCGCTCTCCTCGTTGCTCGACGTTTACGCGAACTAACCGGAAGGAGGTGGATGCCGATGACACAGTCGATCGGTGGCCCGAACGGGTTGCCGAACACGATCGGAATGCCGGGCTCGGTCGGACCGAGCACGGGGCCCGCGCCCTCGGCCGCGCGGAGCACGGTTCCGATCGCGCCGGAGCGAAGCTTCGAGTCGGCGCTGCACGAGGCTCTGGTCGAGCCGAAGGCAGTGCGCTTCTCCCGCCACGCCGAGGAGCGAATCCGCACGCGCGGAATCGCGCTCTCGCCGGCCGACCTCACCCGCCTGGGACAGGCGATGGACGAGGCGGCCTCGCGTGGGGCGAAGGACTCGTTGGTTCTCTCGGGATCACTGGCCTACGTGGTCAACGTGCCATCGAGGACGGTCGTGACCGCCCTCTACGGCGGCGAGACCCGCGGGCACGTCTTTACGAACATCGACAGCGCCGTCGTGATCTGACGCCCCAGGGGGCGAAGGATACGGCCGGACCTCTTGCAGGAGGCCCTCACGTCGCGGACTGACGGAAGCGACTAGGGCGGCGGCGCAGGAAGGAACGATCGCAATGATGAGAGCACTCTTCTCCGGAGTCACTGGTCTCGACACCAACACACTCCGGATGGACGTGGTCGGTAACAACGTGGCGAACGTGAACACGATCGGCTTCAAGCGGTCGCGCGTCACCTTCGAGGAATCGGTCAGCCAGTTGCTGGAAGGCGCCACCGGCCCGGCCGAGCGACTGGGCGGATCGAACCCGACTCAGGTCGGTACCGGTACGCGCGTCGGATCGGTCGACCGCATCTTCAGCCAGGGGAACTTGGAGCAGACCGGGGTCGAGACCGACCTCGCGCTCCAGGGGAAGGCCTTCTTCATCCTCTCCGACACCGTGCAGAACTACTACACGCGCGTCGGCTCCTTCCAGCTGGATGGCGCGGGCCGACTGGTCGATCCGGTGAATCACTTCGTCGTGCAGGGCTTCCCCTACGACCGCGTCAGCAAGACCTTCTCGGGCGGGTTCGGCGCGATCCAGGTGCCGGTGGGCCAGGCCGAGCCGGCCAACGCCACGACCCAGATCGGCTACCACGGCAACCTGAACGCCGACTCCGAGCCGGCCGGAACGCACGCGCAGTCGAGCGTCTTCTACGCCGGCAGCGGCGCGGTGGCGGCGGGCGACTCCGTCCTGGCCGGCCTCAAGGCCGATTCGGATGGCATCGTCGACCTGCTCTCCGCGGGCGACAAGGTCAACTACTCGGCGACGGTCGGCGGCAACCAGGTGACCGGCGTCTTCAACGTCGGCGCCAACTCCAAGGTGTCGGATCTCCTGACCGCGGTGGAGAACACGCTGAACGCGGTGCCGGGAGTCGACGGCATCACGTTGACGATGGACGCCGACGGGCGGATCCAGCTGGCCACGCCGGACAAGTCGGGTGTCTCCTCGGAGGTAACCGGTCTGATCCTCCAAGCCCAGGACTCGACCGGCCTGCCGCGCGACGACTTCAACAGCTTGGCCGGCATGACCACGACGCAAGCGGCCAAAGACCCGGGCACCTTCTCTGAAGAGACCACGGTCTACGACTCGCTCGGCTTCAGTCACGTGGTGAAGCTCGACTTCACCCGCGTGCTGGGCGCGAACCAGTTCACCTGGACCGCGGAGGTCGACGGCGGCAAGACGCCGATCCTGGTCGGCTCGAGCGGTCGCGTCACCTTCAACAACGACGGCTCGCTCTCCGGCTTCTTCTTCGATCCGGTCGGCGACGTGCTCCCGACCAAGCTCTCGATCAGCCCGACCTCGGGCGCGAAGACGCCGCTCGAGATCGACCTCGAGCCGGGGACGATCGGCGGCTTCGACGGCATCACCATGCTGAAGGCCGGAACCACACTCGAGGCGAGCCAGGACGGGTTCACCCAGGGCACCATGGTCGACTTCCGCATCGACCGTGAGGGCACGGTGTCGGCGCGCTTCTCCAACGGCATCTCGCGTCCGGTCGGCAAGCTGGCCCTGGCCGAGTTCGTCAACCCGGTCGGTCTGCTCAACACCGGTGGCAGCAATTACCAGGCGACGGTGAACTCGGGCGAGGCGCTGGTCGGAACGGCCGGTGCGTCGATCACGGCCGACATCGTGTCGGGCTCGATCGAGCAGTCGAACGTCGACCTGGCGCGCGAGTTCTCGAACATGATCCTGGCCCAGCGCGGCTTCCAGGCCAGCGCGCGGGTCATCACCACCAGCGACGAGGTTCTCTCCGAGCTCCTCAACATCAAGCGATAGGTGAATAGCGGGCCCGGGGGACGATTCGTCCCCCGGGTCGCAAGGAGACGACGATGTCAGGCAAGAGCAACGCAGCCGCGGAAGAGAAGGGGAAGGACGAGGCTCCGCCGCCCAAGGCGAAGGGACTTCCGCCGATGGTGATCAAGATCGCCGTGCTGCTCGGCGTGCTGGTGGTGCTGCTGGGCGCGGCGGTCGCGGTCGTGACCTTCGTCATCGCGCCCAAGCTGCGCGCGCAGGCGCCGGCCGCGGCCGAGACGACCACGGCGGCGCACGAAGAGGCGGCGAGCAAGGGAGAGCACAAGGGCGGGAAGCACGAGCACGGCGAGATCCTGGAATTGGGGGACGTGGTGGTGAACCCGGCCAACACCGGCGGACGCCGCTACCTCAAGGTCTCGGTCTCGCTCGAGGTCAAGGACGCCAAGGTCGCCAAGGCGGTGGAGCATCGTGCGGCGCCGATCAAGGACCTGCTGGTGCGAAACCTCTCGGCCCGCACGCTGGATGAGCTGACCGACCCCACCACCAAGGAAGAAATGCGCGAGCAGTTGGTGGAGCAGGTCGGCGAGATGTTCGACGAGGGTTCGATCATCAATCTCTACTTCACCGAGTACGTGGTGCAGTAGGCGGACCCGAAGTAGGAGAGGCGGAGAAGAGTGGCGAACATCCTTTCACAGGATGAGGTCGATGCCCTACTCGGCGGGCTTCCGACCGACGAAGGCGACGGCGACTTCGGTGAACCATCGCGCGCGCTGACCGGCGCGAAGATCGCGGTCTACGACTTCCGGCGCCCGAATCGGGTGTCGAAGGAGCAGCTGCGCTTCCTCCAGACAGTGCACGACATCTTCGCGCGCGAGTACGCCTCGTCGCTCTCCGGCTACCTGCGGTCGATGGTCGACATCGAGATCATCTCGGTCGACCAGCTGACCTACGGCGAGTACGTGCTGTCGCTCCCGGGCACCACCAGCCTCTACATCTTCAGCCTGCCGCCGCTCGAAGGGCAGGGAGTGATCGAGGTGAACCCCGCCCTGATCCTCTCGATGATCGATCGCCTCTTCGGCGGGACCGGTGCGCAGTCGGACTTCTCGCGCGACCTCACCAACATCGAAGCGGCGGTGATGGGGAAGCTGGTCCAGCGCGCGCTCGGCGCGATCGCGACCGCCTGGGAGCACATCGTCGAGGTGAAGCCGCAGCTGGACAACACCGAGAAGAACCCGCAGATGCTCCAGCTCCTGCCCAACAGCGAGACGGTGATCCTGATCAGCTGCGAGCTGCGACTGGGGCGGACCAACGGCGTCATCTCGCTTTGCTACCCCTTCCTCTCGATGGAGACGATCCTGCCGACCATCGCGGGGCGGAGCGCCTTCTTGGCGCGGGGGCGTCGCTCGGTGCCCGAGGGACCGGCCTGGATCTCGCGGCGCATCTCCGACTCCGGGCTCAGGCTTGCTGCTCACTTGGGCCGCACCGAGCTCACGATCGGCGAGTTCCTGGAGCTGCAGAAGGGGGATGTGATCCGCCTGCCGCGACGAGTGGAAGAGCCGATCGATCTTTTGGTGGGCGGACTGCTCAAGGCGAAGGCGCGGCCGGGCGTGAACGGCGGGCATCGCGTGGTGAAGATCGAAACGATGGTCGAGCAAGAGGACGAGACGGAAGGAGAGATCAATGTGGCCTGACGACGTCGAGCCGGGACCGGGCGAGGAACCGGCGGAGGGCGCCGCGCCGGCGGGAGGTGAGGAAGACCTCGAGGCGATGGCCAATCAGTTGATGGGGGGCGGCGATCTCGAAGGCTCCGCCGCGCCCGACCTCGGTGGAGGCGACGAAGACGATCCGGTCGCGGCGGAGTGGGCCGCGATGCTGGCGGAGCAGCAGGCCAAGACCGGCGGGCCGTCGGTCCAGCCGCTGCAGTTCCCGCAGATGCCGATGGCCGAGCCGGCCAAGGCTCCAAGCAGCATCGACCTCTTGATGGACGTCAAGCTGCCGATCGCGGTCGAGCTCGGTCGCTCCGAGATGGAGATCAAGGAGATCATGGAGTTCGCACCCGGCACGGTGATCGAGCTCAACAAGATGGCGGGCGACCTGGTGTATCCTGGTCAACGGTCGCCTGGTGGCGCAAGAGCGAGGTCGTGGTGGTCGACGAGCACTTCGGCGTGCGCGTGACCCATCTCCTCTCACCGCGTGATCGCGTGAAGTCGCTGGCATGAACCCCAACGACGTGAATGCACGTGGCGAGCGCCGCGCCTGCGCGGCCTTGCAACTGGGTCTGGCGCTGGCCGCGGTGCTCGCCTCGTCTTCGTGCTGCAGCGGGTGGCCCGGCGCTGCAGCGCGGGCTTCGCGCGCGGCGGCTCCGATCGCATCGAGATCGTGAGCCAGCGCGCGATCGCGCCGCGCGTTTCGCTCGCGGTGGTGCGCGTGATGGGCCGGACGCTCTTGGTCGGCATCTCCCCGCACGGGGTGTCGGCGGTGAGTGCGCTGGACGAGACGCCGAGCGCGCCGCTCCCTCGCCTGGAGGAGACCGCGAGCCTTTCTCCCGAGTCGGCGCCCCAGCCGATGCCGCAGCTCGCGCCGCAACCGTCGCCGCAGCTCCCACCGCGGCCGGAGCCCAAGCCGATCCGCGCTGCCTCGATCGTGCGCGACCTCGAGCGCCGCGAGGAACCGGGCCTGCAGGCGCCCACCCTCGGATTCGAAGACGAGCTTCGCACGCGCCTCCGTTCGCTCAAGACGCGCTACCCGTCGCTCCGCGAGGTCGAGACCGGGGCGATGGAAGGAGTGCACTGATGCGGCACGGCGCGACCCGCTGGGCGCTTCGTCTCCTGGCCTTCGCCTTCGGCCTCTGCTTGCTGATGCTGGCCTCCCAGGCCGTCGCGCAGAGCGTGGGGGGCGGGGCCGCGCCTGGACTGCGCATCACGCTGGAGGGAGGAGGTCAGCCCAGGCAGGTGGCGACCAGTCTCCAGATCCTCCTCCTCATCACCGTCCTCTCGCTCGTTCCCGCGATCCTGCTCATGTTCACCTCGTTCGCGCGGATCGTGGTGGTGCTCTCGTTCCTGCGCCAAGCGATGAGCACGCCGCAGCTGCCGCCCAATCAGGTGCTGGTCTCGCTCGCGCTCTTCCTCACCCTCTTCACCATGGCGCCGACCCTGAGCCAGGTGAACACCGCCGCGGTGCAGCCTTACCTCGAGGGGAAGGCCACCACGGTCGACGCGCTCAAGGCGGGCTCGGCGCCGCTTCGCGACTTCATGCTCCGGCAGACGCGCGAGAAGGACTTAGCACTCTTCGTGCAGCTGGCCAAGGCGCCGCGGCCGGAGAAGCCGTCCGACCTCCCGCTCACCATCGTGACGCCGGCGTTCATGATCTCGGAGCTCAAGACCGCCTTTCAGATCGGCTTCATGCTCTACTTGCCGTTCCTCATCATCGATCTGGTGGTGGCGTCGGTGCTCATGTCGATGGGGATGCTGATGCTCCCGCCGGCCATGATCTCGCTGCCGTTCAAGATCCTCCTCTTCGTCTTGGTCGACGGTTGGAATCTCGTCACCCGCTCGCTCGTGGCGAGCTTCCACTAGGGGAGGGCGCGTGACCTCGAACGAAGCGGTGGTCCTCTTTCAGCAGGCTCTTTCGATGGCGCTGCTCTTGGCGGCGCCGATGCTCGGCTTCGGGTTGCTCGCCGGACTACTCGTCTCGGTCTTTCAAGCGGCCACCCAGATCCAAGAGATGAGCCTCTCCTTCATTCCGAAGGTGCTCGCGGTGGTGCTCGCGCTCGTCCTCTTCATGCCCTGGATGCTGAACAAGATGATGCTCTACACGACCGACCTCTTCGGCCGCCTGGCCACGGTGCACTGACGGGCGATTCGCCCGAGCGACGTTGCGAAGCGCACGAGTTCGCGCGAGAAGCGCGCGACCAGCCGAGGATTGGGGGCAGGGATGCCAGGCTACGATCAAGTTTCGAGCTTCCTGCTCGTCTTGGTGCGCTGCTTGACGTTTTTCTCGCTCGGTCCGGTCTTCAGCAGTCGACGCGTGCCCACGCAGGTCAAGCTGCTCCTCTCGCTCGTCACCGCCTTCGCGCTCTTCCCGCTCGTGCCGCGAGACCACTGGGTGCTGCCGCCGACCCTGGTCGGCTTTGCGCTGGTGTTAGGGCGCGAGGTCCTGATGGGCGCCCTCCTCTCGGTGGTGGCTGGCGCCATCTTCCACGGTATCCGCATGGCGGGCGATCTGATCGGCATCCCGATGGGGCTCTCGATCGCCTGCATCGTCGACCCGCAGTCGGGCGAGACTTCGATGATCGGGATGGTCGAGGAGATGCTGGCGGTGTTCCTCTTCGTCCTCCTAGACGGGCATCACCTCTTTCTCCGGGCGCTGGCGGTGAGCCTCGACCGGGTGCCGCCAGGGGAATGCTGGGGAGCGCGGCGCTGGCCGGGGTGGTGACCTCGACCGCCCTCACCACCTTCCTGGTCATGTTCGAGGTGGGGGCGCCGATCCTGGCCGCCTGTTTCTCACCGACACTGCCCTGGGATTTGTCAGCCGGGCGGTCCCGCAGATCAACGTCTTCGTCGTCGGGATTCAGATCAAGGTGGCGGTAGGGATCTTCTTTCTCCTTGCCAGTGCGCCACTTCTGGCCCGGCTCCTCAGCCTTTACACGAACCGCCTGGAGGGCCAGCTCTTGGCCCTTTTGGGTGGCATGTAGGTTGCGAAAGGCGCTACCGCCTCGCAGCTTGCCCGGCCGTGAGGCGCTTCGGGCGACCTTGAAGGAGAGGGGTTGTGGCAGACGAGTCCGAGACGGGTGGAGAACGCACCGAGCAAGCGACCCAAAGGCGGCGGGACGAAGCCCGACGCGAGGGTCGCGTTGCCCGTTCCGTCGAGCTCACGAGCGCTGCGGTGCTCTTGAGTTCGATGATCGCGCTCACCTTCTTCGGCCCGCGCGTCCTCGTGCAGCTGGAGTCGATCCTGCGCGAGGGAATCGGCGCGGCCGCTCGACCGATCTCGACCGTCGGTGAGCTGCAAGGTCTCTTCCAACATCTCGTGATCTCGACCGCCCTCGTGGTGCTGCCGCTCAGCCTCACCCTCTCCGCGGTCGGCGTGGCGGCCAACCTCGCGCAAGTCGGATTCCTCTTCACCACCAAGACGCTCTCCCCGCGCTGGTCGATCCTCGATCCGATCCAAGGGCTCAAGCGGATGTTCTCGCTGCGCGGCGGGGTCGAGCTGGTGAAGGCGATCGCCAAGATCTCGATCGTCGGCGCGATCGCCTGGGCGACGGTGATCAAGGACATGCCGAGCTTCCTGCCGCTAGCCGGCGCGGGTGGCGCGGTGCTCTTGACCCAACTCGGGGCGGCCACGGTGCGCCTCGGGCTCCGCGTCGCGCTCGCCTTCCTCATCCTGGCGGCGCTCGACTACGGCTACCAGCGTTGGGACTACGAGCGCTCTCTCCGCATGACCAAGAAGGAGATCGAGGAAGAGCAGAAGGAGACGGAGGGAGATCCGCGGGTCAAGGCGCGTATCCGCATGCTCCAGCGGAGCGCGGCGCGTCGCCGGATGATGGCCGACGTCAAGACCGCCGACGTGGTGGTGACGAACCCGATCCACGTCGCGATCGCGCTCAAGTACGACCGCGCGACCATGAGCGCGCCGACCGTGGTGGCGCGCGGTCTGCGCAAGCTGGCCGAGCGGATCAAGGAAGAGGCGAAGGCGAACGGCATTCCGATCGTCGAGGATCCGCCGCTGGCGCGTCTGCTCTACAAGACGGCGCCGCTCGGTCGAGCGATTCCGTCGAACCTCTATCGCGCGGTGGCGCAGGTCCTGGCTTACGTCTGGCGACTGAAGCGCGGGGTGCGCGCTTCGTACACCTCGGGTCTCGGGGCTTAAGGGGAGTAGCGCGTGGCGACGAGGCGACCCTACGGCGACGCGGTGCTGGCCGGCGCGATCCTCCTGATCCTCGCGGTCATGATCGTGCCGATCCCGACCTTCCTGCTCGATCTCCTCTTGGTCATGGACATCGGGCTCGCGTTGATCATTCTGTTGATGACGGTCTACACGCAGCAGCCGCTGCGCTTCAATGTCTTCCCGACCCTCTTGCTCCTCTCGACCCTCTATCGCCTCGCGCTCAACGTCGCCTCGACCCGCACGATTCTGCTCCAGGCGTACGGCGGCAAGGTGATCGAGGCCTTCGGCAACTTCGTCGTCGGGGGCAACTACGCGGTCGGCATCGTCGCCTTCACCATCCTGGCGGTGATCCAGTTCGTGGTCATCACCAAGGGCGCCTCGCGCATTGCCGAGGTGGCGGCGCGCTTCACCTTGGACGCGATGCCGGGCCGGCAGATGGCGATCGACGCCGATCTGAACGCCGGGCTGATCGACGAGCACGAGGCCCGCACCCGCCGCATGGACATCACGCGGCAGGCCGACTTCTACGGGGCGATGGACGGAGCGGCCAAGTACGTGCGCGGCGACGCCATCGCGGCGGTGATCATCACCCTCATCAACATCGTCGGCGGTTTCGTCATCGGAATGCTCCAGCACCACATGTCGGTGGGGGAGTCGCTCCGCACCTACACGCTGCTCACGATCGGCGACGGCCTGGTCGCGCAGATCCCTGCGCTGGTCGTGGCCACCGGCTCGGGCATCTTGATCACGCGCTCCGAGGGTCAGAAGAACCTCGCGAACGAGATCTCGACCCAGCTTTTCCGCGAGCCCAAGGCTGCCTTCATGGCGGCGGCGATCCTGGCCTTCCTCGGGATGATCCCGGGGCTCCCCTTCTTCCCGTTCCTGCTCCTCGCCGCCTTGGCCGCGACCGCCGGTTGGGGTTCGCGCCGCGCGCTCCGCGCCCGAGTGGCGGCGGCGGCCGAGGCCAGCGTGGAGAAGAAGGAGACGGGCTGAAAAAGGTCGAGACGCTGCTCGCGGTCGACCCGCTCGAACTGGAGATCGGCTTCGACTGATTCCGCTGGTGGACGAGAGCGTGAAGGGGGCGACCTCTTGAAGCGCGTCACCCTGGTTCGTCGGCAGTGCGCGACCGACCTCGGGCTGCTCGTTCCGCCGGTCAGGGTGCGCGACAACATCCGCCTCGGCCAGGATGCCTATCGCCTGCGCTTGAAGGCCGAGATCGCGAAGGGACCGATTCAGATCGGACACTTCCTCGCGATGTCGCCCGGCGCGAACGCGCTTCCGCTCGAGGGGATCGAAACACAGGAACCGGTCTTCGGGCTCAAGGCGCTCTGGATCCTGCCCCAGCACCGGAGCGAGGCCGAGATGGCTGGCTACACCGTGGTCGAGCCGACCGCGGTGATGGCCACGCACCTCTCCGAGACGATCAAGGCCCACGCCGCCGACATCCTCGGCCGGCAGGAGGTGCAGACCGTCATCGATCAGGTGAAGCAGAAGCATCCGGCGGTGGTCGACGAGCTGATCCCGAGTCAGATGACGATCGGCGGCGTGCAGAAGGTCCTGCAGCGACTGCTGCGCGAACGGGTGTCGATTCGCGACATGGTGACGATCCTGGAGGCGCTGGCCGATCACGCTCCCTTGACCAAGGATGTCGACACACTGGTCGAACGGGTGCGCGAGTCCTTGGGTCGAGGCATCACCGAGCAGTATCGCGACGAGAAGGGGCAGCTCGCCGTCATCTCGCTCGACCCCGAGTTGGAGCAGGAGCTGATTCAGAGCCTTTCCGCCAACGACGGGCTGCCGCGCCTGGCGCTGCCGACGGTGCGCGCGCGTCAGGTGCTCGATCGCCTCTCCCAGGCGGTGACCGCCGCGGTCAAGACCGCCGCGCAGCCGGTGCTGCTCTGCTCGCCTTATCTCCGACCGTATCTCCGCGCCTTCGTGGAGCGCGCGCTCCCGCAGATCGCGGTGCTCTCCTACGCCGAGGTCATCTCGGCCGGCACGGTCAAGACGATCGCCACGGTGAAACTCGACCATGCATATCAAGAGATTTGAAGCGGACAACATGCGCGAGGCGCTCGCGCAGATCCGGCGTGAGCTGGGGTCGGAGGCGCTGATCCTCGAGAGCAGCCACGTCGACGACGGCTCCGGTCGCGTCGTGGTGCGCGCGGCCCTGCCGCGGAGCGAGGCTCCGACCGCTCAGACGGAGCCGTCGCGCGCGACCCGCACCGCCGTGGCCGAAGCGCCCACCTCGGTCGAGGCGCAGGCGCGGCAGGAGTACCTCTCGCGCCTCGTTCGCTCCGATCACTTCTCCGCCATTCCGCTGCCGCTGCGCGAGGTGTACTTGGAGCTGGTCGACGCCGAGGTCGACTCGAGCCTGGTCTTCCAGATCTTGAAGCGGATGGGGAATGCGCCGCTGCCGGGGCAGTTCGCGCCGGCACCGAGCGCGGAACTGCTCGATTATCTGCGCGGCCTGGTCGCGATCGGCGGCGCCGTGACCTCGGAGACGCGTCGCCGCGTGATCGCGCTGGTCGGACCGACCGGCGTGGGGAAGACCACGACCGCGGCCAAGATCGCGGGGCTCGCCGCCTTCCGCATGGGGCTCAAGGTGGCGCTGGTCTCGACCGACGGCTATCGCATCTTCGGTGCGGAGCACCTCGCGAGCTACGCCGGCCTGATGGGCCTCCCCTTCGAAACGGTGGGCTCGGCCGCCGAGATGCGCGGCGTGCTGCTGGGTCCCCTCGCCGCCGCCAACCTCGTCTTGATCGACACCACTGGTCGTTCGCCGCGTGACCCCGAAGGGATCCGCGAGATCCACGATCTCCTCGCGGCCTGGCCGGAGCTCGAGGTCAACCTGGTGCTCGCCGCCAACGGACGCGTGCGCGATCTCTCGCTCGCGGTCGACAGCTTCTCGCTCCTGCCGGTGCGCCACCTCACCTTCACCAAGCTCGACGAGGCGACGACGCGCGGCGGAATGCTGAGCCTCGCGCTCAAGGCGCGGCGGCCGGTGGCCTACCTCGGCACTGGGCAGGAGGTCCCCGACGATCTCCACCCCGCGAGCGCCGAGGCGCTGACCGAAGGCCTCTTCGCACGAGAGGAGGCGGCCTGATGGGCGATCAAGCCGATCGTCTGCGCCAACTCCGCTTGGTGCCGGGAGAGGCGAGCGCGGCCACGCCGAATCGCCCGCGCCCCATGGCACGCTCCTTGGCCTTCGTCTCCGGCAAGGGGGGCGTGGGGAAGAGTTCGCTGGTGGCGAACCTCGCCCTCGCGCTCACGCGTCGCGGCAAGCGAGTGGTGGTGGTGGACGGCGATCTCGCCCTTGCCAACGTCGATCTCCTCTACGGCCTGGTGCCGAAGCACAACTTGGGTGACGTCGTCTTCGGCCGCTGCGCGATCGAGGATGCTTGCATCACCACTCCCGACGGCGTGCGCCTCCTTCCCGCCGCCTCCGGCGTGGAGGAGCTGGCCGCGCTCGACGAGGTGCGTCGCGAGCGGCTCCTGCGCGAACTCTCGCGCTTGGAGGAGGGAGTCGATCTCTTCTTGATCGATGCCGGATCGGGCCTCGGGCCGACCACGCTTCATTGGGCACGGACCGCGGATCGCGCGCTCGTCGTGACCACGCCCGAGCCGACCGCGTTCGCCGATGCCTACGCCACGGTGAAGGTGCTGACCTCGCGGCGGCTGCGCGAGCTGCCCGCGCTCCTCGTCAACATGGTGGCGAGCGCGCGTGAGGGGCGCGAGACCGCGCGGCGCGTGCGGGTGGTAGCCGAGCGCTTCCTGGGTCGGGCACCTGAATACCTCGGGAGCGTTCCGAGCGACGAGGCGGTCCCGCGCGCGGTACGGCAGCAGGAGCCGCTCCTTCGCATGTTCCCGCACAGCCCGGCGGCCTTGGCGCTGCTGAAGGTCGCCGAGCACTTGATCTTCGAACCGGCCCCGCGTGACCCGATCGCGCTCGAGCCGGAGCAGTTCTTCCAGAAAGTCGCGAACGGTTGAGGACTCGGGATGAACCGGCTGATTGGACATTGGGCTTCGGTGGCGGCGATCTGTGCGGCGCTCTTGGCCGGACTGGTCATGAGCCTCACGGGTCAGCCGTTCGTCACGATCGCGTGGCGCGCGGCGGTCACCGGAACCCTGGTCTTCGCCTTCGCCTCGATCGGCGGTCAATGGGTGGGGCGCGTGCTGCCCGCCAACTGGCCGAGTCCGAGGTGGAGAAGGAAAGCGCCCGCGCCCAGGCCGAGGCGCAGGCGATCAAGCAGGCAGCTTAACGAGGGGGCTTACGGTGGCATTGAGCAGTGTGAGTGCGGCGAAGCAGAAGACCAATTCCCCACGGAGGACATCCATGCTTCGAACGAACGCGGCGGCCAAGCCCGAGGCGGCAGTCACGGCGGTGGCGCCGCCCGACTTGAGCAATCGGGAAGCATCGCTCAAGCGTTACTACCCCTTGGTCAAGTACGTGGTCGACAAGATCGCGGCGGGGCTGCCGAAGTCGATCGAGCGCGACGACCTCATCAACACCGCGCTGATCGGCCTCTTCGACGCACTCGAGAAGTACGACGAGTCGCGTGGGACCAAGTTCGAGACCTACGCCATCTGGCGGATCAAGGGCGCGGTCCTGGACGAGCTCCGCTCGATGGACTGGGTGTCCCGCTCCACCCGCCGGAAGGCCCGCCACATCGAGGAGGTGAGCCGCCGCCTCGATCAGAAGCTGGGCCGCGCCGCCACCGACGAGGAGATGGCAGACGAGATGAAGCTCTCGCTGCACGAGTTCCTCCGGCTGCTCGAAGAGGTGCGCTGCACCGCGCTTCTCTCGCTCGACCAGGCCCTGCAGGTGGACGACGACCACGAGCTGGTCGGTCTCGCCGACCTGATCGAGGACAAGAGCGCGCTCGACACCCTCGAGGAGATCGAGGACGTGGAGTCGCGCCGTGTGCTCCTCGACTTGATCAACGGCCTCTCCGAGCAGGAGCGGCTGGTGGTCGCCCTCTACTACTACGAGGAGATGACGCTCAAGGAGATCGGACAGGCGCTCCAGATCTCGGAGTCGCGTGTGTCGCAGATCCACACCAAGGCGGTGCTGCGGCTGAAGGGGCGGCTGAGCCGCGCCCTGGGATAGGTCACGCGCTCTTGGTCGAATGACCGAGGAGGGGCCATGGAAACGTTGCGCGGAATTCCCCCGCTCATCATCTCGCCGCCGGTGTCGGAGCCGGTCACGCGGGTGAGCGAGCGGCGAGAGAACCCGGAGAAGAAGCGATCGCCGAAGCGTCCGGTGGACGCGGAGGAAGCGGAGATCGCCCCGGCGGCCGACGCGGGCGTGCGGCCCACCCCGATCGACGAAGAGGAAGCCTCGGGTCAACACGTGGACGCCGAGGCCTAGGAGAGAGAACGCGCGGAGGACAGGATGTCGCGGAGAGAGCTCATCAATCGGTGTTGCCTGTTGGCGATCGCCGTCGCCCTGGCGGGGCCGTTGCGGGCGGAGGTTTCGGCCCACGATCCCTCGCTGCCCGATCAAGAGGCGCGCCGTCAGGAGCAGCTCGAGACCGAGCGGCTTGGCTTCCTCGCCGCGCGCGCCCAACGTCCAGCGGAGGAGAATTCGCCTTCGGCGCGTGAGGAGGCGAGCCCGCTCCTCGCCGATGGCGCGGCGGCGACCCTCGACGCTTCATCCAAGTTGCGCGGCGGCCTGGCCAAGAAGACCCCCGACGCGGCCGGTCCCTCGAGCCTCGAGTTCTGGTTCACCGGTCCGATGCCCCCCTGGATTCTCCTGGTGGGCCTTCTCCTCGGGCTGAGCTTCCTCACCGCCGCGTGGGTGCTGCATCTGCGATCGGGTGGGGCACGCGCGGAGAGTCGCTCCGCCAGCGCACGCGTCGAGGCGAGCGCTCAGCGCGCCACCGCGGCCAATCAGGCGCTGGCGCAACGCATCCTCTCGCGCCTGGCCAACCCGACGGAAGAAGCCCAGCGCCGCGCGCCGCTCCCCCTTGCGCGTCCGGAGGCGGTCGCGCCGACGCCGCGCACCGCGACCTACGAACGGTCGGCGCGCGCCGAGCTGCCGCGTCGCTTCGCCCGCTTCACCACCATCGACGAGGAGCCGGCCATCGCGGAGCAGGAAGCTCTCGGGGCGCCGGCGTCTGAGGCCATCGAGCGCGTCGCGGCGCGAACTCACGATGCGGTGCCGTCCGCGGCTGTTCCGCTCGCGTCATACGCGTCGGAGTATGCGCCTGAGGATCTTTACGAAGAGCCGCTCGAGGAGTTGTACGAGACCTGTCGATCGTTCACTCGATCAGCTCACGTTCTTGGAGGAGCGCGCGCCGAGGTGATGCCGCCGATTCGCGTGCTCAGCTCTTCCGTCTTGGTCGACGTGCCGATCCCGACTCGCGTCGAGCGGGAGCGCGCAGAGACGGCCGCGCGGCGTTCCGCGCGCGCGGAGGCCCCGTCGCGCGAAGAGCTCGCGCGGAAGCGGCTGGCTTGCGCGGCAGGTGAAAACCTGCTCGAGCGTTCCACCCTCGAACTCTTGACCAACGTCGATCGCCTGGCGGGAAGGGTCGAGCAGCTGACCGACGCGGTGCGAAGCGCGCCTAAGCTCTCGCCCGCGCCCGCGCCCAGCCCGCGAACGAGGCGGTCGAGCTGGGTCCGTGGTCCGACCCGAACGTCGCGCTCCCTTCCAGCCACCGCGCCGTGCACCCGGAGCCGTTCTTCGCGCGGCTCACCGCGCAGCGCGCGCGCGAGCGAAGCGCCGATCCGGTCGGTGCCGCCGCGAGCAAGTTAACGGCCGCGCCCAAGCTGGTGGCGGCAAGCGCGACGCCGCAGCCCATGAAGAAGCCGGTCGCCGCCCGCGTCAGCGAACCGAAGGCGATTGCGCTCAACGCCCCTTCGGTCAGCGTGCCCGCGCTCGACGTCCCCGTGACCAAGGCGACCGCGCCCAAGCCGGCGGTGAGCAAGGTGAGCGCGGGGGGACCCGAGGCATCCCCGCTGCCGCATCGCCTGGCCGAGGCGGCGCGCGTGCGTCAGGTCGTGCTCAAGCTCGCGCGCGAAGGATGGGACGCACCGCGCATCGCACGCGAGGGACGCATCCCGGTTCGTGACGTCCACTTGATCTTGAAGTCGGCCGGACGTGAAACCGGCACTGCGGATTTGAGGGCACCTCGCCGATAGAACAAAAGAACGAGCGAGCGTCGAGGGCAGCCGACAGGAGTCGGCGCGACGGCGCGCTCGCGTCCTTCCACGAGGAGACGAGTCAGGATGACCAAGCCGGAACCGACGACCCGCGAGGCGATCCTCGCCGCGATCGACGATCTCCCTCCCTTCCCGCCGGTGGCGGCCCGATTGCTCGAGCTGCTCGATGATCCCGATTCGAGCGCGGCCGACATCGCGCGCGCGATCTCGCGCGACCAGGCGCTGGCGGCCAAGGTGCTCCGCATCGGCAACTCCTCCTTCTACGGCTTCGCCCAGCAGGTGACGAGCCTGCCGCAGGCGGTGGTGGTGCTGGGGCTGCGCACGGTGCGTGATCTCGTTCTGCTCGACTCCCTGCCGCTGCGCTCGCGTGGGAAGTCGATGACCGCGATCGAGAAGGAACTCTGGGTGCACTCGGTGGGGGCCGCCTTCGCTGCCCGCTTCCTCGCGATGCGTGGATCGTGGATCGACTCCGATGCCGCCTTCCTCTGCGGCCTCTTCCACGATGTCGGGCAGTTGCTGCTGAACCAGCTGGCGCCGCAGGCCTACGGCCGCGCGCGGCAGCAGATGTCACTGGGTCTTTCGACCGTCGAGGCCGAGATGCAGACCTTCGGCATCGCGCACACCGAGGTGGGCGCCGAGGCGTTCGTGCGTTGGGAGCTGCCCGGTCCCGCCGGCCAGGTCGCGCTGCAGCACCACGAGGATCCGGCCGGGCTCGACGCGCTCACCCGCGTGATTCGCGCGGCCGACGACTTCATGCACTGGCAGGCGACGCTCCTCTCGAGTCTGGTCGGCGACGGCCAGGGTGCCGCCGCGGAAGAGGAAATGATGGCGGTGGACGACGCCTACCTGCCGAACCGGCCGGGGAGCGCCGGCCAACTGCTCGGGCTGACCGACGAGGACCTCACCGATTTGACCGCGCGACTCAAGGTCGCGCTGGAGAAGGAGACCCGCTTCTTCCTGTCGGCCGCATAGGAAGAGACGGGGCGGCTGCTTCGCTAGAGGGGCAGGCATCCGGGACGAAGGAACGTCAAGGAAACGGAGCCAAGGATGACGCGACGCAGAAACGGCAATGGGTCACACCAGTTGCTCGACATCACAGACAAATTTCGCCGCGGCGAGCTCAAGCTGGTCAAGGTGCTGGAAGAGTCCGGCTACCTGACCGATCACGAGCGCACCGCCTACGTGGAATCGATTCGGCGCTCGGTCGCGCAGAAGCGCAGCTCCGAGGTGCTGGCGACCGCGCACAGCCTGCACAACAAGCTGATCCGGGTCTTGCAGAGCACGAAAGACTCCGGCACGCGTCGCGAGAGTCAAGAGCTCGAGGTTCTGATGGAGGTGAGCCGCCTCATCCAGACGACCACCCGCGGCGAAGAAGCCTTCGAGCGGCTGCTCGACGTGATCAAGGGAGTCATTCCCTACGAGCACGCGACCCTCTTCACCCTGAACCGCGCGAGCGGGCAGTTGGTGGTGGGCGCGACGCGCGGCCAGGTGGTCGACCTGATCGGCGGCGTGCAGTTCGAGTTTGGCGCCGGCTTCTCCTCCTGGGTCGCGAAGCAGAAGAAGCCGATCCTCCTGAACGAGCTCCACCGCACGCAGAGCGCCGATGGTCCGCAGATCGGATCGTTCCTCTCCGTTCCCTTGGTGGTGCAGCAGGAGCTGATCGGTGTGCTCAACCTGAGCCACCCGAGCAACCAGGCCTTCACCGAGGAGAGCCTCCGGCTCCTCACCCTGATCGCCGGCCAGGCCGCCGCGATCCTGCAGCGAATCCTGATGTACGAGGAGATGGCGCGGCTGGCGATCACCGACGAGCTGACCGGCCTCTTCAACCGCCGTCATTTCATGGAGCGCCTCTCGCACGAGGTGATGCGGGCCAAGCGGCATCAGCAACCCTTCTCGCTCCTCTTCTTCGACCTCGATCACTTCAAGCGGATCAACGACACCTGCGGGCATCCGCTGGGCGATCGCATCCTGGCCGACCTCGGCAAGCTGCTGCGTCGTTGGGCGCGCGGTACCGATCTCCTCGCTCGTTATGGGGGAGAGGAGTTCGTCGCCTTCCTGCCGATGACCGACTCCCATCAAGCGCTGGCGGCGGCCGAGCGCATCCGCGCGACGGTGGAGGAACACTCCTTCCCGCGGCGCAAGCGGCTCACCGTCTCGGTCGGCGTCGCGTCCTATCCGCAGGATGGCGACGTGCCGGCCGACCTCTTGAAGAAGGCCGACCTTGCGCTCTATCAGGCGAAGAAGCTGGGTCGCAACCGGACCATGGCGCCGAGCCTCGGCGCCGCCTAGAACGGGAGATGGTGTCCATGGATCAAGCGGCCGCGCCGAATCCGTCCCTCCTCGTGGTGGATGACGAAGAGCCGTTGCTCCAAATCTTCGCCGAGTTCTTCGAGGGGCGGGAGTTCTCGCTCGAGATCGCCCGCTCCGCCGAGGAGGCGATCAGCTTTCTCGAGAAGCGCCCCTACGACCTCGTGGTCACCGACCTGAACTTGCCGGGACAGGACGGCCTGGCCGTCCTGCGCGCGGCCAAGGCGGTCGATGCCGACTCCGAGGTGATCGTCCTGACCGGCAACGCCTCCACCTTGACCGCGATCGACGCGATGCGGCAGGGCGCCTACGACTACGTGTTGAAGCCGTTCGACCTCTACGAGATGGAGCGGACGATTCAGAAGGCGCTGGAGCGCCGGCGCCTGCTCGAGGAGAACCAGCGCTACGTCTCCTCGATGCGGCGAGCCAACGAGGAACTGATCGAGAACCAGCAGGCGCTCCGCCGGCATCGGGATGAACTCTCTCGGCTGGTGGAGGAGGCGACGCGTCGCGTCCGCACCCTCTACGAGGTGGGGAAGGAAATCACCTCGTCGCTCCACCTCGGCCGCACCCTCAGTCTGATCCTCGAAAAGAGCGCCGCCTTGACCGGCGCGCACCAGGGGATGCTCTTTCTCCTCGAAGAGGGAACCGGCGCGCTCTTGGCTCGCGATTGCCACCGCATCGAGGAGGGTTCTCCCGAGCAGGTGGCTCTGACCCGCGCGCTCGCCGACTTCAACAGCAAGGCGATGGCGCGGAAGTCGCCGGTGCGCGAGCGGCTGACCCAAGGAGTGGAGGACCCCGCAACATTCTGATCGTGCCCCTGCTGCAAGCGGGCGAGTCGACCGGCACGGTGGTGGTGCTGAAGGGGGACAAGGACGCCTTCTCCGAAGACGACGGCGATCTGCTGGTCGGGCTGGCCAGCTTCGCTTCCGATCGCGATCCACAACGCCAAGGTCTTCGAGAAGATTCGCGACCTCGACAAGCTCAAGTCGGAGTTCGTCGCGGTGGTCTCGCACGAGGTGCGGACGCCGTTGACCGCGATCAAGGGAACGCTCGAAATCCTCTCCGACCAGAAGTACTTTCAGTTCGCGCCGAACCAGATCGAGCTGCTCGAGATCTGCACCGCCAACGTCGGGCGGCTCGAGGTGCTGATCAACGACATCTTGGATTTCTCCAAGCTCGAGTCGTCGCGCCTCTCCACTCACTTTGCCCAGGTGTCGATCGAGGCGGTGGTCGAGAACGTGGTCACCCACATCGGTCAACTCGCGGCCAAGCGCAGCATCGCGGTCGAAACCGCGATCGCCGCCGACCTGCCCAAGGTCGAGGCGGACGAGCTTCGCCTCTCGCAGGTCCTGAACAACCTCCTCGCGAACGCGATCAAGTTCTCCCCCGACGGATCGAGCATCCGCATCAGCGCGGACCTCGACCAGGGCGGCATCGCGGTGCGCGTCCGCGACTCCGGCATCGGTATCGCGCCGGAGGACGTGCCCAAGCTCTTCACCAAGTTTCGCCAGCTCGACTCCTCCAGCACCCGGAAGGCCGGGGGACCCGGGCGCGGCCGCGCCATCTCGAAGGGGCTCATCGAGGAGCACCGGGGGCGGATCTGGGTCGAAACCGGGGGCGGCCCGGGCACCTGCTTCGCCTTCTGGGTGCCGGTCCGCCGCGCGGCCGAGGACGCCGAGGCGGGCTCGGAGGAGCAGCGCCGCGCCGCCTAGCCCGAGGGGGATTCGGGGTTGAAATCCCGCCTCTCGATTCCATAAGGTCGCCCGGACGTACTGCGCGCCAACCAATTCTCGAGGCGGCTGGTGGAGGCCTTGCTTCTACCCGGCCCCCTCCGGCGCACCATCTTGGGCACGAGGAGGCATTCCAGGGATGACCTCACCGGAGATCGTCCGGTGGCGCCAGGACGCGCCCGTTCGCCCCGTACCCGCGAATTCTCCGGCATCCGCCGCTCCCATCCGCAGGGCGCGCGCGTGGCTCTGGGCCGGAGACGTCGCCTTTGCCGGCGCGTCGGTGCTCTTGGGCCTGCGCTGGGCCCTGTCGCTCGATGCCAGCGCACCGGTCGCCTCGCTGCCGGCGGCCGCCTTCCTGCTGGTCTACGCGCTCTTCGTGCCGATCGGCGGCCGCTGCCGGGCTCTACAAGGAAGGGATGTGGTCGTCGCCGCCGCCAGGCGCTGCCCGGACTCCGCACTCTCCTCTGGACCGTGGGCACCACCGCGGGGGCGCTCTTCTTCTTCGCGCGAGAGATCCCCTGGAATCTCCGTGCGGCGGTGCTGCTCTCGCACTCCTTGCTCGGGCTCTGGCTCCTGGTGCTGCGCCCCTTCAGCGCCAAGCGAGTTCACCGCAGCCTCGCGCGTAACCCGCTTCTCCGCGAGCGCGCGCTGATCTTCGGGACCGATTCGATCGCACGCGAGGTGGCGCGCAATCTCACCGCCTCCTCTCCTTACGTCGAGGTGGTGGGATACACCGCGCCGCAGCGACCACGAAGTGCCGCCGATCGGAACGCGCTCGAGCGCGGCGCCTTCTTTCCCTGCGAGGTGGGAGCGATCCCGGAGCTGGCGCGAGAGATCGGCGCCGACCTCGTGGTGGTCGCCCGTCCCGATCTACCGCGGGAAGACGTGGTGCTCCTGAGCGATCAACTCGGCGCGGTCGGAGTGCGGGTCAAGGTGGTCTCGAACGTCTTCAATCAGCTGGTCGACTCCGTCCCCTTCGAGACCGGTTACGGCGTGCCGTTGGTGCCGGTGGGGCAGACCCCGCTCCGCGGTGGACAGGAACGCTGGAAGCGGGTCTTCGACCTGGTGGCGACGAGCCTGGGCGGCCTCGTCATCCTTCCCTTCCTGCTGGCGCTGGCGCTGCTGGTCAAGCTCTCCTCGCCGGGTCCGGTCCTCTATCGACAGACCCGCGTGGGAAAGAACGGCGAGCCGTTCGACTTCTTCAAGTTCCGCTCGATGAGGCTGGCGCAAGATGATCCGGTGCACCGCGACTACGCCCGCGGCCTGGTCCAGAACGGCGGCGCCGCCGCCACCGACGAGAACGGCAAGAAGGTCTACAAGCTGGTCGACGAGGCGCGGATCACGCCGATCGGGCGCTTCCTCCGGCGCACCAGCCTCGACGAGCTGCCGCAGCTGATCAACGTCCTCCGCGGCGAGATGAGCCTGGTCGGCCCTCGTCCCTGCCTCCCCTTCGAGTACGAGGTGTACCGCGATTGGCAGAAGCGACGGCTTGACGTGACCCCCGGAATGACGGGACTGTGGCAGGTGACCGGTAGGAGCTATGTCACCTTCGAGGACATGGTCCTGCTCGATCTCTTCTACATTGCGAACTGGTCCTTCGCGATGGATCTGAAGATTCTGCTGCGGACGATTCCGGTCGTGATCTTCGGCAAGGGCGGGATGTAGGGAGCCGAAGAGCACCGCGCGCGCCGTCCGCTCGTGTTCGAAGTCCGAGGGGCAGAAGGAGAGAGAAGACAGTGCTTCACGTCGGTGTGGTCGGTTGCGGCTATTGGGGCCCGAACCTGGTCCGCAACCTGGCGGAGAATCGCCTCTGCCGCAAACTGTCGCTCTGTGACCTCGACACGACCAAGGTGGAGCGCCTCCTGCTCCGCTATCCCGCCGCGCTTCCCTGGTCGGAGTACGAGGAGATGCTGGCCCAGCCCGATCTCGACGCGGTCATGATCGCGACGCCGCTCTCGACCCACTTCGAGCTGGCGCGGAAGGCACTCGCGCGCGGCAAGCATGTCTTCGTGGAGAAGCCGTTCACCGCCTCCTCCGAGCAGGCGATGGAACTCATCACTCTGGCCGAGGGCAAGAAGCGCTGCGTCGCGGTCGGCCACACCTTCGTCTTCAGTCCGCCGGTCATCAAGATCAAGGAGTGCCTCGATCGCGGCGAGCTGGGCAAGCTGTTCTATCTGAGCTCGACCCGGGTGAACCTCGGGCTGCACCAGAAGGACGTCAGCGTCATCTGGGACCTCGCGCCGCACGACCTCTCGATGTTCCTCCATTGGCTGGGGGAGGCGCCGGTCGAGGTCTTGGCCACCGGCAAGGACTTCGTGCAGCGCGGAATTCCCGACGTCGCCTTCATGTTCTTGCGCTTCGCCAGCGGCGCGATCGCGCATGCGCAGTTCTCGTGGCTCTCGCCATCCAAACTCCGCCGGACCACCATCGTCGGCTCGGCCAAGATGCTGGTCTACGACGACACCGAGCACTTGGAGCAGGTCAAGATCTTCGACAAGGGGGTCAACTTCCGCGACCCCGATACCTTCGGCGAGTACCAGCTCTCCTATCGCACCGGCGACATCGTGTCGCCGAAGTTGGAGTCGTTCGAGCCGCTCCAGGCGGAGGTGAACGACTTCCTCTCCGCCATCCTGCAGAAGCGGCGCCCGCGCTGCGACGGAGAGGATGGGCTGAAGGTGGTGCGGATTCTCGAGGCGGCGGAGAAGTCGCTCATGGGGCAAGGCCAGGTCGAAACCATCCACGACTTCAAGGTCAGGATCTGATTCGAAGTCAGGGTCTGGCCCGACCGTGGCCGAAGCAGCCGTTCCTGCTCCCGTTGATATTGTTGCCGCCGCTGCTGCTTCGCGCGCCGTGCCTGGCCCGGGCCGGCGACAGCGCGTTCCACTTCCCGTCGTCACGGCTCGAGGTGGCGTACCACCAGGCATCGCCCGTCGCGTACCTGAATGAAGAGGATGGACGCCGCCTCTACGGCAGCGTCTCGGCCCGCCGACTCTCGGGAATCGCGTGGCAGCCGCGCCCACGGTGGACGCTCGAGTGCATGCTCGATGGTCGCGCGGGCGACGCCGAGAGTTCGCGCGGGGCGATCCACACGCTTGTCCTTCGCGCGCCGCTCGCGCCGCAGTGGGATCTCGCGCTCGGACGTCTGCCCCACCGTCTGGGCTCGGGCGAACTCGGCAATCTCCTCCTGGGCCGGACCGCTCCTCCGCTGTGGCAGCTCGATGTCGCCCGCGGCCGGCGGCGCGGCGAGGCGACCTCGAACTGGTGGCAACGCGGTGTCGATGCCGATCTCTTCCTCGCGTTTTTGGACGACGATCACCGCGCCATTGCCGATCCGCTCCTCTTGGGCCATCGCCTGACTCTTTATCCGCGAGAGGAGCTCGGGCTCTCGGTGACTCGCACGATCCTCTTTGGTGGGCGCGATCGCACGCGCCGGCTGGATGCCGGTGATCTCGTCGACATCCTGCTCGCGCGACACGAGAACCGACGCGGCGCGCGCGGCCCTTCGGACAGCGATCAAAAGCTGTCGTACCTGGCAGAGGGGGAGCTGCCGCCGCGCCTGGCCCGGAGCCTCGGGCTCGAGGCCGTCGAAGCCTTCTACGAGTACGCCGGAGAAGACGCGGTGAAGCACCTGGTGCCGACGGCGCGGGCGCGGCACTTCGGCGCAGAGGCGCGTTGGCGGGGCCTGTCGCTCCGCGGTGAAGTCGCCTCGACCCACACCGGCGCCAATCGCTGGTATCAGCACACCGTCTATCGTGATGCCTACTTCTATCGCGGACTGCCGCTTGGCCTGCCGATGGGCGGCGACGCCTTCACGCGCTATGCCCGCCTTCGCGCGCCCCGGCTGGTGGAGGGCGAGTCCGGTGCCGGCGGGGCCGAGGTCGCGACGCGGCTCGAGACCTTCGGCATCTACACCCGGAATCGCGAACGACGCCTCACGCTCAGTGGAAGCATCGACTTTCGCCCCAGGCACCTCCGACCGATCGAGACGATCACGGTCGAAGCGGGTGGATCGAGGAGGCTCGATCCGCGACGCGAACCGACCGCGCCCCCCATGGTCTCCTCGCTCCTCCGATTGAGCGTGACCCTCGCTGGCCCGCTCGCGAGTGGCGCCGCGGAGCACGGTGGCGCTCGGCGTGAGTCGGATCCTCTGCTTTACGCGCGCCGCTCGAATCAGTAATTCTTCCCTTCACCGTTCGCGGGCGGTTCGGCTGCCGCGCGCGAGCCCACGACGTGGAGGAGATATGTCCGAACTCGCCAAGGCCTACGACCCGAGCGCATTCGAGACGCGGTGGTATCGCCACTGGGAAGAGGGGGGTGCCTTCGAGCCCAGCCCCGCCCGGAACGGTCGCACCTACGTCATTCCGATGCCGCCCCCCAACGTCACCGGGTCGCTCCACGTCGGCCACCTGCTGAACCACACGCTGCAAGACGTGATGATCCGGACCCGCCGCATGCAAGGCTGGGAGGCCCTCTGGGTCCCGGGCATGGATCACGCGGGTATCGCCACCCAGGCGGTGGTACGCCGGCAGTTTGAAGCCCAGGGGAAGAAGATCGAAGAGGTGGGGCGCACCGCCTTCGTCGAGGCCGCCTGGAAGTGGAAGGAGCAGTACGGCGGATTGATCCTGCGCCAGCTCCGCCGCCTCGGCGTCTCCTGCGCCTGGAGCTACGAACGCTTCACCATGGACGAAGGGCTGACCCGCGCGGTCGAGACCTGCTTCCTCCACCTCTATCGCAAGGGTTGGATCTATCGCGGTCAGTACCTCGTCAACTGGTGCATCGGTTGCCAGACCGCGATCTCCGATGAAGAGGTCGAGTACCACGAGCAGACCGACTCGCTCTACTACGTGAAGTACCCGATCAAGGGGACCGATCGGAGCGTGACCATCGCGACCACGCGACCGGAGACGATCCTGGCCGATGTCGGTGTGGCGGTGAACCCGGCGGACGAGCGCTACGCCGCGCTCCTCGGCAAGACGCTGGTGCTGCCGCTCGTTCACCGCGAGATTCCGCTCATCGCCGATGCCGCGGTCGACAAGGAGTTCGGCACCGGCGCGCTCAAGGTGACGCCGGGGCACGATCCGGTCGACTTCGAGATCGGTCGTCGTCACGAACTCGCGACCATCTCGATCCTCGACAAGTTCGGGAAGATGACGGCGGAGGCGGGCGAGTTCGCCGGCATGGACCGCGAGGCGGCGCGGAAGGAAGTGGTGCGACGCCTCGACGCTGAGGGACTGCTCGAGAAGAAGGAGCCGTTGACCCACTCGGTCGGCGCCTGCCATCGCTGCGACACGGTGGTCGAGCCGTTCCTCTCCAAGCAGTGGTTCGTGCGGATGAAGGACCTGGCGGCCCCCGCGGCCCAGGCCGCGCGCTCGGGCGAGCTGCAGTTCATCCCGGCGCGCTGGGAGAAGACCTACCTCCACTGGATGGACAACATCCGCGACTGGTGCATCAGTCGCCAGCTCTGGTGGGGTCACTCGATCCCGATCTTCTACTGCGCGAACGGGCACGAGGTGCAGAAGGGAGAGCACGAGAAGCCCTGCGCCAAGTGCGGCGCGACTTCCTTCACCCAAGACCCCGATGTGCTCGACACCTGGTTCTCGAGCTGGCTCTGGCCCTTCTCGACTCTGGGCTGGCCCGACAAGACCGACAAGCTCGCGCACTACTACCCGACCAGCGACCTCATCACCGGCCCGGACATCATCTTCTTCTGGGTCGCGCGCATGGTGATGGCCGGGTACGAGTTCACCGGGGAGAAGCCGTTCACCCGCGTGCACCTCCACGGCATCATCCGTGACGAGCTGGGGCGCAAGATGTCAAAGAGCCTCGGCAACTCGCCCGACCCGCTCGAGCTGCTCGACAAGTACGGCGCTGACGCCATCCGCTTCAGCCTGCTGCTCCTGACCCCGCAGGGGAACGACGTGCTCTTCGGCGAGAAGCGGATTGAGGTGGGGCGGAACTTCGCGAACAAGCTCTGGAACGCGACCCGCTTCGCGCTGATGAACCTCGGTGAGCAGGCGCCGACCGGTTGGGATCCCTGCGCGGATGGCTACCGCGCGCCACGCGATCTGGCCGATCGTTGGCTGGTGAGTCGCCTCCACGGGTTGATCGACGAGGTTACGAAGCAGATCGACGAGTACCGCTTCAACGAGGCGGCCAAGGCGCTCTACCAGTTCATCTGGAACGAATTCTGCGACTGGTACGTCGAGATGGCCAAGCCGCGCTTCGCCGCGGGCGGGGAGGCGGCGGAGGACGCGAAGCGCGGCATCGTGCTCGCGCTCCACACCTCGCTGCGCCTGCTCCATCCGCTGATCCCGTTCATCACCGAGGAGATCTGGCACCACCTGCCCGGCACCGAGGGGGACCTCATCCGGGCGAGCTGGCCCGAGTCGAGCCACTACCCCGCCGATCCCGAGGCGGAGCGCGCGATGGAAGCGCTGATGGAGATCGTGGTGGCGGTGCGCAATCTGCGGAGCGTCATGAATGTGCCGCCGCCCAAGGAAGCCGCGGTGTCGGTGCGTGCCGATGGCGGCGCCACTCGCCTGCTCGCCGAGGCGGCCCCCCTGGTTCGCGCGTTGGCCCGGGCCTCCACCTTCGAGATCGGACCCGAGGTGACGAAGCCCAAGCACGCCGCCTCCGACGTGGCGGCGGGCGCCGAGGTCTTCGTCGATCTCGAAGGGATCATCGATCTCGAGATCGAACGGGCGCGCCTCGAGAAGGAGCATGCGCGCATGAGTGGCCTCGTCCTCTCGGCGCGGAAGAAGCTCGAGAACCCCGACTTCCTCGACAAGGCGAAGCCCGAGGTCGTAAGCAAGGAACGCGAGAAGCTCGTCCAGCTGGAGGAAGCACTCGGCAAGTTGGAACGGGCGGTGGGCGCGCTCGAAGGTTAGCGCTCGCGCCGGCGATCCATCCAACGCAGGGAGGTGTGAGC
>JAXLXQ010000028.1:0-57415 GCA_046327845.1 Candidatus Eiseniibacteriota bacterium | reverse complement strand
CGGATGCGAGTGTTGATCGAGGTGATCCGATTCTGAATCGAGGTCTGCTGCGCCGAGAGAATCCCGCCGGTCTTGCTGTAGCGCTCGAGCAGGCTCGAGAGGCGGCCCCCCACCCCGTCCGCACCCGAGATCAAAGCCTCGACCGAGTCCGGCTGTTCGGTCAGCGCCCGCTCCAACGCGCTTCGATCCGACAAGGTGAGCTGCCCCTGTCGATCGGCGGTGATCCCGAGCTGGGTCAACGTTGTCAGGTTCGAGTCGGTCACCTCGACCGGCGCGGTCACTGCGGTTCGCAATTCGGAGCGCAGACGCTGGATCGTGACGTCACCCGCCAGGGTGCCGCGATTCGCCCCGGTGGAATCACTCCCCCGCGTCACGTCGCGCACGGAGCTGAGCGTGGCGTTGTACTTCGTGATGAAGTCGTTGACCTTGTCCACGATCGCGCTCACGTCGCGCTCGACGCGAAAGACCCGCGACTCGCTCGAGGTGGAGTGGAGCGTGAGGGTCACGCCTGGAATGACGCCGCTCAGTTCGTTGCTGCTGCCCCGCACGGTCAAGCCATCGAGGTCGACGATCGAATCCGCCGCCGCCTGCACCGTCGACGGGATCGGCTGATCTCCCGACTCGCGCCCGGCAAGCCCGATGGTCGAGAGGAGCGAGCCCCTCGAGTCCTCGATCGCGGTGATGCGCGCATCGGTACCCGACTCCGGCGCCTGAATGAGGAGACGACTCTCGTTCGGAGCGGTCTGCACCACCGAGGCGACGATGCCGTCTCCTTGATCGATGATGGCCTGAGCCACGGTGCGGAGAACCTCGGCGTTGGTTTGCCCCTCCGACACCTCGACCGTGATCTCGCGGGCTTCCCCACCTGAGACCAGGCGAAGGTCGAGGCGACCACCGGTCAGAGCGCCCCGATCGGAGAGCGAAGTGTCGTCATCCACCAAGGAGTCGGACGCGAGCGAGTGCCGCGCCGCGACCTGATCCACTCGCAAGGAGTGAGCCCCGGGAGACGCACCGAGCGACACGGTCACGCCCACGACCGAGTCGTCGGTACCGATCACCTTGATGGTTCGAAGTGGATTGGAGCTGCCGGTTCCGGCGAAGGAGGAAGCGAGGCGGCGTAGATCGGATAGCCTGCTCGCGAGGTCGGTGTAGACCTTGGCGTGGTCGGTCAGGTTGGTACGCTGGGTCTGCATGCTCTGCAGCGGCTTCATGTCCGCCTGCATGAGCCTCTGAGCCAGGGTGACGAGCTCGCTGCTCGCGGTGCTGCTGACGGTCGCCATCGACTTCTCCCTGCTGGCTCACGAGCCCGCCCCGATTGGGCGCTCGCTAGCCTTGCGCGCGGAGCGTGCTTTCCTGCGGCTCCTTCACCTCCGCCCGTCCCGTCTCCACCGCAAGCACCCGCGCCCAGGTGTCCCTCAGTTCTTCCAAGATCGACTGCGCCTCGTCGAGTTGTCCTTCTCGAGCGAGGCGCAGCAGATACTCGTACAAGGTCAGGAGATTGCCCGCGATCTCTCCGCGCGAGAGATCGAGCCCCGCCACCAGCTCTCCGAGCACTCGGGTCAGGAGTCCACGGCGCTTCTGTCGACAGGCGCGCACCGCCGTATCCATGGCAAGCAGCAGAAGCGGTCCGGTACCGAGCCCCGAGACCTGCTGCTGACGGTAGATCCGATGCGGATCGCTCGCGTGCATCACCGACCTGTTCCTTCCTTCCTCTCAGCGTCGTCCGACGACGACGCGCCGGCTCCGCCCGAGCCATCCACCCCTCCGGCGGCTCGGGCGGTCGCGATCGCGACTAACGGAAGAGCGTCAGGATGCTCTGGCCGTTCAGATTCGCCTGCGCCAGCATCGCGGTCGACGTCTGCTGCAGGATCTGAGCCTTGGTCAGCTCCAGCTGTTCCTTCGCCATGTCGGCGTTGCGGATTCGGCTGAAGGCCGCCTCGGTGTTGGTCTGAGCGATCGAGATGTTGTTTTCCTTGAGCGTGAGGCGATTGATCAGCGAACCAACGGTGGTGAGCCCGCCGTTCACGTTCTGGATCGCACCATTCACCTCATCGAGGTAACCCTGGTAGTTCGACGAATCGATCACCGAGGTCTCGGTCAGCGAGGCCAGGTTCGACATGGTGAGCGCAGTCGGCGTGAAGCTCGACAGCGTGTACTCGGTCTGATCTCCCTCGGCGGTCTGGAATTTCAATGAGCCGTTCGAGTTCAGCATCGACACGCCGTTGAAGTTCGTCTGCGTCGCGATGTCGTTGATTTCCTGCACCATCTGCACCAGCTCCTGGCTGATCGCCTGGCGCTCCTCGGTCCCGAGCGAGTCGTTGGCGGCGGTGACGATCTTCTCGCCCATGCCGACCAGGATGTCGTTGATCGAGAGGAGCCCGCCCTCGCCGACCGCGAGCATGTTCTTCGCCTGACCGATGTTGTCGAAGACCGCCTGCAAGATCCGGTTGCGCGCGTCGAGCTTGTTCGAGATCGACAGACCCGCCGGATCATCACCCGCCGAGTTGATGCGCTTGCCGGTGCCGAGACGCAGCTGGTGCGTCGCGACCTGCTGATTCACGTCCCGGAGCGTCGACAGAATGTTGAGCCCCTGGATATTCGAACGAATTCTCGAGAGATCGCTGCCTGCCATGTGGAGTTCACCCTCCGTGTTATGGCTGCCCACTGGACAACCGGGTTTCCATACCCTGTGGCTTTGAGGACGCGCCGAGCATGGTGCTCCCGCGCCTCGTCATGATTGTCGGGCGGCGGTTCGCGATCTTTAGATCTCGAGCGGAAAGGTGCGTTGACAGGGGGTGGGTCAGCGCCCCCACGCACGTAACGACGCGGGGTTAGGTCACCGCGCGGTGTAAATCACCCACTCGGAGCTGCTCCAGACCGCGCGGAAGAGACCGCGACAGCCCGAAAGACGACGCTGCGCGGTGGTGTCGGCGGTGGTCGCGACGACGACGTAGGCGGGACGGTGAAGCGCGGCGAGCGCCTGCGTGACCGCGAGTGAGTCGAAGGCCGCGTCGCTCTCCCAGATCGACGCGACCAGCGAGCGACGCTTTGTGATCTCCGCCTCCGGGTAGTTGAACTGCCGCGCGTAGATTTCACGACCGAAGTAGATGCTCCGCGCCGCGCGCACCGGCGCATCGAGGCGCTCCGGCTTCTCCACGACGACGGCCTGGGGAGCGGTGTGCGTCGCGATCCAGGCGTTCGCGGCCGTGCGATCGACGGTCGGCTCCGGGCTCGTGGGTTCGCCCCAATAGCCGGACCATCCGATCAAGTTCGCGGGAGCGAGCAAAAGCAGAAGCCAAACCGCACCGCGCGCGCCGCGCCATCGCTCCGCCGTCCACCAGCTCGCCGGCACCGCCAAGACCAGATAGGTGAGGAATCCAAACTTGTCCGCGGTATTCGGTCCGGGCAGTCGGACCACCAACGCCACCAACCAAACGATGGCGATCCAAAGCACGAAGACTCGCTTTGATCCCGGGCCCTCGCGCCAAAGCCGCCGCACGATGGGCGGAGCGGCAAGCAGAGCGAAGAGCGCGCCGACCAACAACGCGGGGAGCGTGGCGTGATTGAGGCCCAAGGGGACCAGCTCCGTGGTGGAGCGCGTACCAGAAACCGCGCGCGAGTACGGAATGACCAACAGCCCGACCACCACGAGCTGCAGAAACCACGGAAGCGCCGCACCGCGAGCGCCGAACCCGCGGCGGCCCGCCAGAAGCGCCGCGATGCTCGCCACCGAGGCGAGCGCCGCGACCGCGCCGGCCACGGGGTGAAGGAGGAGGAGACCGAAGAGCCAAAACCCCGCGCGAACCAGACCGCGTGTCGAAGGGGCACGGAGGTAGCGGAGCATCGCCGTCAGGTAGAAGAGAAACAGTGTGAGCGCCAGCCCGTACGCCGTGCCGACCAGGTACTTGTTCAAGAAGAAGGGATGGCTCTGAAAGACGGAGAGGAACTCGCGCGTGCCGTTCACGTCGAAGGTGGAGGGGAGGACGAGATGCGCGAGATCGAGCGGGCCACGGCTTCTCCCGAGGAGCGCGCGTGCCGCCCGCAGCGGGAGGAAGATCCAGAAGAGCGTTCCCATGCCGAGCGGCGCGACCCAGGCGACGCGCCGCGCCGTGGCGGCGTCGCTTCCCAACTCAAGGCTCAGCTCGAAGAGCGCCACGAGCAGGGCGAAGAGCGCCACGCCATTCAACAGCACCATCGCACTCCATGGACCGGGTGCGAAGAGCGCGCGGAGCCCGACCAGGACGCAGTGATAGAACCACATGTATTGAAGCGGCAGTCCAGCGAAGTAGGGATCCTCGGCCGGGAGCCCGTGTGCACCGAGTTCGAGCGCAATCGCCGCGTGGTACCACGCGTCGGCTCGCATTCGGATCGTGGCGCGGAGGATCGCGGGCAATAACACGACGACGGTGAGCGCGGCAAAGAGCATGAGGTGCCGATCCTCGTGAGCTCCGCTCGAGGCGAACCCGGTCCGCGAATGCCGACGCAGCCAAGCGGCGGCGAATCCGACGGCCATCGCGCCGGCGATGCAGGCTCGAATCGGCAAGTGCGAGAAGAGCGCGAGCCAAGCCGCCAGCCCCACCAGGAGAAGTCCGCTGACCGCGGCCTGTCCCACCTCCCCCACCCGGGTTCGCGCCTCGGCGAAGAGCGCGCGCCCACCCCAGCTCGCCAAACCGAGGAACAAGAGCGTCAGCAGGATCACGATCGACTCCGACGATCTCCGCGCACGCTGGGCGGCGTGTGTCGCTCATCGCATCCAAATGCGAACGGGCGCGGGGTCTTGCCCGCGCCCGTTTCGCTCTTCCCGCGGTGGACGATCACCTCGTCTTGATCGCGGGTGCAATCCTCGCTCATCGCTTGCTGCCGATCAGGCGCCGCCTCCGGGGCCGACCGGCTCTTCGCCCTCGCCCTTGCGCTTTCCCTTGTTGAAGATCTGCGCCACTTCCTTCAGGGAACGAGCGGAGATACCCGAAGCACGACGGTTCTCATCGCGAATACGCTCGTAGATCTCCTCGCGATGAACCGCGACGTTGGGGGGAGCATCGATGCCGAGCTTGACTTGCCCGCCCTTCACATCGAGGACGATGATCTTGATCTTGTCCCCGATGCGAATGTTCTCCCCCAACTTCCGTGTCAGGATGAGCATGGTCCCTTCCTCCGAGTGGCGCTCCCTGCCTAAGACTCGAACCTCGACGCGACGACCTCGAACACGAGGCGTAATGGGCGTGCGAGGCTAACCGATCGAAACCCGCTGGACCGGGGTGCTCCCCTGCGCCCCGCTTCCCTCCGCTGTACTCCCGTGCAGGCTCGTGGCCACCACCCGCGTGCTCGGTTGAATCAGAGGCTGTCGCACCGAGAAGGCTGGGTTGTACACGACCACTTGCTTGGCCAAGCGGTTTCGAGAGTTGATCACGACCGGACCCTTGAGGTTGGCGGTGATCTTGCGTCCCCCTTCAGCGACGGAGACTACCACAAACACCCCGAGCTGGTCGCCCGCCTGCCAATCAAGGATGTCCTTGTCCGAGTCGGAGAGGGGCACCTCGTAGAGGCCCGGCCAAAAAAGTTGCGGATCCGCCACCGCGAACCCGATCTCCGGCTCCTCGGTCGAGACCAACCAGAGGAAAGGCCGGAACTCCTCTGGCTCGAGGAAGACATACTGCCTGAGCTCTTCGAATCCCAGGAGGCCGTCGGGCAGGTAAATCCCCGCCTCGTCGCGAACCTCGATCTCTCCCAACGATTTCGAGCGCAGAATCATCGACGTCTCCCCGCGCCGGTCGGTGCCGACGGACGTGTCATCACTGCATGTAGTCGAGCAGACTGAGGGTCAGGATGCGCGAGCCGGCCTGCAGCGCCGCCTGCAGCGCGGTCTGCTGCTGCGACATCTCGAAGACCGCCGCGGCCACATCCAGGTCCTCCAAGCGCGACTTCTCCGCCTCGTGACTCTGACTGTCGCGGTCGAGCGCCGTGCGCAACGACTCGGCCCGCTGGATCAGGGTCCCCACCACTCCGTGCGCCGCCAGCACCCGGTTCTGGGCTTGGTCGAGCTTGTCGCCCTGCTGTCGGATGGCATCGACGTCGTTCTTCGCCAGTGCGTCGCGCAATCCGATGTAGGCCTTGAAGAGCTCCTGACCTTCCCCGAACACATCGGAAGCCTTCGCGTGGATGCTGAGCAAAACATCCCGATCGACCCTTCGCACCACCGGCTCTTCCTTCGCGCTCGCGCCGGAGGTCTTGAGCACCTGACTGACTTTGCCATTGGCGGTCTCTTGAATCGCGAAGGGCGCTTGCTCCGACTTGAGTCCACCGAAGAGACGCGTGCCGGCGAACTGCTGATTGCCGAACTCCACCATCTGGCGAACCATCTGATCGAGCTGCTCCGCCATCGCCGCGCGATCCTCTGGCGCCATGCCGTCGTTCGCGGCCGAGACCTGAATCGAACGCGCGGTCGCGATCGAGTCCTCAACCTGCGTGAGGAGCGAATCGGTGGCCTCAAGGTGATTCAATCCCTGCTCGAGCCCCTTCTGGTATTGCTCGTTGGCGGAGAGGTGCTCGCGCGCGCGGAGGTCGAGGTGCGTACCAACCGGATCATCCGCCGGAGTCCGTAGCTTCTTGCCGTCGGCGATCTGACGCTGCAGCGTGTTCAACTTGTCCTGCGCGGAGACGGTCGTATTGAGCAGGTTCTGGTAGATCGAGCGCGTCGAAATTCGATTGGTGGCCATCGCTCACCTCCGTCACATCTGGAGCAGGGTGTCGTAGAGCGAGTCGAAGATGGAGAAGAGCCGCGCCGCCGCTTGGTAGGCGCGCTGTGACTCCACCAGCTTCCCCAGCTCCTCGTCGAGGTTGACGCCGATCGCCGACTGACGCTGCGCCTCGAGGCTCTGCACCGCGCTGGACTGCCCGGAAGCAACCAGTCCGGCCTGCTGGGTCAACGATCCGAGCGAGGCCAGGTTCGAGCTGTAGAACTCCCCCGGCGTCGCGGTGCTGTTGCTCAGGAGCCGCGTATCACGCAGCGCGGCGATGGCGAGCGCGATGTCGTTGTCGCCGGTGTCTCCGGAGCTGCCCGCGTTGACCTTGGTCGGGTCTTGCACGATCGACTTGTTGACCGCGAGGTCGGCGATCTTGGTCCCCTCGAAGAAGGGAAGCCGCGACGGTCCGGCCGCGTGGGTGCGATTGACCGCGTCGGCCACCTTGAGCGCGAGGGTCTCCATCTGCTGGCGAAACGCCGGAATGACCTCCTCGCGTACCTCGACTAGCCCGCCGAGACGCCCGGAGAGATTCGCCGGCTCCTTGTTGTCCAGGGCGTAGACCACGCGGGTGTGAACCGCGCTTCCGCTCGAGAACCGCTGGGTCGCGAGCAGATCGACCGAGCTTCCCTGGACCACGGTGCGGCTGCCGATCCGAACCACCGTCTGGCCGTCGGCGCGCACCACGTGGGTTGCGCCGGCCGTCTCGGCCAGTTCATCGATCAACTGATCGCGTCGATCCTCGAGTTCGGCGAACGACTGGGTCGAGCTCTGCTCGGTGCCGATCTGCGAGTTGAGCTGGCCCAACTCCTCGAGCCGCGTGTTGATGGTGCCGACCAGCTGCTCGAGTTCACGATCGCTACCTTCCAAGATTGCATCGAGGCGCTCGTCTTGGCGCTTGAAGCCCTCGACCAGGCCATCCGCCTTTTGCACCACGACGCTGCGCGTCGCGAGGTCTTCCGGCGAGTTCGAAAGGTCGAGCCAGGCGTTCCAGAACTGATTGAGCAGTTCGGAGACGCCGGTATCGCTCGGCTCGTTCACCACGTTCTCGATCCGAGAGAGGCTGTCGGCGCGCGCCGACCAGCGTCCGAGCAGCGCGCGCTCTTCCCGGAGCTGCGAGTCGAGAAAGGCATCGCGGCGGCGCTCGATTCCCTTGAAGGAAACACCGCTGCCCAGTCGCCCTTCCGGCGACTCCTCGGCCGGACTCGGCTCGAGCAGCGCGCGTTGGCGCGTGTACCCGGGCGTGGCGACGTTCGCGATGTTGTTGCCGGTCACGGCCAGCGTCGACTGGTGCGCGAGGAGCGCACGTCGCGCCATCTCCAGGCCGGCGATGAGTCCGGGCATGGTTGCTTACGCCGCGCGGTCGAGCGCGATCGAGATCGGCTCGTGCGGAAGCTGCGATTCCCGAGGCGCGTAGTCTCCGCCCGGCACCGAGGCGTTCGCCACCCACTCGGCCAGCGAAGCGAGCTGCGCTTCATACCAACCTACGGTGCGACGCGCGATGTAGGCGCAGCGCTGCGCGGTCTCCTCGATTTCCCGACGCAAGGTGCGAGCCTCGCTCGCCAGCTTGAGCGCGAGGGGCGTCTCGGCCGGCGGCGCCGTCTCGAGCCAGGCTTCGAGCGAGCCAGGCGTCGGGAAGAAGCGACGTCGCTCGATCGAAGCCTGACGCGCCGACTCGATCGCGTCACGCAGCGCCTTGAGTTCGGGCTGGAGTTCCTCCGCGCGGGCACCCCGCGTCATCGCCGCTTCCACCGCCACTTGCGCGGCGAGTAGAACGCGCGCGGCCAACACCTCGACGCGCACCGCATCGATGGGGCGGCTGGCCTCGGGGCTCGATCCGTCGAGCATGCTGATCCTCCTCCGAAATGGGTTCCCCCTCGGGGTATCGGCGGAGTTCGAGCGCGACTGTAGGGGTGCGTCGCTTCTAGGCGCGCGAAGGATCGAGCGAGTCGAGGCGCGACTTCCAGGCCAGCACCTTCTTCACGTAGGCCTGGGTCTCGGGAAAGGGTGGAATGCCGTCGTGACGGGCGACGTTACCGGGCCCCGCGTTGTAGGCGGCGAGGGCGTGGTCGACGCGGCCGAAGCGCGTGAGCTGGCGACTCAGGTACTTGGCGCCGGCCCAGATGTTCTCCCAGGGATCCTTGGGGTCGGTCGCGCCCATCTCCTTGGCGGTCGCCGGCATCAACTGCATGTAACCGGTGGCGCCCTTGGATGAGGTCGCGGACGCGCGCCCCCCCGACTCCGTCAGGACCACCGCGCGGAGGAGATTCACCGGCAAATCGAAGAGCCGACTCGCGCGCTCGAGTTCCTCGTCGGGGAGATCCGGTACGCCGGTCAAATTCGCTTTCGATGTGCTCACGCTCTCCGCCGCCGAGGCATCGGCCGCGGCAGCCGAGCGGATCTCAGGCGCCGTCGCGGCAGGACGCTGGGTCAGCGTGAAGGCACGATCCCTGGGAAGCGCGATCGGCCCAAGGTTCGAGCCGGGCGGAGCCGCTGCGTCGTTTCCCATGGCTCGCGCGAGGCTGCCGCTGATATCGGGCAGCGGCCAGCTGCCGCTCAGCTCTCCGGCCAAGGCCTGGTTCACGAATACGCCATAGGTGTCGAGCCCGCTCGAGGCGAACATCGCGCCCTCATCCTCGGATCCGGCGAGGCTCGAGGTCAGCGGCTTCAAGAACTCGGTCAGGAACATGGTCTGAAAATCTCGATTGGCGCGGGCGAGGTCCCGGGTGCGCCGGCTTTCGCCATCCGGCGTGAGCGGCGTGCCGCGAGACTGGATGCGATCCAACGCCATGGCCTAGAGAATCACGAGCTCGGCGTCGAGTGCGCCGGCCTCTTCGAGCGCCTGGAAGATCGCGATCACGTCGCGTGGTGAGACGCCGAGCGTGTTGAGCGCGGCTGCCAGCTCATCGATGGTCGAGGTGGCGGGCAGGGTGATGAAAGCACCACCCTGATCGCTCACGCGAATGTCGGACTGCGGCACCACCGTCGTCTGCGTCCCGGAGGGTGAGAAGGGCGCGGGGCTCGCGATGTCATTCTGGGTCTGGATCCGAATCGACAGGTTGCCGTGCGAGATGGCGACCGGGTGCACGTGCACCGTACCTCCTGCCACCACCGTTCCGGTTCGTTCATTGATCACCACGCGCGAGGGCGCGCCCGGATCGACCTCGATCTCGCTCACCTTGGCCATCAGGTCGATCATCCCGGTCGAAGTGGTATCGCTCATCGGAATACGGACCGTCCCGGGGTCGAGCGGATAGGCGCCGCCGCCCACCGCGCGATTGATCGCGCTGGCCACGCGCGAGGCGGTGGTCACATCGGGACGCTGCAACACGAGGTCGATCGAACCACGCGGTGACGCGGAGAGCGGCGTCGCGGTTTCGACGATGGCGCCGCTCGGGATGCGCCCGACCGTCACCTGATTCTGCGAAACGCGTGTTCCGCCCGGCGAGTCGGCCGAGTAGCCCCCGACCGCGATCGGTCCCTGCGCCACAGCGTAGACCGTGCCGTCGGCGCCTTCGAGCGGGGTCTGAATCAGCACACCGCCCCGCAGGCTGCTGGCATCGCCGATCGACGCAACGTTGACATCGATCTTGCTCCCGGTGCGCCCGAAGGGAGGGAGCGTCGCGGTGACCAGCACCGCGGCGACGTTCTTGACCGCCATCTCCTCCGGTCTGATGGTGAGCCCGACGCTCTCGAGCAGGTTGCTCATCGAACGCATGGTAAAGCCGGTTGTCTTCTTGTCCCCGGTGCCGTCGAGCCCGACCACCAGGCCATAACCCACCAGCTGGTTCTCGCGCATGCCTTGGAAGCGCGCGACGTCGCGGACCCGCGCTGCATACGCCGGCGGCGCCCCGAAAAACGGCGCCAGGAGAAGGGCGAAGACTACCGCCCTCCTCCCGGACCGGACCTGACCGTTCAAGTTCCGCGATGCGCGACGCACCAAGAGACTCATGCTTCGGGGCTCCATCGTTTGGCTCAGAAGATCCAAGAGAGAATGCGCTGGAAGATCCCGCGCTTGGCCGCGTGGTGTACCGCGCCGTCGCCGGCGTAGGAAATCCGCGCCTCGGCGAGATAGTTCGACTGCACCGTGTTGTCCGCGCGAATGTCCTCGGGCCTGACCACGCCGTGCAGGGTGAAGCGATCCTCCTCGCCATTCACCTCGACCAGGCGGCTTCCCTCCACCACCAACTGACCGCTGGGGCGGATTTCGATCACCTGCACCGTCAGCCGTGTCGACAGCTCGCCGGAGAGGCTGACCGCGCCGTTGCCATTCATCTCGTCCTTCGCGTCGGTCTTGGCGCTGAAGAGGGGGATGAAGCTGAGCGGTCCCTTCCCCGGCCCGCCCGATGCATCGAACTTGCTCTCCTTCTTGGTGCGAAGGCTCGAGCTGTTGGTGCCGCTCGAGGACTCATCCACGATCACGGTGATGAGGTCGCCCACGTGCATGGCCTTTCGATTCGTGTAGCGCTGACCTGCTTCCTTGTTCCACAGCGAGGAGGTCTCCTCGGAGTGCGCGGCGGTTGGCATCGCCGGCATCATCGATCCCAGGAACAGCAGCGCAGAGACGAGCTGAGTAACGCGCTTCATCGCGAGTTCTCCCTGAGGCGTGAGGCGACCTTGGGCCCCACCTCGACCTCGTTCGGACCAATCACCTCGGCCTCGCAATCGCGGATCGCCCCCTCCAAGCGGACCGCGACGCGATCGCCGATCCAGGCGTCGGCCCGAGCGAGACCGCGGCCGGCCAGTTCGAGGCCCGGCGCGTGATAGCGAATCGTGACGACGGTGGCGCGCGCCACCAGCGGCGCTTCCCGCACCTCCTCGCGCGAGACCTCGGCCCCGAGGGCCAAGCCGCGAGGGGCGTAGAGCGACGCTCCGAGCGGAATCTCGGGAGTGAGCGCGCTCGGACGATGCCAGCCCGCGATGGTGGTCAGGTCGGCAGCCGCCACTCGCCCGCCGCGCGAGACCGCGCGCGCGGCGACGAGGTACGGGCCAAAGCACTCCACGCTCGCAAAGGTGGTCCACTCGACCGCGCGTCCCGCCCGCCGGCCGCGCACGCGCACCAGGAACCGATCTCCTCCGTTCGGATCCTCGCGGCGAGCCGCGTCGCGATCGATCGTCGCCTCGACCGCGTCGAGTGGCGCGAGCTGCGCCTCCACTCCGCCGGAGAAGGCGACCCGCACCGAGTCACAGCCGGCCGCTCGCACCAGTTCTTCGCGCACCGACGCGAGGCCGCGCCGCCGCTTCCGGTGCCGGCCCAGCTCACCGTCGCCATGGCGAGGGCGAGCAAGAAGGAGAGCGGCGGAGTAATCCTCCCCGGGTACGAAGCCAGTTCCCCCGTTGACCGGGTTTCAAGCTCCGCACGATCCGTGAAGTCGTCCCTGACATCGACCGCTCTCTTTGCGCTGGGGAGTGGAACTACGCCGGTCGGATCGACGCCGCCACGCCCATCATGTCGTCCGCTGCCTTGATCGCCTTCGAGCTGACCTCGAAGGCGCGTTGGGCCAGGATCATGTTCACCATTTCCTCGACCACCTCGACGTTCGAGCGCTCGAGGGATCCTTGCAGGATCTGACCGATCCCCGCGTCGCCGGGCGCCCCGAGCTGTGGATCGCCCGCGCCGCCGGTGTCGCGATAGAGGTTCTCTCCTTCGGCCACCAGGCCGGCGGGATTGACGAAGCGCGCGAGGAGGAGCTGTCCCACCTCGGTCTGCGTCTGTTGCCCGGCCTGCTCGACCAGCACGCGGCCGTCCGGCGAGATCGCGACGGAGGTCGCATCCGCCGGAAGCACGATCTCGGGTTGAATCAGATTTCCGTTCGCGGTGACGAGTCGACTATTGCCGTCCAGGTGGAACTCGCCGTCGCGGGTGTAGCCGGTCGTCCCGTCCAAGAGCTGCACCTGGAAGAAGCCGTCACCCTGCACCAAAAGATCGAGCGGGTTGCCGGTGACCTCGCTGTCTCCCTGCGAGAAGACCTTGCTCGTGTCGGAGGGGCGGCTGCCGTGACCAACCTGAATCGCGGTCGGGCGCGCGGCGCCTTCGCCGCTCGGTGTCGAGACCGGCGTCATCGTCTGATAGAGCAGGTCCTCGAAGCCGACGCGATTGGCCTTGAAGCCAACGGTGTTCACGTTGGCCAGGTTGTGGGCCACGGTGTCGAGGTAGAGCTGCTGCGCCTTCATCCCGGACGCCGCGCTCCTCATCGCACGAAGCATGTCGAATCCTCCAGTGGTTCGTGAACCGCGCCGGCGTTAGCCGGAGGCCCACGAAATCAACCGACCCAAGCTTTGATCCTGCGTGAGGATCGCGCGCTGATTCGCCTCGTAGCTGCGAACCAGGGACATCATCTCGACCATGGCGCCGACCGGATCGACGTTGCCTGACTCGAGCGCGCCCTGCACGACGCGCGAGCTTCGATCCTCGATCCCCGGCGACTCCGAAGCGATCAGCCCGCGCCCCGCGTGCTTCAGACCAGCGGTGTCGGGGAGGCTGACCAGCTTGATCCGGCCTCGCGGCGTTCCGTCGACGAACACGGTGCCATCGGAGCCGACCACCATCTCGCTACCGGGCGGCACGACCAGAGTGCCGGCGTCGGTCAGCATCGGATAGCCGCTCTGGTGCAGCACGGTGCCGTCGGCCGAACGGTGAAGCGAGCCGTCGCGGGTGTAGAGCTCACCACTCGGGCCCTGCACGGCGAAGAAGCCGGGACCCTGCACCGCGAGGTGCGAGGGATTGGCCGTGGTCTCGATCGTGCCAGGCTCGAGATCGAGTGATCCGCTCAAGATGGGCGCGTTGGCGCGAGTCTCCGCCGAAGCGCCGAACGGCTGCGCGCTCGCGTTCGAGTCGCTGCCCAGGAGCGCGGAGGCGACACGATGAAACGCCACCCGATCCTGGCGAAAGCCGCCGGTCTGGGCGTTGGCGAGGTTGTTCGCCACGATCTCCTGCGCCCGCGCGGTCGGGTCGAGCGCGGAGGCCGATATCCACAGTCCACGGATCATCTCGGTGTGCTATAGCCACCTTTCGTGCCAACCGGCGCGCGGACCGCGCCGAGGGCGCTCCGCACCGCCCGCTGCCGTCGCCAAACGCGACCGAGGCAAGGGCTTCGCTCCGGCAAAGAAGCGCGCGGTTGACGCGAGGCGCGTGGATGACGCGGCGGGGGGTCCTGTGGCCAACGGGCAGATCTTGTCCGGCGGCGGGCAGGAATTTCCCGCGCAATCCACCCCTAGCGGAGCGATTGACAGCCCCCTCCGTCGGTCACTACCGTGGTCGCGCGCACAGAACCCTCGCCACTGGATGCGACCCTAAGGATCCACCATGGCCCGAGACTCCATCCGACTCCTGCGCGGCCTGCTGCTCCTCTTCGCGATGGCGACCGCCGCCGCCATGGGATTCGAAGCCACGCGCATTCCGCATCATCCCTACCTCGGGATGACCGAGCACGGCGCGGAGATCGCGTTGATCGCGTCGGGTGGCCCGGCCGAGCAGGCCGGCCTCCAGTCTCGTGATCGTTTGGTGGAGATCGATGGACGCGACGTCGAGCGGATGGCGGATCCGTCGCGCGTGCTCCGCGCGGCAGGCACGCGACCGATTCGCCTGTTGCTCGATCGTCACGGCCGGCGCATCGAAGCGACCTTGATCCCAACCGCGCTGCCGGCGGGAGAGGTGGCCTGGCAGTACGCCTACTTCCTCACCGCGCTCTTGATCCTCGCGGTTGGAACGGTGGTCTTCTCACAGAAACCAACTCGACTGACCACCGTCTTCTTCGGCACATGCCTGGCTCTCTCCGCCCTGCTCTTCCATCCGTGGACCCCGCCCGGCGCGTGGGGAGAGAGCGCGAACCGAGTGGCGCTCGAGCTGTGCGCGGCGCTCCTGCCGGGACTCCTCCTTCACTTCTTCCTGCTCTTTCCCTACGAGCGACTCGCGCTGGCGCGGCGCCCGGGGATTCTCGCCGCGGTCTATGGACCAGGCGTGTTGTTCTTCTTCCTCGGTTCCTTCTCCGCGGAGCAGTACGCGCGGATAGGCTGGAAGGGGGAGCTGGTGCGGAGCGCAGTCGAGGCCGTGGCCGCCCTCAACGTGCTCGCGTTGATCGTCATCGCGGTGGCGCTCTTCGTGCGGACCTATCGCGCCAGTCCGCTCCCCTCGGTCAGGCGAAAGCTCAAGGTCACGCTCTGGGGAACGCTCCTGGGGCTCTGCCCGCTCATCTTCGTCATATCGGCGCACACGCTCTGGCCGAACCTCGCGGTGCCGGGGGATCGGCTGGCGACGCTCATGGTCTTCTTCCTCCCCGCCTCCTTCGGCTACGCCATCGTTCGCCACGGCGTGTTCGAGATCGAGTTCATCGTCAAGCGAAGCCTGGTCTACTCGGCCATGACGAGCCTGTTCGCGCTCCTCTACTTCCTTACCTACCTGGTCTTGGCGCGGCTCCTGCGCAACGTGCCCTCCTTCGGACCCGAAGCGGGGACGCTCCTGGTCGTGCTGTTCGTACTCGTGGTGATGAGCCCGGTGCGCGGCCGCCTCCAAGAACGGCTGGACCGGTGGATCTACCCCGACCGGTACGACACCCAGCGCGCGCTCCGCGACACGGCGCTTCAGTTCCGCGAGGCACGCGGGGTCGATGAGCTTGGGCGCGCGTTGATTCGTTCGGCGGAGACGCTGCTCGGGGCGGAGCAGGCCGGCTTCCTCCAGCCGGTTCCGGCGGGCGACGCGTTCCTGCTCAGCCACTCGGTCGGCGTGCGGAACCCCAGCGTGGAGGCGCCGACGTTGGGTCGCCTCTTGAGCGCCCCGCTCTTCCGCGAGCGCCAGCCGATGCTGCGGGGCGACCTCGAGGCGGAGCTACCCTACGGCTTCCTGCCGCGCGCCGATCTCTCCGCGCTCCGGCGTCTCTCCGCGCAGGTGCTGGTGCCCCTCGGCAGCGCGACGCGGCCGCTCGGCATCCTGGTGTTGGGACAGCGCCGCTTCGGCGAGGTCTACTCCGGGCCCGATCTGCTCCTGCTCGAGGGAATCGCGGCGCATGCTTCGGTCGCACTGGAGAACGTGCTCTTCCAGGAGGAGAGCGAGGGGCGCGAGGCGGAGCGACGTGAAATGGAGATGGCGCGCGCGCTCCAACAGCAACTTCTACCTCACTCCCTCCCCAAGCTCTCCTCGCTCGAGATCGCGGCGCGGAACCTCCCCTGCCATGAGGTGGGAGGCGACTACTACGACCTCATCGCCACGCAAAACGGGGGGCGCGAGCCGCACCTGACCCTCGCGATCGGCGACGTTTCGGGCAAGGGAGTGCCGGCGGCCCTTCTGATGGCCAACGTGCAAGCGAGCTTCCGCGCGGAGGCGCAGAGCGGCCGCTCCCCGCACGAGCTGCTCGCCGCGATCAACCAGCGCCTCTGCGCGATCGAGCGGCCCGAGCGCTTCGTCTCGCTCTTCTGCGCGCACCTCGATCCGACGCGCCGGCGCATCGACTTCGCCAACGCCGGGCATCCCGCGCCGATTCTGCTTCGCGCCGACGGCGCCTGCGATCGCTTGGAGCGTGGGGGCCTGCTCCTCGGCATCCGCGCGGACGAGCGCTACGAACACGACGAGGCCACTCCTCGCCGGGTGACCTGCTTCTGCTCTTCACTGACGGCGTGATCGAGCGAGGGTGCCGACACGCGATTCGGCGAGCGCGAGCCCTGGAGTTCGCCATCCTGCATCGTCATCTCGGAGCCGAGGACTTCCTCGAGCGCGTGCTCGAGGAGGTGAGTCAGCGGCGCCGCGCGCACGACGACGACACCACGCTCGTGGTGGTGAAGGTGCTGTGATTCGCGCCCGTTGACTAACTTTCGTTAAAGCTTAACCTCGGCGCGCCGAAGGGTGATGTAGATGCCGAAGCTTCGCGGACCTGTAGGGTTGGGCGGCCGAGGAGTTCGGTGGATCGCGGAGCGTCACACCTGTGTGCCACACCAGGGATTGGGGACCGCATCGCCCGAGGGATCGGGCGACCCCAGCGGGCGGAGGGGCCATGAAGCTCGTACTGCTCGGAGTGCTCCTGTTCGACATCTTCTGGTGGTTGAAGCGCTAGCCTGAGCGCAGGCGCCACGCGCGCCGAACCATCCGAATCGAGAGGGATCCGAGTCGATCCAGAGAGTGGATCGACCGCGGGTCCTTCCGTGGCCTAGGGCGCACGACCCTAAGGCGCCAGCGCTCGCACCACCCCGCGGGCGAACGACTCAAGCTCACCCATGGCGGCCCTGTCGCCCCCTCCGACGATCTCGATGATGCGCGCGCCGACGATCACGCCGTCGAACTCGGCACCCAGGCGGGCCGCATCGTCCGGAGTTCGCACCCCGAATCCAGCGACCACCGGAACGTCGGTGTGCGCCCGTACCGACCGCACCTGCGCGGCAAGGTTTAAGGCGAAAGTGCCCCCTGTCCCGTCACGCCCGTCCGGGTCACGCAATAGACGTATCCGGCGGCGGCGCGCGCCAGCACCGGCACCCGTTCGGCGCGCGTGGTCGGCGCCACCAGCACGACCGACTCGAGGCCGGACTGCTTGGTCGCGTGCCAGAGATCGGGTAGCTCCTCCGGCGGCAGGTCGGAGACGAGCAGACCGGCCACCTCCGCATCCTTCGCGCGCGCGCAGAAGCGATCGACCCCGAACATGACGATCGGGTTCGCGTAGCTCATGAGCACGACCGGCAGGCGCCGAAGGGCCGGTTCGTGCTCGAGGCGCGAGAGGATGTCATACAAGGTGACGCCGGCTTCGAGCGCGCGTTGCGACGAGAGCTGAATGGTCGGTCCGTCGGCGAGCGGATCGCTGAACGGCACCCCGAGCTCGAGCGCGGTCGCGCCAGCGTCCGCCAGGATCGTGATCGCCTGCGCGGTGATCTCCCAGGAGGGATAGCCAGCGGTCAGGAAGGGAATGAAGGCCCGCCCGCCGCGGTTTCGGCAGGCCTCGATCGCGACCCGCGCGGAAGGACGTACCGAGCCGGCGTCAGCTGCCCGAGTCACGCGTCCCCAATCGATCGGCGGCCTGGTAGCAGAGTCGCGCCTTCTCGTACTCGCCCCGCTTATCGTGCGCCACGCCGAGGTAGTAGTGCGCGCGACTATTCACCGGATCGAGTTCGATCACGCGGGAGAGGCACTCGATCGCAAGCCCGGGCTGGTCGTTCTTGTTGTAGGCGATGCCGAGGTAGTAGTGCGCCTTGATCGAGTCGGGGCGGCCTTGCAGGCAGTGCTGGAAGAGACGGATCGAGGCGTCGTACATCCCCTTCTTGAAGTAGAGCACGCCGAGATAGAAGTTCGCTTCCCAGTTGCTCGGATCGAGTTCGCGCGCCCGCCTGAGTTCCGTCACCGCGTCCTCGGGTGAGCTTTCCATCATCGCCACGCCGAGGTTGAAGTGCGCGAGCGCACAGCCCGGGTCGATCTCCAGCGCGCGACGAAACGAAGCGATGGCGTCGCGCTTGCGGCCGAGGTCGCCGTAGGCCGCGCCGAGATTGCAGTGGCTCTCGACACTCTCCGGGTTGATCTCGATCGCGCGTTCGAAAGCAGCGATCGCCCGCTCCGAGTCCCCCATCTGATCGAGCAGCACGCCGATGTTGATCTGCGCCTTGGTCATCTTGGGGTCAAGGGTCAGACACTGCTGGAACGCCTCGATCGCGTTGGCGTCCTGGTGCGCGCGCATCAAGGTGACACCGCGGCGGAAGTGCGCCTCGGGAGCGGTCGGCGCCAGGGTCACCGCGCGTTCGTGCGCCTTCAGCGCGTCGTCCCAGCGCTCCAGCTCCTCGAACATGCGGCCGCGTAGGGTCCAGTACGCCGCGTGGGCGGAGAAGTGGGTCGCTTGCTGATCTAGAACGTTGAGCGCGCGCTCGGGGCGAGCGGCTTGTCGATGCGCCTCGCAACAGAGTTCGACCAGGTCCCAATCCCCGGCCCTCGTGGCCAGGCGCTGCTCGAGTAGCTCGCCCGCCTGATTCGGCCGGCCGGCATCGAGGTAAGCGCGGTAGAGCGACGCCACCAGATCCATGTCCTGGGGCTTCGTGCGGACACGCTTCTCCAACTCTTCGACCCGTTTTTGGGCGCGCTCGTCAGAACTCAAGGGGTGCCGGCTCCGTGGAACATGGGACGCGTTCTACGCGGTCTTACACGTTCGGGAAGGTAGGCGGCCCTCCCGAGGCAAGTCAAGCAAGCGCACCGCGGTCGAAACGACCTCGCCCCCGCGGGTGCGGGGGCGAGCAGGGTTCGATCGCGGCAGAAGGTCCCGCGTTTGCTAGGCGGCGCGCCCTCGCTTCCAGTCTCCGGACTGGCGCGGCGCGACGCGGAGTTCGAGCTTGAGCACCACGCCGGAAGCGACCTCCTCGGGATCGATCTCGATCGGCACGACGATGGTGCGCGGCTCGCGCGCCTGCGGCTCTTCGCGCTTGGGATCTGGGTTGACGTGGGAGTCGGCGCTCGAGAACTCGAACCTCACCTCGGAGCCGCGCGGCGACGACTGAGGCCCCGAATCCTCCTGCGTCGGGACGGCGGCGAGATCCGAGACGCTCGGCTTGGGCGGTGCGGCGGGGGCGTCGGCCGCCAAGCTGGGCATGGGCGCGAGCGGCGCATCGGAGCCGATCCCCGCGTCCAACTTCCGAAGGCTCGGGTCACGACCGGCCCGTGAACCGCGGGCTCCGACGGCGTCGGACGCGACGGCGGAAACATCGACTCGGGCGTCGCCGCGGGAATCGTTGGCGCGGCACCACTCGATGGCGACGGACTCATCGTCTCGAGCGGGGTGACCGGCGTCGCGGGGAATGCCGGCATGCTCGGGGCGGAATCGCCGACCGAGGTGTCCTTCCGTCCAAGCCAGCGGCGGAGGCGATCGCCGACCGAAACCGGAGCTTCCTCTCCCACTGGTGCCGCCGGCGTCAGCGGAGCGCTCGACGCGGAAGGCGACGCAGTCGGCGTGGCGAGCGGAGCGGGCGGCTCGGGCGTCGCCGCGCTGGGCGCGAGATCAAAGGAGTCCGCGCCGCGCGAGATGCCGAGGCTTCGGACTGGGGCCGCGGGCGCAGCGGCCTCGCCCGTCCGATCGAAGCGCTCGAAGACGGCGGGCGCGCTCGGCTGTCGTTCGATCTCCGGCATCGTGCTCGGCGTGGCCGGCCCTGTGATCGACGGCGCGGGCGTGCCCGAGCCGAACATCGCGGAGGGAGGCGGCAGCGGGTTGGTCTGAGCCGGCGGAGGTGTCGACGCGGCCGGAGCATTGAGCGTCGGCGCCGCCATTACGCCAGAGGTGCGAGCCGCGTGCGCTCCGCCATCCTCCGATCCCGACTTGCTCGAGAGGATCGGCGCGCCGACCTCCTTCGACAGCTTGCGGAGCAGGAGCTTTGAAACCGCCTTGAAGGTCTCGACGACTCCTTGTCCGTTCGTCGCGACCGCCTCGAAGAAGGGGACGTTGTGCGGGTTCAGTACCTGCTGCAACTCATCGATCGAGTAGGCGTCGGGGAGATCACGCTTGTTGTACTGCAGGACCCACGGAAGCGTCTCGAGGGAGAGCCCGTTCTCGCGCAGGTTCTCCTTCAAGTTCTCCAAGCTCTCGACGTTCTCGTCCATCTTGCCGCGCTTGGAGTCGGCGACGAACACGACCGCGTCGACCCCCTTCAGCACGAGCTTACGCGTGGCGTTGTAGTACACCTGCCCCGGCACCGTGTAGAGCAGGAAGCGCGTCTTGAATCCGGCCAACTCACCGAGATTCACCGGCAAGAAGTCGAAGAAGAGCGTGCGCTCCGTCTTCGTCTTCATCGAGACCATCTTGCCGCGGTGTGTTTGCGGGATGGAGCCGTAGATCTGCTCCAAGTTCGTCGTCTTTCCCGAGAGTCCGGGTCCGTAGTAGACGAGCTTCGCGTTGATCTCTTTCCCGGAGTAGCTGACGAGAACCATGGATCCTCCCGCGCTTGGCAGAGTGTCGTGGGACCGGACCGACTCCTTGGTTCCGGTCGCACCCTCCCTACTATCGGGTGCCCTCGCCCGCGGCTTGACCGTGGAGCGCGTCTCCTTTTGGGCGGGCGGGGAAATTCCTGCCGTGGGGGATCAACCGACGCGCGAAAGGGGCAGGCGATGGGCGAAGAGCCGATCGACCCAGCGGCGAAGCTCGTGATGCTCGGGTTGAATCAAGCGTGGATCCTGGGCGGCCAGCCGATTCGCCTCCTCGTGGGCCAGGAAGAGCCACCTTTGATCGTGCGTGAGGTCCGCCACCCGGAGCGGCGGCAGTCCGTGCTGCGCCGTCCCCAAGATCTCGCCCGGACCGCGCAGCCTGAGGTCCGCCTCGGCCACGCGAAAGCCGCTCGACTCGCGGAGCAGGATCTTGAGTCGCTCGAGGCTGGTCCGTCCGACCCGCCCGGACAGCGAGAGGAGAAAGTGAGAGGCGCCGCCCCCTCGGCCCACCCGCCCCCGCAGCTGGTGGAGCTGGGCGAGGCCGAAGCGCTCCGGGTGTTCCACCACCATCACGGTGGCTTCCGGCACATCCACCCCGACCTCGATGACGGTGGTCGAGACCAGCACCGCGCACTGGCCGCCGCGGAAGCGATCGAGCACCCGCTGCTTCTCTTCGCCGTCCATGCGCCCGAGCAGCAGCCCGATCTCCAGATCCCGAAAGTCGGGGTGCGCGCGGAGTTCCTCCGCCGCTTCGGTAGCCGCCTTGAGGTCGAGCAGCTCCGACTCCTCGACCAGTGGATAGACGATGTAGGCCCGCGCTCCTTCGTGCGCGTGGGCCGCGATCCAGCGCAGCATGTCGTCGCGCTTCTCGGGCGGTACGAGACGCGTCTCCGGCGGCAGACGCCCGGGCGGCATCTCGTCCAACACCGACAGGTCGAGGTCTCCGTAGAGCGTCATCGCGAGCGAGCGCGGGATCGGGGTCGCGCTCATGACCAAGCAATGCGGTGCGCCGCCCTTCTCGCGCAGGCGCGCCCGCTGCATCACGCCGAAGCGATGCTGCTCATCGACCACGATCAGCCCGAGGTCCTTCCACTCGACCGCGCTCTCGAGCAGCGCGTGCGTGCCGACCAGGAGATCGATCTCCCCCGCCTCGAGCGCGGAGAGCAGCACGCGCCGCTCGCGGCCGCTGCTGCGGCCGAGCAGCAGCTCCACGTTGAGCCCGAGCGGACCGAACCAGCGCGAGAGATTGCGCGCCTGCTGCTCGGCCAGGATCTCGGTCGGCGCCAGATAGGCCGCCTGCTGGCCTCCTTCGATCGCGGTGAGGCAGGCCAGCGCGGCGACCGCGGTCTTGCCGGAGCCCACGTCCCCCTGCAGCAGTCGGTTCATCGGTCGAGGCAGCGCGAGGTCGGCCGCGATCTCGCTCCAAACGCGCTCTTGCCCCGCGGTCAGTTGGAAGGGAAGAACGCGACGAAAGGCCTCGGCGAGAGAGCCCGCCGGAAATCGCGGGCTGGCGGGTGACCGACGCGGGCTCGCCTCTCCGCGCAGGCGTCGCGCGGTGCCGAAGGCCAGCTGCAGTGCGAGGAACTCATCGAAGGCGAGACGATCTCGGGCCGGCTCGGCATCCTCCGCGCGCTCGGGGTAGTGGACCCGCTCGAAGGCATCGCGGAGCGGCGTCAACGCCAGCCTCTCTCGCATCGACGCCGGCAGCGGATCGATGAGGCGCGGCCCGACCGCATCGAGCGCGTGACGCACGTAGACCCGAAGCATCTTCTGACTCACCCCAGCCGTGAGGGCATAGACCGGAACCACGCGCCCGCCCTGGAGCGCGCCTTCCACCCCGTCCGCGCCCAGCACCTCGTACTCCGGATTTTGAAACTGCAGTCCGCCCGCCGCGAGCCGACCGTGCGTCTCGACCCGCCACTTCACCTTGCCGTGCAGTAGAAGACGCGTGCCCGGCAGCAGCACCTTGGCCAGGAACGCCTGCCCAAAGAAGATCGCGCTGGCCTCGCCGCTGGCGTCACGGAGGTGAACCTCGAGCAGCGCGATCCGCCCGCGTCCGCCCGAGAGGTGCTGGCGGGTGACCTCGACCAGAGTGGTGTGCTCGGCCCCCGGGACTAGCTGTCGAATCGGGACGATGCGGCTTCGGTCGAGATACCCCTTGGGCAGGTGCCAGAGCAGGTCTTCGATCGTGACCAGCCCGAGACGGGCCAGGCGCTTGGCCCGCTCCGGCCCCACGCCCTTCAGGAATTGGAGGCTGTCCTCGGGACTCACGCCGTTCGTCCTCAGGGGAAATTCCGGGTTGGCATTCCGAGGCGATCTGGATAGACTCGCCGCTCGTTGCGTTCCAAATCGGAGGAGAGCATGTCTCGCGCCTGTGACATTTGCGGCAAGGGGATCCAGTTCGGAAACCGGGTCAGCCATGCCCACAACCTGACGAAGCGCATCTGGGCCCCCAATCTCCAGTCGGTGCGTGCCCTGATCGACGGACGGCCGATGCGCATTCGCGTCTGCACGAATTGCCTGAAGTCGGGCTTCGTGGTCAAGAACGTTCGGAAGCCGGGAGCCGGCACGACCAAGACCACGGCCTAGTCGATCGAAAGGGCTCGATCGAGCGAGCCCGACTCGGCGGACGACTAGACAGATTTTCGAGCGTCGGCACATGCGCCGGCGCTCTTCGCTTGCGGGCCAGGCCCGCGCATCGTCCCGATGCCACGGGGCGATGGGAAGTCCAGGGAAGGGTCCCCGCCCTCGTCGAATGACGCGGTCGGGTCTCTGGCATCCAGCACCCGTAGTGAGGAGACGAACTCCATGCGCACGCGGAAGGGCCTCGCGGCCTGGCCGGCGGCGGTCTTGCTTTGCCTTTCGACGACCCTGATCCATCCCACGATCACCCAGGCCGAGGATCCGCTCTACAAGCGGATCGGCGGCTATGACGCGATCGCCGCGGTGACCGACGCCTTCATCGGCAAGCTGGTGAAGGAACCCTCGATCGCCCCGATGTTCGCGGGACACTCCAAGGACTCGCTCGGCCGCACCCGCCAGCTGATCGTGGATCAGATCTGCGCAGTGACCGGCGGACCGTGCGTCTACATCGGGCGTGACATGAAGACCGCGCATGCCGGCCTCGGCATCACCGAGGAGCAGTGGACGACGGCGGCGAAGGATCTGGCGGCAACCCTCGACGAGTTCAAGGTACCGGCGAAGGAGAAGGGCGAGTTTCTCGCCCTGGTCACCTCGCTCAAGCCGGAGATCGTCGAGAAGAAGTAGCCGCGCGCGACGCGGGAGCGAGGGAAGGCACCGCGTCTTCCTTCGCTCCGGACGCGCTACCCGTCGATCAGGTCGGGCGCGACGAAGGCCCGCGCGATCGGGTGGGTCGGATCGACCTTGAGGATCGCCTCCATCTCGGCTCGCCCCTCAGCTGCGCTGCCGTGGCGGAAGAGCGAGAGCGCGAGGGCGAGGCGCGCCTCCAGATAGCCGGGGTTACGGTCGAGCGCGCCGCGATACGACTGCTCCGCTTCCTCCTCGCGGCCGGCCTGCTCGAGTGCGCGGCCCAGGAGGTAGTGAAGGTCGGGATAGTCCGGCGCGATCGCGAGCGCCGAACGGAGCAGCGTCTCCGCCTCACCTGCGCCACCCTCGGTCAGCTCGACGCGTGCCAGGGCCTCCAGTCCGCGCACGAAGCGCGGATTGAGTTCAACCGCTCGACGCAGGTGACGCCGCGCCTCCCCCAGCTTTCCCTCGCGATGGAGGATCAGACCTAAGCCGAGCTGCGCATCGGGGAAGTTCGGGTGTCGATCGAGCACCCGCTCGAAGATGCCGCGCGAGCGTTCACGGTCCCCCTGCTCGAGGTAGAGATAGCCGAGATCGCTCGCGCCGCGCACCAGGTTGGGGTCCGCCGCCAGCGCCTGTTCGAGTGAGCGGAGCGAAGCCTCCCCCTCCCCTTCCGCGGCGAGCACCAGCGCGAGAAAGTAACGTGCGCGATGAAAGCGCGGATTGGCCGCGAGCGCCTCTTCGAGCTGCCGGCGCGCCTCGGAGAAGCGACCGCGCCGGAGCTCCGCCAATCCGAGATAGAGCGAGAGGTCGGGATACTGCGGCTCGAGGCCGTGAGCTTGCACCAGCTCCGCCGCCGCATCCTCCGCCTGTCCCTGACGAAGATGGACGAGGCCGAGCTGCAGGCGCGCCTCGACGTAGCGCGGGTTGATCTCGAGCGCGCGTTCGAACTCGCGCGCCGCCAGCTCGAGCGCACCTGACTCGACGTAGAGAATTCCCAGCTTGCAGTGGAGGTCGGCGTAGGTCGGCTGCTGGGTCACCGCGGCGCGCATCTCCTCGATCGCGAGATCGAGGTCCCCCGCATTGTAGGCAACGAGCGCGCGGTGATGGTGGTCCTGGCTCTCCTTCTTCCGATCCGACTCCTCGCGCACCTCGCGGAGAATCCCCTCATCGAGATGGGAGGCGAGGTCGAGGTGGAGCCGCGCCGGCAGGCGAAAGCCCTCGCGCGAGAGATGCCGCAGCTCGGCCAGCGCCTCCTCCCCGCGCCCTTGGCGACCCAGCGCGATGGCCAGCGTCGCCCGCGCCTCCTGGTAGCCGACATTGATCTCGAGCGCCTGACGGCAGTGCGACTCCGCCTTGGCATGCTCGCCCTTGTCTTCGTGGATCCGCGCCAGAAGGTAGTGAAGGTCGGGATAGCGGTAGCCGCTGCTCAGGGCCTGCTCGAACTGAGCGCGCGCTTCCTCGATGCGGCCCTGTTCGCGAAGCGCCAAGCCGAGCTTGGCCCGCGCCTCGGCGGCGTAGAAACGGCTGAGCGAGTGATAGGGGCTGTTGCGGTCTTGCACCGCCTCGAGCACCAGCTCGAACTCGCGCGCGGCTGGCTCGTAGTCCCGCTGGTTGAAGAGCAGGATGCCACGCCGATAGTGATCGTCACCCCCGCGGGCGAAGAGTCTTCCAAAGATCGCCATGCGGCACCTCGTCGGCTACACGATCATCGATCGGCGCGGACGGCGATTCAGTCCATGCGCTTGCGCAGAAATGTCGGGACGTCGAGCGGATCGCGCTGGCCGCCGCGCGCCTCGACCGCTTCGTCTCGCGACCAGGCCCGGCGGTCGCCGCGCGCCGGCTCCGGCCGGAGGCGATAGACCGCGGCGGGGCGACGCTCCACCTCGGCGTAGCGTTCGCGCTCGGCACCGCGATCTCCCGCGTCCTCCGAGCCATTGCTCGGGAGGAAGAGGTCGCTCTCGATCGCTTCGGGGCTGAAGGCGCGCGCGCCATCGCGGGACCCAGCATCACGGGGCCCAGCGTCACGGGACCCAGCGTCACGGGACCCAGCATCACGGGGCAGAGCATCGCGAGACAGCGTGTCGCGCGACGGGCTCTCCTCCGCGCGGGTGATGTTCTGCGTGTAGGAGACCCCCGCGTCGTAGTCGGCCGGACGCTCGCCGCGGCGCGCGTAGTCGGCCTCTTCCCGAACGTACTCATTCGGCGCCGGGATTCGCTCCAGAGGGGCGCGTTCCGGGGTCGGCAGCGGACTGGCGGGGCGCTCTGCGTAGCCGCGTTCGCCCTGCTCGGCGCCATTCCACATGGCGGAGCGATTGACGCGGAAGGTCGGCTCGGGCGCCGGCACCGCGTTCGGGGTGAAGCCAGTCGCGATGATCGTGACCCGCATCTCGTCGCCCAGCTCCGGGTCGACCACCGCGCCCCAGAAGACATCGGCCTCCTCGCCGGCGCGATCGGAGATGTACTGGGCCGCCTCGGCCGCCTCGTGGAACGACATGCCGGCGCCGCCCTGCACATTGACGAGTAGCGCCTCGGCACCGGTGATCGAGAGCTCTTCGAGCAAGGGGCTCGAGACGGCGGCAGCAGCGGCCTCGACCGCGCGATCATCGCCGGTCGCGCTGCCGCAGCCCAGAAGCGCATTGCCGCGATTGCGCATTACGGTTCGCACGTCGGCGAAGTCGAGATTGATGATGCCGTGGCCAATGATCAGATCGGAGATGCCGCGCGTCGCCTGGAACAGCACCTCGTCCGCCAGGAGCAGGGCCGACTCGAAGGAGGTGCCGGGCGGGACGATGTGCATGAGCTTCTGGTTCGGGATCGCGATCAGCGTGTCGACGTGCTCGCGGAGCGCGTCCAGGCCGTCCATGGCGCGCTTGAGCTTCTTCTTCCCCTCGAAGGCGAACGGCTTGGTCACGATCGCGACGGTGAGGATGCCGAGCTCGCGCGCCAGCCGCGCGATGACCGGTGCCGCACCCGTGCCGGTGCCGCCACCCATCCCGGCGGTGATGAAAAGCATGTCGGCGCCGAAGACGATCTCCTGGATTCGCTCGGCGTCTTCCTCGGCCGAGAGGCGGCCGACCTCGGGATCACCGCCCGCGCCGCGTCCGCGCGTGACGTTGGTCCCGATCTGCATGCGGTTCGGACAGGGGGCGTGCGCCAAGGCCTGCTGGTCGGTGTTCGCGATCCAGAACTCGACGCCGTTCAGGCGGGCCGAGATCATCCGATTGACCGCGTTCGAACCGCCGCCACCGACCCCGAACACCTTGAGGACCGCGGGGGACGTGCGGTTCTCCACCATCTCCAACATCGGGCCACCTCCATATGAACCCAGGCAGTCGTGGGCGCCGGGGACCTAATCTCACCCTCCCCGACATCTCTGCTCACGGCTGCCGCGCCGCCTGCGCAAAGGGCGGGTCATGCACCGACCCCAATGCGCGCCCGCATCTTATAGCAGGTGAGGACGCGCCATGGGGAGCCTATAGACCGAAGCCCCGCAACTTTTCTTCGCGACTCGACCCATCCTTGGGCCGCCTCGAGCACCACTTCGACGCCCGGTCGCGCGGGCCCCCGCGTCGCCTAGAAGTACTCTCTGAACCACTCCTTGAGCGGTCGCCTCATTCGATCGAACAGCTTCGACCCAACTCGACGGGTGCGCCCCTCCGCCGCCGCATAGCGCACTAGGCCGATGCAGGAGGCGAAGCGGGGATCGGTCGCGAGATCGCTCACGCCGTTCATCCCCTCGGGGACGCCGACCCGAGCCGGGAGGCCAAGCACCCGCTCGGCCAGCTCGGTGATGTCGTGCAGGCAAGCAGTCCCGCCGGTCAGCACCACGCCCGCGCCCAGCATCGAGGGGTTGAGCGCATTCTCCACTTCCTTCTGCGCCAGGCGCAGGATCTCCTCGACCCGATCCTCGATGATGCCGGCCATCACCTGCGCGGAGACCCGTCGAGGCTCGCGACCACCGACGCCCGGCACCTCGATCGAAGCCTCGCGCGGCACCTTCGCCTCGATCGCCGAGCCATACTCCACCTTGAGTCGCTCCGCCTGCTCGACCGGCGTGCGCAACCCGATCGCGAGATCGTTGGTCACCGTCTTGCCGCCGTAGCCCAGCACCGCGGCGTGGGTGACGGCGCCGGCCTCGTAGACCACGATGTCGGTGGTGCCGCCACCAATGTCGAGGAGGAGCACGCCGAGGTCCATCTCATCGTCGGCGAGAACGGCCCGCGCCGAGGCGAGCGGCTCAAGCACCAACGCGTCCACGCCGACCCCCGCGCGGGTCACCGCGCGAAGGAGGTTTTGTACCGCCGTGGTATGCACCGTGACAATTTGGACCAGAGCCTCCAGCCTGATGCCGGTCATGCCGAGTGGATCGCGAATCCCCTTCTGCCCATCGACCGCGAAGCCCCGCGGAAGGCAGTGGAGCATCTGTTGATCTCCGGGGATCGCGACGGTGCGCGCGGCCTCGAGCACGCGGCGGAGATCCTCTTCGGTGATCTCGCGGTCCTTGCGCGAGACCCCGATGATGCCGGTCGACGGGCGCGAAGCCACGTGCTCTCCGGCGATGCCGCAGAGGAGCGACTTGATCGGCACGCCCGCCATCTGCTCGGCGGCTTTGACCGCCTCGGCAACCGCGGTGGTGGTGGCCTCGAGGTTGACCACCATGCCGCGCTCGAGTCCTTCGCACGGTCGGTCGCCCAGGCCGAGGATCGAAAGGGCCCCGGCGTCGTCCACCTCCGCCACCACCACGCTGGCCTTGGTGGTTCCGACATCGAGCCCAACCGTGATCTCGCGCGCCTTCATGCCGGCCGCCTCCCGTTGAGCTCGACCCGTTCTCCCGGACGCGAGCGCTGCTTCGTCGTCTTCTTCGCCTTCGGCGCGGCGGGAACACTCGGGCGCGACTCTGGCTTCGACTCGCCCTCGATCGCGTCGGGATCGGGCCGCTCGAAATCCGGCATCTCGTCGCTCGCCGGCTTGACCACGACCTGATCGCGGAAGCGGAGATTGAGCACCGCGTCATCGACGTGCCACTGCTCGAGGTCGCTCAGCACGCGGGGCACCTCGGCCCAGAGGTCGCCGTTGCGGGCCGGGTCCCACAGCACCACCTTTCGGCCGGCGCGCAGGTAGAGCTCGAAGCCGGCATCCCCGGCGTAGCGAAGTTCGGAGAGATCGGACCAGAAGGCAGGCCAATCGGAGCGCAGCTTGGCGAGCTGCTCGGTCCACCCTTGCGCCCGCGGCAACTCGATCGTGCGACCGGCCACCAGCGGTCCCGGCAGCGTTCCGGTCAGCCAGGGAAGATCGGTCTGGGTCAAGCCCGGCACCACGTCGAGCAGCGTGCCGTCGGCCGCGAGTTCGAGCGAGGCCGAGCCCTGCGCGTCGATCACGCGGAGCATTCCCGCCCGCTCGCTCACGCGCACACGGATCGATCGCGGAAAGTGGACGTCGAATTCGGCCGTGAGCAGACGCGGCTCGCGCGCCGCGGCCGCGCGCAAGGCTCCAGGGCTCACCCGCCACCAGGGCATCCCGTCGGCGAGGCCGAGGCGGCTCAGCAGATCCTCTCGATCGAGCGCGCGGTTTCCTTCGAGCTCGATCGAACGGACGGTCCAGAAGCGCGGCAAGCCGAGCTGCGGCAGCAGCAGCACGCCACCTGCCAGCGTCACCAGGAGAATCAGCACCGCGAAGAGCGGCGCCCAACTCCGCCGGCGCTTGCGCGGCGGCAGAATCGAATGGAAATCGTCACGCATGGATGCGTCCCTCCGCGCCCACTCCCTGGGCCGCGGTCGCGCTTTCGCGCGCGCTGTCGTCTCGATGGTTGGCTTCCGCGTAGCGCGCCAGGATCGGCTCGCCCCACCGCGTGATGTCACCGGCGCCCAGGGTGAGGAGAAGATCCCCCGGCTGCAAGAGCGAAGGCACGGTTTCGAGCGCCTCGGCCTTGTCGTGCACCCGCACCACCTGACGGTCGCTGAAGGTGCGGAGCTGATCGGTGATCAGATCGCTGGTCACCCCCGCGATCGGCTTCTCGCTCGCCGCGTAGATGTCGGCCAGGACCAAGAGGTCGACCTCCTTCAGCACCTCGGCGAATTCGCGAGCCAAGGCGTGCGTCCGCGAGTAGCGATGGGGTTGGAAGATGACGACCAATCGCCCCGAGTGCACCGAGCGCGCCGTCGCCAGGACCGCGGCGATCTCGGTCGGATGGTGGCCGTAATCGTCGATCACCTTCACGCCCATCGCCTCGCCCTTGGTCTCGAAACGACGGCCCACCCCCTCGAAGCCCATGAGCGCCCTCAGGCACTCCGCTTCCGGGATCTCGAGTTCGAGCCCGACTCCGATCGCGGCCAGCGCGTTCAACACGTTGTGGCGCCCCGGCAGATTGACCACCGCTTCGCCGAGGCGACGTCCATGGTAGTCCACGAGGAAGCGTTGTTCGCCGCCTCGCGCCTCGACGGCGGAAGCTCTCAGCATGTTGCCGTCGCCGAATCCGTAGGTCATGACGCGTTTCCGCATCTGGCTGAGCAGCGAGCGCACGTTCGGATCGTCGCCGCAGACGATCGAGAGGCCGTAGAAGGGCACCTGCCGCATGAACTGAAGGAACGCGCGTCGAATGTGCGCGAGCCCGCGGTAGTGGTCCAGGTGCTCCCGATCGATGTTGGTCACGACCGCGATGGTCGGGTTGAGTTCGAGGAACGACCCGTCGCTCTCATCCGCCTCCGCCACCAGGTAGCGGCTCGCGCCCAGACGGGCGTTGCCGCCGAGCATCTTGAGCCTGCCGCCGACCACCACGGTCGGATCGAGCCCGGCTCGCGCGAGCAGGTGACCGGCGAGGGAGGTCGTGGTGGTCTTGCCGTGCGCGCCCGCCACCGCGATGCCGTAGCGCAGGCGCATGATCTCGGCCAGCATCTCCCCGCGCTTGAGCATCGGCAGCCCCAGACGCCGCGCTTCTCGCAGCTCGGGATTGTCGCGCGGCACCGCGGAGGAGAAGACGACGAGATCGGCGCCGGCCACGTTCTTGGTCGCGTGTCCAAGCACGACGCGCGCGCCCAACGTGGATAGCCGCTCGGTCACCTCGGTGCGTGCGAGGTCCGAGCCCGAGACCTCGTACTGCATGGTGAGCAGCACCTCGGCCAGTCCGCTCATGCCGGTCCCGCCGATCCCAACGAAGTGGATGCGGCGGACGCGCGCGGGGCTCATGGCGACCCGCCCTGGGCGACCTTGGAGCTCTCGGCGGCGCTGCCTGCCGTGCTGGCTGCCGAGCGCGGCTCTGGCCGGCGCGCAGGATCCGGCCTACCCGCGCGGCCATCCCGTGGATTGGGTCCCCGACCACCGCGACGCTCACCGCCCGGGCCCGGTCGCGGCCCCCCGCCCCGTCGTTCGCCGTTGCCGCGCCGATCGGGCGGACCGCGCCGGTCGGGCGCATTGTCGCGACGACCCTCCGGGCGCTCCCCCGGTCGACGCTCGGGACGCCCCCGCGGCGGTGTGCTGTCGGGCGGAGGCTCGAAGCCCGGAAGGTACTTGCCGAGCGCGCGCACCAGGCGCTCGGTCGCGTCGGGCCGCGCCAGTCGGAGCGCATTGACCGACATCTCGCGAAGCTTGCGACGATCCTGCAGGCACTCCTCGATCTTCTCGTGAAGGACCGCGCCGCTCAGGTTGCGATCGGCCAGGAGCACGGCCGCGCCCCCTTCGGCCAGCTGCTCCGCGTTGATCCACTGGTGATTCGCGGTGGCATGCGGATAGGGGATCAGAATCGACGGCAAGCCGCAGGCGCAAAGCTCGGACAGGGTCATCGCGCCGGCGCGGCAGACCACCAGGTCGGCCGCTGCGTAGGCATCCCCCACATTCGAGATGAAGCGACGCACCCACGTCCGGACCTGTACGTTCTGGCAGCGCTCCATCACGCGATCGTGGTCGAGATTGCCGGTCTGAATCACGAACTGCACATCGGTGCGCCCGGTGAAGAGCGGGAGGCAGTCCAAGATCGCCTCGTTGATCGAGCGGGCCCCCTGGCTGCCGCCCAGCACCAGCACGGTGGCGGCGTCTTCTTCCAGGCGAAAGAGGCGCAGCGCGCGTTGACGGCTCCCCTGCGTGATTTGACCGCGCAGCGGATTGCCCGAGAGCCTGAGGTGCCGCCGCTTGGGGAAGAAGCGTCGCGAACAGGCGAAGGCCAGGTGCACTTCCTTCGCCAGCCTCGAGGCCACGCGATTGGTCAGCCCCGGCACGCTGTTCTGCTCCTGCAGCACGATCGGTAGCTTCTTCATCCAAGCCGCCACCACGATCGGCGAGGAGGCATAGCCGCCGGTCGAGAAGATGACGTCGGGCGCGAAGGTGGTGAGCAACTTCTTCGCCTCCTGGATCGCGCCAAGGAACGAGAAGGCGGCGCGCAGCGAGCCGAGGCCGGGGCGTCGCGGGAAGCCCACGACGTTGAGTGCCTGGAACTCGTGCCCAGCTTCCGGCACCTGCTCCTTCTCCATCCCGCGCTCGCTGCCGACGAACAGAATCTTGAGGTCGGGACTCTGCGCCTTGAGCGCGTCGGCCACCGCAAGTGCGGGATAGAGATGCCCGCCGGTGCCGCCGCCGGTGATCAGAATTCTCAAAGTGCCCTCTTTAGGGGCGCTTCATCGACTCCACGCTGTTTCGCGAACCTCTGCCTCGGGTCGCACTGATCGTGAGATGGATAGGAGGAGACCGATGGCCACCAAGTTGGCGAGGAGCGAGCTACCGCCGTGACTGACGAACGGCAGCGGCACTCCGGTGACCGGACCAAGCCCCAGACCCACGATCGAGTGAAGGAAGAAGTTGAGTGCGAGGTTCAAGGTGAGTCCAATCGCCAGCACCTGCCCAAAGGTATCGGGGCAACGGCGCGCGATGCGGAAACCTCGCACGAGCACGATCGCGAACAGCGTGAACAAGATGAAGACACCCAGAAACCCGGTCTCCTCCCCCACCATCCCGAGGATGAAATCGGAGAAGGAGTACGGTAGGTAACAGAACTTCTGCAGTCCTTGACCGATGCCCTTGCCGAGGGCTCCCCCGGATCCGAGGGCGATCAGCGACTGCTCCACCTGCCAATGCAAATTGCTGCTTCCATCCCCCCGGTTGCCCAGGAAGTGCTCTTGGAAGCCGCGAATCCGCGCGAGCTGATACGGTTTCAAAGCGGCCAAGACGATCAGGCAGACCGGCAAGAGCGCCGCGCCCAGACGAAGGATCGACTGCCCGGAAGCGAAGAGGACGCCCACCCCCAAGGCGGCGATCATCACCGCCATCGAGAGGTTCGGCTGCATCTTGGCCAGGAGGGCGAGACCGAGGGTGGCGCCGAGCGGTACGAGCAAGCTCCGCCAATCGCGGGCGCGGCCCGGCACGGGTCGTGTCGCCGACTCGGTTTTCTGCGCGTAGTAGGCCAAGAACAACACCAGGAAGATTCGAGCAAACTCAGCCGGCTGGATTCCGAACAAGCCTCGCCGGGTCCCGTTGAACGTGGAGGAGAACCACGGGGTGAGGGTCAGGATCATGCCGAGATAGGCGGCCGCCAGGGACCAACGGGCCACGGGCCCGCCGAGCACACGGTACGGCAAGCGGGACAGGGGAAACAAGAGGACCATGCCGAGGGCGAACTTCCCGATCTGGCTGCGGAGGAAGAAGGTCTCCGAGTGCCCGCCGCGGATCGCCCAGATCACGCTCGAGGTGTAGACCATGATCAGCCCGAAGAGGCAGATCAGAATCACCGCCCCGAAGAGCAGAGTATCGGTGCGCCCCGAATCACGCATGCGCGTCGCCACCCTCCTGCGCGAGCCGATCGACCTCTTCTCGGAAGCGATCGCCGCGGTGTTCGTAGTTTCGGAACATGTCGAAGCTGGCGCAGGCGGGTGAGAGCAGCACCGTCTGACCGGGCGACGCCGCGCGGTAGGCCGCGCGCACCGCTTCTTCGAAGGTCTGTGCTCTGAGCGTGGGGAGGCCAGTCCAAGCCGCGCCGATCCGCTCGGCCCCTTCCCCGATCAAGACGAGGGTCGCCACCCGTTCGCGAACCAGCGGCGCCAGGGGGGTGAAGTCTTGCCCCTTGTCACGACCGCCCGCGATCAGCACCACCGGGCGATCGAAGGAGCGCAGCGCCACCTCGAGCGAGTCGACGTTCGTCGCCTTGGAGTCGTTGACGAAGCGAACGCCGTGGAGCTCGCCGACTCGCTCCAAGCGGTGGTGCAGTCCGGCGAAGGTGGCGAGCGAGCGGGCGATCGCCTGGTGCGACGCGCCCAGGGCGCGAGCGCCGAGGGCCGCGGCCAGGCCATTCTCGAGATTGTGCGGTCCGGGCAGGCTCACCTCGGTGATCGAGAGGAGGCGCGTCTCGCGGCCGCCTTCGCGCAGCCAGAGGGCTCCAGCGCGGGCGAAGCCGCCCTCTTCACCGCGATCCTCGAGACGGAAGCGGACCAGCTCGGCACCGCATCGTCCGCGGAGATGCGCCGCGAGCGCGTCGTCGGGGCCGACGATCGCGCGCTGGCCCGCGCCGAGGCGCGCGAAGAGCATCAGCTTCGCCTCGCGGTACTCGTCGAGATCGCGATGGTAGTCGAGGTGATCCGGGGTGAAGTTGAGGAGTGCCGCCGCATCGGGGCGGAAGCGCACGGAGTCGGCGATCTGAAAGCTCGAGACCTCGACCACGAAGGGGCCTTCGGCCCGGGCCTCAACCGCCTCGGAGAAGGGCCGCCCGATGTTGCCGCAGACCAGGGCGGCGCGCTCAGACCCCAGCATGTCTCCCGCCCAGGCGGTGGTCGTCGACTTCCCGTTCGTTCCGGTGATCGCGAAGACGGGACCGCGCGCGAAGTGCCAGGCGATCTCGACCTCGCCCACCACCGGCACGCCCCGCTCGAGCGCCGCCGCCACGAAGGGGACGCGAGGCGGAATGCCGGGGCTCTTGACCAGCAGGTCGTATCGCGCCAGCCAATCGATGTCGTGAGGGCCGAGTTTGAGCGCCGCGCCCTGTCGCACCAGCTGCTCCAGGTCGTGATCGATGACCTGCTGCGCGGCGGCGTCGTGGGGATCGCTCGGACGGGTCAGATCGAGTAGCTCGAGATCGAGCGGAAGTTGAGCCAGGAGCCGCGCCGCGGCGCGTCCGGAGCGGGCGAGTCCCAGCACCGCGACCCGCGGGCGCTCACCGCGCGGCCGGATGCCCAGCCGGGCCAGGATGTCGACCTGCTCCGCGTCCCGAGCCAAGTCCGGATCTCCCTTCTCCGTCCGATCCGCCGGCGGACGTTCCTTGGTCGCGGCGGTCATTGCAGCTTCACCGTGGTCAGAGTGACGAGCGCCAAGAGAATACCGATGATCCAGAAGCGAATCACGACTCGAGTCTCGGGCCACCCGCACAGTTCGAAGTGATGGTGGAGGGGCGCCATCTTGAAGACGCGTCTTCCCCCGCGATATTTGAAGGAGAGGACCTGCAGAACCACCGACAGCGTCTCGGCGACGAAGATGCCACCGACCACGATGAGGAGCAGCTCGCGCTTGACCAAGACCGCGAGCATGCCAAGCGATCCGCCCAGAGCCAGGCTGCCGGTGTCGCCCATGAATACGAGGGCCGGGTGGGCATTGAACCAAAGGAAGCCCAGGGCGGCGCCGACCAACGCGGCGGCGTAGACCGCGAGCTCGCCGCTCTCCTCGAGGAAGGGAATGTTGAGGTAGCGCGCGAAGACCACGTTCCCGCCGAGGTAGGCGAGCCCGCCGAAGGCCACCGCCGGCGGAATGATCAACCCGATCGCGAGTCCGTCCAGACCATCGGCGAGATTGACCGCATTCGAGCTCGCGGTCAGCACCAGCACCACGAAGGGGACGTAGAGCAACCCGAGATCGAAGAGCCGCGCCTTGACGAAGGGTACGGAGATCGCCGTGGTGGAAAGCCCGCCGAACGGCTCGCAGTAGACGATCGCGAGCCCGGCAATCATGCCGGCGAGCCCTTGACCGATCAGCTTGTAGCGACCCTGCAGCCCGCTCTTCCACTTCTTGACCACGCGAAGGTAGTCGTCGAGGAAGCCGAGAAGCCCCAAGCTCACCGTGGCGAAGAGGAGGATCCACACGCTTTCGTTGCTCAGCTTCGCCCACAGGAGCGTCGGCACCACGATCGCCGTGAGGATCAGGATCCCACCCATGGTTGGCGTGCCTTGCTTGGCCTGGTGGGAGCTCGGTCCCTCCTCCCGAATCTGCTGGCCGAACTTCAGCACCCTCAGCCACTCGATGATGCGTGGGCCGATGAACCACGAGATGAGCAGCGCGGTGATGGTCGCCCCGGCCGCCCGAAAGGTGATGTAACGGAAAAGATTGAAGAGCGTGAACTGCTCGTGCAGCGGGAAGAGCAGGTGATAAAGCATCAGTGCCCGCCCTCGGCTTCCTGCCCGCCGATCAGTGCGAAAATGCGCTCGAGGGCGCTTCGGCGTGAGCCCTTGAGCAGGACGAGGTCGCCAGGCAGCAGGCGATCACCCAACCAGGATGCCGCAGCCTCGGCGCTTTCAAACCAGCGCTTCTCGCCCACCCGGGTGCAGGCGGCTTCGGCGACGCGCGCCCCTTGGCCGACGAAGAGCGCCAGCGCCACGTCTCGCACGCGCGCGCCCAGCTCGGTGTGGATCGGAATGCTCTCGCCTCCAAGTTCGCCCAACTCACCCAAGACGACGACGCGGCGTCCGGCGTGTCCGACCTCACGATGGAAGTCGAGCGCGAGCCGCGTCGACTCGGGCGACGCATTGTAGCAGTCCAAAAGCCAGCTGATCCCGCCGAGCACACGCGGCTCCATCCGCATCGGTTGACGCGGTGCGCGCGCCAAGCGGTGAGCGTAGGCGCCCAGGTCGCATCCCAAGGCCATCAGCGTGGCGAGGGCACCGAGCGCCGAAAGCAGCGCGCCCGTCCCTAGCAAGGAGAGTTCGATGGGCCCCGCGAGCGGGGTAGTGAAGCGAGTTCCCGTTAGGGACCACTCGACGGGGCCCACCGGATGCAGATCGGCCTCGGGCTCGAGGCCGAAGGTGATGAGGCGCCTCGTGCGCGCCGACTGAGGGAGACGATCGAGCACCCATGCATCGTGGTGCAGCACGAGGGGAGCGTCGGGCGCGAGCCCCTCGAGCAATTCGAACTTCGCCCGAAGCACCGCCTCGCGCGAGCCAAGGTGTCCGACGTGGGCGGTTCCTACGCCGGTGATCACGCCGATGGTGGGGCGCGCCAGCCGCGAGTGCGCTGCGATCTCGCCCGAGTGGTTCATCCCCATCTCGATCACCGCGGCATGGTGCCGCGAGTCGAGACCGAGCAGGGTCCAGGGGACGCCGACGTGGTTGTTGCGGTTGCCCTCGGTCGCCCAGACCGGGCCATCGCGACGGAGCAGATGCGCGACCAGATCCTTCGTGGTGGTCTTCCCGCTCGAGCCGGTGAGGCCGATGAGCGGCTTCCCTCCCCACGATACGCGATGCTGACCGGCCCAGCGGGTGAAGGCCTGGAGCGTGTCGTCGACCACGATCTGCGGCAGAGCGAGATCGGTGCGCGCGCGATCGACCAACGCGGCCGCCGCGCCGCCGCGCGCCGCCTGCTCGAGGAACTCGTGTCCATCGAACCGCTCGCCACGAAGCGCGACGAAGAGATCGTGCGGCTTGACCGAGCGGGTGTCGGTCGAGATCGCGCGATAGCCCACCGTGATGCCGGAGAGGTCGCCCGTCGTGGCGCCGTTGGTGGCGCGAGCAATCTCGCTGGCAACGAAGGCAGGCGACTCCCACCCACGCCGCGATACACGGAGAGCCTGAAGCAGCTCACGCGCCACCGCGCGATCATCGAAGGAGAGGGTCTCGCTGCCGCGGATCTGATATGGCTCGTGTCCCTTGCCGGCAATGAGGAGTGTGTCGCCCGGCTCCACCTCGGCCAGCGCGAGTTCGATCGCCCGGCGGCGGTCGCCCTCTTCGACGAAGGAGACCGCCGATGCTTCGAGGCCGCGGCGCGCCTCCGCACGAATCACCGCGGGGTCTTCGCCCCGTGGGTTGTCGTCGGTCAGGAAGACGCGGTCGGCGCCCAGTCCGGCTGCGCGTCCCATTTCCGGGCGCTTCCCGCGATCGCGCTCGCCGCCGCAACCGAAAACCACGAGAACCCGCCCCCGCGTGAATGGCTTGAGGCTCGCGAGCGCGCGTGCGAGAGCATCCGGGGTGTGGGCGTAGTCAACCACCACCAGGAAGGGTTGCCCGACCTCGACGCGTTCCATCCGACCCGGAATCCCCGCGAGCTTCTCCAGGCCGCGAGCCACCACATCGGGATCGAGGCCAAAGGCCAGGCCCCCGGCAAAGGCCGCGAGGAGGTTGTCCACCTGGAAGTCGCCGAGCAAGGGCGAGTGCAGCGACGTCTCGCCGCCGGGATGGGCAATGGTGAGGTGGATCCCGCTCGCGTCCAAGCGCAGGGTGCGGGGCCGCACCTCGGCATCGCGCCGGCGCGCGTAGCGCAGCAGTTGGTCGTCGCTCCCGGCCACCACACGCTCACCCCAGGGATCGTCGGCGTTCACCACCGCGATCAGCGGGATCGACTCGGGCCCGCGTTCCGCCGCGCGAAAGAGCCGCCCCTTGGCCGCGGCGTACGCGTCCATGGTGTGATGGAAGTCGAGGTGATCCGGGGTCAGGTTGCTGAAGATCGCGACCACGAAGCGCGTGCCGTAGGTGCGTCGCAGCTCGAGCGCGTGCGAGGAGACCTCCATGGCCAACGCTTCGACCCCGGCGTCGCGCAGCTCGGCCAGGATCCGTTGGAGATCGGACGACTCAGGGGTCGTGAATCCAAGCGGTCGCAAAGCGCTCGCGTCCGCGTGCGGACCGGGCGAGCCGACCCCCAAGGTGCCGAGCACCGCCGCGCGCAGTCGCGCTTCGCGAAAGATCGACTCCAGCATGAAGGTGATGCTGGTCTTCCCGTTCGTGCCGGTCACCGCGGCGATGCGGATGGAGAGGCTCGGGTGATCGAAGAGCCGATCGGCGAGGAGCGCCATCGCCTTGCGGCTATCGGAGACTTGGAGGTACGCCCCCTGACTTTCGATCGCTTCGTTCTCGCCGATCGCGAGGAGGGCGCCCCGATCGAGCGCTTCCGGGGCGAAGACGTGCGAGTCGCGCGTCTGACCGCGAAGGCAAACGAAGAGCTCGCCGCGCTTCAGGTGGCGGCTGTCGTAGCAGACCCCAGTGACCGGCGTCTGCTCCGGAGGCAGGGACGTCCTAGCGCGCGGCGCGAGCGAGGAGATCGCCGTGAGCAAAGTCCCGAGCGGCACGCTCGCCACCTTCTAGGTACTCCTTGAACGCCCGACAGGAGTCGGGGCCGAGTGTGATTCGACACTGCTGCCCCGGCGCGTAGTCCTCCCCGGGCGCGGGAAACTGTGTAAGAACCCAGCCCGAACCTTCGACGTGAGGTTCGGCTTCGATCGAGGTGAGCAGGATCATGGCGTCGCGCAGGCTGAGCCCGCGGAGGTCCGGCATGGGCGCGGCGGCGGACGCGCGCGCTGCGGAGGTGCCGCTCAGCTCGAGCGTCACCACCGTCCCGGCCAAAGCGTCCTCTCCGGCGGGGGGAGTCTGCAGCGCGACCAGCGATCCCTCGCCCACGAAACGCGCCTCGAGGCCGAGCGTCTTGAGGCGCTCGCGGGCCACCGCCAGCGGGAGCCCCACGAGGTCCGGAAGCGAGCTCGGCTGGGGCGCTTCCTCCGCCTCCTCTTCCGCCTCCGGCTCGCGCACCGGTGGAAGCTCTTCCGATGCGAGCTGCCCGCCGAGCAGCGGCGCCAGGTCAACCAGGATCTCGCGGAAGATCGGCGCCGAGATGTTGCCGCCGTAGATATCGGTCTTGGGTTCGTCGATCACCACGCAGCAGAGCACCTCGGGATGGTCGTAGGGAGCGAAGCCGATGAAGCCCGCGATGTAGCGCCGCGTGCTGTAGCCGCCCTCCTCGGCGATGTACTTCTGCGCGGTCGAGGTCTTGCCCGCGGGCGGAAAGCCGTCGATCTCTGCCTTCTTCGCGGTGCCGTCGGTCACGACCGCCCGAAGCATCGAGCGGAGCTGTTTCGCCGTTTCCTCGTGAACGACGCGACGAATCACCTCGGGCTCGAAGCGGCGGGTGACTTCGCCTTCCGCCGTACGAACCTCGCGCACCAGGAGCGGGCGCATCAGGAGGCCACCGTTGGCCACGGCGCCGTAGGCCATGGCCAACTGAATGCCGGTGGTCGACACCTCCTGTCCGAATGCCTGCGTTACCAAGCTGCGAGCGGACCAGGCGGAGGGTTCGGGGATCCTTCCCCGCCCTTCCCCCTTGAGCTGGATTTCCGAGGGAAGCCCGAAGCCGTAGGCCTTTTCCATTCGGTAGAACCGCTCCGCCCCGGCCCGCTCTGCGATCAATCCGGTCCCGACGTTGCTCGAGTGCGCGAGCACCTCGGTCGCCGTCAACACTCCATACGGTTCGTGATCCGTGATGGCGCCGCCGCCCGGCACGGAGCGCCGCCCATTCATGCAGTTGATCATGTCGGTTGGCCGCAGCACTCCCGCCTCCAGCGCGGCGGAGAAGGCGACCAGCTTGTAGGAGGAGCCTGGCTCGAAGGTGTCGCCGTAGGCGCGAGCGCGGCGCGATTCCTCCGTCCAGGTCTCCGAACTGTCGGGATCGACCGACGGAGAGCTGGCGAGCGCCAGGATCTCGCCGGTGCGAGGCCGCGTCACGATGACGAAGCCTCCGCGCGCGCCGACCCGATCGACCCCCGCTTGGAGCCGCGCCATCGCGATCTCCTGCATCCGCGAGTCGATCGTGATGCGAAGGCCGTCGCCCAGCTCCGGCTCCTTCAGCACGCGCGTTTCGAGCAGACGGGAATCGCCGTCGCGAAGCGCGCTCTTGACCAGCGCATTCACCTCGATGCTTCGTCCCGGCCGCCCCTTGAGCGTCGAATCGAATGAGGCCTCGAGCCCCGCGATCGGTTGGTTGTCGTGCCCGACCATGCCGACCACCGAGGCGCCGCTCCATCCGAAGGGATAGAGTCGCTTGCTCTCGGTCACGGTGGTGAGGCCAGAGAAGCGGTGGAGCACCGACTCGAGTCGGGTCTCGGGGAGAACGCCGCGGCTCACCCAGAAGAAGTGACTGCCGCGTTCGCGCTCCGACTGGATCCGGCGCACGAACGGTCGCGACTCGACCAGGCCGAGCGAGTCGAGCGCGGCGGCCAGGGCATTCGAGTCATGCACCATGAAGGGGTCGACGGCGAGCGAGCGATTGGGGACCGATTGCGCGAGAAGCGCGCCGTCGGAGGATACGATCTCCCCACGCAAGGCGGGGACCGCCACGGTGTCGCCGCGCAGCTCGGCGGCCCGGGCGGTCCAGAGGTCGTGTTGGGCGATCTGAAGCTGGGCCGCGCGTCCCAAGAGCGCGACCCAAAGAACGGCGAGAGCCGCCGCCAAAACGCGAAGTCTAGTGACCCTTCCCATGGCTCTGGGTCTGACTCGGCGTGGGCCGGCGCAGCGCGCGGAAGTTCGGCAGGATGCTGGCCTGCGCCGGCACGATCGGCGCAGTCGGCGTGGGTTCGAGCTGGCTACCCGGCAGCGCCACTCGTTGGCGAACGCCGTCGGAGCAGAGACCGAGTTCGTTCGAGGCCGAGAGGAGTTCGCTGAAGGTCTGCTGACTTTGCAGACGGCCTTGCAGTGCCGACAGGTCGACTTCGAGACGCCCGATCTCGACGTCGAGCTGGGAGCAGCGCGCCCGGCGCTCCTTCACCTCGGTGCTCACCCAAACCTGCGTCATGAGCACGCCGAAGACCCACGCCACCACCAGTCCGCCGCGCAGCAGGCGACGCCTGCGCTTCTCATCATCGCGAAAGCCGGATGGTCGACTCGTCGAGGTCGCGTACTCAAACATTGTCGTTGGCCCCCCTCACAAACGCTCTGAGCTTCGCGCTCCGGGAGCGCGGGTTGCGTCGCACCTCATCCACCGCCGGGACCCGCGGCGACTTGAGCAGCGGCTCCAGTCTCGCGTCCCGTCCCTTCGCGCCGTACGCTCGCTTCACTCGGCGATCCTCGTGCGACGCGTAGCTGATCACCACCAACCGACCTCCTGGCGCGAGCCACTCGGGGCATCGATCCAGGAACTCCTCCAGGCGCTCCATTTCGCGGTTCACTCGCGTGCGTAGCGCGCCGAAGATTCGCGACAGCTCGTTGGGGGTGAGGGCGGGACCACGCTCGCCGGCGAGCGCTCTGACCAACGCTCCGGTGGTGGAGATCCTTGCTCGCTGCCGCGCCTCGACGATCCGTCGCGCGAAGAGCGGCGCTCTCGGCAAGTCACCGAAGTCACGCAGAACGGAGGTCAACTCCTCATGCGTGGCGTGGGCAAGGAAGCTCTCTGCCGTTTCGATCAGATCGGGATCGAGCCGCATCGTCAACGGCACGTCGATCTGATAGCTCAGTCCGCAATCACCCCTAGCTAGCAACCAACTGTTCAGGCCGAGGTCGAGCAAGATGCCGTCGACTCGCTCGATCGCGAGTTCGCTCAGGGCTCGATCGAGGTTGGAGAAGCTGCCGCGGAAATAGACGACCCGCGATCCCCACTCGCTCAATCGTGATCGTGCTGCGTCGAGCGCATCCTCGCTTTGGTCCGCGCAGAGCAGGCGACCGCCCGCGCCCAACCGCGCGAGGATTCGGCTTGCATGCCCGCCGGTTCCGGTCGTTCCATCGACATACACACCGTCCGGCTGGTGTGGGAGGTACTCTAGGACCTCCTCGACCATCACCGGTTCGTGCCACTCGGCCAACGGGGTCAGCTCCCGGGCTCTCGTCGCGGTTCTCTCGGGGGAACTAGATCAACCCGGAAGCTACCTCGACCCGAGGAGGCGGGCAGGGAGCTGAAGTGGGGTTGTGCCCGGAGGCCTGCTCCCGGGTTGATCTAGTTCCTGACCGAGCGCTCGCGACGCGAGCGGAAGGATGCCGAAGCCATGCGAGTCATCAATTCGGACAGGGAGTCCAAAGCCCAAGGAATGGGCCCGAGTCCGCGTCGATGGCTCGCTCCCCAGAAAGGAACGAAAGACGAGAGATCCGATTTCCCCCCGGATAGCTCGCCTCCGTCTCTTCCGCCGCCTCCAGGAAGAAGAGATCCCAGTCCCTTCCCGAAAGCGCGAACTCCACGATCTGCCTCACGTAGGGATCCAGTCCCGACAGGGCGATCGGTTGAATCGAACGCGACAGCTGATGGAGCCGTCCCGCGAAGCGGGTCATCGCCGCGTAGTGCAGGTGCAGGCAGCGCGAGAAGTCCAGTTCGACCGTCTCCTCGCCGGTCTCCTTGGCCAGGGTCTCCAACACCGCCTCGAAGGATTCCCAGCTCACGATCTGCGGGAGCGAGAAACGAATGTGGCGATGCGAGTGCCGCGCGCTCATGTCCTCTCCTACGCCCGATGCGCGGGCGTCGCGGAACTGACGGTGAAGAATTCGCCCGCGAGGGTCTCGAGGTCCTTGCCCTCGGCCGCGACCTTCGCGAGGTGCTGCTTGCGAATGGTGCCGTTCCACACTTCCATGCGGTTGATGCAGCCGTGCACCTCGACCTCGCCTTCCAAGCCGGCGTACTCGCGGATCTCGTCCGAGATGGCGATGCGTCCCTGCTCGTCCGGCGCCTCGACGGTGGCACCGTCGGTGAAGAGGGTCTGGAAGCGACGAGCGGTGGGGCTGGCGATCAACTCCGGCGAGTCGAACTGATCCATCAGGGCCTCGAAGGTCTTGATCGGGTAGATCCAGGCGCACCGATCGAGCCCCTTGATCACCACCACGCTCCGATCCCCTTCGTTCTTCGAGGGGAGTTCATCCCTGAACCTGGCCGGGACATTGAGGCGACCATTCTTGGGGTCGATGCGGAGGACGTACTTGCCCAGAAACCTCATCGGTCGCCTAGGCTCCCCTGCCCCAAGATCCCATTGTCATCACCATTTTGCCCTGCTGCTCAACCACCAGTTTGGTGTCGCGTGGGAGAAATTACCCATGACCCTCCATTTCGTCAACCACAAAGGCCGCACACCAATCCGGGCCGGTGCGTTTTCGTGCGGATGGCTAACCACGCACCGCGCGGCCCATTAGCCGGGACTGCAGGTGCGGCTGAGAGGAGCGGACTCTGGACCGCGCTCTCCAGCGGGTGCGGCGGCCTCGTGACAGGCGAAAATCTGTTCGCTTAAACCGGGGCGGGCAGGGATCGGTTGGAGCTCTTCATCTCGGCGGAGTCGAGGATCGAAGCCAGCTGTCGGGTGATCGATCGGCGCTCGAATCGTGCGACCGATGCGCCGGGTCGGATGGCGAGGCACTTCGATCCAGCGGCCTCGGTCCTCCGGAGAAGCGCCTCGAGGGCCGAAGCGATCTCCTCCGGGCGGGTAGGATCTGCGACGAGGCCGGCGTCGAGGGAGCGCACCAGATGCGCGGCCGCGCCACTGGGCGCCACCAGGGCGAGGATCGGCCTTCCCGCCCTCAGGTACTCGAAGATCTTTCCCGGAAGGATGAGCGCCCCGCGGGGACTCGGGTCCTCCATCAGCAGCAGGATCCGCGCGTGGAGGCAGTCTCCGACCGCAACGAGATGTGGGCGGTTGGGCACGAAACGCACGTACGCTTCGAGTCGGTGCTTCGCGACCGCGGCCACATCGCGATCGTAGTGACCGCCGGCGAATAGACTCGCCGGCAGCGACGGGACCCGCGCACGCTCCAAGTAGCGCGTGAGGCCACGGAGGTATGGCTCGATCGGACGCTCCGGATTGAGTTGCCCCGAGTGCAGGATTTCCCCGCGCAGGAGATCTTCGCGATCGGCGGTGGCGCGCAGTGCGGCGAGAAAGTCCGCCTCATCGTATCCATTGGTCACGACTTGAACTCTTGCGGGTTCGAGCGACCGGTACCGCTCGAGAAAGTCGTCCCGCGTCGCCTCGCTCGTCACGATGACGCCATCGGCGCCGTGGAGCACCTCGCGCTCCAGTCGGTGATGCAGCCGATCGTGCCACTGAGATGGGGGTGCGTAGGAGAGCCGCCTCGTCCAGGGATCGCGAAAGTCGGCGATCCACGGGATCCCGAAGCGAGCCCGGAGCCACAGCCCGATCAGGTGTGCGCTGTCGGGCGAGGAGGTGGTGAGGCACGCCGCGAATCGGCCGCTCGCGAGCATCCGCGCTGCGGACCGCGCGGCGGCCGCGCTCCACGCAACATAGTTGTCCGGGACGAAGAGCCACCGACTGAGCGCCCGCAGCCAACGCACCCGCCCGGAAGAGCGCACGCCTCCCCCGGCTTGACGCTGCATCGCGCCGCTCCCCCAGTGGGGAACGCGTACCACCTCACACGCGTCGTCGACGTCCGCGAGCAGCGATGGATCATCCATCCAGTAGCGCGCATCCGAGGTGATGACGCTCGCGCGCCAATTGAACTCGGGCAGATAGCGCGCGAACTTCGCCGCACGCTGCACGCCCGCGCCACCCAGCGGTGGGAAAAAGTAGGAGATGTAGAGGAGTTCTTTCACTCGCGCGACCCTCGCTAGGGCGAGCAGTCGCCATCCAGAATCCCCACACCGACCGAGCGCATGCCGCCCGCGGTCTTGAGGCGGAGCCAGTAGAGCCCTGGCGCCACAGCACGGCCCGAGTCATCCCGGCCATCCCAGATCACCTCGCCCGGCTCGATGGGCGAAATGCGATGGATGACCTCGCCCGAGAGGTCGACTACCACGCCGCTCACGGTGCCGACGACACCGAGCAACCGCACGCCTTCGCCACATCCGAGGTTGAGCGGATTTGGGTAGGCGCTCACCTTGCCCGATGGGGCCTCGACGGCCACGATCGGCGTGAAGGTCGCCAGGCCACGGCCGGTGCCGATCCAGAGGGTGTGCTGATCCGGCGACAGAGCCAGCGCCTCGACGTTCGGGTTGGGAAGGTACGGCGGGCCGAAGCTCTCATAGGTGAAGCCGCCGCCCTCGCGCGGGGTGAGACGGGTGATACCCGACTCCTTGGTCGCGACCCACGCACCGCCGTCCTCGAGCGGCAGCAGTTCGTTGACCTGCGCGGCCGGGAGGCGCCCGAACCCCGCACCGATGTTGGTAAATCGAGGAGCCTTCCAGATCGAGATCCCGGCGGTCGTTCCGATCCAGATGTGTCCATCGGGCGCGACTTCGATCCGTCTGACCTCGTCGCCAATCAGGGGGCGATTCGCGTCGCTCTTGGAGTACCAGGTCCACGAGTCGTCGGCGGTTCCCGGCAGGTGGTCCGCGCCCAGGTCGAGGCGGTGCACGCCATCTTGCGAGTAACCAATCCAGACTTCGTTGCCGACCGCACGGACCGCGGTCACCTGATTCGATTTGAGCTCCGGGGTATTCGCGGTGCGAAGGTTGATCCAGGTCGAGTCGCGGGCATCGAGACGGAACACGCCGTGAGCGTTGTTGCCGCTCTCGGTCCAGCTGGCGATCCAGAGGTTGCCTTCGGCGTCGCGATCGAAGTCCCAGGCGTTCCCCACCGCGCCGAAGACATTGCACTCATTGCTCGCGAGGTCGATGCGCTCGAGGGGACAGGCCTCATCGGTGCTGCAGCAGCAGTGCGCGAGGTAGAGCTGTCCGTTCGCTTCCAAGGTTCGCCAGGTCCAGGCGCCGACGCAGCCGGTGAGGCCACCCTGACGAGAACTCCATTCGCCGCGCGAGAGGTGAATGACCTGCGGTCTCGAACCGCTCTCGGCGTGGCTCATCCAAAGCGATCCGTCGGAGGCGAAGGTCAGGCTGCGGTAGTGCTGGCGCAAGCTCGGCCCGGTGATGCGATGCTGCACCCACGCGGTGCCGGTCCACTCCCAGATGCCGTCGCGGGTCTCCTCCGCGTCGATTGCGCCCGCGAAGAGGCGACCACTCGCGGTCAGCGCAATCGAAGTGGCATTGATCGCGGTGGTGCCCACCTGACGCCAGGTATCTCCTTCGCGCCGAAAGACGCCTCGATCTCCAGCGAGGTAGGTGGTCGCGCCCGCACGGGTCAGGTCCTTCGAGACGAAACCGCCGGGCAGGCCCGACTCGTCGAGCTCCCACGACGCGCCGTTCCACCGATAGAGACGCCCTCCGGCGATGGCGCGTCCCTCGAACAGCCGGGTCACGTCGGCTGAAGCGAGGCCGATCGAACGTGCCTCGAAACTTCCGTCGGCATGCTGCACCGTGACGCCGCTCGCAGTAGCCAACCAGATCGAGCGCGGGCCGGTCTCGGTGTCGGTGTCGTTGCGTTCCTCCGCGTCGCGCACGTCGAAGCTCCCGAGATCGCAGAGGTCGACGCCTTGGAAGCACACGAAGCGAAGCTCCTGATCGCGGAAGACGGCGAAGCCGGCCTCGGCGCCCACCAAGAGGTGTTGGTAGGTGTGGGTCGTCCCCCCGTCCTGCTCACGCACCTCGCGGAAGCGCACCGCGTGGATGCGGTCGCCCGGAATCGGCTCGAGTAGGCTCGTAAAGGGACGAAATGCGTCGCGGTCGGGTGAGTAGATGCTGATTCCGGAACGCGGGGTCGCGATCCAGACCTCACCTTCCGGTGAAGTCGCGACGGCGCGCAGGGTGTCGCTCGAAACCCCACCCACGGAGCGACTCCATTGCTCCAGATTGCCGTCGGGCGAGAGGCGCACGAGCCCGCCTCCGGTTGCGGCGTAGACGTCCTCCCCCACCGCGGTGAGATCATTCACCTCATTGCCGTAGAGAAAGGTCTTCCACACCCCTTCCACTTGGGAGTGTGCAATCGAGAACGACACGGCGAGCAGAAGCACGGCCAGACCGGTCGAGAGCGGCCGGCAGGATCGTAGCGCTGGCAAGTGAACCTCCCTCCAGGTTCCGGGCGGGGCAGCGGCAAAACCCCCTTGGCGCGGAGAGGTTTCCTCGCGCCGGGGCGGAGAATACGAAAAACCGGAGCCGTCCACCACCTCACGCGCTGGCGAGGAAGGGTAGAAGCGGGTACAGCTCCGCGAGCGCCTGAACGACCAGCACGCCGGAGATGGCAATCGCGAGCACGAGCAGAGCGCGCGCCAGCAGATTCGACGTCCCGCGGAAGGCCAGGAGCCCCGGCACGAGCACGAAGGGCCAGGCGTGGGGCGCGAAGAGGTAAGCCTCGGCCGGATCGTGCACCGCATGGAGCGCGATCAACGAGGCGAGCGCGAGGAGGCTCCCGACGCCGCTGGCGCGATCGGCTGGTCGTCCCCGTCGTGCCCGGATCGCCGCGACGCCGCACCAGGCGACGGCGGCCGCAACCGCAAGCGGATCGACTCGATCAATCGGGAGCAACCGGTAGGCCGGCTCGCCAGGGCCCGATCCCCAGAAAGGACGTAGCCACGGACGCACCAAGCCGAACTGCGAGAGGACGAGCTCACGAGGTGACTTCGCCGCCGCCCACGCGCTTGGCCAAGCGAACTGCCTGACCTCGACCGCGAGCTCTCCCGAAAGCCCGGTGCTCTCCGGTCCTCGCGACTTGATCGCCAGCGAGAGGGCAAAGAGGAGTGCGGCCGCGAGCCCGCCCGCGCAGGCCAGGGTGAGGGGCCCGCGACGCGATTCCCGCGGTAGGGCGGCAAGCAGGATCAGGACCGGCACCACGTTCGTGATGGTGAAGCCGACGGCAAGCAGCCCGGAATACGCCGCCATCCAACTGACCCGCGTTCGATCGGCATCCCGCTCGTGCGCGCGCGCAAGGCAGGCGAGGCACCACAGCATCGAGAGTCCGCCCCAGAGGTGGCTTTCCGGAAGCGCGGCCGTGAGCAACAGAGGGCCAATCGCGAGCGCGCTCGCCACGCCGAACCACCGGGGCACCCGAAAGACGCGAGGGAGCAATGCGACGGTCGCGCTGGCCGCAAGGGTGAGCGGTGCGGCCGCCAAAACCAGCGAGGGGTCGTGAAACCCCACCGCGCGGAGGAGCGCCCCCCAAACGTGGTGGAGGACGAAGGAGAGCGGATGACGCGCCGCCCCGACCCATCCGGGCTCCCCGACCACCCAGTTCAGATGCCGGATCAGATCGGCGCCAAACCAGACATCCAGTTTGGTGGCGAGCGCCGGGCAATTCTGCGTGATTCGGATCCCGAGCCAGGTCAAGCCTGCCCAGGTCCCGCCGAAGGTCAGCAGCTCCGGGAGCAGATCGAGTCGACGGCGTGAGAGGCGCGCCCCGTTCCCACGGTCGAGCGGCGCGCGCGCCACGCTTCAGGCCCCGAAGAACGCGTGCGCGAGGATGCGGAGTTCGTCGGCTCGCGTTCGCTCGCTGGCGATCCGTCGATTCCAGTCGAGGGCCATGCCGACGTTCCAATCGGACCGATTCCAAGGCCCGAACAGACCGGGACGCCCGGCGGGCGCCAACGCGCGTTCCTCCGCCGAGAGCGCATCCCATTCCGCCGGCGTGAAGGGATAGAGCCCGATCAACGAGACTTGAGAGCGGGCCAGCGCGGGGAGCGTCGGAATCGACGCGAGGAGCGCTCGCAGGCCGCGTTCTCCCCAGTGACTGCGGGCGGCGCGGCGCAGTCGCATCGTCCCTCCGCCCATGCGGTATTCCGTCGTCTCGACGATAGGCCGTCGGCTCGCTATCCGGCCAAGGAGGAAGAGCGCGAACGGCAACACGCCGAGCAGGCCCAGGCCGAGCGCCGCCGAAAGGTCGAGCAGTCGATCGGAGAGACCGACCCCGCGAATCCGCGCGCCGCCGGTCAAGCTGAGGGCGGGCATGCCGTAGAAGGAAATCACTCCGGCGTCGCTTGGCATCAGGGCGTGCAATCGCGGCACCAGTCGGAGCGGCAGCCCGCTCTCGCGGAGCGCGGTGAGCAGGCGCGTCAGGTCGCCCGTCCAGCTCTCGAAGACCAGGATCTCCTGCACCCGCTCGTGACGGACGCGTCGCGCCAGGCGGCTCACCTCTTCGATCGCCGGCGCGGAATCTTCCGACTTGAGCAGCGGCACCGGCTCGATGCCAAAGCGCCCGTGCTGCTCGATGCGACGGAGGAGCGCCTCTACCTCGTCGCGCGGCCCGATCAGTCCCACCCGCTTAAGGTTCAGATCGTGGCGCTTGAACGACTCCGCGAAGCGGAGAAGCGCGGTGCGAAGCGCGGTCACGATCAAGATCGCGAGCGGAAAGAAGGCCACGACCACGAGTCGCGAGTAGACGCGGACCGAGGAGAGAAACGTGGTCGCCATCATCACGAGCGACGTCCACGCCAACGCTCGCGAGACCGCGAGCAAGTTGTCGAGGAAGCTAGGGCGCGTGCGCGTGCGGTAGAGCCCGGTCAGGATGAAAAAGGCGCCGGCGCTCCCCACCGCGAAGAAGAGAAAGCGGTAGTACTTGTGAAAGGCGAAGAGCGGCTTCGAGAGGAGACCGCTGGCGTAGCTTCGAATGGCGTAGGCAATCACGAACGCCAAAACCACGCCGGCCAGATCGACCGCGAATAGGGCGAGGCGCCGGAAAAACGCGCTCCTGAGCTTCAACCAGTAGAGGAGGAAGCTCCACTTTTCGTAGAAGCGCACAAGCGACAGGAGGTGAATCCAAAGCCCGCGCTTCGGCCAGAAGCCCTTGGCGCTCGCCCTCTGATAATCGTGCTGCATGCGAGCGTCGGGTACGTAGACCACACGCCATCCGCGCTGCTGCATGCGGTAGCACCAGTCGACATCCTCGAAGTAGAGGAAGAAGCGTTCGTCCATCGCACCGACGTCGGCCACCGCGCGACCGCGCACCATCATGCCGCCACCGAGGCACCAGTCGACGTCCCGGATCGACTGGTGATCCAATCGAGCATCAGGTGCTCGCGCAGGGCGCGGGCGTTGGGGGCGAACTGCCCAGAAGGTCCGACGAAGGCAGCACCTGGAAGGTGTAGAAGCGACGCACCGAGTGCTGCAGCGATCCGTCGAGATAGTGCAGTCGCGGCGCGGCGATGCCGACATCCTCCTCGTCGAGGAAGCAGACCAGTCGCTCGACCGATCCGGCCTCGAGCGCGACATCGGGGTTGAGCGAAGGTATCGACCGCTTCCGAGGGCCAAGCCCTGATTGACTCCTCCACCGAAGCCCAGGTTCTTCTTGGGCCCGGTAGTGGACAGCGTGAGGGCGGCCGGCCGCGACCTCGGCGGATGCGGTGTCGGCGGGCGCGTTGTCGATCACCCAAACGTCGTAGGCGAGCGCGATGCGCGCGGCCTCGATCGCATCGAGGCACCGCCGCAGGTACTCGGGCGTGCGATAGACCACGATCACGATCGAGACGACGTCGAGCCGATCGGCCGGAAGCGCAGCCGATGCCCCGCCGCCGGGCGCGGCCGGGGCGCGGTTCGAGTCGAGATCGAGGTGGCGTCGCTCACCGGGTCGATTGGGCTCCCGACCTGACCGCGCGCTCGGTCGCCGGCGGTCGGCGGCGCGGGCGCGGCGGTGAAGACCCGCTCGAGGAAGAGCCTCCAGACCATCCAGGTCGCTTCGAATATGATCTTCCGGCTCATCTTCGAGATTCCTACCCTTCGATCGGCAAAGACGATCGGGATCTCCTTGATTCGAAGCCATGGCGGAAGGCTTGAGGCTCACCTCGACCTGAAAGGAGTAGCCGTCGGAGCGGATCTTCCCGAGGTCGATCGTCTCGAGGACCTGGCGACGGATCGCCTTGAAGCCGCCGGTTGCGTCGCGCACCGGCAGGCCGGTCAAGATGCGGGTGTAGACGTTGGCGGAGTAGCTCAGGATGAGGCGCGAGAGGGGCCAGTTCACCACCGTCACGCCGTTCAAGTAGCGCGAGCCGAGCACCACGTCGCAATCGGTGATTGCCTCCAAGAACTCGGGGATCGCCTCCGGATCGTGGGAGAAGTCGGCATCCATCTCGAAGACGATGTCGGCCCCCTGCGCCAGAGCGTAGCGAAACCCCTCGATGTAGGCCGAGCCGAGTCCGAGCTTGCCGCGGCGCTTGAGCAGGTGCACCCGCGGGCCACGGTCGCGCGAAATTCCTCGACCGCGTCCGCCGTGCCGTCGGGCGAGTTGTCGTCGACCACCAGCACCTCGAGTGGGTAAGGCAGCTCGAGGAGGCGCGGGATCAGCGCCCGCACGTTGTCGACCTCGTTGTAGGTCGGGATGACGACGAAGCTCTTCTCGGTCATGGTCGGATCGTCCCGCTTACGCCCCGTCGCCTCGCGGCCGCGCCGCGCCAGGCCCGGTTGCCGTTCCGTGCCCGCTCCATCGTTCGCGGCACCACGGGCGACACCCCGACCTCCGCGATCTCGGTTCCTGTTCATCGACTCCGCTGGAACCACTCCACCGTGAGGCGCAAGGCGTCGCGCACATCCACCTCTCCGGACGCCAGCCCAGCTTCTCCCGCGCCTGGGTGATATCGGGCTGCCGCACCTTGGGGTCGTCCTCCGGCAGCTCTTTGAACACGATCTCGCTCTTCGATCCGGTGATCTCCAAGATCATGCGCGCCATCTCGAGCACCGTCAGCTCCTGCGGATTGCCGATGTTGCAGGGCTCGTTCAGATCGGAGCGAAGGAGCGCGAGGATTCCGCGCGTGAGGTCGGTGATGTAGCCGAAGCTCCGGGTCTGCGCACCATCGCCGTAGACGGTGAGCGGCTCACCGAGTACAGCGCCTGGTTGATGAAGTTCCGGCGCCACCCGCCCGTCCTGCTTTCGCATGCGAGGACCGAAGGTGTTGAAGATGCGGACGATCTTGGTGTCGAGGCCGTGGTAGCGGTGGTACGCCATGGTCAAGGCCTCGGCGTATCGCTTGGCCTCGTCGTAGACGCCGCGAGCCCGATCAGGTTGACGTTCCCCCAGTATCCCTCCGGCTGCGGGTGAATCAGTGGATCGCCGTACACCTCGGAAGTCGAGGCGAGGAGAAAGCGCGCCTTCTTGTTGAAGCGCCAGGCCGAGCGCCTTGTGCGTTCCCATCGCGCCGACCTTGAGGGTCGCGATCGGCAGCCGCAGGTAGTCGATGGGGCTGGCCGGGCTGGCGAAGTGCAGCACGTAGTCGACCCGGTCCATCGATGTAGAGGTAGTTGGTGACGTCGTAGTGCACGAAGGAGAAGTGCGGGCTCGGATGTGCGCGATGTTGTCGATCGATCCGGTCAGGAGATTGTCGATCGCCACCACCTCGATCCCCTCGTGCAGGAGCGTGTCGGAGAGGTGAGATCCGATGAAGCCGGCGCCGCCCGTGATGACTGCTCTCATTCCCCTTCCTTCCCCGCCCCTCGGGGGCGAGCGCCTGGCGAGCGGGTAGTCTCGCTTGCGCATCGCCGGGGCGAAGATGAGCTCCGCGAGAGTCCATTGAGATGAACTGGATGCCCAGGATGACCAGGATGACGCCGAAGAGCAAGAGCGGTCGCACCCGCAGCTTCCTTCCAGGATCCAGATCGCCAGCATGTAGAGGTTGATCGCGCCGCCCAGGGTGAGCAGCCCGACCCCCCAACGTCCGAAAACGTGGAGCGGTGTGCGCCGCCCGCCGGCCAGGAACATGACCTCGAGCAGATCGAGGAACCCGTTGACGAAGCGCGCGACGACCCGAACTTCGAACGTCCAAAGCGCCGCGCGTGGTGCTGCACCTCGCGCTCCCCGACCCGAAAGCCTTCGCCATGCGCCAGGACGGGAATGTAGCGGTGCATTTCACCGTAGAGCTCGACCACTTGCTCGACCACCTCGCGGCGATACGCCTTGAGGCCGCAGTTGAAGTCGTGCAGGCGGATGCCGGTCATCCACGACGTCACGCGATTGAAGAAGGCTAGGAATCGTCTTGGTCAGCGGGTCGTGGCGCTTCCGCTTCCAGCCCGAGACCAGATCCAACCGCTTCGATTCCAGCTCTTCGAGCAGAAGCGGGATCTCCGCCGGGTCGTCCTGCAGGTCGGCATCCATCGTCACGACGAAGGCGCCCGCCGCGTGGTTGAATCCGGTGTTGAGGGCGGCCGACTTGCCGAAATTCCGCCGCAAGGTGAAGACGCCGAGCGCGGGAAGTCGGTCGCGGAGTCCCGCCGCCACCTCGCTCGTTCCGTCGGTCGAACCATCATCGACCACCAAGATCTCGTAGCTCCCGGCCGAGCGACTTCAGCACCGCCTCGACCTCCGGCAGAAGCACCGCGAGCGACTCGGCCTCGTTGTAGGCCGGGATCAGCACGGTCCAGGTCGACCGCCGAGGCGCGCCCGCCGCACGCTCACTCGGGACGTCCCGCCAGGTACTCGCGCATCCAGCCGGCCATTCGCTTGAGGCCGGTCGCGAGGTCGACGGTGGGGCGATACCCCAGCGTGTCACGCGCGAGGGAGGCATCGCCGCCGGTGTTCGCGGGATCGCCGGGCTGCTTGGGCAGGAACTCCAGCTTGGCGCCCGTCCCTGCCGCATCCTCCATCGTTCGGATCACCTCGAGCAGTTGGACTCGGCTTCCGCCCGAGACGTTGTACGCCTCGCCCGGCCGACCGCGCTCGGCCGCCAGGAGGTTGGCCTCGGTGATGTCGTCGATGAAGGTGAAGTCGCGGGTCTGCGTGCCGTCGCCATAGATCGGGAGGGGGCGCTGCTCGTAGATCGCGCGCAGAAACTTGTGGAAGCCCATGTCGGGGCGTTGACGCGGGCCGTACACCGTGAAGTATCGCAGCGAACATGCGGCCAGCCCGTAAGCGCGAGCATACAGACTGACGAGATGCTCGCCCGCCAGCTTGGTCACGCCGTAAGGCGAGATCGGGCGAAGCGGTCCCGCCTCCGCCGCGGGAAAGACCGGAGCCTCGCCGTAGACCGAGGAGGAAGAGGCATACACCACCATGCGCGGCGGAGAGAGACGCGCCGCCTCCAAGATCCGCTGGGTGGCGTTCACGTTGATCGAGGTGTAGGTCTGAAACTCCGCGCCCCACGAGGACCGGACCCCGGCCTGGGCCGCGAGATGCCACACCACCTCAGCCCCGGAGAGCAGTGCCGCCAGCTCGACCGTGCGCAGATCGACCCGTTCGAGCGAGAAGTTCGGATGGCCGGAGAGTCGAGCGAGATTGCGCTCCTTGAGCGCCGGGTCGTAGTAGCTCGTGAAGCAGTCGATCCCACGGACGCGCCAACCGTCCTTGAGCAAGCGTTCGGACAGATGGGAGCCAATGAAGCCGGCCGCTCCGGTGACGACCGCCAGTCGATCGCTCATTGCAGGGACATTCCTTTCTGCGCGAGGGAGTCGGCGTAGTCCTGGCGGGCGCGCTGGATCTCGGGCGTGATCGGGTCGTTCGGATTGCGCGCCACCCACTGATCGAGCACCTTGAGCGCATCACCGTACTTCTGCCGCGAGTCCCAGAGATAGCTGAAGAGCTCGCGCATCGCGTCGAAGTTGGCCGGATCGACGTCCATCGCTCGTCGGTAGTTCTGCTCCGCCGCCTCGTTCTTCCCCTGCCCCTCGAGCGCCCGGCCGAGCATGCGGTAAATGCGCGGATCGCTGGTACCGGCATCGGCCACCTTCGCCAGGATTCCCTCCGCCTCGGGGAATCGGCCGGCGCGCAGCAAGAGAACGCCAAGCGAGTACTGCACCGTCTCCGAGCGCGGCGAGATCTTGGAGGCCTCCTGCACCGCGTTCATCGCGTCCTCATCGGCGCCGCGATTCAGGTAGTCCTCCGCCGCGCGCAGCCAGCCGGCGGCGTAGTTCTGGGTCAGCCTCCGCGCGTTGTCGTCCTTGTAGACCGACTCGTCGTAGCTGCCGTCGGCGCGAAGCAGCCCGCGGTATTTGTAGACCTCCCGCAGATTCTTGACCGTGGTCTCGGTGTCGATACGCTCTCCGCCCGGCTGCGCATCCTCGATCGCGAAGGAGAGCCCCTTCATGACCAGGCGATCGTCCAGCCCCATCTGGTCGGGAACCGTCACCGCGAGGTGGAGCGTGCGCTTCCCCGCCTCTCGCTCGACGATGCGCTTGGCCGCCAGGTCCTTCACCATCACGATCCGGTCCTTCTTGTCGATGTAGGGTCGCAGCTTGTCGATCTGTTCGTCGGTCCAGCCGAAGTCGATGTCGTGTTCGTGCTTCAACTGCTTGATGTACCAGTTGGTGTTGAGCAGGGAGAGGTTCGCGACCACCACGTCGGTGCGGATCTTCTCGACGTTCTGCAGATACCAAAGCGGGAAGGTGTCGTTGTCGCCGTTGGTGAAGAGGAGCGCGTTCGGGGGCAACGGCTCGAGCAGGTTGTAGGCGTAGTCGCGCGCGACGTAGAAGTTGGTCCGATCGTGGGTGAACCAATAGGTCCGCATCGTCAGGAACGGGAGCGCGGTGAAGAGCACGCCCACCGCCGCGAAGAGCATCGACGGCCGCGCCTCCGCCGCCACGAGCGCCGGCTCCTTCTCCTCGGCCGGCGCGGGCCGCACCGCCTCGAGCAGCGAGGCGACGCCCAGTCCGATCCAGATGGCGAAGAACTGGAACGACGCGACGAAGAAATAGTCGCGCTCGCGCACCTCGTCGTCCTTGAAATTTAGGTAGAACACCATCCCGACGCTGGTGATGAGGTAGGTGGCGAAGAGCATGGCGAAGGTCTTCCGCTCTCGACGCCCGTGTTCGATCATCCCCCACAGTCCAAGCGCGTACGGCACCAGCCAACCGACCAGGCGCGGGCGGATCCCGAGGGAGTACTGATCGCGCGCGTAGTCCCAGAAGTGCTTGGTGAACTGAATCGTCCAAGAGGCCTGGCGTTCGGTGAAGGGATTCGGCGGCTTGTACTGATCGCGGGTCAGCACCTTCCAGAGCGAACTCCAGGTCTCGGGATCGGCTTCGTTGATCGGCGGATTGAGCGTCGCGCGGATCATCAGATAGAAGTGGGTCGAGATGCCGAGCAGCGCCACGATCGCGCACCAGGTCACGAGCCCGCGCGGACCGAACGCGGAGCGGGAGCCCGGTGCGACCACCGGCCTGAGCAGAGACCAGAGCAGCACGAGGATGACCAGCGGTCCCCAGATCGCGAGTCCGAGGGTCGGCAGCATTCCCGGATGGAGCAGCACCACCACCGCGGCCACTGCCCAGGCCGAAAGGACGCTCCCGCCGAAGCTCGATCGGTCCCACAGCAGCATGAAGAGCACGATGCCGGGGAGCACCAAGAAGGTGCCGAGGTGAATCCCCATCGAAAGGCAGAGGAGGTAGTAGAGAAGGAGGAACCAGCCGTTGCGCGCGCCGTGCGCCCCGGTCGTGCGCGCCCAGCGGAGCACCATCCAGACCGCCAGCATCATGAGGGCGGAGGAGAGCGCGTACACCTCCGCCTCGATCGCGTTGTCCCAGTAAGTGCGCGAGAAGGCGGTGAAGAAGGCGGCGACCAAACCGCCGAAGAACGCCACCCAGCTCGAGCCGCCGATCGGGGCGTGGTCATCCACCTCGGTCTCGGTCGGCGCGGCGCCGAGCGCAGTGCGCCAGGATGAGCCCGCCGCCCTCGCCCGCTCCCAGAATCGGAACACCTCGACCGTGACCAAAAAGGCGAAGACGCATCCGACGCTCGAGGCCAGAGCCGAGAGCCAGTTGACGCGCGTGGCGATCTCCGGGAAGAGCGGCAGGAGCGTCATGATCCGCCCGATCAGCACGTAGAGCGGCGTACCCGGCGGGTGCGGAATCCCGAGAATGTAAGAGGTCGCGATGAACTCGCCGCTGTCCCAAAAGGGGCAGCTCAGGGTCATGGTGCTGAGGTAGACAATCTGGGTGGCCAGGAGCACCA
>JAXLXQ010000027.1:0-58258 GCA_046327845.1 Candidatus Eiseniibacteriota bacterium | reverse complement strand
AACGGCACCGCGTGGAGGGCGTAGCCCGGCGCGGCCAAGAGTTGCGGCAGGAGCAGCACCGAGAAGATCGCCGCCGTCCCCATCTTCACCGTCGACGGCACCGTCTGCCCGCCGAGGAATGGGTTCAAGAACAGCGTCGGCACGCTCCGTCCCATGGTGAGCGCCACCAGCTTGATCAGATCGTTCGGGTCCATCGGCAACCCGAGCGTATCCACCCACGCCGCGCTCATCGCCCGTCGCTCGCCCTTCTGCCGACCATCGCGCCGATCGCCCGCATCACACGCATCACTCGCCGCTCAGCTCAGTGAAAGTTCGCCAGCACGCGTGGAATCTGGTCCAACAGCGAGACCGAGAACTTCACCAGGTTGGAGAGGAACCACTTCCCCAAGATCGCGAGCACCGCGAAGACCGCGAGGATCTTCGGCACATAGCTCAGCGTCTGCTCCTGGATCTGCGTGGTGGCCTGGAACACGCTGACGAGGAGCCCGATGATCAAGCTCGCGAGCAGCGCGGGGCCTGACAACACCAACGTCAGCAGCAGGGCCTGTCGACACACTTGCAGGACGAAGTCTTTTTCCATCGTTGGGCCTCTAGTGGGATGCCGCTGGGTTCGGAGGCGGGCCGAACCCTTCCTGCGGGGTCGCTCGGCGCACTGCTCGCGCCGCGAGCGGCGCAATTCGTGCGCTTCGCTCCATTCCTCGTCCGGGTTCGGTCCACCCCCGAACCCGCCGCCCCCGCGCAAGAGGGCGAAGCGTGAACAATCCAAGCCGCTCAGTCACCGCGAGGCCTGCACCGTCACCCTGCGCACTCGCGATAGCGAGCAGTCGCCGTCGACCTCTCTCCTCAATAGCTCCGTTCCGAATGCACTTCCCGAATGACCGCGCATCGTCGAGGTTCGGGCACGGCCCATGCCCGCCCGAGAGATGGAGCGAAGCGGACGGTTTGCGCCGTCCTCGGCGCAAAGAGTCCGCCGAGCCACCTCGAGGAAGGGCATGGGCCGTGCCCGAACCATCCCCCTGCGCCTCATTTCGGGATGTAGTCCATGACGAGCCCCTTGATTACGAGGGTCCACCCGTCGATCAGCACGAAGAGCAGCAGCTTGAACGGCAGCGAGATCGTGGTCGGCGAGAGCATCATCATGCCGAGCGCCATCAGGATGTTCGCGACCACCATGTCGATGACGAGAAACGGAATGAAGAGGATGAAGCCGACGAGGAAGGCCTCTTTGAGTTCGCTCGTGACGAAGCCCGGGATCAAGACCTGGAAGCCGCGCGGGTCGATCTGCGGGTAGGCGCTCCCTTGGAGTTGCTGCGCCAGCTGCGTGAAGAGCACGCGATCGTCGTTGTGAATGTGGCGATCGAGAAACTCGCGCACCGGCTCCTTACCGCGCCGCGCCCCTTCGAAGAGATCGTGCACCGTCCGCTCCGACATCATCGGCGCGTCGGAGTAGTTGAGGTTGGCGGCGTGGTAAACCTGCTGCGCCACCGGAATCATGATGAAGATGGTGAGGACGAAGGCGAAGCCGGTCACCACCTGGTTGGGCGGAATCTGCTGGGTGCCGATCGCATTCCGGAGGATCGAGAGCACGACCGAGATCTTGACGAAGCTGGTGAGCATGATGACGAGGAAGGGGGCGAGCGAGAGCGCGCCCAGCACTAGCACCAGGGTGATCGGCGAGGAGAACTGACCGGGTCGGGTCTGCGCGAAGACCGGCGTGCTCGAGAGGAGGGCGCAGAGAAGAGCTCCGAACGCCGAGAGAGTGAAGCGCAACGCGTGTCGTTTCATTCCTTCCTTCCCCATTCCTGGCGCGACTCCGGCGAGTCTTGCGCGCTCGGCGTCGCGGCCGGGCTTCCACCCGCCGTCGCCACCTCTCTCGCGTAGCCCGCCTCGACTTCCTGGCGCGACATCTCGGTCAGGAGCCGCACTCCCCCGTCGGCGATCCCGACCAGGTAGTAGCGTTCCAGCACCTTCACGATCGCGATCGACTTGCCCGGCGCGATCACCACTTGATCGAGGATGCCCATGCGGCGCGCGGGGCCGAAGCGACTCTTGTACAGGCGCGGAAGCACCCAGCGTCCGCCGAACCAGAGGACCGCCACGACCACCGCGAGATAGAAGAGCATGCGGAGGAGCAGCTCCGCGTAGTTGCCGCTCGGATTCAACCCAGCTCCGTGATCCGCACGCCCAGCTGCCCGTCGACCGAGACCAGCTCACCGGCGCCGATCTTGCGATCCTCGACCCAAAGGCCGACCGGCTCCTTGGGATCGCGATGGAGTTCGACGATCGCGCCGACGCCGAGCGCCGACAGTTCGGCCAGGGTCATCTGCACGCGGCCCATCTCCACGCGCAAGCGCACCGGAAGATCAGGCAGAAGCGCCTCGCCAGTCGCGGCGTTGGCCATCGCAACCTCCTTCGCGGCCTCGGCCGCGATCGTGTGAAACTCAAGCAGCTCGGCACGCGCGCCGCCATCCAGCCACCGCGCGCGAAAGCCGGGACCGGCGCCGAAGCCGCGGGCGCCAAATCGCGCTTCACCATCCAAGCCATCCTCGACCAGGCGCGAGGTCGACGCCTCGAGCAGCACGATGTCGCCACGCTCCAGCCCCGCGAAGTCGCCTGACGCGAGGAGCACGTGGCCGATCTCGGCGCCGAAGGAGAACGAAAGACCATCGAGACGACGGGAGCGTTGAGGCAGCGCGCCCCGCGGAATCAGAAGGCGAAACGCGAGCCGCTGCTCGGCCAGCGCACCGTCGCCATGAACCGCGAGCAGCTCCTCCGCCGGCCAGGGCAACGCCGCCGACTCCAAGCCCAACCCCGAATCGACACCGGCCGATCGCGCGACCTAGCTCCGATTGCGTCGCCAGGAGGTCGATCACGTAGGCGAGCGCCCCTTCCTCCAGTCGGGTCAGAAGGTCGGAGCGCGCGAAGGCATCCGCTTCCACGCCCAGCATCCGCGCCAAGGTCGCACGCGTCGCCGCGAGATCGAACTCGAGCAGCGCATCGCCGCCCGCCAGGCGGGAGGAAGACGCGCACGCGCGGGCGGCCGCCAAAAACGGATCTTCCAAGCGCGAGGCGCGATCGACCTGGTGCACGCGCAGGAGCTCATCCGGCGGCAGGGTCCGCGCATTCCCCTGCAGCCGCTCGAGGTGAGCGCGGAGGTCCTGGATCCAGGCGCGGGCCGCGCTGGAGTCGAAGCGCAAGCGCGCGAACTCCGCGTCGACGCGTGCCTCCTCGCGCGAGATGCGCGGGATCGCCGTCAGATCGAGCGGCGAGACGCGCGTCGCTTCTCCGGTCACCGTGTGCCCCTCACAGTGTGTAGTCGGTCTTGTCCTGGTTCGGTGCGCCCTCGTCGGCGCGAGGCGCGCGGGTCGAGGACGGCGCCGGAGCGCCACCCAAGTCGCGCCCATCCTTCTCTTGATCCTGGGCGCCGCCGCGATCCCCGCGACCCTCGCCCTGTGCACTCGCGTCGCGCGACGAGTGAAGCTCGACCCGGACCTCGGTCACGTTCACGCCTTGCCCTTCGAGGCGCTGGCGCAGGTCGACCAGCTCCGCCTCGACTGCTTCCTTCTGCGCCAGCCGCTCCACCAGGAAGGTGACGCGCACCGCGCCATCCTTCGACTCCAGATGAAGCCGCGTCCCCCGTGCCCCGGCGCGCGGAGCGCGAGCTGCAGCTCGGTCGCACCCGACTGGTGCGAGACGAGCCGCGCTGCTTCGACCACCCGGTGATACACCTCGGGGCGAGACGCGAGGCCCCCCGGCCCGACCGGCATCCGGCGTCGCCGGTGCGCGGTTCAGCTCGCCCGACGCGCGCTCGGGCGCACCACGCTCCGCGCCGCCGCGATCGGTGTCGCGCCGCGTGTCGGCCTCGCTCCGCGCCGGATCCTCGTCGACCTCACCCGCCGGACGCTCGACCGCGTCGTCCTTGGTCTCGTCGCTCTTCTTCTCGTCGGTCTTGTCATCGTCGAGCGAGGCGCCGCCGCGCGCGGCATCACGGCCGCGCGGAGACTCGGAACGCGAGGCGTCAGGATAGGGCTGGCACCGGCGCGCGGCGAGCCCGATCCGCGGAGCGTCTGCTTCTTCATGACCTCGTCGAAGGACGGCCCCGCGGGCTTTGGCCCCCTTGGCTTCGGCGCGTCCGGTCGACCGGGACCGGAGGGCCCTTCGATGCGCGACATCACTGCCTCCTTCGAAATGACTCCCGACGAGATTATCCCGATCCGGCTTCCCCCGGTTGCGCCGTTTCTTGAGGGGTGCGCGAATCCGGAAAGCGCGACGCCCGCCGCGCTCCCCAGGGAGGCGGCGGGCGTCGAGAGTCACTTGCCGAGCGGCGCTATCTCCGCATCAGCCTCGCCAACGATCTTCGCGCCACCTCGCGCATCGCTTCGGGGCGACTCGCGGTGCAGGGCGAGGGCGCCGGCCCGAGGCGCGTGCCGGTGATGCTGTAGGTGTAGCAGGTGTCGCCGCCGCAGTTGCTGCCGGTCACGTGGCTGCGGCTGATCCCGGTGCCGGTGTAGCTGCCGCTCCCGTAGGTGAAGCGATAGCTCGAGACCGAGTAGTAGGTGCAGTCGGCGATGGTGTCGCTATTCACGCAGGTGCCGACCAGGGTATTGCCGTCCAGCTCGTAGGAGCAGTCCGACCCGGTGTCGCCGCCATCGTAGTTGTCGTTGACCGCGCAGACCGTGTCCTGCACCGAGAGGTGGAACGCGACGCTGTCGGTGTCGCAGAGCCGCAGCTCGAACTCCACCGACCAGACCCCGAGCACGTCATCCGCGGTCGGACACGGGTTCGGGCTGCAGTCCGAGCCATTGCCGAGGAAGAAGTCGTGGCCGGCCGCGCACTCCGCCTCGCTCTTGATGCTGCAGGCACCGGTCTCGTCGCAGCAGGCGCCGTTCGGCGCGGGCTGGGCGCACGGGTTCGGATCACAGGTGGTGTTGTCGCCGTTGTAGTTGCCGAGCGCGTTGGTGCAGTCGGTGTGTTGCATCAGATAGCAGCGGCCGCTGGTGAAGCAGCACCCGCCGGTCGTCACCGTGCCGCAGGGGTTGGGATTGCAGAAGGAGACGTCGCCGTGCCAGATCCCGCCCTGGTGGGTGCACGACGACTCCGAGGTGGCCGCGCAGTGTCCGCTCGGATAACAGCAGCTGCCGGAGACCGGGCAAGGACTCGGCTCGCACACGCTGCCGTCGCCGTAGTAGGTCCCCGAAAAGGTGGCGCAGTTGGTGGTGCTGAGCACGATGCAGGTGCCCCCGACGAGACAGCAGGCTCCGCTGCCGGTGCCGCCCGAGCACGGGTTGGGCTCACACACCGTCCCGTTCCCCTTGTAGGTGCCGGCCGTCAGCGAGCACTGCACGGAGGTCAACTGAGTGCAGAACTCCAAGACGCAGCAGGCGCCGGTCACGTCCCCCGCGCACGGATTCGGATCGCAGGTGGTGTCGTCGCCCTGATAGGTGGCGCCGACACTCTCGCACTCGGCGGCGGTCGTGATCCCGCACGAGCTGCCGGTGCAGCAGGCCCCCTGCGGCGCTTCCAGGCACGGATTCGGCTCGCAAGTGGTGCCGTCACCTTGGTAGGTGCCGGTGCACCCATCGACCGTCACCACCGCGCACAAGCCGCCCGCGATGCAGCACGCGCCGGTGGCCGGCACCGGGCAGGGGTTCGGATCGCACGAGGTGCCATCCCCCTGGTAGGTGAAGCCGCCGTCGGCGCAGTTGGTCGGTGTGTCGACTTGGCAGTTTCCGGAAGCCTTGCAGCAGGCGCCCATGGCGGGCGGCTGCGGACAGGGATTGGGTTCGCACACGCTGGCGTCGCCCTGATAGGTGCCGCCGCCTGGAAGTGCACTCGGCCGTGGTGTTCACGCTGCAGGTCCCGTCGGTCGCGCAGCAGGCGCCGCTCGGCGGCGGTGGCGCGCACGGATCGGGGGTGCAGGTGGTGTTGTCGCCCTGGTAGGTCCCGCCGGCGGTGTTGCAGCCGGCCGCCGTGTTCACGCTGCAGGATGCGCCGACGCAGCAGGCGCCGGTATTGGGCGGCTGCGGGCAGGGATTGGGTGAGCAGGTGGTCTCGTTCCCCTGGTAGGCGTTGCCGGCGCCGGTGCAGGCCGCCTCGGTCGAGACGGTGCACGCGCCGCTCGCCGCGCAGCAGGCGCCGGTGACCGGCGGCACGACGCAAGGATTGGGCGAGCAGCTCGAGTTGTCTCCCTGATAGGTGCCGCCGCCGCTGGCGCACTCGGCCGCGGTGTTCGTGCTGCACGATCCATCGTTCGCGCACCAGGCGCCGGTCGCCGGCGGTTGCGGACAGGGGTTCGGCTCGCAGACCGTACCGTCACCCTTGTAGGTGCCGGCCGCGCTCGCGCAGGCAGCTTCCGTCATGACGGCGCAGCTTCCGTCGTTCGAGCAGCAGGCGCCGGTGGCCGGCGGCTGCGGACAGGGATTCGGCGAGCAGGTGGAGGCGTCGCCCTGATAGGTCCCGCTCGCGGCGGTGCAGGCGTCGTGCGTCACGATGCTGCAGGTGCCGTCCGCCGCGCAGCAGGCGCCGGTCGCCGGAGGCGCCGGGCAGGGATTGGGCGTGCAGGTGGTGTTGTCCCCTTCGTACGCGCCGGACTGGTCCGCGCACTGCGCCGCGGTGGCAATGGTGCAGGCGCCGCTGGCGGCGCAGCAGGCACCGGTCGCCGGAGGCTGCGGGCAGGGATTGGGCGAACAGGTAGTGTCATCACCCTGGTAGTTGCCGCCCGCGGTGGTGCAGGCCGCTTGGGTCAGCACCGTGCAGGTCCCGGCGGTCGCGCAGCAGGCGCCGGTCTTGGGCGGCTGCGGGCAGGGATTGGGATCGCAGTCGCTGCTGTCCCCCTGGTAGGTGCCGCCCGCGGTCGTGCAGGCGGCGCGCGTCACCACCGTGCAGGTCCCGGCGGCCGCGCAGCAAGCGCCGCTCGCGAGGGTGCAGGGGTTGGGATCGCAGTCCGAATTGTCTCCCTTGTACACACCCGAGGTGTTCGTGCAATCGGTGTTGGTCGCGATGGTGCAGCTGCCGTTGAGCGCGCAGCAGGCGCCAGTCGGGGTCGGCTTGGTGCCGCCGTCATCGCTGCTGCAGGCGCTCCACAAGAGTGGAAGCACCGCGACGCTCAGAATCGCGAGGAGGCCGGTCAAGGCGCGCCACGCACGGGGGAACACTCTCGCTTTCACGAGTTCTCCTTTCGCTCGGGGTGAGGAAGCCGGAAGCAGGGTGCTAACCAGCGCGCGCGCTGTCAACAGCGGAGAGAGATGCGCCGCAGGTTGCGCCTACCAGCGCGGCGGTCGACCTTCGCGCACATCGGAGAGCCGCTCCCAGCGCTGCTCGACGCGCGGGAGATGAGACTCCTGGTAGGCGCGGTGCTGCACGTAGGCCCCGCCGGCGAGCACGCCAAGAAACCAGATTCCGAACGCGATCCGAAGCAGAAGGCGACGCGACGCGCTCACGCGCTCGAGCAGCGCGGCCAGGCCGAGGGTGACGCTCGGCAGCAGGAAGCTCGAGGTGGGATAGAGGTAGCGCACCTCGATCCAGTTCTCCTGCGTCGGCATCGGGAGCACTGGGAAAAAGAGCAGCAGGCCGAAGGCGATGACGATGCGCTGCCGCGACTGAGCGCGCCACGCCGCGCGTGCGCCAAGGACGAGGAGGAGCGCGCCGACGAGCATGAGCCCCACGCGGACCGCGGCCAGCACCTCCTCCCCGGGGACGCCGAGCGCGCCGAAGCGCGAGACCACCTTGGTCGCCTGCGGTGTGAAGAGGTAGGCGGCCGGGAAGAGCAGCAGGTTCTCGAGCACGCTTCGCAGCGACCCGTGCGCGACCGGATGGGCGAGGTGGTACGGCAGAGTGATCGCGACATAGGCGCCAGTCATGACGAGGCCAACCCCGAGAAGCGCGCGACGCGCTGGGTGCCGCAGGGCGTGCGCGAGAAAGGCGAGGCCGAGGGGCGCCAGGATCACCACCTCGTGGGTCGCGAGACCGAGCGCGAGCATCGCAACCGGCAAGTATGGAAAGCGCTCGCGGTGGACGTCGATCTCGAGGAAGTGAACCACCGCCGCCAACGCGAAGAGGGTGCCGAGCACGATCACCTGCGCGCAGGACCACGCGACCGGTTTGGTGTAGTGCCCAACGCCGGCGTAGAAGAGCAGGCCGGCCACCGCGGCGAGGCGCGCGGAAAGGCCGCTCACGCGCGCCAGCCGCACCACCAGCATGGTCACGCCGACGTGCAGGGCGAGCGAGACCAGGTTGTAGCCCCACGCGTGGTCACGAAAGACGAGGTACTCGAGCCAGTAGAGCAGCTGCCCGACGCTCCGCACCTCGTAGCTCTTCCAAGGAGTGGCCGCGCGGAGTGCCGAGTGCCCGGCGAGGTGGGCACGTTCCAGCCAGGTGAAGTCGTCGAGGTAGAAGCCGTGGCGCAATCCGACCAAGAGCGACGCGGTCGCCAACACCCAAGCGAGGATCATCCAGGACGGTCCGATCGGCCGAGGCTTTCCAGTCATCGCATCCGCCAAGCGCCGCCTCCGGCCGCAATCTGGCAGAGGCGCCCGCGCGTTGTCCAGCCTGACTCGGCCACCGCGTCCGTCGTACACTTGTCTGCGCCCGACCGATGGCAATGGCGAACGAGGATCCCGTGATGCGCATCGCTCCAGCCTGGCTTCTGACCTCCCTCCTCCTCTCGGCGGCGAGTGCGCGAGCCGATGGGCCGCACGGTTGGGTCGAGAATCGGGGCCAGTGGGACGAGGCGGTCCGCTATCGAGCCTCCGCCGCGGGCGTCGAGCTCTGGTGCACCGAACGCGCGCTGGTGCTGGACACCGCGCTCGGCCAGGGTGACTCGCTCGGCTTCGCCCTTTATCTGCCGCTCGCCGTGGGCGACGACGCTGCACCACTCGAGATCCTCGCGCGCGAGCGGCTCGATTCCCGGAGCAGCTACTTCCTGGGGCGCGACGCGCGACCTTTCGCGAGCGACGTGTCGAGCTGGGGCACGCTCGTCGCGCGCGACGCCGCGAGCGGAAGAGAACTCACGCTTCGCGTGGAGAGCGACGGGCTCCGCTACGCCTGGTCGAGCGACGCACCGGACCTCCGCCTCGACTACGAGGGCGCCGATCGGATCGAGCCACTCGCCGGCGGGCGCGTTGAAGTTCGACTCGGCGATCGCGTCTGGATCGATGAACCGGCGGATGGCGAGGGGCGCCGACTTTGCTGGTCGGGACGAGCGATCGCGGGCGGCTCGCCTCTCCTCGACAATCCTGGCGCCTTGGGGGCCAGCACCTTTCTGGGCGGCGGTGACACCGACTACGGACATGGCCTCACCACCGATGGCCTCGGCAACGTCTACGCCACCGGCTACACCAAGTCGTTCGGCTTCCCCACGACCAATGGCGCCTACGATCGCACGCAGGGCGGGAGCTACGACGTCTGCGTGTCGAAGTTCAACTCGAGCCTCACGTCGCTGATCTGGTCCACCTACTTGGGCGGAAGCGCGGAAGACCGCGCCTTCGCGGTGCGGCTCGATTCCGCCGGGCGCGTGTTGATCGGCGGCATCACCTATTCGACCGACCTACCCGTGACCGCCGGGGCCTTCGACCTCACGATGAGCGGCGACCACGACGCCTTCGTCGCGGAGCTGAGCGCGAACGGCAGCGCGCTCCTCTGGTGCAGCTACTTGGGGGGCAACTCGTGGGACCGCGTCTGGGATCTCGAGGTCGATGCCACCGACCATCCGGTGGTGGTCGGAGAGACCTACTCGAGCGACTTCCCCACCACGCCCGGCGCCTATCAGGAAGCGCGCGTCGCCACCGCCGAAGGCTTCCTTACCATCTTGGATCCCGACGGCACCGGCCTCGCCGCCAGCAGCTACTACGGCGGCAGCGATCACGATCAGCTCACCTCGCTCGAGCTGGCGAGCGACGGCTCGATCGTGGCGGGCGGAAACTCCAACTCGCTCGACATGCCGACGACCGTGGACGCCGCGCAGGGCAACCTGGCCGGACTGAACGACGCGATCGTCTGCCGCTTCTCGCCCGATCTCCACGCGCTGACCTACGCCAGCTATCTCGGGGGATCGGGCGACGACTTCGGCGACGTCATCGCGCTCGCGCCCAACGATGATCTGGTGTTGACCGGCGGCACCGAGTCGCCTGACTTCCCCTGCACGCCGGGTGCGTTCGATCCGCTGTGGAACGGCGCGCGCGACGTCTTCGTGGCAAGCCTGCAGACGAGCGGTGCGCTCGCCTGGAGTACTTACCTTGGAGGAATCGCGAGCGAGGAGGCCTTCGCCGTCACCGTCGACTGGGCCGGGCGCGCCACCGTGAGCGGAGAGACCTCCTCGACCAACTTTCCCACGACCGGCAATGCGCTCGATCGGTCGTACAACGGCGCGATCGACGCCTTCGTCACCCAGTTCGAATCGGACGGGCACCTGCGCTGGAGCAGCTTCCTCGGCGGTGCGCAGTTCGACGGCGGTTGGGAGTTGTACACCGGCCCGGACGGCAATCCGCTTCTCGCCGGCCCGACCCGCTCGACCGACTTTCCGGTCACGGCAGGAAGCTTCGACACCAGTCAGAACGGCACGGTCGACATCTTCGTCACGCGCCTCACCATCGACGCGGTCTCTGGCCTCAGCGTCCCGATCTCACCGCCACTGGCCGCGCTCACGCTGCTCGGCAATCCCACGCGAGATCGGCCTACGCTGCGCTTCCGACTGGCAAACGCCGCGCGCGTCGAGGTCACCCTGCACGATGCGAGTGGCCGTGAACTCGAGCGCTGGATCGACGCCAAACTGCCGGCAGGTGAAGCTCGAGTCGAGCGTCCGCGCGAACTCGCTACCCTCGCGCGCGGAAGCTACTGGATTCGCCTCGCGGTGGAAGGCGCTTCGGTCGCGACCCGCTGCGTGGTGCTTGCTCCGTCCCACGCCCGCTAGCGGGTCACGACCAGGCGAACCGGGTCACTCTGCGCCGCGTCGAGGCGAGCAAAGTAAACGCCGTTCGGCACCAGCTGCCCCCACCCATCGCGGCCATCCCACCGGAGGATCGGTGCGGTCGCGTCGAGTCGCCGCTCCTCCCGCCCCGCGACGTCGTACAAAACGATCGTTCGAGCACGCGAGGCGGCCCGATCGAAGAGGAAGCGCGCCTCACCCTGCATCGGATTTGGCTCCACGACGAGATGCGGCCTGGGCGCCGCCGCCACCTCCGCCGGACTCGAGGTGCGATAGAGACCGATGGTCCAACGTCCGCCCACCGCTTCTCCATCCACCGCGACCAGCCAGCGCGTGCCGTCCCACCAGGGCGAGAAGCTGTGCATCGCTTCCGAATTCCAACCCTCGTGTGTCGCCTGAATCAGTGGACTCTCCGGCACCTCGTGCTCGGCGTAGGCGTTGGGGGTGAGGAGATCGATCTGAAAGGCGCGGACCGCCTCGCCGTAGACCACGTCACACTTCTGCGCGTAGCGGGTCAGCTTGCCGTTGCCGTAGACGAAGGTGCGCCCAGCCGGCCGCGCCTTCCCCGCATTGTTGGCCACGATCGGGCTCGATGGGTGGAGCGTCCAACCCGTCTTGAGGTTGCTCGATGAATAGAGATCGCAACGACGATTCGAGTTGGTGCAGACGAACATGTACCAGCGGTTCTGATAGCGAAAGATCGCGGGATCGGCCAAGCCCGTTCCCAACATCAGCACCGAATCGAGAACCCACACATCCGGGAACGGCTCCGCGCGATAGAGGCGAATGTCGCCGTTCTCCGGCCCCACTTGCAGCATGTAGTGAATGCCGTCGTACTGAAACACATAGGGGAAGGAGAGGTGAAAGGTCTCGCGAAGACAAATCGCACCGAACGCGTAGTGGTAGCCATCGTCGCTCGAGACATAGCCAATATTGCCGTGCGCCGCGTAGTTGTCCCACTGCTCAAAGAAGATGTACCAGGTGCTGCCGCTCTTATACAGAAAGGGATCGGCCACGAAGTAGGTCGGTGAAGGAACGGTGAAGCGCGTGACGATCGGGTTGTTCGGCACGGCGTCGCTCACCACATATGGATCTAGATCGACACCGCTGAAGTCAGGCACGAAGCTATCGGCCCGCGCCGAAGCGGAGAGGATCCCGACCGCAAGACAAAGCGTGGCGAGCGAAGCTCTGAAGGCCAAATGACAGGGGCGGACTGCGGCAGTCATGCACTGCCCCCTTTCTCACTCTCGCCTGTGATTCACCAGCTCCGGGAGGGGGGGGGAGCCCGGCGCAAGCGTTCCATTGCGCGGAACGAGTGTAGCGCGGGGCGCGGGGTGGTTGGCGAGCGAATTCTCGCGGAGGCTAGCCCCGGCCCAGGTCCTTCTTCTTGATGTGGCGGGCGGTCGAGAGGTCCTCCATCCCGCGCTGTTCCTTGCGATCGGCCTCGCGGAGCAGCTCGCGCCGCCACTCTTCCTTCTTCTCCTCGTGCACCTTGACCTCGTTCGAGACGCGGGCGAACTCCTCGCGCACCTTCTCGGCTGCCTGCTCGGCGCGTTGCACCGCGCGCTCCTGGGCCAGCAGTTCGCGCTTGCGGTCCCGGGCATCGGAGGCGAGCCCCTCGAGGTGGTTGCGCCGACTCTCGATGTCGTGCGGGGCGAAGCTGCCCTGACGAAGCCCCTGCCAGTAGTCGGCCATCCAGCGCTTGTGATCGGCTTCGAGCTTCTCGAGCTGCTCCTTGATCGCGTCGCGCTTCGCCTCTTCCTCCCGCACCTTGGCCAGGGCGGCGGCGAGCTCCTTGTACGCCTGCTCCTTTTGCGCCTGGATGTGCACCAGGTAGGCCTCGAGCGGATAGCGGGGCTTGGCGGGCATCGGCACCTCAATGCATCGGGTGAAGTCGAGTGGCGAGAGCATAGCGCAGGCGCGACTCCCCTGCCGATCTGCTAGCCTCCCGCGCCATGCGCACTCTCTATCTCCAACTTCTCGCACCGCTCGCCCTACTCGCCGCCCCTCCGCCCGCCGCCCAGGCCGACGCGAGCGGTGGCGCCGGCACGCTCCCGCCCGACGACCCTCTGGGCGCCGCTCGCGTCGCCGCGGTCACCGCTCTCTCGAGGGTCGAGCGTGGACTCGGCGCGCACCTCGGGAAGTCAGGCACGATCGGCGGCGCCGGCGCGGAGGTGATCGAGCGGAGCGCGCGCTCCGCGATTCGCGTGACCTATGAAGGTGATTGGGAGATGGAAGCGCATCTCCACCACCCCTACGAGACGACGCACTTCCGCACGCGGCTCACGCTGGTCGATGGCGGCGCGGACGGCGCACGGCTCGACTGGACCGCGTTCAGCGCGAAGACCGACACGGTCGGAAGCACCGAGACCGACTTCTTCCTCGACGGCCGCGTCATCCGTCGCGGGGACGGCGCCGATCCCTTCCTCACCTATCCGCCGGAACGCGTCTCGACCGAGCGCTTCGTCGCCGGGTCGGTTGCGCCCTGGCGGTTCCTCGATGAGGCGCGCAACGACGCCGCGAAGCTTCGTTGGATCACGGTGCTCAGTCCCCCCGCCGGCGCAACCGACGCGCCGCTCGGCGGGGCCAAGCTCGGCGAGATCGAGAGCCCATCGGTCGGCGGACGGTTGGGGCGATCTTTACCTCGGCGACCCCGATCCGCGGTGCGCGCGGTCGAGGTGGTGTGGTCCCGCCCGCGGCTCGGCGACGTGTGCGACTGGGCGACCTACAACCGGATGGTGGCGAAGGGAAGCGTGCAGGTGGCGGACAGCCTCACCGTGCGCTGGCATGGCGCGGACGAGTCGTCGGTGATGCGGCTCAAGCTGCGGAGCGTGCAGGTCGGCATCGACGCGGGCACCGCCTTGGCGCCGCCCGACAGCGCGGCCGACGCACCGCCCGATCCGCGGTCACTGCACTCACGCTCGAGATGAAGGACCTCGCGCCCGAGGCACGCGATCGCGATTCCGAACCTCGACGTGCGGGTGCTGGCCGTCGAGTTCACCGATCACCTCGTCGTGCTCGAGGCGCCGCTGACGAGCGTCGCGGGCGAGGCGATCGTCGATCGCCTGCAGCGAGACTTCCCGAAGAAGCCGATCCGCTACGTGCTCTTCAGCCACTACCACCCGCACTACACCGGAGCGCTCCGCGCCTTCATGGCGGCGGGCGCGACGGTGGTCGTCACGCCGGGGACCGAGGCCTTCGCGCGCGACATCGCGCGTCGCCCTTCCGGCTCTCGCCCGATCGATGGCCGCCCTGGCCCGCGACCGGCGCGCGCCCGAGCTGCAGGTGGAGGTGATGAACGGAACGCCGCACCTTCACCGACGGAACACAAGAGCTTCGCGCGATCGACATCGGCGCGAAGTCGAACCACACCGACGAGTACCTGGTCTTCGCGCTCCCGGCGAGCGGTCTGCTCTTCGAAGGAGACCTCGGCTACTTCATGTCGAACGGGAAGCTCGCGGGCAGCCGCCGCGCGGCCGGCATGCTCGAAGCGATCGAAGCGGCCGGCGTCCACCCGACGCGCATCGTTCAATCGTGGCCGGTCAAGGACACGCCCGAGTCGGTCACGCGCCAAGAGTTGGACGCGGTACTGCCGCCTGCCAAGAAGTGAGGCGCCGTTGAGCCAGCGGTGTGGTCGCTCGGCCGCTGGCGGATAACGATCAGCTTCTCCGTCGCCCGTTCGCTTCCGGCCCAGAGGCGAAGGAAGTAGACCCCGGCGCCGACCGGGCCGCCGTCCGTCGCGCGGCCATCCCAACGCAGCCTCCCGTCGTGGTTCACCGCGAGCGCGCGGACCTGCCGGCCGCCGGCGTCGAAGAGCGCCGCGTCGACCTCGAGCCCGGCGGAATCGCCAACTGCGCTTCGAACGCGCCGTGCGTGGGATTCGGGCGAAGGTCGGTCACCGCGAGGGCGACGTGCTCCACCGCCACCGGCACGTTCCACACATCGATGATCGGGGCTTGGCTCGCCGCGCCGCCGAAGGGCGCGAGGCCGAGTGCGTCACAGATGGTGCGAAGCACCGTGTAGTGGTTGACGGTCCGGGTCGCGACGTAGCCGGGCAACACCGTCGGACCGGCAAAGACGGTGAGGATGTGGTTGGAGGAACTGTTGTCGTCCTCGTCCCAGGTCAGGATGACCACGCCGTTCGGGCCGACCGCGTCGATCATCGCGGGCAGGTTTGCCGCCAACCAGTTGTCGCCAACCGCGAGCGGACAGTCGTGGGTGTTGTTGCACTGGTTCGGAATGAGTAGGCAAGGCGCAGGGTCCCCCGCGATGTCGGTCGCGAGGTCGGTGTAGGCCGCTCGTTCAAGTGATCCACGTTGGAGAAGTTGGTTCAGGGTCGTGCCGCACGTAGAGGCCGCCGCCGGCGGAGCACACCGGCGATCCTGGCGACGGGAGATTCTCGAGTAGGCGCGCCATGTCACCCCGGCCGCCTCGCACGCGGCCCAGGTTTCGTAGGGATAGGGCGAACCGGGCGCCGGGCAGTTGTCGTTGCTGACCCCAAAGGTCGCGCCGGCCCACATCGCGATGTAGTTCGGCTGTGAGGGATTCAGCGCGAAGGAGTTACTGAAGGAGCTGTTCCCGGCAATCAAGCTCGCGGTGTACGGCAGGACCCTCACGTCGTCGTAGGAGTGGTTCTCCATCACGACCACGATCACATGATCGAGCGACGGAACGGAGTGGGTCGGAATCGGCGGCGGCTCGTTCGCGCGGACCGACGGCGCGAGCAGCCCCGCTTCCAAGCCCAGGATGCAGAGTCCAGCGAGCCCCACGTGGCGATGACCGAGATGCATGCGAATCCCTCCGACTTTCTGGTGTGCGCCCCGAGGGCTTGGGTAGCCCGAGGAACGAGTTTACCATGCATCTCGACCCCCTCGGTCCCGGGATGACGCGAGGGTCGGACCGGAATCACCTTGCAGGAGCCTCGACCCATGACGCCTGACAGTCCTCTTCGATTGACCGACCTCTCCCACGGCGGCGGCTGCGGCTGCAAGATCGCCCCGCCGTTCTCAGCCAGATCCTGGGCGACTTGCTCAAGCGACCGACGCCCTCGAGCTGATGGTCGGCACCGAGACGAGCGACGACGCCGCGGTCTACCGCCTGAACGACGAGCAGGCGCTGGTCGCGACGACCGACTTCTTCATGCCGATCGTCGACGACCCCTTCGACTTCGGCCGGATCGCCGCGACCAACGCGATCTCGGACGTCTATGCCATGGGCGGGCGCCCGATCTTCGCGCTGGCGCTGGTCGGCATGCCGATCGCGAAGCTGCCGGTCGAAACGATCCGGAGGATCTTGGAAGGGGGCGACGCGGTCTGCGCCCAGGCCGGCATCCCCGTCGCGGGCGGCCATTCGATCGACTCGGTCGAGGCGATCTACGGCCTGGTGGCCCTGGGCCTGGTCCACCCGAAGAAGGTGAAGCGGAACAGCGACGCGCGGGCCGGCGACCTCTTGATCCTGGGCAAGCCGCTCGGGATCGGCATCCTCTCGGCCGCGCTCAAGAAGAACATTCTCTCCGAAGACGGCTACGCGCGGATGATCGCGAGCACGACCCAGCTCAACACGCCGGGCGCGAGCTTCGCGGACATGGCCGCGGTCCACGCGATGACCGACGTCACCGGCTTCGGGCTCGGCGGTCACCTGCTCGAGATCTGCCGCGGCTCGGGGCTCGGCGCCGAGGTCGACTTCAAGCGCCTGCCCCTGATCGAGGAGGCGGTGACCCACGTGAAGGCGGGGGTCGCGACCGGAGCCTCGGGCCGCAACTGGGCGAGCTACGGTGCGGAGGTCGCCCTGGGCGCCGGCATCGAGGACTGGCAGCAGAAGCTGGTCACCGATCCGCAGACGAGCGGCGGGCTCTTGGTCGCGTGTGCGCCGGAGGCAGAGCAGGAGGTGCTCGCCACCTTCCATCGCCTGGGCTTTGGCGCGGCCAGGACCATCGGACGTCTGGTCGAAGGACCGGTTCGGGTAGCGGTCGGCTGATTCGCGGTGCAGCCCGCGCCCGATCCGGCCGAAAAAACCAGCTAGACGACCGAAGCACGGCTCCCTAGTCTCTCGCGGTCGAAGGAATCAAGCCCGGACACGGAGGTCTGCCATGGATTTGGAGAAGGTCACCCCGTCCCCGCTGGAGCTGCTGCACGAGGACGCGGCCGAGAAACTCGTCGAACTCTTCCCGGCCTACTCGCTCGACGAAATCCGGACCGAGCGCGACCGCATGATCTCACTGCCGAGCAGCTCGAGCTGCTGCGGCTCGGGCAGTCCGGGCGCGAGGCCGTAATTGCCGAAGTCGTCGGGGGACGCGCCGGGCGCCGCCCGCGCCTCCCCCGCGCGTCCCCCACAGCTCACGCCCGACCTCTTGGCCGTGAGCTTTCGCACCGCCTGGCCGGATGAGTCGGCCGCCAACCTCAGGCGCCTCGTCGCGAAGTGGATTCGCCACTACCAGCGCGCCACCGAAGACCATGACCTGCTGCTCCGCGGAGGACGCTGCGCGCCGGCCAAGAGTCGGGGCGGGTTGGCGTCGCTCGACGGCCAGGGGGTTCTAGTACTCACCCTGCACTACGGCCCGTTCTATTACGTCCCACTCGAACTCGGTCACCTGCGCGGTCCGGTCGACGTCATCATGGGCGAGTTCCAGCGGCGCAAGTCGACCATGTGGGATCACCTTCCCCGCTTGGTCGGCGCCGAGCTCCGCTGCCTGGCCGCGGAGTCGCCGACCAGCCTCCTCGCGGCGCGCCGCGGGCTGCGCGAAGGCCGCACCCTGGTCATCTATCTGGACGGCGAAATCGGCGCGCGCGCGGAGGCGAGCGAGGGCCGCGCGGTGCGTGCCGAGTTCGTCTCGCTGCCGTTGGAGTTCCGGGTCGGAGGGCTGCTCCTCGCCCGCCGCGCCGGGGTGCCGATCGTCCTCGCGCTCACCTCGCACGGGCGCTTCGGGCGCCGTGAGATCGAGTTCTCGCCCGCCATCGCCCCACCCGCCGACGACGGCGACGCGGCGGTGCAACGGTGCATGCGAGAGATCCTGGGTTGGTTCGAGGACGCGTTCGCGCCAAGCCGGAGCAGTGGCTCGGTTGGGCGACACCGACGGTCTGCTGGGCCGAGGTCGGCTCCTCGCCGCGCGCCTCGGTCGAGGAGGGCATGCGCGCCGCCGGGAAGTGCAGGGGCTCCTGAGCGCGCCGCCCGCGCGTCGACGCCAGGCGAAGCTGCATGCCGATCCGACCGAGGTGGGCCTGCTCGACGACGAGGACGCGCACGTCATCATGCACGGCCGCACCCGCCGCTTCCTGCGGGGCAGCCAGCTCTCGACGTCGGTGCTACGCGCGGCCTATCGCGGCTTGCCGCTCGCCGCGGGCACGCAGGAGAGGTTCGGCGTCACCATGGGCGAGTTGACCGATGAGGTGGTGCGGCTGACGCTCGCGGGCCTCTGTCGGATCGAGTGAGTTCGCGCGGCGGGTGATGCCCCGCGCCCACCCGGATCAGATCCCGAAGAGCAGCTTCTGGGTTTCGTCGAACGACTGCCGCTCGTCGGTCCGCTGCTTGAGGAAGCCCTCGATCAACGGCATCTTGGCCACCGCCTCGTCGATCTCCGGGCTCGTCCCCTTCTTGTAGATGCCGTAGAGGATGGCGTCGCGATTCTCTTCGTAGACCGAGAGGAGGCGACGCAGCCGCCCGGCCGCATCCTGGTGCTTGCGGTCGGTGACCTGCGTCATCACACGCGAGGCCGACTGCAAGACGTCGATCGCCGGGTAGTGATTCCGCGCCGCGAGCCGACGGGTCAGGATGATGTGGCCGTCCAGGATCGAACGCACCTCGTCGGCCACCGGCTCGGTCATGTCGTCGCCTTCGACCAGCACCGTGTAGAAGGCGGTGATCGAGCCCTTGTCGCTGTTGCCGGCGCGCTCGAGCAGCTTGGGCAGCTCGGAGAAGACCGAGGGGGTGAAGCCGGCGCGCGCGGGCGGTTCGCCGGTCGCGAGCCCCACCTCGCGCTGCGCGCGGGCGAAGCGGGTGACCGAGTCCATCATCAACATCACGCGCTTGCCTTGGTCGCGGAAGTAGTCGGCGATGGTGGTGGCGACGTAGGCGGCCTTGAGCCGCACGAGGGCCGGCTCGTCCGAGGTCGCGACCACCACGACCGAGCGGGCCATCCCCTCCTCGCCGAGCGACTCCTCGATGAAGTCGTTCACTTCGCGACCGCGCTCGCCGATCAGGGCGATCACGTTGACGTCGGCCTCAGTGTTGCGCGCCACCATGCCGAGGAAGGTCGACTTACCGCCGCCCGCCGCGGCGAAGAAGACCGATGCGTTGTCCCTCTCCCGCGGTCAAGACGCCGTCGATCGCCTTCACTCCGATCGAAAGCGGTTGGCTGATGCGCCGCCATGCCAGGCGGATCGGGCGGGCTCGCCATCACCGGATAGACCTGATCGAGGATGAGCGGTCCCTTGGTCGCTGCGTCTCCGCGGCTTGTCAATGCCGTTCAGTACCCGGCCGAGGAGCGCGTCGCCGACCTTGACCGTCAGCAACTGCCGGTCAGCTCCACCTCGCTCGCCATGCCGATGTTGGCCAGGTCGCCCAGCGGCGCGGGGAGCGCTTCAGTCTGATCGAAGCCGACCACGGCCATCACCGGTTGATCGGATCGCGGGTTGTGGATGTAGCAGAGTTCACCGACCCACGCCTCGGGGAGCACCGCCTTCACGATCAACCCGACCAGGCCGGTGACGCGGCCGCGCACCTCGACCGGCGAGACCTCGCGTAGCACCGACTCGAGCAGGCCGAGATCGAGGGACTTTCCGGATCGCGCAGGCTCATCGCTCCCCTCTTCGCGCCAGGAGCGCGCGCTCGAGCACGCGGAGCTGCGTGTCGAGCCGGGCGTCGATGATGCCTAGGTCGGTCTCGACGATGCAGCCGCCCGCCTTGATCGAGGCATCCTCGCGGAAGTCGATCTCGCGACCGGCGCCCACCTCCTCGAGCAGTCGCGGGTGCCCGGCGCGCCCGCTCCATGTCCTCGGGCGCGACGCGGATCTGGATGCGCCGCTCGTGCCGGATGCCGCGGATCGCGCGGATCACGAGGTCGGTTAGCGCTTCCTCGTTCACCTCGAGCTCCCGACCCAGGATTTTCTCCGCCACGCGAACGCCCAGGCGGATCAACTCGCCGCGGCTTTCCTCGAGCAAACGGTCGTGCGTCTCCTGGAAGCGAAGGGCGAGTTCATTCAGGCGCGCGATGCCATCCTCGTAGCCTTGCCGGCGCCGACTCGCGAAGCTCATCCGCCTCGAGTCGCGCGGCCTCGAGCAGACGCGCCGCTTCCTCTCGCGCGGAGTCGAGGAGCTGCTTTCCTCCTCGCGCGCTGCCATCACGTCCTGCTTGATCACACGGCCGGGCGCGGGCGACGACCCCCGCCCTTCAGCACCTTTCCATCCATCCCGGCTCCTCGCTTTCGCCCTGATGGCCGCCCAGGTAGACGCGATTGGCCACGGTCGGCACCGCGGAGCGCGACACCACGGTCGCGATCCGCTGAAGCTGCTCGGCGCGGAGAGGCTCGATCTCGAGCGCCTCCTCCGCACCCCAAGAGTCGCGACGGGTCGGCAGCCACCGACCTGCTCGCGCTGCGGGCGCTGCGCGAAGTAGATCGACTCCTCGCGCGGCGCGCAGTGCGCCCAGGTGATCGAGCGCAACCCATCCCCGAGATCCCCCTTGGCCCCCGCGGCGTCGGCGCGGTCCGAGGAAGGTGACGGCGGGCGAGGTCGCCGCTTCGCCTCGATCTCGCGCTTCCTTGAGCAACCGCCGCGCGCGCGGCGTCGACGCCCTCGAACTGGTCGAGCCGCGATTCGATCTCGCGCGGCAGGTCGTTGCCTCCCGCCATCGCGATCTCGGCCGGGCCGGTCTCCTGCAGCAGGAGGTGCAGCTCGCGGCGGGCGAGGTGAAGCAGCGGCGCGAGCCGCGCGGTCCATCGGCCGAGATCAGCGCGAAGCGCGTGAGGAAGTGGCGCCGCACCGCCGCCATCCAGGCCTCGCTCGGCGCACTCGCCTCGAGCTCCTTGCTCGGCACGTTACGCAGGCGCGGCCAGAGGGCGCGGAGCACCTCGCGCCGCCGCCTCCGGGCGCGATCCGAGTGGAGCAGGAGGACGAGAAGCGCGGGCGCCTCCCCTTCGAGCGCCTCGGGCAGCCACGACCAGTGAAGATCGAGCTCCGGTTCGAGCCGCCGCTCCGGTTCGCTCACCAGCCATTCGCCACGGATGCCGGCCAGCTCGTCGATCCCGAGCGCGGCCACGCGTTCCAGCACCTCGTCGATCGCGCGGGGGTGAAGCGGCGTGATGCGATCCCCCGCGCCCGGCGCACGCGGCGCGCCCTGCGCCTCCGCCCACGTGTGCGCCAGCACGAAGCCGCGGGCAAAGCCTGGGAGATCGTGGAGCGTGTCGCTGCTCACCCGTGCCGCATCCTAGCTAGACCGGCAGGCCGGCGGAGGGCTTGGGGTCGGCGGCCCCGGGCGCGCTCGCCGCGCCGGGATTGGCCGCAACGACGCCGGCGCGCGACTCGAGCGCGGCGGCCAACGCGCGATTCTTCATCACGAGCACGAGCACCATCCCGACCAGGAGCAGCGTGAGAAGCGCGAAGGCGACGAAGAGCACCGTGAGGTCACCGCGTCGCTCTGCCATCGGCTCGATCGGAGGGATGCCGGTCATCACCACGTTGACGTCTTCCGGCGCCATCCCTTCGATGCCGCCCGCGATGAGGGTGGCCACCGCGCCGCGCGAGAGGGACGCGCCGCTCGGCGTGAGCCAATGCTTGACCACGACCGAGGCGGTCGAGCGGGGCCGCGGTGCGCCCGCGAGCTGCGCGAGTGGATCGACCTTCGGGATGTTCAGGATCACCGAGGCGTTGATCACGCCCGGAAGTTTGAGCACCGCCTGCCCCAGCTCCCACTCGCGGGTGCGGCGGTAGATTTCGCGGTCCTGCTCTTCGTCGGTGAAGAGCGACTTGTCCTTCAGCATGTCGAGGAGGGTGCGGAGGTCTTGATTGCGCGGCAGCTCGTTCGCCGCCACCACCTGGCGCGCGAAGGCTTCCTTGTCGGCGGGCACCAGCACCGAGAAGACCTTCTCGTCGCCGCTCCCCGCGCTTTCCAGCTGCGCCGCCACGCCGGCCTGCTGCAGCAGCACGACGATCGCGTTCGCGTCTTCCTGCTTGAGGTCGCCGAGGAGCGACGCACTCTTGCAGCCGCAGAGGGCGACGACCACGAGGCACAGCGCCCAGCGCAGGGCGCGGCCGATTCTTCGCGTGTTCAGAACTCCCCCCGACTCAGACGTTCGTCTGGAAGATGGTCTTCATCCCGCCCACGCCCTGCTCCACCGTCTTCGAGAGGAGCTCGACGCTCTGGGCCATCTGGTGACACTTGATCTGGACCGCGAGCAGCTCCTCCTGCGAGAACTGCTTGCCGCCGGAGAAGTCGTTCAGGAAGCGATCGAGCTCGCCGTAGTTCGTGCGCATGTCCTCGAGCCGCGTCTCGACCTTCTGCTGGAAGGCACCGAGGTCGGTCTCTCGGGTGCGTGTGTCGAGTCGATCGAAATCGGCGCGCGAGGTTTCAATCCGCTCGGCGAAGTAGCGGACCTGGTCGCCGCGCTCCTTCCCCTGGAGATTCTGTTCCATGTCCACCCGCAGACGGGTGCGCTCGGTCGCGGGCATCTGATCGATCTGGCGCTGCACCGATTGCTCGACCGCATTGCGCATCGCGACCGAGTCGGGCGACCCCGGCCCCTGCTGGGCCATCTTGTCCATCACGGCGTCGAATGGCGACCCCCCCCCGGTCTTCTCCGCCTGGGCGGACTGCATTTCGCGCGCGATCTGGGCGGCCTTCTGGACGGCGCCTCCGGAGATCGGATCGGACATGGGGTGCTCCTTCGCCTGCTGGGTTCAGTGCCGCCGATTGTAACGCCTGGACCGTACTTCGATCCGCCCAGGTTATCGGGGGGAAGGGCCCTCGGGTTGCGTGTCCTTCGGGCGAGCCGGAATCCGCCGGCTAACGGCCGACCACCTGCCTGCCGATAGAGGAATAGAAGGAGACCCGCCCAAGGATGGACCCGCTCTTCATCGTCGGCCTCTGCGTGGCCGCGGCCGCGATTCTCGGAGGTCAGGCGCTGGAGGGAGGCCATCTTGCCTCGCTCGTCCAGTTGCCGGCCTTCCTCATCGTGGTCGGCGGCACGCTCGGCGCGGTCCTGGTGCAGACCCCCCTCCCGACCTTCGTGGATTCCCTCCGGCTCCTCCGCTGGATGATGTTTCCCCCCAGCTTCGATCTGAGCGACGAGATCCCGCCCTTGGTCGAGTGGGCCGGCGTGGCGCGACGCGAGGGGATGCTGCAGCTCGATCGGCGCCTGGCCGAGGTCCCGCCTGGCTTCACCCACGACGGTCTCGAGCTGCTCGTGTCGGGCGCGTCGGCCGCGCGGATCCAGGAGGCGCTCGAGATCGAGATCGCGGCGTACGAGTTTCGCTACCGGGCCGCGACGCGCATGTGGGAGTCGGCCGGCGGCTACTCCCCGACGATCGGCATCCTCGGCGCGGTGCTCGGCCTGATCCACGTGATGGAGAACCTCTCCGACCCGAGCAAGGTGGGGGACGGCATCGCGGTCGCCTTCGTCGCCACCGTCTACGGCGTGGGGCTGGCCAACCTCGTCTTCCTTCCGGTCGCGAACAAGATGAAGTCGCTGATCGCGGTCGAGGTGCGTCGGCGCGAACTGCTGCTCGACGGCTTCTTGGGCATCGCGACCGGCGAAAACCCGAAGATGGTCGCCTCGCGGCTCTCCGGGCACCTCGCGGCCTGAACATGGCGCGCACCCGAGTTCGCGAGGAGGAGCACGAGAACCACGAACGGTGGCTCGTCTCCTACGCCGACTTCATCACCCTGCTCTTCGCCTTCTTCGTTGTGATGTACGCCATCTCGACGCGAAACGAGAACAAGCAGAAGGCGATCGCCGAGGCGTTGATGCAGGCATTCCGGCACGATCGGGTGGCGACGGTGGTGCCTTCCACCTTCAACGCGCCGGGCACGGCCACGCCCAGCACCCCCGCAGAGGCCTCGCCGCCGGCCCCGGCGGTCGATCCCGAGGTTGAGGCGTCGATGCGAGACCTGGCCAAGGACATCCAGAACGCGCTTCGTCCCCTGGTCGACAACGGGCAGGTGCACCTTCGCTCGCTGCCCGACGGGCTAGCGGTCGAGATCAGCGCGAGCGTGCTATTCGATCCGGGCGCGGCCGAGCTGGCGCCCACCTCGATCACCGCGCTCTCGGCGGTCGCGTCGCTGCTCAAGGCAATGCACCAGGAGGTGCGGGTCGAGGGGCACACCGACAACGTCAAGATCGCGAGCCCCGCCTATCCCTCCAACTGGGAGCTGTCGAGCGCGCGGGCCAGCGCGGTGGTGCGCCTCTTCGAGGAGAACGGCGTCGCCCCGGCGCAGCTCTCGGCGGTGGGCTATTCCGACAATCGGCCTGTGGAAAGCAATGACACGCCCGAGGGGCGCGCGCGGAATCGGCGGGTGACGCTCATGATCGTGACCGGCTCGCATGGCGAGACCGGCGTCCGTCCCTTCACCAACTAGGCGGGAGAGCCGAGCCCGGCTTCCTGCGCGAATCGCCCGAGCTTCTTGAGGGCGCGCGCGTGGAGCCGACAGGTCCACGACTTGGAGAGGCCCCACTTCGCGCCCGCCTCTTCCAGCGTGAGGTGGTTGAAGTAGTAGTCCTCGAGCACCGCGCGCTCGCGCTCCTCCAACTTGGAGAGGCAGCCGCGCAGCATGTGGGCCACCTCCGACACCTCGACCTCGTCGAGCGCGCTCGCCTTCTCTTCGGCCACGTCGATGGCATTGGCGTCGAGCGAGAGCAAGCGAGCGGTGACCAAGTTGCCGACCATCTCGCGGGCCTCGCCGATCATCCCCTCGAGGTTGCCCGCTCCCCCTTCGCGCTCCGCCTCGTCGTGCAGCAGCTCGCCGGAGGCAGCTTCGAACTTCACCTCCGCGCTCGGCGCGCTCGAGAACCAGGCCATCTTCCGGATGCCGTCGTAGATCGCCCCGCGAATGCGGTAGTAGGCGAAGGTCTTGAAGAGCACGCCGCGGCTCGCGTCGTAGCGCCGACTCGATTCGATCAGACCGATGCGCCCGAAGGCGACCAGGTCCTCGACGTCGACGAAGTCCGGCAGACCGCGGAGAATCTTGCGTGCGAGAGCGTCGACCAGCCCGAGATGGGAGGCCACGAGTTCATCGGGGCTCATCGCCCCGGAAGGCGCATCGTGCGGTGTCGATTCCATTGGATTCCGCGTGTGGGTAACGCTTGCGATGAGGTCTCAGGATAGGGCGGTCCCCAGGAGGCGTCAATCGCCGAGGTCTCTGCATCGAAATCCGGTGGACCCGATGTGACCCCGAGCGGTATCAACGAGCCACGCGATCCCCGGCACCGACGCACTCTCCCCGGCGAGGAAAGGTCCAAGTGAAACGTCTCCGTTCGTTGCTCGTCTCCTCGTTAGCGTTCGTCCTCTTCACGCCGCTCATGACCAACCCACTTCTCGCGGCGGACACCGCGAGCAAGACCGCGCCACCCTTCACCCTTCCGATCCGCGACGGCTCGATCTCTCTCGAGTCGTTCAAGGGGAAGGTTGTCTACCTCGACTTCTGGGCCTCGTGGTGCGAGCCCTGCAAGAAGTCGTTCCCGTGGATGACCGATCTGCAATCGCGCTTCGGTCCCGAGGGGCTCGTGGTGGTCGCGGTCAACCTCGACAAGAAGCGCGAGCTGGCCGACGCCTTCGTCGAGAAGAACAAGCCTCCGTTTGCCGTGGCCTACGACCCCGCGGGCAAGACGCCGGAGGCGTACGGCGTCAAGGTAATGCCGACCAGCTTCCTGATCGCGCCCGACGGCACCATTGCACAGACCCACGCCGGTTTTGATCCGAAGAAGGCCGAGGCAGTCGAAGCGGAGATCAAGGCACTCCTCGCGGCGATGCCGAAGAAGGAGGAGCAGAAGTGAACGCGCGCAGATTCCTTGGGGCACCCCTCCTTCCCTGCTTGCTGCTGGCACTCGGCGCGCTTGGCTTCACCGGCTGCGCCGCCACCAAGATTCAACCGTGGGACCGAGATCTCCTGGCCGAGCAGAAGATGCAGTTCGCTCCTTCGCCGGTGGAGAACGAGATCGACCAGCACATCTACTTCAGCAAGGAAGCCTCGACCGGAGGCGCGGGCGTCGGCGGTGGAGGTTGCGGATGCAACTGACATCGAACCCAGGCTCGGTGCGCAGTCGGCTCGGCGCCGCGGCCTGCGCCCTCCTCGCCGCCGGCATTCCCGCGGCCGCCACTCCTCAGGCCGCCCAGGCCGAGGGCGCGCTGAAGTGGCAAATCGACACCGCGTCCTTGGTCTACGGTGAGAAGGGGGGCACCAAGATCGTCGAACCGATCTTTCGCGTGAGCCGCTTCTTTCAGAACGGGCAGAAGCTGGCGGCCAAGCTCGGCTTCGACACGATGAGCGGCGCCTCCGCCACCGGCGCGATGCCCTCGACCCGTGTACAAACCTACACCACCCCCTCCGGCAACATCGCGACGACCCCGATCGGCAAGGTCCCGACCCGCGCCTTCCACGACAATCGCTTCTCGATCAACCTCGACTGGGAGAAGCCGTGGGGACGGTTGATCAAGACCTCGATCGGCACTCACGCCTCGGCGGAGACCGACTACCGCTCGACCGGCCTGAGCGGCGTCGGCTCGGTCGAGCTGTTCAACCGACGCACCACACTCAGCCTCGGCGGCGGCATCAATCGCGATCAGGTGGATCCGGTCGGTGGCACCCCGGCCGGGCTCTCCGCCTCCGGTCGCGAGGAGAACGGAAGCCACGCCAAGGACGTCAGCGACGGCATGGTCGGATTGGGCGAGGTCATCACGCGGCGCTGGACGATGCAGGTGAACGTCTCGCGAAGCCACGAGAACGGCTACCTCACCGAACCGTACAAGGTGGTCAGCGTGATCGACCCGGAGAGCGGCGAGGAGTCGCACACCCTGACCGAGAAGCGCCCGACCACCCGCAATCGCTCGAGCGTCCTCACCGGCACCGTCTATCACTTCGACGAGGACATCCTCTACGCGTCGCACCGCTACTACCGCGACACCTGGGGCGTCCGCTCGAACACCGTGGACCTGCGCTATCGCCACGAGCTGAACGACGGCCGCTGGGTGCAGCCGCACTTCCGCTACTACCGCCAGACCCAGGCCGACTTCTTCACCTTCGGTCTGCGCGATGACCAGCGGCTCCCTAACTACGCCTCCAGCGACTACCGGCTCGGACCGCTTCGGAGCGCGACCGCCGGCCTCAAGGTCGGATTCCCCGTGCCGTCCGTGCCGGGTGAGTTCACGGTGCGCGGCGAGTACATCCGGCAGTGGGGCGACGGCCATCCCAATTCCGCGATCGGCGCGCAGCGCCGGCTGAACCTCTACCCGGCAATGAGCATCAGCACCCTCGAGCTCGGCTACTCGGTGGGCTTCTGATCGCTTCGCTCGAGCGAGTCGACGATTACTTCGCGGGGCGCTTCGCCGCCATGGCGAGCCCCTGCGAGGTGATGGTCGACACCGATGACCGCGGCGAGGCCGCCAGCGCGCTCGACCTCGCGGAGATCGAGGCGCTTCGCATCGAATCCACGTTCAGCCGCTACCGCGACGACAACCTGATCGCGCGGATCAACCGCGCGAAGGGCGCGAAGATCGAAGTCGATCCGGAGACCGCGCAGCTCCTCGACTACGCCGCCACCTGCCACGAGCTTTCGGACGGGCGCTTCGACATCACCTCCGGCGTACTCCGCCGCGCCTGGCGCTTCGACGGCGGATCGAGCGTCCCCGATGAGGCCACCCTGCGACCGCTGCTCGCCCTCGTCGGTTGGCATCGCGTCCGCTGGGAGCGGCCGGCTCTCACCATGCCGGCGGGGATGGAGATCGACTTCGGCGGAATCGGCAAGGAGTACGCGGTCGATCTGGCCGCCGCCCTCATCGCGGCCGAGGTCCGCTCGAGCTTCCTGGTCAACTTCGGCGGCGACCTCTTCGCAAGCGGCCCGCGGCGTGGGGGCCGCCCCTGGATCGTCGGTATCGACGACCCCAGCCAGACCGGCCGCGCCGCCGTCCACGCGATCGAACTCGAGCGGGGCGGACTCGCGACCAGCGGCGACGCGCGGCGCTTCGTTCTTTGGCAGGGACGTCGGCTCGGACACATCCTCGATCCGCGAACCGGCTGGCCGGTCGAGGACGCCCCGCGATCCGTCACCGTGATCGCGCAGAGCTGCCTCGAGGCCGGCACGCTCGCCACCCTCGCCTATCTCCGCGGAAATGAAGCGGACCGCTTCCTCGAAGAAGAAGCGGTCCCTCACTGGATCTTCTGATCGCGTCTCTGCTCGCGGCGCGGTCGGCCGCGCCGTCCACTACATGCGATTGAGGATGCCGCGGAGCTTCGCCTCCGCCACCGGATCACCCAGGATCTGCTCCCGGACCTTCGCGCGCACGTCGTCGATGCCGCGGGCATTGAGCACCGCCGGACCAAACTGCTCGGTCAGGTGCCAATCGATCAGCTTCTCCGCCGCGACGCTCACCGCCTCGGGCGACTTCGGGTCGACCCCTTCGAGCATGCGACGCAGCTCCGCGGTCTGCGGTCCATCGTTCGCCTTGGCGCCTTGCGTGGCCTCCGGTCCCTGGGCGCCCTGCGCACCCTGGGCTCCCTTGGCCGCATCGATCTTCGCATCGAACCCCGTGCGCTCGGTCGGTCCCGTCGAGCCCGGCTGATGCGGTCCGATCGGGCGGAGGTTGTCTCCACTTGGCGGGATCTTCATGGTGTCCTCTCTCATTCCGACCGCACCTCGCGGTCGTCCACTCATCGCCCGTTCGTGCGCGTCGGTTGCTCGAAAAATCGGCTCGGCTGCTACAGCAGCCCGTAGGCCAGGAATCGCTGGATCGTCTTTGCCATCTCGCCCCCCTCCTGGCCATTCGGGTCGAGATCGATCGCCTTCTGCAGAACCAACGCGGCTTCTTCCTTCTGCTGCGCGAAGGCCAGCGCCTCGCCCAGGTGGGCGTAGGCGATCGCGGCGCGCGGGGCCAGGCGGGTCGCCTCCTCGAATCGCTCCACTGCCTCGGCGAACTCGCCGCGTTCGAAGTGGAGCGTCCCCAGCCCGATCATCGGCAGGTGCTTGTCCTCGACCAGGGGCAGAAGCCCGAGGAAGACGGCCTTCGCCTCGTCGTGGCGGTGGGCGTCGCGAAGGATCAGCGCCGACTCCATCAGGAATCGCTTCTCCTCGCGGGACAGTTGCACCGGCAACTCGGTCACGGTCATGCAGCGCCTCCCGTCCTCGGGCTACTTCATGTTCCGAATGGCCGACATGGCGGCCTCGTGCTTCGCCTTCGAGATGTTCGACAGGGTGTTGATCACCTGGGTCTGGTCCTGAATCTGCTGCTGCAGTTTGATCATCTCGAGCTGGCGATTGAAGCTGCCGTCAACGCCCAGGCCGGTGAGCGCGCCGCCCACGCCCGGAATCTGGCTCGCCACGCTTCCCAAGACCTGACCGAACTTGCCCCACTTGCTCTGGCTGCCGACGGTGACGTCGCTGATGTCCGCCAGATTGAAGTTGCCGCCGATTCCACCGATGCCGCCCATGGTCCTCTCCTCGCTCTCGACTGCGTCTCTAAGGGTTGAGTTGCCGCGTGTACTCGGCTCGCGCGTCTTCCAACAGCTTGAGCGCGGTGCCGTACGCGTTCAGCGCCTGCTGCGCCGCTTCCTTCTGGGCCGGGTCGCCGGTCCGAAGGAGCTGGTCGAACTGCTCGCAGCGGCGAAAGGCCCGGAGCTTCAGTTCCTGCGCCTTGGCCGGGTCCGTGAGGAACTCGGCGAAGGTCGGGTACTGCTGCCACTCCGGCAAGCTCTTCGCGCTGTCTGCCATCTCGACCTCCTTCCGCGAGGCGTTTCCGCCCTGCGCCCGACTTATCGGGGGCGAGCGGGATCGGTTGCTTGGCATTTTCGCCTTCGGCCCGAGGGCCGGCCGAAGCGCGTCGACCTAGTTTCGGGGGTCGGCCCGGAGATGACAACCGGGTTGTGGTCCGCCGGGCGGATCGGCGCCCCCGAAGCGGTGCTGGTGGGGGGAGCGCCGCGAATGTGCGCTGACAGACCCGGTCCTGCGGGTCTATCCTCGTTGCGCCGCACCTCCCCCCCGGCGGCGGCATTCGCCTGTCCCAACCCAGAGGAGAGGAGCGTCGCGATGAACACTCGACACACGCACACCCACGGCTGCGCCCCATGGATCGGAGTCTTGGCGCTCGCCTGCGCCGGCTCGGCGGCTGCCGGACCAAACGCCGGGGGCGTGCTGATCCTGCACGTGAATCCCGCCATTGCCTACTGCACGGACGACGTGACCTACTGCGGTCAGTCTGATTTGACCGCGTGCGACGCCGCGATCACCTCGGTGACCGGCGGTGACCCCGTAGTCTTCTTCGCCATAGCCGCATTTGGTCCGTCGTCCGCCCCGCGCCTGAGCGGCGTCACCTTCGGCGTCCACTACCAGAGCCCGAACGTGTCGCTGCTCGATTGGGGATCTTGCGGGGACTTCGAACTCGCAACTTCCGGTTGGCCCGCCTCGGATGAAGGCACGGCGGTGACATGGAACAGCGCGCGCACGGGTTCGCTGACCGAGGTCTACTGGTTCGCGGGCTACAACTACTACGCACCGCAACCCACGCTGTTCGGCTTGGCGGCCCACCCGACGCAGGGCGGGGTCTTCGCCGATGACTCGGTGCCGGCCCAGCTCGACCAGATTGAGGGGTTCGGAGCTCTAGGCTTCGAAATGCCGGGCGTGATCCCGTGCGGCAGCGACACACCGGTTGGCGCCTGCTGCTTCCAGAATCCTTGCGGAACCTGCGTCGTTCTGAACGCCGACGAGTGCGCGGCGGAAGGGGGCACCTATCAAGGAGACATCACCTCCTGTGAACCGAACCCGTGCGACTGCCCGCCGATATTCGGCGCGTGCTGCTTCAACGATTGCCAATGCGCGATGCTCCTGCAGCCAGACTGCTTGGGGAACGGTGGTATCTACCACGGCGACAATGTCACTTGCGACCCATCCCCCTGCGGCGCTGGTCCCGGCGCTTGCTGCCTCACCGATGGGACCTGCGTCGAGGCGTTCACCTGCTGGTGTGCCGCGATGGGCGGCACCTACAGCGGTGACGGAGTCCTCTGCAGCTCCGATCCGTGCGGCCCAGTGGCGACGAAGTCGTCGACCTGGGGCGAGATCAAGGGGCGCTATCGCTAGTTCGATTGCCGCTCGCTGCTGAGCGACGAGGAAGGCCGTGGTATCCATGCGATGTCGCGGCCTTCAGCGTGAATTGGCGAGCGACGATCGGGTCGATTCCTGGCGTGGAGCGAGCAGCGTTGACGTCAGGAGGTTCTGTCAGGAGTGGGAAGGGCTCGCCGTTCTCGTCGACGAGAAAGCCGACTGTCAGGGCCGGTCGCGCGGGTCTATCCTAATTGCGCCGCATCTCCCCCCCGGCGGCGGTTTTCGCCTGTCCCAACTCAGGTGAGAGGAGCGTCGCGATGAACTCCCGTGACCTGCACGCCCACGACTGCGCACCATGGCTCGGGATCTTGGCATTGGCCTGCGCCGGCTCGGCAGTGGCCGGCCCCAACGCCGGCGGCACGCTGATCCTGCACACCAATCCAAGCCTCGTGTACTGCCAAGGGCTGACCTACTGCGGACAAATCGGCATCACGAGCTGCGACCAGGCGATCACTCGACACGATGGGGGCGACCCCACGGTGTTTTTCGCGCTCGCGGCCTTTCCGGCCGCTGCATCACCACGACTCCAGGGGATCGTATTCTCGCTGCAGTACGACTCGGCGCAGATGGCCGTGATCGACTATGGACAGTGCGGCGACTTCGAGCTGCACTCGAATGATTGGCCAGGCCCCAACTCCTATACCGGGATCACATGGAACACCGCGCAGACTCAGCACCTGGTCGGCGTCTGCTGGTTCGTGGCGTACTCCTACGATCCGCAGATGCCGACCTCTTTCGGGATGTACGGCAGCCGCGGGTCCAACTGCTGTTTTGCCGATGACTCCGTTCCCGCGAAGACGGACCAGATCGCGGCATTTGGCGAGCTGGGGTTCAATCAGCCGGGCGTGCTTCCCTGCCCGGATGCCCCGCCGCCCTTAGGAGCGTGCTGTCTTGGGTGCTCGTGCGCGGTGGTGCAACAGACCGAGTGCGACGCGATGGGCGGGACCTTCATGGGACCAAACACCTCTTGTTCACCGAACATCTGCGGCGCGCCGCCGGCCGTGTGCTGCGTGAATGAGCAGTGCACGATCGTCACGTCGTGTGAGTGCCAGGCACTGGGTGGCGAATACCTGAGCGACGTCCCGACGTGCGACGGCGATCCCTGCGTGGCGCCGACGCCGACACAGAGCGAGACGTGGGGACGGGTGAAGGCTCGATACCGGTAGGGGCGCACCGCCCTTCCCCGCCGAGGTGGGGCGCTCCACCAGGAGGGAAATGTCCATGACCGCGATTCGCAACTCTCGTGCGAGTGCGCTCGCACTTGCCTCGCTCGTTTGGTTGGCTGGCGCGAACGCTGCCTCGGCCGGCCCCAATGCCGGCGGGACCTTGATCGCGCACGCTAACCCATCGATCGTGTACTGCTCCGACTCGATGAACTACTGCGGTCAGAGCGACCTTTCAGCCTGTGATCAGGCGATCACGGAGGTCAATGGCGATGCCACTGTGCTGTACTACGTCCTCGCCGCATTTCCCGCCGCAGGCTCGCCGCGTCTGATGGGGACCGAGTTCGGCATCGACTACGATCCGGACCGCCTCAAGATTCAGGGCTACGGAGGGTGCGGGGATTTCGAACTCCACACCTCGAATTGGCCCGAGCCCGTCTCGGGCACTGCGATCACCTGGGACACGGTACAGACCCAGCATCTGGTCGAGGTCTACTGGTTCGCGGCCTACAACTACGCATCGCCGGCGCCGACGACGTTCGCAATCACCGAACATCCCACTCGCGGCGGGGGGTGTTGCTTCGCGGACGATCACATCCCGCCGATTCTTGACAATATCCTCGGGCGCGGTTCGCTTGGGTTTGATGAACCCGGCTCCCTGCCCTGCCCCGATGGCGGTCCCCCCGGCGCCTGTTGCACTCCGGATTGCGAGTGCCTGTGGCTACCTGAAATTCCATGCGCGGCACAGGGCGGAAATTTTCAGGGCGTAGGGGTGAGCTGCGAGCCGAATCCCTGCTGCCCGTGGCCGAGCGGCGCCTGCTGCTTCGGTTGCGACTGTCTCTGGTTGGCCGAATACAGATGTATAGATCAGGGTGGCGTGTTCCAGGGCGACAACGCGTCCCGTGTCGGCTCGCAAGCTGCGGAGATGGACCCGCAGCTTGCTGCTTGACGGAGACTGTTTCCTCATGACCTCGTGCGCCTGTGCAGCATTCGGCGGGGAATTTCATGGAGACACGCGGAGCTGCGATCCGATTCCGTGTGCGCCGCCCGTCCCGGCGAACCTCTCAACGTGGGGCCGCGTGAAGAGCCACTATCGGTAGCTTCAGGGCGAGGAGCCGTGCGCCGAAGGCGTGCAACACGAGGCCCCGTGGCGTGACGCTACGGGGCCTCAATCGTTATTGGGATGCGGTGACTCGCCGCTCAGGTCTTCCCTCCCGACAAGATCAGCACCCGCCGCTTGGCGTCGTCGTTCTCCGGGTCGGCCTTCAGCACCGCTTGCCAAGCGCGGAGCGCGCCGCGGTAGTCCTTCTCTTCCTCTGCCTGAAGCGCCTCGCCGACTAGGAGCTTCGACTTGCCGTAGCTGCCGCGCCCTTCGACCGAGGTGAGGCGCGTGTCGAACCAGTTCTTCGCGCGCTTCTGCAGCACGCCGGGCTCGGCCGCTTGATCGCCGACCAGACTGTCGACCGAAGCAGCGACCTCGACGACCAGCTGCTTCTCGAGGTCCAGGTAGTTCTGCGGCTTGCCTGAGTACTTCCCGGTGATCTGCTTCGCGACCATCACCTCGCCGGTCGCGGTGTGCACCACGCGCATGTCGATCCGCACCTCGCTCGAACTCAAGATCATGAACTGCCCGAAGACGTAGAGGTGCGCGCCGAGCAGCCGGCCGGCCTGGGCCGCGCGCTCGGGATCGACGTAGCCTGATTGCCCGAGCTGCAGCTCCTCGACGATCTTCTCGGTGCGCTGACGATCGACAACGCGGAGGCCGCTCGAGGCCGAGAGGTCGGTGATGATGGTGTGGATGAGCCCGAGGCGGAAGTTGTCGAAGTTGAACTTGTCGGAGGTCTTCACGTAGACGGAGTTGTTCTCGAAGTCGCCCACCGCGACGGTGTACACGTCCATCGTGCCGCCGCCGCCGGCATCCTGCACCTGGTGGTAGAGGTCGATTACCTGCGGCGGATAGTCCCACTCGGGCGAGAAGCGCGCGGCGGGATCGGCCGCGAGCATCGCCTTGAGCGCCTCGGTCGCCTCGTCCACCTCATCGCGTGAAAGGTGCACGAGCACCCGCGTCTTCTCCGCGGTGACGCGCGCGTCGCGTTCGGCGTCGGGCATCTCGAGCACGTGGTTGGCGATCGAGAGCGCCTCGTCCATCTGCTGATAGGTGTACTTCTCGTACGACGCCCAGGCCGCCTCCAAGGGGTCGGCGGGAATGGGGTCGTTCTGCGTGTCCTTGGCCCAGGTCGGCGCCGCGAGGGCGACGGCCAACGCGAGGGTGGCCGTTCGCGCGAGGGCGGGCAGCGCGCGGCGCGCCGTCGCGCCGACGAAGCGGTGGTCGGTCGAGGTCATCTCCACATCCTCCTCGTCCCCTGGTGTCGAGCGGGGACGTCTCCCCCACGTATCGCGCGATCGTTCGCTTCGGTTGCGCGCCGCGTCACTCTATCGGATGCCCGCGCGATCCGAAACGCCCCCGTCTGGGCACACTCCCTGCTCTCAACGGCTGTCGCTGTTCGTTTCGTCGACCGGTCGTCGGCGGCCTGGGTGTGTCAGGAGGCAGCGCGATGGAGCGGGGGCTGCCTGACTGGTGGACGTGGGAGGTAGACCTCACGCCCCACCTATTGGATCGGCTAGAGGATCGGGGTCTTCGAGAGGTGGAGTTGCGCCGCATGTTGCTTAGGCCCGCGTCTATCTCGCGGCAGATTGCATCGGACCGCTGGCTACTAGTCGCTCGTGGACCCCGTGAATTGTGGCGGATCGTGGTCGAGCCCGATCCCGATCGCCAGCAGCTTGTCGTAATCACCGCCTACCCGGTATCGTCATGAATGAAATGAACCAGCCCTACCTGCAGGTGACCTTCCGTTCCGGGCGCCCCGTCGCGGCCTATTACTATCTGCCGAGGCGCCCGGGCGAGCGGTCGATTCACACGATAGAACTCTCTCCCGGGATCCTCGTTGATTTCAACTCGGCGGATCATCCAGTGGGTGTCGAGATTCCGGATCCAAGGGCAGTCTCGCTCGGTCAGCTGAATCGCGTCCTCCTCCAACTCGGGCTGTCGACCCTGACCAAAGCAGAGTTCGCGCCGCTGCGGGCTGCCTGAAGCGCGGGCCGCGCGTTCAGCCGCAGATCACGGCGCCACGACCACGCCCTTCTGCCAGTCGAGGACGAGCGCCCGAGGTGCACGCGCCGGCACCGTGTACTTGAGTTCCACGTCGATCGGGACCGGCCGCTTGAGGTCGACGACGCGGAAGCGATGGGGTCCGGGCGAGAGGCGCACCTTCCACGGCCCGGTCTTGCCGCTCTCGTTGATCGCCTCCGGATTACCGTCGACGTGGATGTAGGCAAAGGTCATCGGCGCGAGCGAGAGGCTGATCTCGGGGCCGCGGGGCGCGGTGTTGTTGTCGCGCTCGTTGCCACCGCTGTTACCCCCGCTGTTACCCCCACTGTTGCCACCGTCGGTGCGCCCCCAGGTGAACCCCTGATCCTCCGAGCGCGCTGTCTCGACCGGCTTCAGGCGAATGCGAAGGGCCTGCGCATCGCGTGAAGGCGCGAGCGTGACCGCCGTGTCGATCGACGCATAACCATCGCGTTCGAGCGAGAGGGTGTGGCGGCCGGGCGGCAGATCGGTGACGCGGCACGGAGTCCGTTCGTCGACCAAGCCACCGTCGATCCGCACGCGCGCGCCGGCCGGCTGGGTGTACACCTCGAAGTCGATTCCCCCGATGAACTCCAAGATGCGGTGCACCGGTCCGAGGTCGGGTCCGATCACGATCTCTTCCACGCTCTTTCGGCGACCTTGCATGGTGAGGGTGAGCTGATGGCGCCCGGCGTGGAGTCCGGCGAGCTGGCAGTTGCTGTAGCTCTCGATCGGCTCCTCGCGCGGAGCGCCGCGCGGCGGGTCCAAGCGCTCGAGCAGCACCCGCGCGCCCTGCGGGTCGGTCGAGATCGCGAGGGAGTAGGCGCGCTCGAGCGTCACCTCTTCACGCGACACGCGCGGGGCGCTCGCCGCGATCGGCACGGTCGACTTGAAGTAGTCGGCGGCCTCGACCTCGATCTCGTAGTCGCGGTGCGCGCGACGGCGGAAGCGCAGCGGGGTGTTGCCCTGCGCGACCACGCTCGACGCCCCGCCGCGCACCTCGGCGATCCGGGCTCGCGCGCCGGAGGGCTCGAGACCACCTCGACCGATGCGCCGCCGAAGAGCGCTTGAAACGCGGCGAAGGCGCCGCCGGCGAGGAGGAGCAGCAGGACGAGTCCGAGCACGAGGACCCAGGGAGTCGCCTTCTTCGCCGGCTCGGCCGGGCGCGTCGATTGTTCCTTGAGCTTCGCGATCGCACGTTGCCAGTCGGCGCCGTTCGAGAAGCGCTTCTCCAGGTCCTTGGCGAGCGCGCGGGTCAAGAACTCGGCGACGGGCGCGGGGAGCGCGGGCACGAAGCGACGCGGATCGGGCGCCGGCGTCTCCAGGTGATGCTGGATGACCTGCGGGAAGTGCGGCGGAAACGGGTACTGCCCGGTCGCGGCGCGGAAGAGCACGACGCCGAGCGAGTAGAAGTCGGCGCTCGCGCGGATCTCCTCGCGCTTGCGTGCGCGGATCTGCTCCGGCGCGGCGTAGGCCCAGCTCCCGACGCGATCGAGTTCGCGGGTCGTGATCGTCTTGTCGGCCACCTCTTGCAGGAGACCGATGCCGAAGTCGGTCAGGACGAAGCGCTCGCGGCCCGGCGCGCTGCTCCGCGTGGTCATGATGTTCGAGCACTTGACGTCGCGGTGCACCAGCCCGGCCGCGTGCACCATCTCGAGGGCGCGGCCGATGTCCTCGCCGATCTGCAGCACGCGTTCGAGCGGCAGAGGACCACTCGCCTCGATCTCGCCGCCGACGGTGCGGCCGAGCAGCGTCATCACGAGGAAGTGGACGTCGTTCTCTTCGTCGTGTCCGCACTCCAGCACAGTCGCGATGTTCGGCTCGTCTCGGAAGGGGACGTACAGCTTCGCCTCGCGCAGAAAGCTGGCCACGATCTTGGGATCGCGCGAGTGCTCGGGGTGGAGGATCTTGACCGCAACCTCCCCCTCGGGATTGAGCTGCCGCGCGCGCCAGACCGAGGCAAAGCCTCCCCTCGCCGATGCACTCCAGAATCTCGTAGCGCCCTGCGATCAACCGGCCCTTGAGCTCGGGTCCGCGCGTCGTCACCTAGGGCTTCCCAAAGAAGAGGATGGTCCCGATGACGAGCCCGAGCACCGCGATCGCCGCGACACCGAGCGCGACATAGACGAGCATCTTGGAGTCACCGCGGCTCGCGGCAGGCGCGGCGCGCGCGGTCTGATCGAGCAGGGCGGCGAAATCGGTCGGCGCGCTCGACGCGCTCGACGCGCCGGCTGCTTCGACGGGGGCACTCGACGCAGCGGCCCTCGGTTCGGAGGCCTCAGCCGGCGCGGGTTGAGCACTCTCCGGCGCCGCCGGCGCCTGTTCGAGCGCGCGGGTCTTCGCCAGCTTCGTCGCCTCGGCCGCGCGGTTCGCCTCGGCCTCCTCGAGGAAGATGAGCACCGGCCCCCACGAACCCTGCGCGACGGTGGAGAGCGTCACGCGATCGCCGTGTGATAGCGCCACGATGTTCTGCACCCGCTCGCCGTTCAGATAGACGCCGTGCTGCGAGAGGTCCTCGAGGAAGGCGCCGCCCCAGGTTCGATAGATGCGCGCGTGCCGCTTCGAGACCACGCGGAAGGGATCTGGCACCGCGATCTCGCAGGCGGGATCGCGCCCGACCAGGATCGATACCCCCTCCTCGCCGAGCGCCAGTTCGCGCACGAACTCGCCTGACTGGAAGAAGTGGAGGCGGGGCGGGAGGAGATCGCCGCGCGGCGCTCCCATTAGCCGCTCGAGGGGCGAACTCGCGGGCGCGGGGGGGGCGATGGCCGGAGCGCTCGCGCTCGAGGTCGGACTCCCGAGGGTCGGCGGCGCCGCCGGGCTCGCCCCGCTTGATGCCTGCTCGAAGCTAACCAGCAGTTCCGCATCGCCGATCTTGAGCAGATCGCCGTGCGCGAGGCGAACCCGTTCGCCCCAGCGCAGGACCAAACCGTTGTACTCGGTGCCGTGCGCGCTCGAGTCGGTCAGCAGCCAGCCATCGTCCACCGCTTCGATGGCGGCGTGGCGCGCGGAGCATTTGCCGCTCGTCAGCACGATCGAGTTCTCGGCTTCGCGACCCAAGGTGATCGGCCCGGCCGCAAAGGTCAGGCGTCGAGGCTCACTGCCCGGCGTCGTGATCTCGAGCCCAAGGGGAACGCTAGACATGGCCGAGACCATACCACGCCGCGCCCCGTCTGCTATGGTGCCGCGAGCGACTGAGGGGCGGTTCGAGCGCGGGGAGGATTGCGGTATGCGACGAGCGACGCGGGTCAGCGTGCTCTTGACCTTCGTGCTTCTGGTCCATGCGACGCTGGCGGCCTCGTCGGCGCGCGCACAGGTCAGCTTCACCCTAGGCAAACCGACCAGCGAGGCGACGGCGCGCGAGACGCTGCGCCTGCTCGCGGCCGGGGAATTCCAGGCGGTCTTCGCGCGCTTCTCGCCGGAGATGCAGGCCGCGTTGCCGGTGGATCAGTTGCCGATCCTCTGGGGAAGGGTGGAGCAGCAGGCCGGCGCGCTGCGCGTGGCCGGGGCCGCCGACATCCGGAAGACCGGCGGGGGCGACGTGGTCGACCTGGCCTGTCGCTTCGAACATGCCGATCTCCTGGTCGAGATGGTGGTGACGCCGGAGGGGAAGATCAGCGGCTTCCACATGAAGCCACCCAAGCCGCGTCCCTGGATCGCGCCGCCTACGTCGACACGACGCGCTTCGAGGAGCGACCGATCGTCCTCCCCGGCGGCGGGGTGCCGCTCCCCGGTCTGCTCACGATCCCGGTCAATCGAACCGGCCCGGTTGCGGCGCTGCTGCTCCTCGCCGGCTCGGGACCGGAGGACCGAGACGAGTCGATCGGTCCGAACAAGGTGTTGCGCGACGTTGCGCAGGGCCTGGCCTCTCGTGGCATCGCGACGCTGCGCTATGACAAGCGCACCCTGGTCGCCGGCCGCACGATGAAGGCGTCGACGATCACGGTCGAAGAAGAGGTGCTGGCGGACGCAGACTCCGCGCTCGCGCTACTCCGTCGCACCCCGGACGTCGATCCCAAGCGCATCTTCGTCCTCGGGCACTCCCTCACCGCGTCGCTCGCGCCGGTGATCGCGGCGCGCAATCCCTCGCTCCGCGGGGCGGTCATGCTCGCCGCGTCGGCCCGGCCGATCCTCCAGCTGGTCTCCGACCAGTTCCGCTACCTCTCGACCATCGAGACCGACTCGACGCGAGCGACCGCGCTCGACTCACTCTCGCGCGCCGCCTTGACCTTCGAGGATTCGAGCCTGCCCGACAGCACCACCTTCATGGGGATCACGCTGCACTACCAGCGCGACCTCGACGCGCGGCAACCGCTCCAGGTGGCGCAGACGCTCGACCTGCCGATGCTCATCGTGCAGGGCGGGCGCGACTATCAGGTCACGATGGCCGACTTCGATCGCTGGCAAGCGGCGCTGGGCCAGAAGGAGCATGTGACCTTCCGACTCTTCAACGAACTCAACCACCTGATGATTTCGGGAGAGGGGCCGCCCAGTCCCAAGGAGTACGAGGTGCCGTCGCACGTCGACTCGCGGGTGATCGATGAGGTGGTGACCTTCGTGCAGGGGCAGTAGCGCGATGCGCGGAGGCGAATCCCAACCTCGCCCCGCCGCGCTCGCCGCGATCTTCGGACTCGGGCTGTCCTTTCGCCTCGCCTACTTCGCGGAGTTCCATCGCTCGCCCTTCTTCGGATTGCTGCACGGCGATCCCGAGATCTATCACCAGCGCGCACTGGCGATCTTGGCTGGCCACTTCGCGGGCAGCGGGGTCGACTTTCACAGTTCGCCGATCTATCCCTACTTCCTCGCGCTGGTGTACAAGCTCGCCGGCGCCCACGTCCCCGCCGCCTTCGTCGCACAGAGCTTGATCGGAGCGACCTCGGCAACCCTGCTCGCCTGGATCGGCTGGAGATTGGGCGGCGCGGCGCTCTACTGGATGTCCGGGGTGACGCTCGCGCTCTGGCCGGTCCTCGCGTTTCTCGACAACGAACTGCTCGAGATGACACTGGTTTTGATCGGCGTGAACGGGATGATCTTGCTGCTGCTCCGCGCGCGAAGGCGGGAGTGCGCGAAGCAAGGAAGCCGCGGGACCCTCCTCGGCGCCGGGGCATGCCTCGGCCTCGCCGCCCTGGGCAAGCCGAACAGCCTCCTCTTCCTGCCGCTCTGGTTTCTGTGGGAGTGGCGACGCACGCGCGAACCGATCGGGGCAACGCTTCGTCGCCTCGTGCCTCTCGCACTCGGCACCGCGCTCGTGGTCTTCCCCTTCACGCTGCGCAATCGCCTGGTGGGCGGAGATTGGGTTCTGACCTCGTCGAACGGCGGGATCAACCTCTACATCGGAAACAACCCTGAGGCGCGCGGCACCTTCTCCGTGCCGGCGCGGATGGAGGCCGATCTCTTCGCCGCCTCGCGCACCCTGGCCGAGCAGGCGCGAGGGCGTCCGCTCCGCCCGAGCGAGGTGTCGAGCTACTGGGCGGGTGAGGCGGCGCGCTGGCTGATGTCGCATCCCGTCGAGGCAGCGCGGCTGTACCTCCGAAAGCTGCTGCTCCTGGTCAATCACCTCGAGATCCCGAACCACTTCGATCTGAACTTCCTCGCGCGCGATCTCTGGCTCCTGCGCGTGAGCCCCTTTCGCTTCGGGCTCTTCTTCCCCTTCGCGCTTTGGGGTCTGGCGCTGGCGGTGCGCGAGGTCCGCCGTGGCCACGGGGATTGGGACGTGCCGCTCGTCTGGACCGGAGCCTATGCCCTCTCGCTCCTCCCCTTCTTCGTGACCGAGCGGTATCGCCTCCCCGCCGTGACGGTCCTGCTCGTCTTCGCCGCGCGGGGCCTGCTTGACATCGTCACGACGCTCAGGAGTCGAGAGCGGCGGCTACCGCTCGCCGCCGCCGCGACGGTGGCGATCGGGTTCGGCTTGACCTTCCTTCCCCTGGCGAAGGCGGAGGACTTCTTCCCGGCGCAGCTCCAGATTCTGGCGGGGGCGGCGCGAGATCGCGGCGACTTCGCCGGCGCGGCCGACTACTACCGAGAGGCCCTCGCGCTCCAACCACAGAGCGTCCTTGCCCACAACTCGCTCGGCACCTCGCTGGCGCGACTGGGGCGAGTGGACGAGGCGGCGCGAGAGTTCGAGGCGGCGCTCAAGATCGACCCGAACTATCCGCCGGCCTGGCGCAACCTGGCCCGCTGGCGTGGACAAACCCAAGGTCCCGCCGCCGAGATCGAGTGCCTCGACCGCGCGGTCGCGCTCGATCCCGGCTTCTGGGAGGCGCGGCGCGATATCGTCCGCGCCCTCACCGCCAACGGCCGATACGCCGAGGCCCTCCCCCAACTCGACGCCCTTCTGGCCCACGACCCGGCGGACCGAAGCAGCCTCTGGAATCGGGCGCTCCTCCTCGGGCAGTTCCTGGGACGGCCGGCCGAGGCTCTCGCCACACTCGACCGTCTCGAGTCGGCAGGCGGGGCCAACGAGCAGACCCGGCAGCTCCGAGCCCAACTCACCGGTCGCTAGGAGTCCCCGTTCGCGGCCCGGCCTGGCCCGTATCAGCCATGACGAAGCCATTTCAGGATACCTAGTCAGGGCGCTCGCCCGTGTCCGACCCGCTGTGCTAACCTCGACTCGGCGCCGCAATCTACAAGGACTTGGAATACCCGGCATTTGGGAGGCCTGGCATGCATTTCCGTCGTTGGGGGCGGGCTCTCGCCCCATGCGCTCTCGTCACTCTGGGACTCGGAACCGGACAACTTGCCCAGGCCACCCAGCTACTTGAGGTTCGGCCGGCCAGCAAGGCCGACCTGATTCGGCTGCCGGGGATCGCGCCCGAGGCGGGCGACTGCGGCGCGATGCGAAGCGGCGACGCGGTGCAGTTCCCGGCCGACGCCGCGCGGGCGGCCCAGCTCCGCGCGGCCGGCTTCCAGGTCGACGTCCTGGTCGACGACCTCGAAAGCTTCTACCGGAGTCGCATGAGCCCGACCCTGGGCGGCGGCAACTTCGGCCTCTACCACACCGTCTCCGAGGCGGTGCAGGCGATGGACGATCTCCAGGCCCTCTACCCCTCGCTCATGACGACCAAGACCTCGATCGGCACCACGCTCGAGGGGCGTCCGATCTACGTGTACAAGCTGTCGGACAATCCGAATGTCGATGAGAACGAGCCCGAGATCTTCTTCAACGCCTACATCCACGCACGCGAGGCGGTCACCTTCGAGGTGGTCTACGGGCTCGCGCAGTGGTTGCTCTCGAACTACGGCACCGACTCGCGCGCGCAGAACATCCTGAACAATCGCGAGATTTGGATCGAGCCGGTGGTGAACCCGGACGGCGTCTCCTACAACGAGCTGACCGATCCGGCCGGCGGCGGCATGTGGCGGAAGAACCGCCGCAACAATGGCAGCGGCGCGTTCGGTGTCGACTTGAACCGCAACTTCGGCGACCACTGGGGATGGGACAACGACGGTTCGAGCCCGGATCCGTTCAGCGATACGTACCGCGGCCCGTCGGCCTTCAGCGAGCTCGAGACCCAGGCGTACAGGAACTTCGTCGTGGGGCGGCACTTCTCGCTCATCCTCGACTATCACTCCTACTCGAACATCCATCTCTACGCGCCGGGCTACGATCCGGTGCACTCCGCCGATCAGGAGGCGCTCTTCGCGCTCGGTCGCTACCGGAAGGTGAACAACAACTACGGCGTCGGCACCGCATGGGAGATGCTCTATCCGACCAACGGCAGCACCAACGACTGGCAGCTCGGCGACACCATCTCGAAGCCGAAGATCTTGGGCTTCGTCACCGAGGTCGGAAACGGCGGCGATGGGTTCTGGCCGCTCGAGTCGCGCATTCCGGCGCTGGTGAACGAGAACCTCGAAGCGAACCTGCGCATGTGCGAGATGGCCGATAACCCCTACCGCATCCTTCCGCCGAACGTCGGCACCGTGGTTTCGGCTGACACGGTCGGGACCAACTTCACGCTCACCTTCGCGCAGCCCTCGCCCGATCCGGACAATCCGGCGGTGGCGTGGAATCTGATCCGCGGGACCAGCGTGTCGGCCGGCACCGACGACGTCGAGGGGACGAATCCCTCGCGCTGGGATACCGACGGTTGGAGCGTCTCGACCGCGCGCTCGCACTCGACCACACACGCCTGGTTCGGCGGGTCGATCGACTACCTGAATTCGATCCTGACCTCGCGCCGCGCGCACAAGGTGCTGACCGGCGAGAACCTCGTCTACTGGACCTGGCACAACATCGAGAGCGGCTGGGACTACGGCTACGTCGAGGTGTCGACCAACGGGCGTGACTTCACGCCGATCGCCGGGACCTACACCACGAACAGCGACCCCAACGGTCACAACCTCGGCAACGGCATCACCGGCAACTCGAACGGCTGGAAGCAGGCGACCCACAGCCTGGCCGCCTACGTCGGGCAGACGATCTGGGTACGCTTCCGCTACAACACCGACGGCGGCACCGCCAACGCCGGCTGGTACGTCGACGACGTCACGCCGAGCGACTTCTTCCTCGGCGAGACGACCGTCGCGAGCAACATCGCCGGCAGCCAGTACTCCTTCACCAACCACCCGACCGGCACCTTCTACTTCGCGGCTCAGGCGATCGATGCCGAGGGGCACACCGCCCCCTACTCGATCGCCAAGAAGGTCGTGGTCAAGCAGTCGACCGCGGTGGATGGGCCGGTGGCCGATCTGCCCTGGCTCGGCTTGCAGCTCGAGGGCGCGAACCCGATCGGGGAGAGCGCGCGACTTCGCTTCGCGGTGCCTTCGGAGGCGCGCGGCGGCGATCCGATCCGACTCGACGTTTACGACGTGAACGGGCGCCTCGTGTCGACGTTGGCGCAGGGCCGGGTCGGCGGCGAGGCCGCGGGCAGCGGTCTGACCGGCGCGAGCGCCTTCGTGCCCGGACGGCCGATCGACACGGAGTGGAAGACCGCGGGTAGCGCCTCCGGAATCTACTTTGCGCGCCTCAGCGTGGGGCACCGCTCGAGCGAGCAGCGGCTGGTGGTGCTGAACTAGTCCCCCCCCATCGGCAGCGGAACGCCGATCGACGGCGTGCGGTCTCCAGCCGCACGCCGTTTCGTTTCTATCGCGCGCTTCGTTTGGCTATCCTGCTTCGACCCCTTTCACGACCGATCGTTCATCACGGGAGGTATCGATGCGTCGTTCCACTCTTGTCCCCCTTCTCGCGGTGCTTGCGCCCCTGCTCCTGCTCGGCACGATCCGCGTCACGCCGGCCTTGGGCATCGGCCTGGGTGACCTCAAGAAGAAGGCGGAAGACAAGGTGAAGGAGAAGGTCGGGCAGAAGGTGCCGGACGCCGCTCCCGCCGAGTCGACCGCGAACAAGGCCGAGGGGGCGGGTAAGGCGACGGAAGCCAAGGGCGGCGAAACCTCGATCACCAAGATCTCGAGCAAGTACGACTACGTCCCGGGCGACAAGGTGCTGCTCGAGGATGATTTCTCGACCGATCCGGTGGGCGAGTTCCCGGTGCGCCTGAGGCTGCTGACCGGCAACTTCGAGGTAGCCGAGTCGAGCGGCAAGCACTGGTTCCGCCTGGTGGGCGACGACGGACAGTTTGAACTCAAGGAGATCACGAGCCTGCCGGAGCGCTGGACCTTCGAGTTCGACCTCCGCGCTGACAAGCAAGCGCGTTTCGAGGTGCACGGCCCGCGAGCCGACGGCCGGCAGCAGTGGTGGGTCGACTTCGGGAGCCACGGCAACGATCTCTTGGTGATGGCGAACGGGCGACAGTCCTACACCACGCTAAGCTCGGGCGACTTCTCCGGCGCTCACCACATCGCGTTCATGGCGATGGGCAAGAGCCTCAAGATCTACGTCGATCAGGATCGCGTGGCGAACATCCCCGAACTCGAGGGGGACATGGTTCCCGGGCCGCTCACCTTCCGTATGCGCTGGCCGGACGCGAATGCCCTGATCACGAACCTACGCTTCGCGGAAAAGAGCGAGCCCAAGCCGGACCTCCTGGCCGACGGCCCCTTCGTCACGCACGGGATCTACTTCGACTCGGGCTCCGATCACGTGCGGCCCGAGTCGGCGCCGGTCTTCCGCCAGCTCGCCGCCTATCTGACGGCCAACGCCGCGGTGCGCGTGAAGATCACGGGACATACCGACGACGTGGGCAGCGACGCCGCAAACCTCGATCTCTCGAGTCGGCGCGCGGCCGCGGTCGCAGCGGTGCTGGCCGCCGACTTCGGCATGGATGCGTCACGTTTCGAGACCGAGGGGAAGGGCGAGACCGCGCCGATCGCGAAGAACGACTCTCCGGAGGGACGCGCGATGAATCGGCGGGTGGAGTTCGAGAAGATCAAGTAGTCGCAGCGCGGCACGAGCAGAGCACTCGCGCCGCGCTACTGGACTCGTGGAGCTACTTCTTCGACCAGGCCCAGGCCGCGATCTGCCACCCGCTCCCGCCCTTCGCCAGCGCGACGGTGAAGGTGTTGCCCGGCTCTTTCATCGGCTTGCCGTTCGCCTTGTACGACAGCTCGGCCGGCAGCACGACGTAGGCATGATCCCCGGTGATGTCGAAGTAGCGGGGCGCGCCCAGCGTCGCCTGGAATTCGGTGAGGCCGTTGGCCGCGGCGTGCGCGCCGAGGGCGGCAAGCCATCGATTGCACGCGTCCGGCCCGTGCCACTCGTATGGCGGAACCGGATCGATAATCGACATGTCGGCGGCGCAGGCGGCGGCGGCCCCGGCCGCGTCTCCGTGATTCATCGCATACATGAACCGATTGATCGGCACCATCACTTGGGTCTGATCGGCCGGCGAGGCCGCGCCGGAAGCAAGTACCGCGAGGGCAAGGACGAACCAACGCACGGGCATGCGAAATCCTCCTCCTGTGGATGTCGGTCGATGAGGGACCGCGTGCCCGACCGTCAGGCGGGTCGGGCGACGCGTGGGTGTAATACGAGACTTACTTCCCGCCGGATTGAAGGTCCTTGAGGCGTCGCGCGGCGCGCTCGTTCTCCGGATCGGCTGCCACCACCTTCTTGAGCAGCTCGATCGCGATGTCCTTCTCTCCCTTCGCCGCATGCACCTCGGCCTGCATCATCGGAATGAAGTTCGACTTCGGGAAGAACTCCTGGTTGAGCGCGAGCACTGCGAGTGCATCGTCATTCTTGCCTTCTCCCGAGAGGCTGCGCGCCCAGTCGTTCAGGCTCTGCTCGCCGAAGTCATAGCGGCCGCGATCGGAGTCCTCGCGAAGTGACTTGTACTCCGACTTGACCGAGTCCATGCCGGACGAGGTGAGCACCGCGCCCAGGTGCTGGGCGAGCGTCTCGGGTACCGGCAGGCCGTGGTGACAGGTGATGCAGCGAACCGAGACCGGCGGGTTCTCGCGATGCGGGATCGCGGTCAGCAGGTCGGCGTTGATCTTCTTCGTCATGGTCATCATCGCGCGGGCCTTGCCCTTTTCGGGCTTCTCGTCGCTCGCCATGTCCTCGCGCGGATTCGGACCTCGTGCTCGTCGACGTGGCAGAAGTCGCAACCGACGCCGAGCGCCCGCGTGAACTCGCGCATCGACTTCAGCACTCTGCCGCGCGGCGTGTTGGCCGGAAAGATCTGGAGGTTCTTCATCGGCGGCGGTCCGTCACCGCGGCGCCGGGGGGCGGGCCCTGTGCCCAGAGATTCTCGCCGGCGAACCCGCCGCTGAGCGCGAGGAGCGACGCGGCTCCCACGGCGATGAACAAGGAACGATGAAGCGAACGCGTGAAAACAGACCGACGGGCGTCGACCGACATGGCACCTCCAAGTTGAGTGGAAGCCGCCACGATAGGGACGCGATCGAGAAATCGCAATCGTCGATCTAGCGGACCACGATCCTCCGCGAGACCGCCTCGCCCGTCGTCTCCAACCGCACGAAATAGACCCCTGCGGGCACCGCGCGACCGTCGTCGGCGCGGAGATCCCACGCCGCATCGACCGCGCCAGCCGGCTGCTCCTGCTGATCGAGCAGGCGCCGCACGCTGCGGCCCTGGGCGTCGAGCACCCGCAGTCGCACCGGCCCGGCCGAGGCCAGCGCAAAGCGGAGGTGCGTCGCGTCGGTCGCGGGGTTGGGCGCGATCGCATCGAAGCGGAGACGGAGCGGAGCATCGGTCACCGCCGCGGTCAGCGGCATCGATCCCGGATTACCGGGGTCGCTCCCCGAGTCCAGCTCGTCCCGATCGAGCGCGCCGTCGAGATCGCGGTCGATGCCGAGACGTCGCTCGGTGCCAAAGAGCACGCCGGTGAAGGTGACTTCGTGTCCGCTCGAGGCGAGCGACTCGAGCCAGGCGAGGCTGCGCGCCGGCTCGGACACGCGATCCGGAACGAAGGCGGCGCCGTCGAACATCCACCCGCGTGGTTGGCCGGCGGCGTCGCGCCCCTTGACGACAAGGCCGATCGCGTCTGAGGCCGCGACGTCGACCAAGGTCTGCACGCGGGCCAGCGCCTCCCCGCCATCACTCCCCTGCAGCGTGACCTGCTGTCCGACCGCCGGGTGCGTGCCGGTGTCGAAGCAGAGCAGGTATGCCTCGAGATCGTGGCGCTCTTGATCCGACTGGAAGACGAAGCGCGGCGACTCCAGGAAGCGCACGATGTCTTCCAGGTCGCCGTCGTGGCGATAGCCGAATCCGCGCATCCGCTTCGGCGCATCCCGCGTGAAGCCTCGCTTGGTGTAGAGATTCCGGAGGTGCGGCGTCTTGAAGTCCTGCTCTTCGCGAATCTCCCGCGCTCCGAAGATGATCGTCGAGGTGCCGACCGGATCGGCGTGGCAGTCGGCGCAGGCGGCAAAGTCGTCGACGAAGGGGCGCTCGAACACTTGGCGACCGACGATCGGGCTACCCACGCCCGGCAGGTTTGCCGGCAGCGATCCATCCAAGTTCTCGTTCGGGTTCGGCGGGTAGCGCAGGGTGAAGACGAAGTCCTGGAAGATCCCGAAGGTAAAGTCGTCCAGCTGATGCTCGCGGCCCATCAGGCCGACGAAGGCCGGGTTGAAGGCCACGAGATCGGCGCGATCCCCGCGCCAGTGCAAGCGACCGGTGTTGGGCAGGCCCTTCAAGCTCTGCGTCGACATCGGCCCCTTCATCGGGTGGAAGGGATGCAGGCCGAAGAAATTGGGCGGCGGCGTCAGCTTCCCCTGCGGGTTGCCGAGATCCCAATCGATGCCGTCCTTGTCGCCGAACAGGTGACACGAGCCGCAGGAGAGATCGCCGTGCGCGGAGGAAAGCTCACCGTCGTAGAGCGCGAAGCGACCGTCGGTCACCGCGGACGGTTCCGGATTGAAGCCGAGGGTCTCTTCGATCGAGCCGCCGTTCGTGAGATCGACCGTCGAGAGGCTGCTCGAGAAGCGGTTCATCACGTAAAGCCGGTGTCGCGCCTCGTCGAGCGCCACGCCGCACGGGCCCTGTCCCACCTCGATGCGGTCGACCACCGTGCCGGTCGCGTCGAGCACGCCGATCTTGTGCGAGCCGAAGGCCGCGACGTAGAGGCGTTCCCCGTCGCTCGAGACCGCGAGGTCCATCGGCTGAGCCAAGCTCATCGCTCGCTCCGATGGCGTGCCGTGCGGGTTCGAATAGTCGATGTGCTCGTTCAGGTGCCGCTGCACCGGCCGCGTCGACGCCGGATCGAGCGACGGGTCGATCAGCGTGACATTGTTGCGAGAGAACTTCCCGCTGACGTTTGGCTCGAAGCGAATCTCGTTCCGCGCTTCGAAGTTCGTGCAGTAGATGCGCCCGCTCGGCGCGACCGCCAGGTTGAAGAGGTTGGTCCCAACCCCGCGGTAGGCGCGCACCGGCGCGAGGCTCGTCGCGGAGACTTCGATCACGTCCTCGTCGTAGAGCGTGTATGGCAGATAGTCGTCCCACATGCGCGCGATCTCGTCGCGCCAGTGCTGTCCGTCGTGGCGAACGATCAAGCTCACCTCCGGCGGGGCCGGCAGGTCCGGCCGCATCGGCGGGCTGGGCGGCGGCAATCCACCGTGCTGCGCCACCACCGTGAGCGGCACCACCGTCGTCTCGTTCTGGCTATCGAAGCTCGCGACGTAGACGCTCTGCCCGTCGGGCGACACGGCGAGCGACCTCGGCGCGACATGGTGGAGCGGGATCTCGATCGGCGCCGCATCCAAGTTCGCGAGGTCGTATACCTCGACCCGATCCCTGCCCCCGACCGACACGAAGGCACGACCATTCGCGAAGACCACGTCGTTCGGCTCGTCCCCCGGCAGAAGCGTGCGAATCACTGCCTGCTGCGCGACGTCGACCAGGCTCACGCTGTCCGAGATGTGGTTCACCACCCACACCTCGTTGTTGGTGCGGGCGCGCACCGTGACCGGCTCCAAGCCCACCTGGATCTCGGCAACGCGCGTCGGGGTCGCGCCCGTCACGTCGAAGACGACGAGACGGTGATCCGCGGTGTGGGCCACGAAGAGGCGCGTGCCGTCGGGCGAGAGGGCGACCGGGTGCACCGGCGGACTCTCGAAGTTCTCACTCTCGGCCGTTTGCGCAAGCGAGGGTGACGAGGTCAGGCAAGAGACGACGAACGCGACAGAGAGCGGCACGGAGCGAGTCCAGGGAGTCGTATTCAAGGCGTGCATCCACCGCGGTTGAGAGGTGTCGGGTCAGAGGGCTGCCCAGGGGAGCCGGGGCTTGCCGTCGAAATGGTCGGCCTCAAGTCTAGCATGCGGCCGTCCGCGCTCCGCACCACCGGTTGACGACCGATCGCGTAGGATGGTGGGCGTTCCAGGCCGTTTCTCGGCGCCCGCGCGCTTACACCGGCACCCCGCGCAGAAGGAGTCGACATGTCCCCTCGAATCGAGGCCATCTACATCGGGACCAAAGGCGGCGAGCCTCTCCGCAGGATCAGCGAGGCACGACTCGAGCCCGGCCGCGGGATCGAAGGCGACCGCTACTACCTCGGCGCCGGCACGTTCTCCGAGAAGAATCGCGGCAAGCCCGACTCGGAGGTGACCCTGATCGAGGCCGAGGAGATCGAGCGCTTCTGCGCGGCCGAGGGGTCTTCGCGGGAGCCTGGGGTGTTCCGGCGCAATCTGGTCACCCGCGACGTTCGCTTGAACGAGCTGGTCGGCCGTCGCTTTCGGATCGGCGCGGTCGAGCTCGAGGGACTTCGCCTCTGCGAGCCGTGCGCGCACTTGGCCACCTTGGTCAGCCCCGCCGTACTCGAGCGCATGGTGCATCGCGCCGGACTGCGCGCCCGCGTCGTGCAAGGCGGGTCGGTCCGCGCCGGCGACCCGGTGCACGCAGACAATGCTCCCGTGCGCTCGGAGGCCGGCGCCGGCGCGGCGGGCGCGATCTCCGGCATCACCATGACGCGCCTCATCCCGATGCTCCCGGTGCGAAGCCTGGCGGCGAGCCTGGACTTCTACTGCGGCAAGCTCGGCTTCGAGGTCGAGAACCGCGAAGACGCCTGGGGCTGGGCCATGATCCGCTTCGATCAGTGTCGGCTCATGCTCGATCAGTCGATCAACTCGCACGGCGGCTTCCCGCGCGATGCGATCGTCTATCTCTATCCGAGCGACGTCGTCGAATATCACCGCCAGGTGCGAGCCCGCGGGCTCGCGGCGCCGGACCTCGACGTGACTTTCTATGGCCTGACCGAGTTTCGCGTCGACGACCCGGACGGCAATCGGCTGTGGATCGGACAGGCAAAGGCGACCGCCGGCTGAGCGTGCCGCAGATGACACCGGAGGCCAGAGTTCCACGGAATAGGGGTGCCGCATGACGCCGCGCGATCGCATCATCCGAGTCCGTCGTTCGCTTCTCTTCGGCGCGTCCCTAACCGCCGCGTTCTTCTTCAACCAGCCGAGTCGGGACGCACTTGCTCAGACGTCCACACCGGAAGCGCTGATCGCCGGCTTCACCGCGTTTGGGATCGAGTGTTTCCAGTACCACGCAGGGCCCGACTCGAATTTCGTGGTCTCGCCGCTCAGCCTCTCGATCACCGCCGCGATGGTCCAGAGCGCGGCGACGGGCGAAACTCGCGCGGAGCTCGAGGCGGCAACCCACGTCGGCGCCATGCCGGACTCGCTCCACCTCGAAGTGAAGAGCCTGGTCGATGCGCTCGAGTCCGGCATCGGCAATGGAGCGACATTAACCAGCGCGAACTGCGTCTGGCTCGACCCGCTGTGCAAGCCAAGGGTGGCCTTTCGTCACGCGCTCGTCCACGGCTACGGCGCTGTACTGGGTCAGACCAAACCCTTCGCGGCACCGGAGGACGTCGCCGCGGAGCTGAATCAAGCGATCGCAGAGCGCACCGGAGGGCGCATTCGTGCCCTCCTGTCGCCGCGGCTGTTTGACGCCGGCACCGAGGCAGTCCTGGTGAGTGCTCTCCACCTTGTCGCGCGCTGGGAGTACGGCTTCGCGCCCAGTGGAACCAAGAGCCGGATGTTTCGGACCGCGCATCGCGGCCGGATTGAGGTGCCGATGATGCATCGCCGTGGGATCCTCCGATATGCGGAGGATCGGGTTGCTCGCCTGATCGAGCTACGTGACCAAACCAGAAAGCTTGCGATGCTTGTCGTACTACCGAGGCACGGGTGCGACCTAGCCGCGCTCGAGAGAGGGCTCGATCCCACCCGCCTCGCCCACTGGCGAAGCACGCTGACGGATCGCACCGTGGACTTGGAACTGCCACGCTTTGCCCTCCACTCCGAGGTCGACGTCCGCGCGTTCCTGGACGCGAGAGGGGTGCGGCGGGTGTTCGACACGCTCGATGCCGAGCTGCCGGGACTTTGCGTTTCCGGCCAGAAGGCGATTGGCGCGATGCGCCAGGGCGTGACCGTCGAGATCGACGAGCAGGGCATCGAGGCGGCCGCCGCCACCATCGCGGTGACAACTTGGGGTGGAATTCGCGAGTATCGGGGTCGTCCGATCGCATTCCATGCGGATCGCCCGTTCCTCTTTCTGGTGCTCGATGCGAACCTGGGCACAGTCCTGTTCATCGGGCACGTGGTTGACCCCGCGAGCTAGGCCCGATCTCACGGATGAGCCGCGCGGGAGGCACCCATGCAGATTTGTACGTCCACACTCTTCGTTGGCGCGCTGCTCGGGCTACACGCGATCGGCCTGACGCCGCAAGCGGAGGCCGCGGCTTTGCCCGAGCAGCTGAATGACTTCGGTCTTCGGCTGTATCTCGAGGCCGCGAAGCAGCCGGGTAATCTGGTCTTCTCCCCGCTCAGTGTCTCCATCGCGACCGCCATGCTCGAGGCCGGCGCCGAAGGCGGCACGCGGAGCGAGATCGCCTCGGCGACCGGGCTCGATCTGCCGGACGCAGCGCAGCACGCCGCACTTGCCGACCTCCTCGACGACCTCCGACTCCGCGTTCGCCAGATGTCGGAGTACTCCACCGCCAACGGCATTTGGATTGACGCTCGATGCAAGCCGAAGCCGGAGCTACGGGATCTCCTCATTCGAGACTACGACGCCCAAGTCGGCCGCGTCGATTTCGCGCGGGCGCCGTCGCAGACCGCCGACTCGATCAATGCGTTCGTGCGGCGCGGCACGGAGAACAACCTAGGCGATGTCGTCGCCCCGACCGACTTCGACGAGTTCGATCGCATGGTCTTGGTGAATGTCGTGTACCTCTTGGCAGCCTGGGATCATCGCTTCGCGGTCGACGCCACGAAGAGCGACAGCTTTCACCTGGAGGAGGGCGGAGCACGGACGGTGCAGATGATGCATCGAAGCATGCACGCGCGGTATTACCAGGACTTGGCGTTCCAGCTGATCGAGCTGCCCTACCAAGGTGACCTCGCGATGGTCATCGCGCTTCCCCGTGCCCGACATCGCCTGGCGGAGGTGGAAGCTCTGCTCTCGCGCGACGTGCTCGACCAGTGGATCGGCAGCATGAAGGACAGCCAAGTCGAAGTCGCCTTGCCGCGCTTCGAGGTGAAGAGTCACCAAGACCTGGTCCCCCTGCTTAGGTCGCTGGGCATCGCCCGCGCGTTCGACTTCGAGCGCGCGGAGTTCGCCCCACTCTGCGGTCGTGGCCAGCTCTTTCTTTCGCTCGCACGACACGACGCCGTTCTCGGCGTGTCAGAGATGGGCACCAAGGCAGCCGCATCCACGGTCTTCCAGATGACGGCCGGAATTGAAATGCCGAGTGATTCGGTGGTCACCTTCAGGGCAGACCACCCATTCCTCTTCTTCGTGCGCGACACGAAGAGCGGCTTGATTCTCTTCGCCGGGCGGCTGATCGACCCAGGTGTGGCCGAGTAGGTCCGAATTCCTCTCATCAACGGTTCGGTGGTGTCAGTCGGCTCCGCGGAGAAGCTGTCGGCACGCACATTGCGCACCCACCGACACTGTCCCCAACGTCGTCGAATCTTGGTCGCCACTGACGGCTATATCGAACTCGCCGGTCGTTCGGAGGCGTGTTGCGCGACTCGAACCATGGAATTTGAATGGGATCCCCGGAAGGAGGAGATCAACAAACGGCGCCATGGGCTATCCTTCGCGGAAGCAAGTACCGTGTTCGGCGATCCCCTGGCCCTGACGTACGCGGACGTGGATCACTCCCTCGGCGAAGCGCGTTTCCTTACGGTGGGGTTCACACTCGCGGCTCGCCTAGTCGTCGTGGCGCACGTGGAGCGTGGTGCCCGGGTTCGAATCATCAGCGCGCGCCGCGCGACCCGACAGGAGCGAACCTACGATGAGCAGGCGGAAGACTGACCAAGCCGACGATCTCCGGCCGGAGTACGACTTCAGTCGAATGGAAGGTGGTGTCCGCGGGAAGTACTTCCGCCGGTACCATGCGGGCACCAACGTCGCGATCCTCGAACCCGACGTCGCGGCGGCCTTCCCGAGCGACGAGGCAGTCAACCTCGCGCTCCGCGCGATCCTGGGCGCTGCGCGGCAATTGGTGGACGGGCGGACTGTGCGACGGAAGGCGTCCAAACCGCCAAAAGATGCGGGCGGCGTTGCCGAATCACCCGGGCCGTCGACTCAACGACCGCGTAACGGCGGTCCTCGCAAACCGCGGGGCCGGTAGCTCGGAACGCGAGCGTGGTGTCGGCGCTCGCGGCAGGGCCGAACCATCGTCGCCACCCCACGCAACTTCACGCGAGCAGTCCCGTACTTGCCGCGGAGGGGACGCCGCGGCGCACACGGCAGGCTTCGATCGTTCGTCCGCGTCACCACAACCAACACAGATCCCGGAGCAAGCCGATCGCGTACGATCGGAGTGCGCGGACCATCGTTCAACTGTCGAACCCCGGAGGCAGCATGCCTAGGCTCACCCTGGCGGCCGGCGCGATCGTCGCCGCACTCAGCGCGACGTTCACTCTCTCCGCCCGCGCGGAATCCCAGCCGCAGTCCTTGCTCGAACTCTGGAAGTGCGCATTCCGCCCACGCTCGTGACGCTCGGAAGCGGCGAACGTCATGGTCAACGACGCGCAGGAGATGCCGTCCATCACCGCGCTTCTGGCTGACCTCGACGCGCACGGAGCAGCGGTCTCGGCGATGGCGACGGCCGCCGACGCGAAGATCCATGAGTACGACCGGCGGGCAAGTCGCCCGAGCAGGCGGCGGCCGGCCGCGAATGCCGCGGGTATCGATGTCCAACGCATGCAGACCGATCCTGCTCACGCCAAGGCGAGATGGAGGCGAAGATGCGCGCCATGTCTCCTGCCGAGCTGATGGCGTTGTCCTCCGCGATGGCACAGGGCATGGGCATGCGCGCGACGGTTGCGGTCTACGACCCGCCGGAAGTGAAGGCGGCGGCGGAAGCGGGACAGGCGCTGATGGACCCGAGCGCGACCGCGGCGCGGATGGAGGCCTACACCACCCGTTGGTCGGAGGTCGAGAAGGCCACCACCGCGATCAACGAAGCCTACGCCGCGCGCTATCCCAAGATGGCAATCGGATGTGATGGAGAGGGCGGCGGAAGCCCCGAGTGCATCGCGGCACGCGCCCGCTACGAGGCGGAGATGATGCCGCTGCTCCTCGCGCGCGATGCGGAGGTGCTGAAGTTGGAGGCCACCGCGCTCGAATCGGAGCGGACCGCGCTCGCCGAACGGATCAAGGCCGCGGATGCCCACCTCGTCGCCGCGCAGTACGGCGCCACTTCACAGGAGCTGGGCAATCCGATGCAGATCCTCTTCCTCGACCAGATGGCAGTCGAGGACATGCGAACCCTCACGAGCAAGCTCGCGGAGGTCACGAAGCGCGCGGCGTACATCACCCACTGTGGCAAGACCTACCTGACCAACCCGACCGAGTGCTACAAGCGTCAGTAGCGAACCCGCCACCGTCCGGTGCCACGGCCTCCGATCGAACGAGCGGGGGCCGTCTTCTTTTGCCGAGATTGCCCACCACTCCGCCGATCGATTCCTGCTACCTTGCGCCGCCTGAGCGGCCGCTTGGGAGCAGCATGCAGAAGGAACTCGTCTCTCGATGGCAGATCTGATCCAGACCCTCGCGACGGAGCTGGCCGCGCGACCGCAGCAGGTCGACGCCGCGGTCAAGCTGCTCGATGAGGGAGCGACCGTTCCCTTCATCGCGCGCTACCGCAAGGAAGTGACCGGCGGGCTCGATGACACGCAGCTCCGCACGCTGGAAGAGCGCCTTCGTTACCTGCGAGAGCTGGAGGAACGGCGCGCCGCGATCCTGGCCAGCATCACCGAGCAGGGAAAGCTGACGCCGGAGTCGGAGCGATCGATTCTCTCGGCGACCAGCAAGACCGAGCTGGAGGACCTCTACCTTCCCTACCGTCCGAAGCGGCGCACCAAGGCGATGATCGCGCGTGAGGCCGGGCTCGAGCCGCTCGCGCTCTTGCTTTGGCGCGAGCCGAAGCACGATCCGGAAGTCGAGGCGCCCCGCTTCGTCGACGCCGAGAAGGGCGTGGCCGACGTGAAGGCGGCGCTCGAAGGGGCGCGACAGATCCTGATGGAGCTGTGGAGCGAAGACGCGCAGCTGGTCGGCGCCTCGCGCGCCTGGCTCTGGCAGAACGGCGTCCTCTCCTCGCGCAAGAACGCGAAGGCTGGCGAGGAGGCGATCAAGTTCTCCGACTACTTCGAGTACGCGGAGCCGATCCGCCGCATCCCCTCGCACCGCGCGCTCGCGCTCTTCCGGGGACGCGAGGCTTCGGTGCTGCTCTTGTCTCTCGATGAGCCTTCGCTCGAACCGTCGTCCCCGGGAACGGCAGCGGTGAGCACTGGCGCGATCAAACCGCTCTCGGTCGGCGCGGAGCGAGTCGCCCGCCACGTGGGCGTCGCGGATCGCGGTCGCGAGGCCGATGCGTGGCTGCTCGAGACCGCGCGCGCGGCTTGGAAGCAGAAGCTCTCGCTCCACCTCGAGGTAGCGCTGATGGTCGAACTCCGCAATGCCGCCGAGGAGGAGGCGATTCGGGTGTTCGGCAAGAATCTCCGCGACCTGCTCCTGGCCGCGCCGGCCGGCGCGAAGGTGACGATGGGGCTCGACCCCGGGCTCCGCACCGGGGTCAAGGTCGCGGTGGTCGACTCGACCGGCAAGCTGCTCGAGACCGGCACGATCTATCCGCATGCGCCGCGCAACGACTGGGATCGCTCGATCGCCACGCTGCGCGCGATGGCGGCGCGCCACGGCGTCAACTTGATCAGCATCGGGAACGGCACCGCTTCGCGCGAGACCGATCGCCTCGCCGCCGAGCTGATGAAGCGGCACCCCGAGCTCACGCTCGAACGCGTGGTCGTGTCGGAGGCGGGGGCATCGGTCTATTCCGCGTCGGCTCTGGCCGCGGCCGAGTTCCCCGACCTCGACGTCTCGCTCCGCGGCGCCGTCTCGATCGCGCGCCGCATCCAGGACCCGCTCGCCGAGCTGGTCAAGATCGAGCCCAAGTCGATCGGCGTCGGGCAGTACCAGCACGACGTGGACCAGCCGTCCCTCGCGCGCGCGCTCGACGCGGTGGTCGAGGACTGCGTGAACGCGGTCGGCGTTGAGCTCAATCTTGCCTCGGCGCCGCTCCTCGCGCGGGTCTCAGGTCTGAACGCGACGCTCGCCAAGAACATCGTCGAGCACCGCGACACGCATGGACCCTTCGCGGACCGCGGCGCGATCCGGAAGGTGGCGCGCCTCGGACCCAAGGCCTTCGAACAGGCGGCCGGGTTCCTGCGCATTCGCGGCGGATCCAACCCGCTCGACGCCTCGGCGGTGCACCCGGAGGCGTACCCCGTGGTCGAGCGCATCCTCGCGCGCAACGCGTGCAGGCTAGGCGAGGTGATGGGGAGCGCCGAGTTCACCCGTCGCCTGCGCGCAGAGGACTACGTCGACGACCGCTTCGGCCTCCCCACCGTGCGCGACATCCTCGCGGAGCTGGAGAAGCCGGGCCGCGATCCCCGTCCCACCTTCAGCACCGCGTCCTTCCGCGAGGGAGTGGAGTCGCTCGAGGACTTGAAGGTCGGCATGCAGCTCGAAGGAGTCGTCACCAACGTCGCCAACTTCGGCGCCTTCGTCGACATCGGCGTGCACCAAGACGGACTGGTGCACGTGTCACGCCTGGCCAAGCGCTTCGTGCGCGATCCGCGCGATGTGGTGAAGGTCGGGCAGGTGGTGCAGGTCAAGGTGCTGGAGATCGACCTCGCGCGGAAGCGGGTCGGCCTGACATTGCGCTTGGACGATCCGATCGACGGGGCGTAGCATCGCGGGCGGTGGAGCCCCGCCGGCTGGATACACCGTCTGCTGGATAGAGCGAGGTGTCCATGCGCTCCCCTGTCGTGCAGCACTTCCCCTCGAATCGCGCGGCTCTCCTCTGCGTCGCGTGCCTCG
>JAXLXQ010000026.1:0-58346 GCA_046327845.1 Candidatus Eiseniibacteriota bacterium | reverse complement strand
CGGGCCAAGAAACGCGCCCGCGTCGACCGTGCGACGCGGGCGCGCATGATGATTCGACCAACCGCTCCCCGAGCGGCCGATACCTAGTTCCGCTTCGGCTCGTTCGGTCCCGGTTCGATCAGGTTGCCTTCAAGCTCTCGTCGCGCCATGTCGGCCGCACGATCGAAGTAGGTCAGCGCCTCCTGCAAGGCCGGGTCGCCCTCGATCAGGATTTGATAGCGCTGATTGTCGCCCCACAGGTTGCGGGCAATCTCCGACTTGATGTTTCGCTCGATGCGGTCGGCTTGCAGGTTAACCGAGTCGGCGACCACATCGATCTTCTTGTCCTTCACGAAGCGACCGAACTCATTCAGATCCGCGTCGCTCAAGTCGAACGCCTTGCGCCAACCATCGAATTCGGAGCCGGCCAGCTTGTGCTCCGCCACGTAGTGGTTCGCATAGTCGAAGAAAGCCCGCCCGCGCCAGAGCTTGTCCTCGGTGAGAGTGCCGAGGAACCGCCGCTTGATCCGAATGTCCGGGGTGATGCCGCCGCCGCCGTAGACGGTGCGCTTGCCCGCGGTGTGATACTCCGGCCGGGCCGCCAACGCGGAATCGCTCTCCTGCTCCGTCTCGATCTCTTCCGCATCCTCCGAGAGGTACTTGTCCCGGTCTGAGTAATCCCTCTGGATGAGTCGTCCGCTCGGGGTGTAGTAGCGCGCCACCGTCAGGAGGAGCGCTGCGCCGTTCTTCAGTCGATACTGGCGTTGCACCAGGCCCTTCCCGAAGGTGGTCTCACCGACGACCAGTGCGCGGTCCCAATCCTGGAGCGCGCCCGAGACGATCTCGGACGCTGACGCGCTCCCGTGATCGACCATCACCACCACCGGGTACTTCGTGTGCTCGCCGCGGCCGGTGGTGAAGTAGTCCTCGCTCGAGTCGGGCAGTCGGCCCCGCGTGTAGACGATCTTTTTCGTTCCGGGGAGGAACTTGTCCACCACCTCGATCGCCTCATTGAGGAATCCGCCGGAGTTGCCTCGGAGGTCGAACACCAGCTGCTGCATGCCCTGCGATTCCAACTTGTCGAGCGCGGCCTCGAGCTCGTCGGAAGTGGTGGCGCTGAAGCGGGTCATGCGGATGTAACCGGTCTTGTCATCCAAGAGGAAGGAGTAGGGGACCGAGAAGATCGGGATCTCGTCCCGCACGATGTCGAACTCGAGCGGGCCGGTCTCGCCCTCGCGTTCGACCGTCACGTGAACCGTGGTTCCGCGCTCGCCCCGCAGCTTGTCGAACACCTCTTCCTGCGTGATCCCCTTCGCCGACTCTCCGTTGATCTTGGTGATCACGTCGCCGGCGCGAATTCCGAGTTTGTGCGAAGGCGATCCCTCGATCGGCGAGATCACCGTGATGAACCCCTTCACGATTTCGAAGGAGATCCCGATGCCGTAGTAGGTGCCGCGATTCCGTTCCTGCAGCCGCTTGAATCGGTCCGGATCCAAGTAAGTGCTGTGAGGATCGAGCTTCTCCAACATCCCGACAATCGCGCCGTCGATCAGCTTCTCGCCGTCGACCTCCTCGACGTAGTTGTCATTGATGTAGGAGAGGACCTGTGAGAACACGCCTAGCTGGGCGTAGATGTTCTTGCTATACGCGAGCACGTTGCCCAGGAAGACGAACCCCACCAGCACACCCACCACCACCAGGCAGAGCGCTCCAGTGAAGAAGAGCCGCTTTGCGCTCATCAAGAACTCCCTTCCGGTCGGTATCAGCCCTACGGGCTCACCGCGTCGCTTCCTCGTGAAGCGACGAGTCTCCCATCAGGATGCGACGGTACCATGCGTCTTTGGACGACGGAAGGATCGCGCCGGTTTCCGTGAAGGATTCCCGCTCGGTTGCCTCTCGCCATCCCCTTGGGTATCGTCCGGCCGGCCGCCCGAGGTGAGCGGCCAAACGGCGCCCCCGCGCTACGGCGGACGTCGCTCCAGGGTTCCTGAGGCCGGCGCGCCGGGAGGTGGATTGAAAGTTTTCCTGACCGGCGGCACCGGCTACCTCGGCTCAGCCCTCCTCTCCGGGCTGCTCGCCAGCGGCCACCAGGTGACGGCGCTTTGCCGCTCGCCGCGCCCGGATCCAGAGGACGGGCGGCTTCACTGGGTCGTCGGCAGCCTGGAAGCGGACGACCCGAGCGACGAACTGCTCCACCAGCATCGCGCCGTGGTGCACGCCGCGGCGTTGGTCAAGACCTGGCGACGGGATCGACGGGAGTTCGATCGGATCAACGTGGAGGCCCACGATCGGCTGCTCGAGAGGTGCCATCGGGTCGGTGTGCCCAAGGTTCTCGTCACCTCGAGCTTTCTGAGCTTGGGGCCGTCTCCAACGGCGGCCCCCCTCGACGAGTCGGCTCGGGCACCTCGGCAGCAATTTCTCACCGACTACGAGCGCACGAAGTACCTGGCCGATCAACGAACCGAGCTCTGGGCCGAGCGAGGCCTGGCGGTATCGACCGTCGTGCCGACCGTGCTCTTCGGCCCCGGAGCGACCACCGACGGCAATCTGGTTGGTCGGATGAGCTACCTCATCCGCACCGGTCGCTTCCCCGGGGTCATTGGATCGGGGGAGCAGTGCTGGAACTACGCGTATCTCCCAGACACGTGGTGCACGGCCACTTGCAAGGCCCTGGAGCGCGCCCTGCCCGGCGAGCGCTACATCTTGAGCGGGGAAAATCGCACCCTCGCAGAGGTGACGCGACGAATCCGGTGCCTGCTCGAGTCTGAGTGAGACCCTGCGCTACGTGCCGGTTTCGTTGGCAAGAGGCGATGGGGGGCGCGCTCGAAGCATGGGCAGGCCTGACCGAACTGAACCCCGGAGCTCACCGGGGTTGCCGGGGTTACCGGCACCACTGGGCCTACAGCAGCGCGAAGGCGGAACGCGCGCTGGGCTACGAAATCACTCCGTTCGAAGAAGCGCTGGCCGCGACCGTCTGCAGGTCGCGAAGCTCAAGGCGTTGGTAGGTCAATCATGCCGTCTGCTCCTCGGCCAGCTGGCCGCTCGCGATCGGTCTTCCGGTCGCGCTGACCTCGCCGCGTTCGCGCTGCGCTGGGTCAGGAAGTCCGGCGCGCTGGCCGGGATCCGCTCAGCGTGCTGGTGCTCCGGCTCGGCGGCCTCGGGGATTTCTGGTCCTCACCGCCTTCTTCCTTCTCGGCACCGGCCCCAGCACGCCTCGGCTACGCGCGGAGAGGAGGCCCAAGGCGTCGCCGAAGGGGCAGGGCGACGCGGCGCGAGCCACGCGATGGCCAATTGCGGGGCGGGGCTGCTCGTGCTGCTTCTCCGATCGGTCCTGCACCTGGATGAGACGGGATCAGCACTCTTGTGGGCCGCGTACGTCGGGAGCTTCGCCGCCGCCGCCTCCGATACCGCGAGTTCCGAGGTCGGGCAGCTGATCGGCAAGCACCCGATCTCGCCGCGCACCTTCCGGCCGGTCGCCGTTGGGACGGAGGGGGCGGTCTCGCTCGAGGGGACACTGGCCGGGGTGGGTGCAGCCGCGGTTCTGGCGGGCGTTGGCGCGGCCTTTGGTTTACTCTCGGTCGCGGGCATGGTTGCCGTGACGATCGGCGGGTTTCTGGGCAATTTCCTGGAGAGCCTGGCCGGTTCATGGGGGCGGAAAGTCCTCCCACACGGGCTGCTGAATTTCGCCAACACCGCGGTCGGCGGCGTCGCTTCGGCGCTCCTGACCCGCGTGATTGCTGGGCCCTAGGGCCCCGATTGGGCAGGCGCGCCCGGAAGATCGCAAGATCGGGTCGGCTGCGGCCGAATCGACGGGAAAAGGGAGGACGGGAATGGAACTGCTGAAACGGATCGAATCACGTCAAGCGAAGGTCGGGGTCCTGGGCCTCGGCTACGTCGGCTTGCCGCTCTGCATGGAGTTGGCGAAGGCGGGATTCAAGGTCACCGGCATCGATGTCAACGCGGAGCGCGTGGGGCGTCTCCGGGACGGCGACTCGTACATCAAGGACGTCCCCTCCCCCGAGCTGGCCGCGCACGTGAAGTCGGGAGCCTTCGTCGCGACCACCGACTTCACCGCGCTCAAGCAGCTCGACACGGTCAACATCTGCGTGCCGACGCCGCTACGCAAGACGAAGGACCCTGACGTCTCCTACATCGTGGAGTCGGTCGAGCGGATTCGTGAGAACCTGCACGCCCCGATGCTGGTGATCCTCGAGAGCACCACCTATCCGGGGACGACCGACGAGCTGATCCTGCCTCGGCTCTCCGAAACCGGACTGAAGGTCGGGAAGGACTTTTTCCTCGCCTTCTCGCCGGAGCGCGTCGACCCGGGCAACCCGCAGTTTCAGACCCACAACATTCCGAAGGTGGTGGGCGGCGTCACCCCGCAGTGTGTCGAGGTCGCGATGGCGCTCTATCGCGCGTCGATCGAGAAGGTGATTCCGGTCAGCTCGACCCGCGTGGCCGAGATGGTGAAGCTGCTCGAGAACACTTACCGCTCGGTCAACATCGGCCTCGTCAACGAGCTCGCCATGATGTGCAAGAAGATGGGGATCAACGTCTGGGAGGTGATCGACGCCGCGGCGACGAAGCCGTTCGGCTTCATGCCGTTCTATCCCGGTCCCGGGTTGGGCGGACACTGCATCCCGGTCGACCCGCACTACCTCTCGTGGAAGGCGCGCGCCTACAACGTGGAGGCGCGATTCATCGAGCTGGCTGGAGCGGTCAATTCCGCCATGCCGGAGCACGTCGCGGTGCTGACCACCGAGGCGCTCAACTCCCAGCAGCGCGCGGTCAAGGGAAGCAAGATCGTCGTCCTGGGCGTCGCCTACAAGAACGACATCGACGACGTGCGTGAGTCACCCGCCCTCGACGTGATCCAGAATCTGCAGAAGCTCGGCGCCGACGTGGTCTATCACGACGAGTTCGTGCCGACGCTGGAGCACGAGGGCTTCAAGCTGAAGTCGGTCCCGCTGGACGAGAAGCTGCTCGCGGGATGTCAGTGCGTGGTCATCACCACGCAGCACAAGTCGATCGACTACTCCTGGATCCTCAAGAAGGCGCCGCTCGTCGTGGACACGCGCAACGCGCTCAAAGGCGTGAGCGATCCGAAGCTCTTCAGGCTCTAGGCCAAGGGACTCCATGCAGCTATCCGACGGTTTGTATCTGGTGACGGGGGGAGCCGGTTTCATCGGCTCCCACATCGTCGAGCGCCTGATCACGCTGGGCCAGCGAGTGCGAGTACTCGACAACTTCTCGACCGGGCGGCGCGAAGATCTCGTGCCGCTCGCGTCAGTTGGCGGCCCGCGCGGCTGGAAGTTCTGGAAGCCGACATCCGTGACGGTGCGGCGGTGCGCCGTCCGCGCGATGGACGCCAACGACCCACGTGGTGCACCAGGCGGCGCTGGCCAGCGTACAGCGATCGGTCTCCGACCCAGTGCCGACCCACGAGGTCAACATGACCGGGACGCTCCAGCTCCTCGAAGCCGCGCCGCGTGCCCAAGGGGTCCGCCGCTTCGTCTTTGCCGGATCTTCCAGCGTCTACGGGGATCAACCCGAATTGCCGAAGCACGAAGGCGATGCACCCCCGCGGCCGCGGTCTCCCTACGCTCTGTCGGTGGTGGAAGTCGTACTGCCAGCTCTTCTTCGAGCTCTACGGACTCGAGACGATCTCCTTCGGTACTTCAGCATGTTCGGCCCCCGGCAGGCGCCCGACTCGCGGTATGCCGCGGTCATTCCGCTCTTCTCACGCGCGGTGGTGCAGGGCGACGCCCGGTGATCTTCGGAGATGGACTTCAGACGCGCGACTTCACCTTCATCAACGTGATCCAGGCGAACCTGCTCGCCTTGACGCGCCCGGCGTCGGCGGTCGCGTGGTGAACATCGGGCGCGGCGATCGCACCTCGCTGCTCGATCTCCTAAACACTCTCAATCGCATCCACGGGACCAAGGTCGAGCCGATCTTCGAGCCAACCCGCGTCGGCGACGTGCGAGACTCGCAGGCGTCGATCGAGGCGGCCCGGGCGCTCCTCGGATACTCACCGGCCGTCGACCTCGAGCAGGGACTTCGTCGCACGCTCGACTGGTTCCTGGACCCCGCCCAGCGCTAATCTCCGCGCGGCGACCGCCGGGGATTCCCTCCGCGCGACGCCACGGCTTCAGCGTGGGAGGGCGTCCCGCCATGCAGGTTCCTCTGCTCGATCTCAAGGCGCAGTTCCAGTCGATCCGTGAACCCGTTCTTCGCGCGGTGGAGGAGAACCTCGCCTCCGGCCAATGGGTGCTGGGTCCCGCCGTATCCAACCTAGAAGCCGCACTGGCCGAGCGCCTGCGGGTGAAGCAGGCAGTGGGCGTCGCTTCGGGCACCGACGCTCTCCTCCTCGCGCTCAAGGCGCTCAAGGTCGGCGCGGGCGATGAGGTGATCCTCCCAAGCTTCACCTTCTTCGCCACCGCCGGCGCGGTGGTGAACTGCGGCGCGCGCCCGGTGCTGGTCGAGATGGAAGAGGCGTCGTTCAATCTCGATCCCCGCGACCTCGTCCGCGCGATCACGCCACGGACGAAGGCGGTGATCGTGGTCCATCTTTTCGGGCAGAGCGCGGATCTCGAGGCGATCCGGCGCGTGACCGAGCCCCGGGGAATCCCGATCGTGGAAGACGCGGCCCAGGCGATCGGCGCGACGTACGGGGATGTGCCGGTCGGGGGCATCGGCGCGCTCGGCTGCTTCTCGTTCTACCCGACCAAGAACCTGGGAGGCGCGGGGGACGGCGGACTCGTGACCTCCAATGACGATTCGCTCGCGGCCCGGGTGCGACTCCTGCGCAACCACGGCATGGAGCCGCGCTACGTCCACCACGAGGTCGGCACCAACAGCCGACTCGATGCGCTGCAGGCGGTAATTCTGCGGGTGAAGCTGGAGCACCTGGAGGCTTGGACGCGGGCTCGCGCCGAGCGGGCCGCGCGCTATACGGCAGCCTTCTCCTCGGTGTCCGCGATCCTCGCGCCGCGCGACTTGGGGATCGGACGACACGTCTGGAATCAGTACACGATCCGCCTTTCAGGCGAACTCGGCGCGACGAGCGAACACCGCGACGCGCTCCGCGCCCATCTGGCTGAGCGCGGCATCGGGACGGAGATCTACTATCCGATTCCGATCCACCTCCAGCCGTGCTTCCGGCAACTGGGTTACGAGTCCGGACAATTCCCCATCACGGAGCGGGCGGCCGAGAGTTGCCTCTCCCTGCCGATCTCCCCGGAGATGAGCAGCGAGCAGCAGGACTATGTCATCGCGACGATGGGGGAGTGGTTCCGCGGCCGGTAGCGGCAATCCGCCCGCGGCCCGTGCGCCTTGCACGGTGCAATGCGCCATCGGTCTTCCCTGAGGCGCGAAGCGGGGAGCGACGTCCGGGCGGAGTCGCTCTGCCTCAGCGGGTTCGGCTCGACGGGCTAGGATCCCCGTGGTGCCGAGCCGGCGGCACGATTCTGCCCGTGCCGTTGGCGTGCGTTCTCTCTCGCCTACACGTCGCATCGCTCACCTGTCGTGGACCCTGCTCCTGGTTTTGGAGGTCGGACCCTCCTGGGCGGCGCGCGAGGCGGCCTTTCCCTCCAGCGGTCTGTCCCGGGATCCCGCGACGGCCGCCACCTCGGGCGCGCGCCGGCTCACCGGCGGTGACGCCAGTGCTTGGACCGAGAACCCGGCGCTCTTGGCAACCCACCCGGAGGACCGCTTAGCGATGAGCCATTTGCAGTGGGCCAACGGGCTCGCGCAGGAGTGGCTGGCGGTCGAGTGCGGAGCCGGGCGAGTGCGCCTCGGTTTTTCCGCGGACATTCTGCACGCACCGGAACTCCCCGGTTACGACGACGCGGGCAACCCAGTCGAGAGCTTTCGTGCCTCGGAGTGGAATGGCAGTGTCGGCCTCGCCCTTCCGGTGACCGAGGCGCTCGACCTTGGACTCACCACGCACATTCACCGACAGAACCAGGCCAGCTCGGCGCTGGGAGGCGTGGGCGTCGGCGTCGGCATGACCATGCGCCGCGAGCACTGGACCGCCGGGCTCGCTGCCAGGGAGTTCGGCGCGGTGAGCGGCGACAACGCTCACCAGTACGCACTCCCCACCCGCTGGAGCCTGGGCGCGGAACGAGATCTGGGACCGCGCGCCACGCTCGCGCTCTCCGCGGAGCGCGGGGCGGCTGGGAGTGGACCCTGCGCTGCGGTACCGTGCTACGGCCGCACGCGCTGCTCGAACTGGCCGGCGGTGGAGCAACCGCCACGAGCGCGCTCGGCACGTCGATCGATTGGTCGGCGGGGGTCAGACTCGCGGTCGGTCGCGTGCACGCGGCCTATGCCTACCATCCCGCGGGCGAGTTGGGCGCGACGCACCAGGTGGGACTGGAGCTACCGCTCGGCGGCAGCGGATCGCTCTGGCAGGGCATCCCTGATGCTTCATCCGCTTCCCCGCGCTAATCGGGAAAGCGCTTGACCCTTCGGAGAAGCGGGTGATACCCCTCCTTCCCATCCAGGAAGGACGGGCATGCCAAAGATCTTGATCACCGGCGGCGCCGGCTTCATCGGCTCCCACGCCGCGCTCCACTTTGCCGGCCAGGGGTGGGACGTCCGGGTTCTCGACAATCTCTCGCGCGGCCGACTGCTCAAGCGCGAAGATCCGAACGCCAAGCACAACTGGGACCGTCTCGGCGCGAATCCGGCCGTCGAGCGCGTGCTGGGCGACGTCCGCGATGAGGCGACCGTGGCCGCGGCGGTGCGGGAGGTGGATGCGGTGCTGCACGCCGCCGCGCAGACCGCCGTCACCACGTCCACGGTCGACCCGGCCACCGATTTCGAGACCAACGCGCTCGGTACCTTTCGCGTGCTCGAAGCGATCCGCCGCGCCGGCGGCAAGGCGGCCTTCGTCTACTGCTCGACCAACAAGGTCTACGGCGAGCGTGTGAACGCGGTGCCGCTGCGTGAAGGCGAGCACCGGTGGAGCTTCGATGAGGCGCACGCGAGCGGCATTCCCGAGGAGTTTGGCGTCGATCTCTGCGAGCACACGCCGTACGGCTGCTCCAAGCTGACCGGCGATCTCTATGCCCAGGACTTCGGCCACCTCTACGGAATCAAGGTCGGGATCTTCCGCATGTCGTGCATCTACGGCACCCACCAGTTCGGGATGGAAGACCAGGGGTGGGTCGCCTGGTTCGTCATCGCGGCACTGCGCGGCGCTCCACTCACCATCTTCGGCGACGGCAAGCAGGTTCGCGACGTGCTCTGGGTCGACGATCTCGTGCGCGCCTACCAGGCCTTCCTCGAACGCGGACCAAAGGTCGGCGTCTTCAATATGGGGGGGGGACCCACGCACACCCTCTCGCTCTCCGAGCTGGTCGCGCGACTCGAATCCCGCCTCGGTCGCGCCGTACCCTTCACCCGCGCCGATTGGCGTCCCAGCGATCAAAAGGTCTATGTCAGTGACATCCGTCGGGCAGTCGAAACCCTCGACTGGCGTCCGGAGGTGTCCCCCGCGGAAGGGGTGGATCGTCTGATCGACTGGGTGATCGCGAACCAGGCGCTCTTCGCTCACCTCGGCGCCTAGCGCCTGCCTCCGCTCCTCGATGCTCAGCGAGCACGGGCTTGCCCCGTGGCCGCGCGTCACGGCTATGATCTCCTGAAGCACAAAACCGGAGGAGAGGCATGAACCCGGAACGCATGACGGAGAAGACGCGCGAGGGACTGCTCGAAGCACAGTCGATTGCCATCCGTCACGGTCACCAGGACGTCGACGTCGAACATCTGCTTCTCGCGCTGCTGCGACAGGAGCAGGGACTGCTGCCGCGCCTCCTGGAGAAACTGGGCGTCGCGTTGAGCGAGCTCGACGCCAGGCTGGAGCGGGAGCTGAACCGTCGGCCGCGGGTGAGCGGTGGCGGCGTCGACCAGGGAAAGATCTACGGCACCCGCCGGCTCGAGAGCCTGCTGCTCCGCGCGGAGGACGAGGCCAAGCGGCTGAAAGATGAGTTCATCTCGGTCGAGCACTTGGCGCTCGCGTTCCTGGAGGATGGCGGTGGGGCGGGTGAGACGCTGCGCTCCGCGGAGCTGACGCGCGATCGCCTGCTCTCGGCCCTGGTCGAGGTGCGGGGAGCGCAGAGGGTCACCAGCGCCGATCCGGAGGCGACCTACGAGGCCCTGGCCAAGTTCGGCGTCGATTTGGTCGCGCAGGCCAAGAGCGGCAAGCTCGACCCCGTGATCGGCCGCGACGGCGAAATCCGTCGGGTCATCCGCATTCTCTCCCGCAAGACCAAGAACAACCCGGTGCTGATCGGAGAACCGGGCGTTGGCAAGACCGCGATCGTCGAAGGGCTGGCGCAACGCATCGTGCGAGGGGACGTGCCCGAGTGGCTCAAGAGCCGCACCGTCTTCTCCTCGACCTTGGCGCGCTGCTCGCGGGGGCCAAGTACCGGGGCGAATTCGAAGAGCGACTCAAGGCCGTGCTGAACGAGATCAAAGGCAGCGACGGCCGCGTCATTCTCTTCATCGATGAGCTCCACAACATCGTTGGCGCGGGGCGGACCGAGGGATCGACCGACGCCGGCAATCTGCTCAAACCGATGTTGGCGCGCGGCGAACTCCACTGCATCGGGGCAACCACCCTCGATGAATACCGGAAGCACATCGAGAAGGACGCCGCGCTCGAGCGGCGCTTTCAGCCGATCGTGGTCGATGCCCCCACCGTGGAGGACACGATCTCGATTCTGCGCGGACTGAAGGAGCGATTCGAGGTGCACCACGGTGTCAAGATCCAGGACAACGCCCTGGTCGCGGCCGCCGTCCTGTCGAATCGCTACATCAGCGATCGTTTCCTTCCGGATAAGGCGATCGATCTGGTCGACGAGGCCTGCGCTTCGATTCGCACCGAGATCGACAGCATGCCGGCGGAGTTGGACGAGGCGACGCGGCGCGTGCGGCAACTCGAGATCGAAGAAGCAGCGCTCAAGAAGGAAAAGGATCGAGCGAGCCAGGATCGGCTCGAGGCACTTCGCGCCGAGCTGGCGGATCTTCGCGAAACGACCCGCGCGATGCAGGCGCGGTGGCAAACCGAGAAGGAGTCGATCGCAAAGCTCCGCGACCTTCGCGGGGAGATCGAGCGGGTGCGTCGCGACGTGTCGCAGGCCGAGCAGGCGGCCGACCTGGAGCGCGCGGCGGAACTCAAGTACGGACGGCTGCCCGAGCTCGAGCGCAGGCTGCGCGAGACCGAGGCCGCATCCACCGGTGAACGACTGATCCGAGAAGAGGTGAACGAGGACGAAATCGCCGAGATCGTGGCGCGCTGGACCGGTATCCCGGTGACCCGGTTGGTGGAGGGTGAAAAGCATAAGCTGCTCCGCCTCGATCAGATCCTCCACCAGCGCGTGATCGGCCAGGATGAGGCGGTGTCCCTGGTGGCCGATGCGGTGATTCGCGCGCGCGCCGGCATCAAGGATCCGAACCGGCCGATCGGATCGTTCCTCTTTCTAGGGCCCACCGGCGTGGGCAAGACAGAGCTGGCCAAGACGCTTGCGCTCGCCCTCTTCGACAGCCGCGAGAATCTGATCCGCATCGACATGAGCGAGTACCAGGAAAGGCACACCGTGTCGCGGCTGATCGGCGCGCCGCCCGGTTATGTTGGCTTCGAGGAAGGGGGGCAACTGACCGAAGCGGTGCGGCGGAAGCCGTACGCCGTCGTCCTCTTCGACGAGATCGAGAAGGCGCACCCGGACGTTTGGAACGTCCTGTTGCAGGTTCTGGATGACGGACGAGCCACCGACTCGCAGGGACGCGTGGTCGACTTCAAGAACACGGTCGTGATTCTGACCTCGAACCTAGGCTCGACCCTGCTGCTCGACGCGGTGGGGCTCACCGGACGCATCTCGGACGCCACGCGTGATGCGGTCATGCGCGAGCTGCGGCTGCACTTCCGTCCGGAGTTCCTGAATCGCATCGACGAGATCGTGCTCTTCAAGCCGCTCACGCGGGATGAGATCCTTTCGATCGTCGACCTCCTGGTCGAGGAGTTGAAGCGACGGCTGGCCGATCGAGACCTGAACCTTCGGCTGACCCCCGAAGCGCGAGAGCTGGTGGCGGACCGTGGATATGATCCCGTCTTCGGCGCCCGCCCCTTACGCCGCTATCTACAGCGCGAGGTCGAGACGAAGATCAGCCGACTCTGCTTGGCCGACGAGGTGCCCGCCGGCTCGACCGTAGTGGTCGATCGGCGCGGCAACGGCGTGGCGGTCGAGTTCGAGTAGCGACGCCCCGCTTCCGGGGCGATTTCGCCCACTCGAAGGAATTCTCTTCAGGCCGACGCGCAACCTCTCGACAACACCTTGGGGGAAAATCCCCATCCAGGAGGTGTCATGCAGCGAGAGGCGCGCGACGACCGGTGGTCTCTGGTCGAGCGACGAATGGAGGAACTCCGAGCGGTCCTCCCGGCGTTGGCCGAGTTGCCGGCCCCGTCGCCCGAGAATTTGACCGACCTGTTCCTGCGCTTGGCCGAAGAGACCGAGTTGCTGCAGCGCCGCGGCATCCGCGATCAGATTCACCACGCGAGCTTCCAAGAGCTGGTCGAGGCGCTGCTCCGCGGGCACGACGCGAACTCGATCCTCGACACGTTGACGACCTACCTCCTGCGTGTACTTTGCCTCGACGAGATCCTCTGTCTGCGGCGAAGCGAGCACCCGGCCGGCTGGGTGGGCTACTACGGGTCGCAGCGCGCGCGGGGTTTGGAGCGTGTGCACCTCGAGCACCTGCCGCCGGAAGGAGATCGCCTGCACCCGGCGCGCTTCCGCTTCAATGAGTCACTCGGCACGCGCGGCGCCAACGCGCTCGACGATCCGGATGCCTGCGTGGGTCTGCTCTGCATGAACCGCGACGGGGAGTGGGGGGTCGATGATCCCTCCCCGGGTGCGATCGCGCGGCGCGTGGCCGGCATCCTCGAAACCCTGCGCCACCGCGAAGCCCAGGAACGATCCGATCGCTTTCGCCGCCAGCTGCTCGAGGCAATGCGGGACGGCGTGCTGGCAGTCGGCGCGGATGGGCAGATCCTGGAGATCAACGCGGCGGCCGCGCACATGCTGGAACTGCCGGATGAGGACTCGTTGCGCGGCCAGTCGATCGAGCTCCTCCGCCCGAAGGCGCCCGTGCTGATCGATCACCTGCGAGCGGCACTCCGGGCCGAGGCCGCGCCCGCGCCGCACGAGTTGGCGCTGCCCGGCGCGCACGGGCCGCTGCCGATCAACCTTGCGACCTCTCCGATCCAGGACGACACCGGATCCTTCCGCGGCCTGGTCGTGAATCTCACCGATCTCACCGCGGTCAAGGAGATGGAGGAGGAGATCCGGCGACTCGACCACCTGGCCGCACTCGGTCGCTTCGCCGCCGGCATCGCCCACGAGATCCGAAATCCGCTGGCCGGAATCGAGGCCGGAGTGCAGTACATCGCGCGCCGCTTCAACGCCGACGCACCGGAGCAGGATGACATCCGATTCGTGACCAGCGAGGTTCGTCGACTCAATCGCATCGTCTCCGACCTCCTCGACTACACACGGCCTCGGCCGCTCGATCCGAAGGCGCTCGAGGTCCCACGGCTGGTGCAGCACCTCGCGCAGACCGTCGATCCGTTGCGCCGTCCGCGAGGGGTCCGGTTGGACTTGCGTGGCCCGAGCGATTGCCACTGCTGGGCGGACGCCGAACGACTCGAACAAGTCCTGCTCAACCTGGTCAAGAATGCAATCGAGGCGTCACCGGCGGAAGAAGTGGTCTCGCTCACCTGGGAAGAGCGGGATGACGGAGGCCTCGCCTTCGCCGTCGCCGATCGTGGTCCGGGCATGAGCGAGGAAGAACGCGCCAGAGCCTTTGAGCCCTTCTTCACCACGAAGGGGAACGGCACCGGGCTCGGCCTCTATCTGTCACACGCCATCGCGCAGCAGCACGGTGGAAGGCTGTCGCTCTCCTCGCGTCCGGGAGGGGGAACCATCGCAAGACTCGAGCTTCCCGCGGGGGGAGCGGAAAGGGTGGAAGAGAATGCCGTCGTCCATTCTGATCGTTGACGACCAGGACTCGCTGCGTCACTTCCTGGAGAAGGCCCTCCTCGACGACGGGTACGAGGTTCGCGCCGCCGCCACCGGGGGCGAGGGGATCGCGCGGTTCGACGAGCAGGCGCCCGATCTGATCCTGCTCGACCTGCGCTTGCCCGATCGCAGCGGACTCGATCTCCTGTCGTACTTCAAGGAGCGGGTGCCAGAGATCCCCGTGATCCTCATGACTGCCTTCGCCGAGGTGGAAACCGCGGTGCAAGCGATGAAGCGCGGCGCCTATGACTACCTGATCAAGCCGGTCAACCTCGAGCAGGTCACCGTGATCGTGGCCAAGGCACTCGACTCGGTGCGCATGTGGCGCGAGCTCGAGCACCATCGACGGACCGAGCGCGAGCGATTCTCCCGCGAGTTCGTGCGCGGCCTCTCGCCCGCGATTCGGAAGGTGTACGAGTTGGTCGACAAGGTTGCAGTCTCCGACTCGACCAGCGTGCTCATCACGGGAGAGAGCGGGACGGGCAAGCAGATCATCGCGAACCTGATCCACTCGGCCAGCCCGCGCGCCGAGAAGCCCTTCCTCGAAATCAACTGCGCGGCCATTCCGGGCGAGCTCTTGGAGAGCGAGCTGTTCGGCCATGAGCGCGGCGCCTTCACCGACGCGCGCACCCAGAAGCAGGGACTGCTCGAGCTGGCCAACGGCGGCACCCTCTTCCTCGACGAGGTGGGGGAGATGCCGATTGGGCTCCAGGTGAAGCTGCTCAAAGTTCTCGAGAGCATGACCTTCCGTCGCGTCGGCGGCACCCGCGACCTCAAGGTGTCGGTGCGCATCATCAGCGCGACCAATCAGGACTTGGAGAAGCTGGTACGCGAGGGCCGCTTCCGCGAAGACCTCTACTACCGACTCATGGTCGTGCCGTTGGCCATGCCGTCGCTCCGCGATCGTCGGGAAGACATTCCGCTCCTCGCTCGGCACTTCATCGCGCACTTCGCCAAGTCCTTCCACAAGCAGTTCCGCAACATCTCGAAGGACGCCGAGCGCAAGCTGGTCGAGTACCCGTGGCCGGGGAACATCCGCGAGCTCCGGAATCTCTGCGAGCGGACCGTGCTGCTCGAGGACTCCGAAACGGTCGAGGCGACGCACCTGCGGCTGGCGGCAACCCCGCGCGGGCAGAACGGCGGGAGCGTGCTCGAGAAGCTTCATCGCATCCTGATTGACGGACAGGTCGGCGCCGAGGGCATCCAATTCGAGGAGATCCTCCGCGAGATCGAGCGCGGCATGATCGTCCGCGCGGCTGAGAGCACGAACTGGAATCAGAGCCGCACCGCGGAGGTGCTGCACGTCAAACGCGACAAGCTCCGCTATCGAATGAAGCTTCACGACCTCTCGGAGGAGGAGGCCGGCGCGCCCGGTCCCCGCCTTGTGTCCTCACCGCCCGCTGCCTATACTGCCGACGGCGAAACGGAAAAGCGGAGGGTGGTCGGAGGATGATCCAGGGACGGCAGGGGAGCGGCGCCCACCCATCGACTCAACGCGCCGCTCGCCTGCCGGCCGCACTCGGAGCCCTCCTGATCAGCGCCACCTTCGGCTGCGCGTACTCCTTCTCCGGATCCGCCCTTCCCGCCCACATCAAGAGCGTGGCGGTCCCGACCTTCGGCAATCAAACCGTGGAGCCGGAACTCGCCCAGCAGCTCACCGCGGCCTTGACCGATCGATTGGTCGAAGACGGCCGCTTGAAGCTGGCTTCCGAATCGCAGGCCCAGGCGCGCTTCGACGCGCAGGTCGTTTCCTACGAGAACAAGGTGCTGAACTACACGGCCGATCAGTCCCCGCGGGACTACATCGTGATCATCACCGTTTCGCTCGCGCTGCGCGACGTGGTGCGCAATCGTGAGATCTGGAAGGACGAAGCGCTCAAGGCGACGTCGATCTACAAGCCGAGCGACACGACGGCGACGATCACGACCGAGGACGCCGCCCGCAAGGACGCCATGTCCAGCCTGACCCGAGACATCGTCAACCGAACCCTGGAGTCCTGGTGACGCGCCCTGCTCCGCTCCGCTATGGCGATTGGCTGAAGGGAAACTGGCTCGAGCGGGTCGAACGCGAGGGCACCGCTCCCGCACTGCTCTTGGCCGGGCCGGAGACCCTGCTGCGCGATCAGGCTATCGCAATGATTCGCGAGCGGGCGGGAAGCGGGGTGGACGTCGATCGCTTCTGGGCTTCTGAAACTCCGCTGGGCGACGTGGCTGCAGCCCTCGGTTCCACCGGGCTCTTCGCGACTCGGCGGATCGTGATCCTGCTCGAGGCGGAGCGGGCGGGCCGCGCGGCATCGGCGGAGAAGGAGGCCCTCCAACGGGGGCTTGCCGGAGGGCATCCCGACACCGTCTTCGTTGCCGTCACCGAACTCACCGCGCGGGAGTTCGGACGGAAGAACGAGTGGTCGGCGCGGCTGGCCGAGCTCTGCCAGGTGGTCGAGCTGTGGCACCCGCGCGCGGACGAGGCATTGCGCTGGCTCTTGGAGGAGTGCCGTCGCCGCCCGGTCAAGCTGAGTCCGAGCTCGGCGCAGGCACTCTTGCAAGCGATCGGTCCGGACCTCCAGGAGCTCTCGCGCGAGCTGGAGAAGATCGAGCTGTTCCTCCGCGACTCGAGTCTCGAAGGGGAAGACATCCTGACTCTGCTGCGAAAGGGTCGCGCCGCAACCGTCTGGGACCTCGTCAACGCCTGGACGTCCGGACAGACCAGCGAGGGGCTGCGTGATTGGGATGTTCTCGCGGAATCGGAGCCGGTGCTTCGCGTGCAATGGCTCCTGCAGCAGAAGTCACGGGAGGCGCTGGCGGCGCGGGGGAGCGACCCGCGAGTGAACTCCCTGGCTCTTCGCGTCTATGAATTGGAACGCGCGATCAAGACCGGACGCATCCCGGGAAACCAGGAGCGATTCGCCTTGGAGTGCGCGGTCCTCGGAGCCGATCTTGGACGTCCGGGGAATCGCCGGGAGGGGAAGTAGTCGGCGCAAGCGCGCCGTGCCGTCGAAATCGCCCGGACGATGGCGACATCTCAACTGGGCGAGAATCTAACTACCGATTGGCCGGAGAGGAGGCACCGAGATATGTCGAGCGTAGCCGCGACCCAAGACGGGAGCTTTCAAACTGACGTCCTGCAGAGCGAGATTCCAGTGCTCGTTGACTTCTGGGCCGAGTGGTGTGGGCCGTGCCGACAGCTGGGACCGATCATCGACCAGGTCGGCACCGAGCTGGCGGGGAAGGTGAAGGTGTTGAAGCTGAACGTCGATGAAAATCCCGCCGTCACCCAGCGGTTCGGAATCCAGAGCATCCCAACCATCATGCTCTTCTCGGGTGGGCAGGCCCGCGGTCAGATCGTTGGCCTGCGGCCGAAGAACGACATCCTGAGGCAGATCGAGTCGGTGCTCGGAGTGAAAGCGTGACCCGAGCGACCAGCCTAACCTCGGGGAGGCGAGGGGTCGGACTGGGCGCGATGCTGGCGGTCGCCGCGTCGCTTCTCCTCGCCGCGCCAGCGCCCGCCGCCGAGATCGATTGGAATCCACAATTTCAGTGGGCGCTCGAACAGGCGAAGTCCGAGAACAAGATCGTAATGGTCGACTTCTTCACCCACTGGTGCCACTGGTGCAAGGTGCTCGACCAGAAGACCTACGTCGACCCGACCGTGTGCGATCTCGCGAATCGGCTGGTGAGCGTCAAGGTCAACGCAGAGTCCGAGGTGGCGGTGGCCGCACGCTACGGTGTGAGTGCCTACCCCACGATCACCTTCCTGAACCCGGACGGATCTCTTCGGAAGCAGGTGCGCGGCTTCCTTCCCCCTGATCAGTTCGCCGCTACCATGCGCGAAGTCCTGGACGTGAGCGGCGAGATCGACGACTTCTCGCGTCGGGTGTGGAAGAAGCCGGACGACGACGTATCGCGCGTCGTGCTCTCAAATCTGCTGGCGACGGCCGGGCGGTACGGCGAGTCGCTGGCGCAGATCGACACCCTTCTGCTCCTGCCGAACGTCTCGACCGACGCACGCGAAGGGTATGCCCTCGATCGGGGGATCCTGCTGCTCAAGGCCGGACGGGCGGAGGAGGCTCGCGATCGCCTCGAGGAGTGGCTGGATGGTTCGAAGAAGTCGCCACGACGCGCGGAGGCGCTCTTCTACCTCGCCCAGGCCCATGACGCGGTCGGGAAGAAGAAGGACGCCAAGAAGTCGTACCAGAAGGCGCAGAAGGAAGGCCCGGGGTCCTGGTTCTCGGCCGAGGCGAAGCGCCGCCTTACCGCCGACTAGAATTCGGTCAGAAAAGAACCAGGCCCCAAGGGCCTTAGCCGGGGGCCTGGTGTGCCGGCGGAGCCGGCGACTGAAAGCGGGAGATTCTCCGAAGCGCCGTGCTTAAGGTATCGAAACGGAACCCCTCAACCGTGTGCCCGCGAACCCTAAGACTGCTCACGTGCGCCCCAGGATCACTCCCGAAGCGAAGACAGCCATCAGTCAAAACCCAGTTGCGGGAGGTCCAGCTGCCTTCGTGAATGAGTGACGAAAGGCGCGTGCCGTCGCGGGTCAGGCCGAGGCTACATCTGAAACCCCAGATTCCACAGGCTGCGACGGACGCCCCAAGTCGGTAGCTTTTCTGTTCTTGCGGTGCGGAGTCGGAGCGGGGTGAGTTAAGGGCGGGTCGAAGGCCCGCGCGGGCAGGATGCCGGGGAGGAGGAACTCCAATGCACGAGGCAACGCGGAGACACGACGGGCAGTGCGAATCGACTGATCGAGGCAGGACGCACGCGAGTTTACATAATGTTCCTTATGCGACAAGCACTCGGCGCGGCCCTGTCCGTCAATCCACCAGCTTCCGCGTTTGGAAATGTCTCCTTCTGCTCCCGTTCACGTGCTGCCTTGCCGTGATCGTCGCGCTTGCCGTCGCCACCTCCGGCGCCTTCGCCGCCGATCCCGTTCGCTGGGGCTACCTCTCGAACGGTCTCGAGTACCTGGTGATCGCCAACCACGCGGCGCCGCTCGTCGGTTCGACCGCCATCGTGCACGCCGGCTCGGCGGCTGAAGACGCGAAGACCCAGGGTGCAAGCCACTTCCTGGAGCATCTGCTCTTCAACGGCACGGAAACGATGTCCCAGGAGGAGCTCTATGCCGCGTTTGACCGCATGGGTGTCTACCACAACGCCACGACGCGACCGACCCACATGGCGCACTTCATCCTGAGCCCATCGGAGTCGTTCCCTCGGGCGCTCCGGCTCCAGCAGTCGATGGTCTTCCACTCGGTGCTCTCCGCAGAGAAGGTCGAGAAGGAACGCGGCATCATCATCGAAGAGCTCGCCAAGGACCGTGACAACGGAGACTACGACCAAGAACAGATCCTGTTGGCGGATGCCTTCGGAAGCGGCGGCTACGGCCTGCCGACCTTGGGGACCCCTGAGTCGATCCGCAACCTGAGTCGCGAAGAGCTTCAGGGCTTTTACCAACGGTTCTATGCGGCCGGAAACGTCACCTGGATCCTGATTGGCGACATCGATCCCGATGCCGCGATCGACAGCCTTGAGGCGACCGTCGGAGGAGAGATTCCTCGAGAGGTCACGCCGAACGCCATACCAACCTTGGACCTCCGAGCTCCGCGTGTGCGGATTCATCATCTCCCGGTGGAAACACCGGTCGTTCAACTGATGTGGCAGGGGCCCGCGCCAAGCTCATTGGAATACACGGCATACCGCGCCAAGACGGAGATTTCGATGGGAGGGGAGTCGTCCCCCTTCGGCTCCGCCTTAGCCCGCCGCCTAGGGGCGCGGCTCGGGGGATACGGATTCGAGCTTGCGGAGTACCCGGGCCTCTCCCTCACCCGCGTCCGCCTCGACCTGCCCGAGGGGGCCGACCCCGAGAGCCTGGTTACCGTGTTCGAGCAAGTGCGGGCGCAGGTCGCCGGTCTCCCCCTCGATCCCGCGGCCCTCGCGGCCTGGCGCACCCGCCAGGAGGCAGACGAGGAGTTCCTCCGCGAAAAACCTCACTACTACGGGATCCTCCGCGGCGAGGCCCTGGCAGCTCGCGGCTTGCCGGCGATGGCCATGACGCTTCGCTCCATCCGGGATGTGACCGTGGCGCAGGTGGAGCAGGCCGCGAACCCGCTGGCAAGACCGGCTGATCGCGTCACGATCCTGATGCCGGACACCCCGACGAGCGCACCCGACTCCGCCTCCGCAGGTCCTACCACGATGGAGCGGTTCTCACTGGCGAACGGGGCCGAGGTCGTTCTGCTCAGCAGCCCGGAGAGCGGCGTCCTAGCGATTCACGGCTTCATTCGCGATCGCTCCGCACGTGAGCCCGCGGGGGGCGCCGGCGCGGCGGAACTGCTGCATCTCGCCCTCGCGGAAGGACCGGTGACTCTGACCCCGGAGCAATTCGGACGACGGCTGGATGAGCTCGGTGTGGAGTGGAAGACCGCGGACGATCCGCGAATCCCGTACGACGATTTCTACAGCGTGCCCGAGTGGAGCTACCTGCGCGTGCAAGGTTTGGACCGGAACGCAGCCGCCACGCTCGATCTCGTGGCGCAAACGCTGCGCTCTCCGCGCTTGAGCCAGGAGACATTCGATCGGGCGCGTCAGGTTCTGATCGAGCGCGCGGAGAAGGGACGAAAGTCGGGACGCGAGGCGGTGCGTCGACTGGTCGATCGCACTCTGTGGCAGCGCAGCGGAGTCTACGGCGATGCCGCGTCGCTCCAGTCGCTTGACCTCACCGCGATTCGTCGCTGGGCTCCGACCTATCTCGATCCCTCGGGCATGCTCTTCGTCGTGGCAACGAGCTTGCCGGTGCAGGAGGCGAGGTCCGTGCTCGAACGATCCCTGGGCACGCTTGCCGCGGGTGTCCCCCCCTACTCCCCCGCACAGGAGGAGAGCGCCGCGCAAAGCATCCGACTGGCGTCGGCCTTCGCGCCCGGGGCAACGGCCGACGGCAGCGCACTGGCTCGCGATCTCGCCGGCCCTGATCGGGACACTCCCCCTCCCGCCGTGTTGGTCGATTCGGTGGGTGCGGCACAGGCGAATCTCCAGCTCTTCCGCCTGATCGGCCAAGTCTCCGAAGCCGATCGCGCCGCCCTCACGGTGGCCAACGCAATCCTCTCCGATCGATTCGCGTTTCAGCTCAGGGAGCGCGAAGGGTTGGCCTACAGCATCGGCAGCAACCTCGTGCGCACGCCGCAGGGGTCGTACTTGTGGCAGGCGGGCGCGGGCGCTCAGGTCAGCGCGCTGCCCCGCATCGTCGAAGGAGTCCGCGCCGCGGTCGACAGTCTGGCGGCTTCGGTACCCTCTGTCGATGAAACGGCCCAGACGATTGGCAAGCTCCGCGGTGCGGGGCTCATGCGGAGGGCAACTCGGATCAACCTGGCTTACGCGACCGGTGTGGCCATTCTGCGGGGAGTCGGCGGGCAGCGTTGAAGCATTCGAGCGATCCATCGCCGCGGTCACACCTGCGGAGGTGAGCAAGTGCGTCCGCAGCTACCTGACGAAACGGCCGGAACTCATCGCGGTGGCGCGCTAGCCATCCATCAAACTGGCCATCCATCGAACTGGCCATCCATCGAACTGGCCATCCATGGAAGCGGCGCGCGAACGCCGCGGCGCGGTCTACCTGCCGGAAGCCCGCGCCTCTTCGAGCCGGACCTTCGCCTCGATCGCCCTGGGATTATCGGGAAACTCGTCAACGACCCGCTGGAAGGCGCGCGCAGCTTGGGTCGCGTCCCCGGCCGCAGAGTAGGCCCGTCCGGCCGACAACCAGTCGTCGGCCTGCATTGGATTCCCACTGCGCGCTGCAGCTTCGGCATAGGCCTTGGCTGCATCGCTCGCCTTGCCCTGGGCGAGGAGCGAGGCACCGATACCGCGCTGGGCCGCAGAGTGGAAGACCTCGTCGGCGCCGGCACGCCCGAGTGCCTTACGGTAGGCCGACTCCGCCTCCGCGGCGCGTCCCTGGGAAAGCTGGCAATTGCCCACGAACAGCAGCGCGTGCGCTCCGCTCGTGGTCGAACCATAGCGATCTGCGATGGACTGGAATTCGCTCAGAGCCTGCGCGGTGGCGCCGCTGAAGTACTGAGCCTCGGCCTGCAGCATCGCGGCCCCGGCCTTGGCCTCGGTCTGCGCCTTCTGGCGCGTCCAGAGCACTCCGCCCAAACCGACTGCCAGGACCACTCCCCCGGCGACCGCCAGCCAACGCGCGTTCTTGCGGAGCGCGTCCGACCATTCCGCCATCTTGAGTTCGAGCTGCTCGTCCGGCGTGATCTGCGAGCCGGTATTCGCCTTCTCAACCACTGGTGGTCCCTCGGGTCCGAGCCTTTGCTTCACGGCGGGACGATTGTCTCCGCCCGATCTCAAAGCGTGGAATCTACGCTGCGAGCGCGCGGGACGTCAACCATGGCCGCGGCGTTGACGCTCAGCGTGGCCCGAGCGGTGCCTGCTCGATCTCGTCGAAGTAGAAAGACGGGCCGCCTGCCTTCGTCCGCCCGCGAGCCTTGGGACGGAAGCGAAGTCTCGGTCGGAAGGCCACGCCGATGGCGGAGAGCCGGACATCGTGCTGGGCGCCCCAGAACTGCTGTGCTTCCTCGATTCGGCGCTTCCAGTCCAGTTGGAGTACCCGGATGCGATCGGACTTCTCGTCGGCCGACGAATTCCACCGCCGGCCAACGTTCCGGGTCTCGTGAATGAGCTGCTCGTAATAGCCCTTGATGCTCTCGGTCTCGCGCTCCAAGTGCTCTTCGGAGATTCGCCTCACCCGCGCGACCCGCTTGCGCAGCTTTCGCTCCAACGTTTGGAGCGCGACCTGTCCGACCGATTCGGGCACCGGGAAGGCCGGCTCCGCGCGCCGCCCCGCGTCAGGCTCTTCCTCCAGGCCCATCCAGAACTCCGCGAGCTCGGGCGTTTCCTTCCACGCCTCGAGGGTGAGCCCGTCGATCGCTACTGCCTCGAGCTCGTCCGGCACCTCCTCCAGGGAGTACTCGATCTTGAACAGGAGGAAGTAGACCGGAGTGTAGATCGGCTCGGCCGGCCCGACCCCCCCGGCAGCAGCGCCCCAGAGCTTGGTGGGATCGACCTGCGTTCGCCGCTTGGTTGTGGCGTGCATGAAGCGTTGCCCGATGCGCCCGGTCTCAAGCGCCAGCTCGAGGATCCGCTCGAACACCGGGTTCCCGACGGTAGCGAGCTCGGAGCGTGGGTTCTCCTTCAGTCCATTCGGATGGAAGGCGAGCACCAACTCGCTCGGACCCAGTCGCTGCGCTAGCTTGGCCGGCGCCGTAACGGTCAGGAGGTGCGCGCCCACCTCCTCGACCTGGGCACCGCGGGAGGTCAGCAGCGTGCCGATGAAACTGCGGAGTTGTACCGGCTTCACGCCAACTCCTCCTCGACGTCGACCGAGGGCGAGATCTCGAGTCGCGAGAAGATGGACTCGTCGAAGTCCTTGACCCGTTCGTGGCGTTGGCGCGCCAAGGCGAGCTGATCGCCAAACTCCTCGAAGGCGATCCGGCGTTCCTCGGGATTCCTCACCCGGGTCCAGATGCGGAAGATCTCGTTCTCGAAGCTCTCTCGGTCGCTCCAGTGTCCGAGCACCATGTCCATCTCGCCGATCACGAGCTCAAACATCTGGATCTTTCGATGGAGAATGGCCAGCACGTAATCCTCGACGGTGTCACGCGTGCTGAAGTTCCAGATTCGGGTATCGCGCGTTTGTCCGAGCCGGTGGACTCGCCCGATGCGCTGCTCGATCCGCATCGGATTCCAGGGTAGGTCGTAGTTCACCACGTTCCGACAGAATTGAAGGTTGCGTCCTTCGCCGCCCGCCTCGGTCGAGAGCAGCACCGGTGCGTCGCCGCGGAACGCCTGGATCGCGCGATCCTTGTCGTTGGGGCTCAGGCTGCCGTGGAACACGGCCGTCCCGATCCCTTCGGCGCGCAGTCGCTCATCCAAGAACTCCAGGGTGCGTCGAAACTGGGTGAAGACGATCACCTTGTCGCCGGCCTGCTCGCGGAGCAGATCGACCAGTCCTTCGGTCTTCGATTGCACGCGAATCGATCGTCCGATATCGAGGAGGCGCTTGAGCCGTCGCGCCGGCGTTCCCTTGCCGAAGACCGGCTGGCAACGTTCAAGCGTCTTGACCGCGGCCACCGCGGAGGAGCCCATCTCCTTCTGCAAAACCATGAGGAGGAAATTCCACCGCGGCAGCTCCTTGGTCTGCGCGCCCTCGACCGTGTCGCGTACCAACTCCGCGACGCCGTCGTAAAGCGCGCGCTCCTCCTTGCTCATTTCGAAGGGCCGGATCCGAACTTCGCGAGCCGGGAATGGGAGGGCCGTCGAGCTGCGGCTCGTTCGCACCATCACGCGGGACAGCATGCGCGCGAGCGTTCGCGTGTTCTTGGGCAGCCGCTTGTCCCCGCGCACCATGAATTCCTTGCGGAAGGCGCGATAGGTGCCAAGTGCCCCCGGCTTCAGCAAGGTGACCAGGTTGTAAAGCTCGCGCAGATCGTTTTGCACCGGAGTTGCGGTGAGCAGCAGCAGGTACTTGAGGCTCAGGGCATCAACGAACTTCCAACCCTGCGTGAGGTGATTGCGGAGCCGGTGGGCCTCGTCCACCACCAAGAGATCGAATCCTGCGCTACCGATCTCGTCGCGGTGCCGCTCGGTCTTCGCCGTGTCGATCGACGCGATCAGGAAGGGGTGCGCGTTCCACTCCTCTCCTCGGGAGCGGATTTCGAACGGCAGGTCGAACTTGTGCCTCAGCTCCTCCCGCCACTGCGACATCAGCGAGACGGGGGTGAGCACCAGCGCGCGGCGCACCAAGCCACGCAGCACATACTCCTTGAGAATCAGCCCGGCCTCGATTGTCTTTCCGAGCCCCACCTCGTCGGCCAGGATGGCGCGACCGCGCATCTGGCGAAGGACACGGAGGACAGCATTCACCTGAAAGTCGTAACGGTCGATGTCGCGCACGGCGGAGAGTGCGAGCAAGTCGCGGAAACCGTGGGTCAGGGACAGCCGAGCCGCCTGTACATGGAAGAGGAAGCCACCGCCTCCATCGGCTGGGGCCACTGACGCGCCCATGAGCTCCAGCATCGGATCGAGGTCGAGAGCAAGGGACGCGTCCTCGATGAATCGGAGGCGTGGAAGGAAGGCTGCCTCCCCCGCCGACTCAGGGTCGGGTGCTCCGCCGACCGCTGGCGTTGACTCCCGAGTCCCGACCTCGCTCACTGCGACCGCGGTTGCCGCGTCGGGCTGGCCATTCCCACCGGGTCGCCGCACGCGGCCGCGACGCGACTCGGCAGATTTGCGTTTTCCGTTGGGGGCGATCTCTCCCCCGATCGCCTTGGCTGGTGGCTCGCCCACCTTTGGGTGGTTGGAGTTCAGGCGCCTGACGCCATCCCCGAAAGCCACCTCGAGCACATCAAAGAACGGTCGTGGGCGAACTTCGACGACCATCCCCTCGCCATAATCCTGGTGGTAGATCTTGTCGCCCACTTCGTATTTCTTGTGGGTCACCGTCACCGACGTTCTTCCTCCACGCGTGGCCGGCCCAACTCCTCGTTTCGATGCCGGGACCGTTTGGACGCTACGCTACGAACGGTCATCGCTCGCTCTGCTCACCGCCGCCCGATCTCTCTACGCACCGCACCACCTCGATCGATCGCCTGGCCACCTCAGTTCAGCAGGTAGTAGTGAATCCCCAGCATGAGTTCGCCCGCCGTCGCACTCCCTCCCTTGGGCTTGAAGTAGTAGGCCCGGAGCGAGGCGTCAATGGCGAAGGCACGTCGGACGAAGTACTCCATACCCCCACCGAAGTTCGCGATCGGTCCCTCTCCCGGAAGGATGTTCTCCGCTTTGTTCAGCCGAAAGGTCGGGCGATGAATTCCCGCTCCGAGGACGAGGTAGCGGCTGACCTTGTATCGACGGTGGAAGTGCAGGTAGTAATCCAACATGAAGTTGTTGAGCTGATACTGCCCCGGAAGCGAGGCGTCCTTTCCCGCCTTACGGTCGAAGCGCAGATCCTCGAAGGAAATTCCGAGAGCATGGGTTCGATCCAGGGAGTAGCGGAGTCGAATCCCGAGACCGCCCGACCAATCGAAGGAGTCGTACGGGACTTCCGTCGTGTTGCGGGTCCACGCGTCCCGTCCGGAGAGAATACCGGCGCCTCCCTGGACTCCGAGGCTCACCGTTCCCACGCGTTGCTCATAGGCGAAGGCCGGTGAGAATGAATCGAGCGCCATTCCGATCGCGATCGAAACGAGGAGCAGGCCGACCATTTTCGAGATTCGCACGGCGGTCCTTCCTCATCCTCTCGGATGATGTTCACGGTGGACGTTGCGCAGACGATCCCGAGACACCGCGGTGTAGATCTCGGTCGTCCTGATGTGGGCGTGACCCAACAGCTCCTGCACGGTTCGGAGCGAGGCGCCGCCATCGAGCAGGTGTGTGGCAAGGTGTGCCGCAGCAGATGTGGATGAATCCGGTCGAGGGCCAGCCCCGCCTCAGCCGCGCGCGACCGGAGGATCTTCCAGAAGCCCATCCTGCCCAGCGCGGTGCCACGGGCGTTCAAGAACAGCACGCCGGGATCCCGTCGCGCGCCCAGCTGTCGGGCGCGCGGCCCGTCGAGATAGGCTCGGATCGCCAGCGCAGCCGGTCGCCCGAGGGGTACGATCCGCTCCTTGTCACCCTTCCCTCGCACCCGGAGCCAGCGTTCACGCAGGTCGATCGCTTCGATGTCGATGGTCAACAGCTCCGAGACTCGGAGCCCCGCGCCATAGGCCAGCTCGAACAGCGCGCGGTCGCGGCGGGAGAGATCGTCGGCGGCACCGACTGCGCCCAAGAGGCGTTCGATCTCCGGAGCCGGAATCGAGTCAGGCACCGCTCGCCCCATCTTGGGCAACTCGACCTCGCGGGCCGGATCGACCCGCAGCAGGTTTTCGCGGCGCAGGTAGCGATAGAAGCCCCGGAGCGTCGAACGTGCTCGACGCCGCGATCGAGCGGCGGATCCCGCGTCGTGCATGCGCGCCAAGTACTCTCGCAGGTGGTCGGTGGTGACCTCGCTCCACTCGCCGACCCCGGCGGCGTTCATGGCAACGAGGTGAGCTTCGAGGTCGGACCGATACGCAGTAACGGTGCGCGGAGAGAGCCGGCGCTCAGCTCAAGTGGAAGAGATAGTCCTCCACCCACTGCTTCATGCCCCACCTCCTCCAACGGATGACGATCCGATCAATGCCTGCTTCACCGCCTGGGCCAGGGCGGCGCCGAATCCTGGAAGAGCGGCGAGTTCCGCCTCGGAAACGGAGCGTAACGCGGCGATGCTGCCGAAGCGCCGGAGCAACAGTCGCCGCCGCTTCGGTCCGATGCCTCGAATCTGATCCAATTCTGAGTGCTTTTGCGCCTTCGTCCGCAGCTTGCGGTGATACTCCACGGCGAACCGATGAGCCTCGTCACGCACTCGCTGCAGCAATCGAAGCGCTTCGGAGTTTCGCGGCAAGCGGAGCGGCTGGCCTCCCTGGGGGAGCACGACCTCCTCCTCTTTCTTGGCCAACCCCGCCAAGGCGAGATGGGAGAAGCCCATCTCCTCGAGCACTGCCTTCGCCCGCGCCACCTGTCCGATTCCGCCGTCGACGAGAATCAGATCGGGGGCGACTTCCCTGGGGTCCTGCAGCTTCTCGAGCCTGCGCCGCACCACCTCGCCCATCATGGCAAAGTCGTCCGGTCCAGGAACGTGGTTCATCCTAAGTCGACGATATGCGGCCTTCAACGGCTTTCCGTCCTGAAAGACGACGCGCGACGCGACCGGGTGCGAGCCCTGAAAGTTGCTGATGTCGTACCCCTCGATTCGATAGGGGGGCTTCGCGAGCGACAGCGCGCTCTGCAGCTCGTAAACCGCCTGCGCGACCCGAGCCGTCTTTGCCGCCGCGAGCAGCTCCTCCTCCTCGAGCACCAGGTGGGCGTTCTCCTCGGCCGCCGAGAGCAGGCCGCGGAGTTCCCCGCGCGCGCCGGTGCGGATCGTCACCGCGTGTCCTACGCGTTCGCCCAAGGTCTGCTCGAGGCCGGCTCGCTCCTGTGGCGCGATGGGACAGACCAGCGTGCGCGGCACGTTGGCGGCCGCGAGGAACTCCGCCAGGACGAAGCTGCGGAGAACCTCCGCGCGCGTGCGCCCCGCGACCCCGGTGAGCAGGCGCTGTGACTTGCCCAACACCTTCCCCTCTTCGACCTGCAAGAGGACGACGGCGGCCCGATTGCCCCTGAGCGCGAGGCCCGCCACGGTGAGGCGCGTGTCGACCGGTGGCGTCATGCGCTGTTCCTGCACGAGCAGTTCGAGTCCCGCGATGCCATCGCGAAGCCGGGCGCTCTCCTCGAAGCGCAATTCGCGCGCGGCGCCGTGCATGCGCTCCCGCAACCGCGCCAGCACCTCCTCGCTTCTGCCGGACAAGAGCGCGACCAGAGGCTCGACCTGTTCTCGGTAGGCGGCGCGATCGACTCGCGCGGTGCACGGCGCGCTGCAGGCGCCGATGAAGTACTGGAGGCACTCGCGCCCGCCCTGCACGATGCGGCGGTCGCTGCAGTTCCGAAGTTGAAAGACGGCGCGCAAGGTCTTCAAACAGCGGCGGAGATCCTTGACCTGCGTGAACGGCCCGAAGTAGCGCGAGCCATCCGCGGTGACGCTTCGTGTGACCCAGAGGGCGGGATACTCGTGACCGGTGGTGATCTTGAGGTAGGGGTACTTTTTGTCGTCCTTCAGGCGGACATTGAAGGGCGGCGAGTACTGCTTGATCAGGTTGGTCTCGAGCACCAACGCCTCGGACTCCGTGGCGGTGACGAGGTAATCGAACGAGCGAATCCGCCGGCGCAGTTCCTGCAGGCGCGGATCGTCCGGGCGCGGGCCGCGGAAGTAGGAGCGCACTCGCTGGTGGAGTTGCTTCGCCTTCCCGACGTAGAGCACGCGCCCCTTCTGGTCGCGCATCACGTACACGCCGCTCTGTCGAGGCAGCAGGCTCAGCCGCGTTTCCAGCAGGTCGCGCCAGTCGGCCCCCGCAGTGGAGAGTAGCGTCGCGTCGTCGGCTTCAGGTACGGGCGACGCCGCTTCCGGCACGGCGGAATCGCGACGCTCCGAGACCAGACCGGCTTCGCGCCGCCGGGGCGGATTGGGCAGGGCGCGTGGATTGTCCGAGCGAGTCATGCGCAGACCTGCAGATTTCTTGGGGGGCGCCGGGGCCTCATCCAGCTCTCAATGATGTGCCCCCGGCGCGGCTCGAACGCGCGACCTGCGGTTTAGGAAACCGCCGCTCTATCCAACTGAGCTACGGGAGCGGTGTGGGGAGGTTAGGCGGTCGCGAACTCAGCGTCAATCCGCCGGGCGGGTGCGGACGGAGAGAAGACAGGATCAATGTGACTCGAGAGCGTGGCCGGAATCCGATCGGGGATCAGTCGTCGTAGCGCACCAAGGTGTGCACATGGTACGAGCCGAGGCGCGATCGACCGTTCAGGAAGGTCAGTTCCGCCAAGGTGGCTATTCCCACCACCAAGCCGTTCGCGTGCTCCACCAGGCGGGCCGCGGCCGCAGCCGTCCCGCCGGTGGCAAGGAGGTCATCGATCACCAACACCCGTTGCCCCTGAGCGATCGCGTCCTGGTGCATTTCGAGGGCATCGCTGCCGTACTCCAGTGCATACGATTCACGCCACACCGCGGCGGGGAGCTTCCCGGGCTTGCGCAGTGGCACGAAGGGAAGGCGATGGAGCGCGGCGATGGTCGCGCCGAGAATGAACCCGCGCGATTCCACCCCCGCCACGAGGTCCACGCCGCCGGTGAACGGCTCCCAGAGCGCACCGAGCGCCTCGTCGACCAGTTCCGGGCGAGCAAGCAAGGTGGTGATGTCGCGAAACAGGATGCCTTGCTTGGGGAAGTCAGGCACGTCGCGGATGGCGCGACGCAGACGGTCAGGCAGGGTGGGATCCAATCGAACCTCCGCGAGCCCTTGAATAGTGGTCGGGGCGAGAGGATTCGAACCTCCGACCCCCTAGTCCCGAACCAGGTGCGCTACCAGCTGCGCTACGCCCCGACCTCAAGGTGTGTCGCGCGGCGACCTCACGATCGCCAGATCGGCAATCTAGAACATCACGCCGTGCGGTGACAAGAGCCTCGTGCATCTCGAATCGGGGGCGCTAGCGGCGGTCGATCGCGGTCGGATCCCACCCCTCGCGACCGATCAGCGGAACGAAGGTGCAGGGCACACTGCGGCGCTCCAGCACCGTTCCATCCTCCCTCCGTTCCAGGACCAGAAGCCGTTGCTCGGCGCGCGGGCCGACCGGGGCAACCAGCACACCACCGGGGCGGAGCTGCTCGAAGAGCGTTGCCGGAGGGGCCGGCGCGCCGGCCGTAACCACGATGGCGTCGAACGGGGCGAAGCGTCGCCAACCCAGGGTGCCGTCCCCGATTCGAAACACCACGTTCTCGTACCCGAGATCGGCCAACAGCGACTGCGCGCGCAGCGCGAGCGCCTGCACACGCTCGATCGTGAAGACCACCTGAACGATTCGCGAGAGCACCGCAGCCTGATAGCCTGAACCGGTGCCAACCTCGAGCACGCGGCTCCCCGATCCCACCTCGAGCAGGGAGCTCATGAGCCCGACCATGTACGGCTGCGAAATCGTCTGTTCCAGCCCGATCGGGAGGGCGTGATCGCCGTAGGCCGAGTGGGCCAGGGCAGGATCGACGAAGCGGTGACGCGGCACCGCGCGCATGGCCCGCAGCACCTCGGGATCCTCGACGCCGCGTGCCGCGATCTGCTCGCGGACCATCCGCTCTCGCTGCGCGACGTAGTCCACGCTCACCCCTCTCGCCCGAGATCGATCGGAGGGTCGGCGCACCCCGCGAGCGCACGGTGGTCGGTAAGGTCGAGGTGCAAGGGGGTCATGGTTACGTAGCCGCGCGACAAGGCCGCGTAATCGGTGTCCTCCCCCGCCTCCCACTCAGGGTGAGTGTCGCCTAGCCAGTAGTAGGGCCGCCCGTGCGGGTCGTGGCGCACTCCCAGCGGTCGCGGGTAGACCCGCTTGCCCAGCTTGGCGGCGCGACTACCGCGAATGGCCGCGAACGGCAGATTCGGGATGTTCACATTGAGCAGCGAACGATCGCCTGCGGCGAGCACACTCCGCAGGGTGGCGCGGACGACACGCTCCGCCGTGTCCCAGTGGATCGGATCGCCCTTCTCAGCCGGCGCCGCCAGAGAGAATGCGATCGCCGGAATGCCGAAGAGGTTCGCCTCCATGGCCGCGGCGACCGTGCCCGAATAGGTGACGTCATCCCCGAGATTGCTGCCGTGGTTCACGCCGGAGAGGACGAGGTCGGGACGACGATCCAGCCGTCCATCGAATCCACGAACCGCCAGGAGCACGCAGTCGGTCGGGGTGCCGTCGACGGAATAGCGATCCGCTGCGACACGCCGGAGACGCACCGGCCGATTCATGGTCAGGGCATGGCTGGCGCCGCTCTGCTCGCGATCGGGAGCGACGACCTCGACCTCGCCGAACTCTCTCGCGGCCCGCTCCAGCGCCTGCAATCCGTCCGCGCCGAAGCCGTCGTCGTTGGTTAGCAGAATGCGCATGGATCACCAGTGAAGCGGAGAAGAGAGCACCGTCTGAGGATGAGCGGTGCGATCCGACATCGTGGGGGATGGAAGAATGGTCGGGGCGACTGGATTTGAACCAGCGACCACTTGCCCCCCATGCAAGTGCGCTACCGGGCTGCGCCACGCCCCGACCCAACTTCGCTTTCCGAGCCTAGAGGGGCCGCCGCGATTCATCAACGCCTAATTCTGGTGTGCCGCTTCGGCCCTCGTCCGAGGGTGGGTGTTCGCGCCGCCGAGCATCGGCCTCGCGTTCGAGGCGAATCAGCCAATTGCGCAACGACACCACTTCCTCGCGCACGCCGCGCAAGGCTTCGCGGTGCTTCGGCGCGAGGAACTCGATCTCCGGTTCCTCCCCGGTGGGCTCGGGGATCGGCTCGTTGGGTTTGAGCAGCCTGCGACGCGCTCCCGCGATGGTATAGCGGCGATCGTAAAGCAGCTCCTTGATCGCCTTCAGCGTGTCGATGTCCTTTGGCTGGTACATGCGGTTGCCCGCGCGATTCTTCCTCGGCCTAAGGTTGGGAAACTGGGACTCCCAGTAGCGAAGCACGTGCTGCTTCACGTCGAGCAGCTCGCTTACCTCGCTGATCGAGTAGTAGAGGCGAGTCTTCTCGGAAGGGGTCTCTTCCACGCTCGTTCCTCCTTCGCTCAAACCCGACGAACGGTTACTCCGGCCGGAGCGGCCGGGTCATCAGCTCTCGGAGCGCGCTCGGGGCGTCCGCTTCCCCGCGCAGGATGCGCGCGACCTGGGCGGTGATCGGCAACTCCACCGAGAGCTTCGACGCGAGACGGAGCGCGGCATGGGTCGTGCGCACTCCCTCGGCCACCATGATGCTTCCGGCCAGCGCGCGCTCGAGCGGCACCCCGCGTCCGAGCGACTCGCCCAGGGTGTGGTTGCGAGAGAGCGGACTCGTGCAGGTCGTCACCAGGTCCCCCATCCCGGAGAGGCCGAGGAAGGTCTCGCCCTTCGCCCCCAGCGCCTCTCCCAAACGACGCATCTCCGCCAGCCCGCGCGTGAGCAGTGCGCCCCGTGCGTTCTGCCCCAGCTCCAGTCCATCCGCCATCCCCGCCGCCAACGCGATCACGTTCTTGAGCGCGCCCGCCAGCTCCACTCCCACGAGGTCGTCGCTGGTGTAGACGCGAAAGCGATCCGACGAGAAGAGCCGCTGCACCGTTTCGGCCACCGCGACATCGTTCGACGCGACGAGAAGCGCGGCCGGCTTTCCTTCCGCCACCTCCCGCGCCAAGGTGGGGCCGGTCAGGACCGCGACCTTGCTCGCCTCACTCGGAAGCACCTCGGCGTGCACCTCCGACATGCGCCGGGAAGTCGACTCCTCGAGTCCCTTGGCCGCGAGGATCCATGCGCCGCTCGTCGTGCCGCGCAGCGACTCCAACAGCGGCCGCACCCCGTGCGAAGGGGTCGCGATCACCACCGCGGCTCCACCCGGCCCAGGCATCGCGTCTTGAGATGCGACGCGAAGCGAAGCAGGAAATGGGAATCCTGGCAAGTACTTCCTGTTCTCTCGATCGCGCAGAAGCTCACGGCGCCAGGCCGCGTCTCGGGCCCAAAGCAGGACATCGCGCCCCTGTCTGCCCAAGAGAATGGCAAGGGTGGTCCCCCAGCTGCCTGCGCCGTAGACCACGACCGGGAGATTCGCTTCGCTCGGGGCGTTCATCGCGAACCCGCCGGCCGGCTTCCTGTCCGCGCAGTGCCGGCGCCCCGTAGAACGAGGCGGGATTCTTCGCCTCGTCGCAGTCGCTGAATGTTCGCGCGGTGGCGAATCAGGATGAGCAGCCCCACCGCCGCGCCCGCCCAAACCATGGGATCCGAGATCGGGGCGTCGCTCTTCCATGCGAGCACGATCGGCAAGGCGAGCCCGGCCAGAATCGACGCGATCGACACGATGCGCGTGCAGGCGAAAACCAGAATCCAGAAACCTAAGACGATCGCCAGCACCTGCGGAGCGAGGGCGAGCCAACCGCCCGCCGTGGTCGCAACCCCCTTGCCACCGCGCCAGCGGGCGAAGGGGGTGAACATGTGGCCCGCGACCGACGCGAAGAGCGCCGCGATCGGGAGCCATGCGCCGCCACTCGTTTCGCCGGCAAGGTGGCGCGCGAGCGCGACCGCGACGCTCCCCTTGGCCGCATCGAGGAGCAGCACCGTGATTCCCCAGCCGCGGCCCAGCACCCGATAGACGTTGGTCGCGCCGAGATTGCCCGAGCCATGTTCACGGAGATCAATCCCGCGAAGCGCGCGACCACACCAGAGCGCCGTTGGAATCGAGCCCAAGACAAATGAGGCGAGGATGACGAGCGCCCAATTGCCCATGCCCGCTTCGCCCTCCCCGCGATCTGGTTCAGCTCTTCCGCAATTGGATGCGGATCGGCGATCCGATGAAGCCGAGCGCCTGGCGGAACTGGCCGACGAGGTACCGCAGGTAGTCAGGGGCCATGCGCGTGGGCTCGCTCACGAAGAGCGCGACGGTCGGCGGCGCGGTGCGCACCTGGGTGGCGTAGTAGATCTTGATCGGCCGCTGGCCGCTGCCACGCGAACGGGGCGGGTTATGCTCGACCGCCTTGGCCAGCACCGCATTCCAGGTCGCCGTCGGCACCTCGGTCCGGGCCGCTGTCCACACTTCGGCGATCGCCTCGGGCACGCGATGGATGCGCTGCGTGGTCACCGCGGAAACGAAGAGGATCGGCGAGTGACTCAAAAAGGGGATCTGCTCTTCGATCCGACGCACCCACTCGCCGGTAGAAGCGTCGTTCTTCTCCGGCAAGTCCCACTTGTTGACGACGACGACGCTGGCGGCGCCCGACTGCTCGATCAGGCTGGCGATCCTGAGGTCCTGGCGATTCAGTTCGGCCGTGGCGTCCAACACGAGCACCGCGACGTCGGCGGAGTCGAGCGCGCGAATCGCACGCAGGGTTGCGTAGAACTCGAAGCGCGGTTGACTGTCGAGGCGTCGCCGAATGCCGGCGGTGTCGACCAGCGTGATCACTCGCCCGTGGTAGCGAAACGGCGCGTCGATCGCGTCGCGAGTCGTGCCCGGGCGATCGTCGACGATCATCCGCTCTTCGCCCAGGAGGCGGTTGACCAGCGAGGACTTTCCGACGTTCGGTCGGCCGACGATGGCCACGCGAATGTCGCTGTGGTCGGCGGGCGCGGCATCGATCTTCGCGTGCTCCGGCAGGGTCGCGATCACCGCGTCGAGCAGGTCTGCGACCCCACGCCCCTCTTCCGCCGACACCGGGTAGACCGGCGCGAATCCCAGTTCATTGAACTCGACCGCCTCCGCATCGACCGCGGCGTGGTCGGTCTTGTTCGCCGCCAGCAGCGTCGGCACTCCGCGACGGTGCAGCTCGCGCGCCACCACTCGATCGTGGGGGTGCACCCCGGCGCGCGAGTCGACCAGGAAGATGACATGATCGCACGCCTCGACCGCCTGCACCACCTGCGCGAGGATGGCCTCGTCCATCGCATCGGCCGATTCGGGCACCCACCCCCCGGTGTCGACCAGGCGGAACCGGTAGCCACACCACTCGGCGACCGACGCGAGGCGATCTCGAGTCACGCCGGGGTGATCGTCGACCACGGCGAGCCTGGTCCCGAGGACGCGATTGAAGAAGGTCGACTTGCCGACGTTCGGACGGCCGACGATTGCGATGACTGGAAGTGCCAATGTCTAGAAATAGTGATCGCGGAAGCCGACTTGCACCGGCACCCGGAGTTCGCGTTCGAGATCCTCGAGGCTGAGATCGTCGAGGAAGTGATTCCGATCGTTGATGGTCGCGGGCGGCAGCACGACGGCGTCCCCAAGATCCTGCCCCGCCAGACCGGCGAGGATGTCGCGCCCCACCAGCAGACCCGCCACCGTCACCCGCGGACCGAAGAACCGGTTGGGTACGCCGACCACTCGGGTCTTGAGTTCTTCGCCCGACTTCACGAGCTTCTCCCGCACGGTGCGCTCCAGCGTCGGACGAAACAGCTCGCCCGTGACCAGGGTGACGAGGCGCCAACCTTCCCGCTTCGCTCGCGGGAAGAGCTGGCGCGCGCGCGCCATGCGATTGAAGAACCACCGCGTCATACCGATGCCGTTCTCGAGCTGGGGAAACCCGTCGTAGCGAGAGGAACTCGGTACCGCGCGATCGAGCAGCCGATACCACTCGTCGGCTCCGTACACGAAGTTGATGCCCAGCTCACGGCGAAACCGCTGGGCAAACTGGTCGAGATCGCGAAGCGTGGCCTCGGCCAGCTCCGGGGTCACCGGTTTGAGCTGCTCCAGCCCCTCGCGGTGATCGGTGGTGCCGAGCGGGACCACCGCGAGCGACTGAACCTGCGGAAAGAAGCGAACCAGATCGAGCACCGTCTGCTTGAGGTCTTCTCCGTCATTGAAGCCAGGGCAGAGCACCACCTGCGTGTGCATGGTGATGTCATTCGCTCGGAAGTACTCGAGGATCGGCAGGATGTCCCGCTCCTTGCGGGCGCGAATCATGCGCTGACGCGTCTCTCGATTGGTCGAGTGCACCGAGATGTAGATCGGCGAGAGTCGCTGCTCGACGATGCGGCGGATCTCCCAGTCCTTCATGTTGGAAAGGGTCACGAAATTCCCGTGGAGGAAGGAGAGCCGGTAGTCCTCGTCCTTGACGTAGAGGCTCTCACGCATGCCCTTCGGGTTCTGGTCGATGAAGCAGAAGACGCACTCGTTGCCGCAGGTGCGGATCTTCATCTCCTCGAAGCGCAGACCTAAGTCGGTGGTCCCGTCGGGTTCGACTTCGATCGTGACCGATCCCGTCTCCCGCGCCACGTCGAGCGCCACGCGGTCATCGGCCATCTTGAAGTGGAAGTCGAGGAGGTCCTTCACCTGGGTGCCGTTCACCCGCTCGATGCGATCGCCGGGGCGAAGGCCGATGCGCTCGCCGAGAGATCCGGAGCGTACCGCCTGTATCACCATTCGCGCCTCGACGGCGAAACAGGATGCAGTCGAACGCGCCTACTCGCGCCGATCGCCTGCCGCATCGCCTGGGAAAAAGAAATGGAGCGGGCAACGGGATTCGAACCCGCGACATTCAGCTTGGGAAGCTGACACTCTACCAGCTGAGTTATGCCCGCTCGTCAGATGACACCCGGGCCGGACGGTACGCGGCGCGCCGGTGGGTGTCAAGCCCGCGCGACGGCATCGAACCGCGCCAGCGCTGCCTTCACGAGATCCGGTGGGTCAGAGCCCGCGGGAAGCTCCGTGGCGTGGTGGAGCTGGTGTCGGAACCACGTCTCCTGGCGCTTGGCGTAGCGTCGCGTCTCGCGCGCGAACTCCTCCCGGCATCTGTCCAACGAGCGCTCGCCGAGGACGAAGGGGGCAAGTTGCCGATACCCTCACCGTGCGTAGCCCCGGCGCGTCGGTCGGACAGCCCGATGCCAGGACACCGCGAAGCTCATCGATCAGGCCCGACGCCAACATCTGGTCGCAGCGCGTTTGGATGCGCGCGTGCAACTCGGGCCGAGGGCGCGTGAGCACGACCTCGGCCACCTGCGACACCAAAGGAGGCAGGGGCGGGGCGTCCAGGTTTGCGGCAAGCGAGCGTCCCGTGAGCTCGACGATCTCGAGGGCGCGTCCCAAACGTTGCCGATCGCGCGCGCCCAACCGAGCAGCCGCATGGGGATCGAGCGCCTCGAGGCGGCGACGCAATCCTTCCACCCCCTCCTCTTCCAGAATGGTCGCGTGCTGCGCACGCAGCGACGCCGAGGCCGTGGGCAAGCGGTGGAGCCCTTCGGTCAGAGCTCGCCAGTAGAGCCCCGTGCCCCCCACGACCAAGGCGCGGGCATCACGCGCTTGCAGATCGTCCAAGATCACGGCGCACATCTCGCGATAGCGGGCGGCGGAGCAGGTCTCGCGCGGGTCGAGGCAGGCGACGAGATGATGCGGCACGCGAGCCAGGTCCGATCCGCTGGGTTGCGCGGTGCCAATCGCCAGACCGCGATACACCTGGCGGCTGTCGAGCGAGATGAGCTCCCAACCGCGCGCTTCGCAGATCCGAATGGCGAGGTCGGACTTCCCCACCGCAGTTGGGCCAATCAGCAGGCCAACCACGCGATCCGACGGCTGCGTCGCGCGGCGCAAGTTCACGCTCAATGCCGGCCGAAGCGCTTGTCGAGGTCGGCGAGGGACACCTGAATCAAGGTGGGCCGGCCGTGCGGATCGCCGTGCGGAACCTCGGTCGCGAAGAGCTGATCGATGAGCGCATTCATCTCTTCGAGGCCCAAGGCTGCGCCGCTCTTGATCGCGCTGCGACAAGCGAAGCTGGCGGCCAGCTGCCTGAGGCGCTCCTCCCCGCTCCGCGTAGGCTTGTGCGCGACCTCGTGCAGCATCTCGCGGAACAGCCCCTCGGCATCGCGATCCCAGAGCGCCGGCACGCCGCGGAGCAGCACCGCGCGGTGGCCGAACTCTTCCGCATCGATTCCGAGGCGCGCGAGTTCGTCGCCGTAGCTCTGGAACGCGGCCCACTCCTCGCCTTCCAAGTGGAGCACGACCGGAAAGAGCAGCTGCTGGGTCGGTGCCGAGGACTCCGCCAGGTTGCGGAGTGCCCGCTCGTACAGCACGCGCTCGTGTGCCGCATGTTGATCGATGATCAAGAGCCCGGTTCGCGTCTGCGCGAAGAGGTAACGATCATGCAGCTGCCACACCGGAACCAGTTGGGCGGGCGCGCTCGCGAGCTCTGGCGCGAGCGGCGACGCCTCGTTCGGGGTGTCGGGCGGGGCGCCGGGCGGAGTCGGCATGTTCGGTTCGAAACGCTCGCGCACGGTAGGGGCCACCCCGTGGAGGAGCGGAAGCAGCTCGCGCGGGTGGGTCGCGATCGTCTCGATCGGAGAGGCGGCGCGCGCCGGCATCGCACCGCCGGGATCGCGCGCGTCGAGGCTCCAGGTCGGTACCAGCTCGGTGGTCCGGGCACGCACCGCGCGCACGATGTCACCGAAGAGCGCCTGCTCATCGAGGAAGCGAACCTCACGCTTGGTCGGGTGCACGTTGACATCGACGCGCGAGGGATCGAGGTCGAGTGAGATCACGGCGAAGGGAGAGCGTTGCGGCGGGATGAGGTCCCCGAATCCGTGACGGAGCGCAAGCGCCAGCCAAGGCGCGCTCACCCAGCGTCGATTCACCAGGAGCGTTTGATGCTGCGACCCTGGTCGAGCCAACTCCGGCACGCCGATCACGCCGCCGATCCGCCCGCGCGCGGACTCACCTTCGATCGTGAGCAGCTTGGGTCCGAAGCTCGATCCGTGCAGAACGAGCAGGCGGGCGCGCAGATCAGCGGCGGCGTTGAGATCGAGCAGCGGTTCACCACGATGCATCAGGCGAAACGCGACCTCGGGGTAGGCCAGGGCGCAGGCCGCCACCATCCGCGTGATCAACCGCAGCTCGGCCTGCGCAGACTTCAAGAAGCGCTTTCGAACCGGGGAATTGAAGAAGAGGTCCTCGACCCGAACGGTGGTGCCGCGCGGCCGCCCGATCGGTTCTTCAAAGAGGAGGTGCCCACCCTGCACTACCACCTTGGTGCCGGCGCCGCCCTCACCTTCCGCGGTGCGGATCTCGAGGCGAGAGACGCGTCCGATGGAAGGAAGCGCTTCGCCGCGAAACCCGAGCGTGCGCACCGCCAGTAGATCATCCTCGGCGCGCAGCTTGCTCGTGGCGTGCGACTCGAGCGCGAGGAGCAGATCGTCGCGGCTCATCCCGCACCCATCGTCGGCAATCTCCATCCACTGATCGGCCGACTCGCCCAAGGAGATCTGGATCGCCCTCGCCCCCGCGTCGAGAGAGTTCTCGATCAACTCTTTGACCGCTGCGGATGGGCGGAGGATCATTTCCCCCGCCGCGATCTTCGAGACCACGCGGGGATCGAGGCGAGCCACGCGCTGGCGAACAGCCAGCGGGGCGGACGAATCGGCGGTCACAAGTCTCCTCTCTCCGTCGGGGGCTCACTGCCTCCGCGAGGTCCAAATCGTTCGTGCAGGTGCTCCGCCAGGAGGACGAACAGCCCGAGCAGCGTAGCGAGAATCGCGCCCGAGTAGAAGCCGGCGCCGGAGGCCATGCCGATCGCGGAGGCGAGCCAGATCGAGGCGGCGGTGGTGAGGCCGCGTACCGAACCGCCCGAGTGGAGGATCGAGCCGGCGCCGAGGAATCCGACGCCGGTCACGATCTGCGCCGCGATGCGACCGGGATCGACGTCACCTCGCGCCAGGAGCGCCGGAAGGCGGATCGAAAGCAGGGTGAGGAGGGCCGAGCCGAGCGCCACCATCATGTGGGTGCGCGCCCCCGCCGACTTCCTCTGGAGACCACGCTCGATCCCGAGCGATCCTCCGAGGAGCAGGGCGAGGAGAAGCCGCTTGAGGACCGCGAGCTGATCAGGCGTCATCACCCACCTCCGATGCTCGAACCGCGAAGCCCAGGTTGAGAAGCGCGCTCAGCGCTGCCTTCACGACGCGCTCCGCAGCGACGTCGCGCAGGCAGCGCCAGTGTCCCAACCAGCACTGATCACGCCCGTGCACGCCGCAGGGACGGCACGCGACATCTTCGGCCTCGATCAGTTGGTCGCGCGGACCGGTGGGAGCGAAGCCGAGTCGCCGAACCGAGGACCCGAAGATCGCCACCACCGGCACTCCCAGGGCCGAGGCCAGGTGCATCGGGCCTGAATCGTTGCTCACCGCGAGGCTCGCGGTGGCGAGGAGCGCCTTGAGTGAACCCAATTCCGCGCGCACCGTCATCCAAGGCGTGCGGGTCGCTTGGCCTGGTGCCTCGAACCAGAGGACCTCGCATCCCGCCTCCTCGAGTCGTCGACCCACTTCGAGAAAGCGCTCCGTGGGGTACGCCTTCGAACGACGGGATGCACCCGTTAAGAGCGCGACCCGCGGCGACCGCGGTGGCGTCAGTAGGCCAGGATACTGTTCGCTCGCGCGCGCCGCCTCGCTCGGCGTCACCGCCACTTCCGGCCGGCACTGCATGGTCGCCTCCTCACGCGGCAGTCCGGCCGCCTCGGCATAGCGCGCAAGGACGTGCGGCACCGAGAGCCGCGGCCGGCGATCGCCCCAAACGACCGTCCAACGCCGAGCGAGCCCGCGTCCGCGCAGCACGCGCCGCGGCCCGAGTGGATCGAGGATTCGCGCGGAGGCGCCACTCCCTTGCAGGTCGATCACGCGTCGAAACTGCTGGTCTCGCGGTGGAGCTTCGCGGGTCCAGAGCCGGTCGATGAAGGGGAGCCCGTCGAAGATCGGTGCGAAGCGAGCCTCGGTCAAGATCGAGACCGCCCGCCCCTCGAGGCGAGCCACCTCGCGAAGGATGCCGGTCGTGAGTACCACGTCGCCGAGCGAGTGAAACCGGGCGCAGATCGTCTCCCCTACTTCGCTCAATCGATGGACCCCGCGGGGGGCGCCGGCATCAGCGTTACCAGGGGAAGTCGAGCTGGAACGCCTCTTCAAACGATTCCGCGCTCGCGAAGTCGCCCAGTGAATCGTTCTCGGTCTTGAGCAGGATGCCTGCCTCGACCAGGTCGAAGACGGCGCGCCCGATGTCGGATGCCGACTCGAAGCCCCAGTGGCGAAACACCTCGAGCGCCATCGGGCCGAACTCAGCGCGCGCCAGTTCGCGGCTCGCCTTGAGCAGCTCCTGGCCGGTGATGTGACCGGCGCGCTTCAATCGCCGGCGCGCGTGTTCGAGCACGCGAAAGATCCAAAGATAGGCCGGGACGGAGAAGCGCCCGGGCGCGGCGGAGAGCTGTTCGAGTCGCGCGATCGGGTCCGGGATCGGTTCGTCCCCGTCAGCCGCCTTCGGTTCCTCGTTCGCCACCTTCGCCTCTTGGGTTCACTGGCGCGACAGGACCGGCACCGGCACCCCGTGGGCCGAGGGGGCAAGCACGGTGTCGTGCCCGAACTGTGCGTCGTCCCTTGCAGGGTGATCGGCGTTCCAATGCAAGCCGCGGGACTCGAGTCGGCTCCGCGCGGAGGTCACGATTAGCTCGGCGACCAAGGCGAGGTTGCGAAGTTCGATCAGATCGCGATCGAGGACGAAGTCCCAGTAGTAGCTCTCGATGCTCTTGCGGAGGATCTCGAGGTAGCGCGCCGCCAGCTCGAGCCGATGGTCGTTACGGACGATGCCGACGAAGTCCTACATCACCTTCCGCACCATCTCCCAGTGCGCATCGATCAGGACGCTTTCGCGCGGCAAGGTTGCCTTCCCGATATCCCAGGCCGGAAGTTCGGGCAACGCGTGCTCGCGAGCCGGATCGACCAGGCAGCGTGCGCGGCGCGTTCACCCATCACCGCCGCCTCGAGCAGCGAGTTGGATGCGAGTCGATTCGCCCCGTGGAGTCCGGTGTTCGCCACCTCCCCGCCGCGAAGAGCCCGGGCAGGTCAGTGCGGCCGTCCAGGTCGGTGATCACGCCGCCGCATTGGTAGTGGGCCGCCGGCACCACCGGAATCGGCTGCTTCGTGATGTCGATGCCATAGTGGAGGCAGGTCTGGTAGATGTTCGGAAAGCGCTCGGCCACGTGCTTCGCGTCCAGTGCTCCAGTGGAGCAGCACATGCCGGTCGCCCCGTCGCTTCATCTCTCGGTCGATCGCGCGCGCCACGATGTCACGCGGCGCGAGGTCCTTGAGCGGATGATCGATCGGCAAGCGTTCGCCCGCGAGGTTCGTGAGGAATGCGCCCTCGCCCCGCACCGCCTCGGTGATGAGGAAGTCCTTCGCGTCCGGATGGTAGAGCGGTCGGGTGAAATTGATGAACTCGAGGCCGGCAACCGGCGCCGGCCACGCCATGGCAACACCATCTCCGGTCGCGACGGTCCGAGTTCGTAGTGCAGCGATAGACCTTGCCGCACCTCCGCGTAGCCGGACCGTAACCGGCGCGCCGTAGGGACGAATCGCCTTGTCGGTCGAGTCGAGCACGTAGGCGCCGAGACAGCGAAAAGCCGTCGGAGCCGGGTCGGTCTGACGTTCCAAGATCAGGTCGACCGCGCAGTGCTGCGATAGCACCTCGATGTTCGGTGCTTGGCCACCGCCTCGATTAGGCCGAGCATTACCGCGCGCCCGGTGGCATCGGCGGCGTGAACGATCCGGCGCTGTGAGTGGCCGCCCTCGCGGCCAGTTGGTACTGCCGTCCTCGTTTCGCGCGAAGGGAACCCCGAAGGCAGCCAGGCGGCGAATGGCGTTGGGCGCGTTCTCCACGATCAGGCGGACCGTGTCGGGGTGGCTCAGGCCCGAGCCGGTGGCAAGCGTGTCCTCGATGTGCCGCGACGGATCATCATCGGGGCCGAGGGCGGCGGCGATCCCCTCGCGCGTAGGCGGTGTTCGCCTCGATCGGCTCTCGCTTGGCGATCACCCGCACCCGGCCCGCGTGCGCCGCCTCAAGGGCGAAGGAAAGGCCCGCCAGGCCCGAGCCGATAACCAGGAAGTCTGATCTTTCCATGAGCTTAGGCGCGCCTCCCGGACCCCAAGAGCATGCGTCTTTCGAGTTCAGCGGAGTATAGGACTGGCCGATACCAGGGACAACGAGATTGGCCTCGGTCCTCTCCGACTGACGATGCCAGTCGGGCCCTGGGCGAGGACGTACTCCTCCCGGGGCTACACAGGTGCTCTGAAGAGGAGTCTCTGCATGCTGAGCCGATCGAATCTCCCCTTGGTGCGGCAGATGGGTGTCGCGGTTGGGATCGCCGCGGTCCTGCTCTTGGCCGGATGCAGCGACAGCTCCGCGCCTCGTTCGGTCATCACGGTGTTGAGCGTGAACGACAACGACGCGCTCTCGAGTGACATCGTCAACTACGGGTCGGACGGAATTGGCGGCACCGCCGATGACTTCGTCTTCGAAGATCGCGTGTCGGTCAGCCTGCGAAGCGCGGACCATGACGGCGTGGTCGACATCTTCCAGAATGGCCCCTACGGCTACGTCTTCATCGACTCGTACAGGATCCACTTCGAGAGCGACGAGGAGATTCCGGAAGTGAACGGGAGCTTGGCTTGGTCCGTCCCCGCGCATGCAGACTTCCAAGGGAATCTCCCGGTGGTACCGGCCTCGCTCAAGTCGGAGGCGCCGCTGTCTTCGCTGCTCGGTGGAGGGGAGATCCTCGCCACCGCGCACATCACCCTGCGCGGACACGAGCAGACCTCAAACGCGCCGATCAAGATCGAGACGACCCTGCCGGTGCACTTCGCGAACTGGGTCGACCCGAACTAGACACTCCGCGCAATGGAATGGGATGGGGCCTCGACGTTGAACGTCGAGGCCCTCATCGTTTCTGGGCGAGCCGCGCCATCCACTCGGACCACTCCTCGGAGCTGGAGGGCGGCAGCCATTCCAACCGCTGCTCCACCACGCCCACGTCGCCGAGCGCAAGTTCGCGCGGGCGGAGCCGCACCCAGTCCTTCGCCGTCGTGAGCAGCGTCAGCCTTCCCGCCTGTCGCGCGATGGCGCGAAGTTCAGTGTCGGTCCAGGCGTGGTGGTCGGGGTCGGCACGCTGGACGGCTGGACTCAAGCCGAGGGCGGTCACCGCGCACGCCACTCGCTCCGGGTGAGCTACGCCGGTGAGCAGGAACACGGAAGCTCCCGTCTCGGGAGCTCGGCCTCGAACCATGCGGAGGCTCGGCCGCGCGGTCCAAGCATGGATGGGAATCTCCGCCGGAAGAAGGCGAAGGAGAGACGCGCGGGCCGCGGGCCACGCGGCCGGTGCGACGTCGCTCAGGACCACCCGGGTCGCACGCCGCAGTGCGGTCGGTGGCTCGCGCAGTGGGCCGAGCGGCAGGATCCGTCCGTTGCCGAAGGGGCGCGTTCCGGAGAGGCAGACCAGATCCGCATCGCGTCGCAGGCGACGGTGCTGAAATCCGTCGTCCAGAATCAGAAGCTCCGCCCCAGCCTCGGCGGCGAGGCGGGCACTCGTCACTCGATCGCGAGCGACCCAGATCGGCACGTCGGGTCCGAGTTGCTCGCGAAGCAGGATCGGCTCATCGCCGAAATGCGCGGCACCGTCGAGCGCGGGCGACGTCGGCACGAGGCGCGGCGCGCGTGCGCCGGCGCCGCCGTAGCCGCGGGTCAGCACCGCGGGTCGTAGTCCGGCCGCACGCGCGACGCGCACCAGTTCTGCCACCAGCGGCGTCTTGCCCACGCCCCCCACCTCCAAGCCACCCACCGACACGACCGGGACCGCGCTGGAATGGAGAGGCAACCACCCACGGTCAAAGGCGAGTCGGTGCATCCGCGCCGCGGCGGCGAAGCCCAGCGCCGCTGGAGCCAGCACCGCCGCGAGCGCACGATCTCGGAGACGTGGTGGATCAGTCGACCAGAACCGCCTGGGCGCGTCGTACGATCCGCCGCTCATGCAGTATCGCCCCGACTCTCCAGAGGCCAACCAGGCGCCGCCAGCTGTGCCCAGATCCGTCCGCAGGCTCCCCCGAGGTCCTCGGCGGTCGAACGAGCAGCGTGTGCTGCCCGATCGCGTGCCGCGGGATCGTCGATCCATCCCACCACTGCATCGACGAGCGCCGACGCGTTGTCGAGGCGGATGCCGCCTCCGGCCCGTACGAGCGTCGAGGCCACGTCGCGCACGTTGGCGACGTGCGGGCCGAAGAGCACCGGCAACCCGAGCGACGCCGGCTCGAATAGGCTGTGCCCCCCGATCGGGACGAAGGTCCCTCCCACCACCGCGCAATCTGCGGCCGCGTACCAGCGACGAAGCTCTCCGTGGCGATCAATCAAGATTAGGCGCACGCCGACATCATGTAGGTCTCGAAGGGCCGCGCGGGGGTCCGGAGTTTGATCGAGCACGCGCTCGGACGAGCGAAGGCGCGCCGCCACTCCGGTGCGCGCCACCACCGCTTGCCAATGCGGAAGCTCGCGCAGATGGCGAGGCGCCAACAGCAGCAAGCACCGACGCGCCGACGAACCCCGGGCCAGTTCGAGGAGGATCGACTCCTCACCACGACGCAGGCTGCCCAGTGCCACGACGAACGGCTGCCGAGGTTCACCCCAGGCGATCGGCATCGATTCGACGCGGTACTTCGCGTTCCCTCGGATCGTCACCGGCCCAACTCCGAGCGCGCGAAACCGGTCCGCGTCGACCTCTCCCTGCGCCGCCACCGGGAGCTTCTGAGGCAGCGCCGCGCCCAGCGAACGACGGAAGGCCCCCAGTCGCCGCCAGCTTCGATCGGAGAGTCGACCGCTGATGACCGCCGCCGGAACGCCAGCGCGCCGGCACGAATCGAGCATGACCGGCCAGAGTTCGGTCTCGACTAGCAACAGCGCGCGCGGCCGCACTGCGCGGAGGAAGCGCGAAACAGCTACGTCGAAGTCGAGCGGCGCGAATCGCACTTCAATGTCACCGCCGAGTCGATCGCTCGCTTGGGCACGCGCCGAGACCGCGGTCCCGGTGCCGAGCACCCGACTTCGCCATTCCGGTGGGGCCTCCAGCAGCAGATTCCTCACCGCCTCGAGTTCACCGAGCGAGGCGGCGTGCAGCCAGAGGGGCCCGCGCGACCGCGGCAGATCGATCGCCAATCGCTCGCGCATCTCTTTCGAGTGCGCGATCATCCTCACGAGCCAGGCGGGCGCTCCGAGCAACCACGTCACCCAGGTCAGCAGGCGATAGCAGGCAAGCGTCAGGTTCACGCCGCGGGCTCTCCACTCGACCACCGATCGACCTCTTCCTGCATGGACCTGAGAGTCGATTCGACCGGATTGGTCCACTCCGCGACGAGCCGTTCTGGATCGAGATCTCGCGGCAGAGAAATGGGCGCACCCACGCGCACCGAAACGCGTGAGAAGGGGCGCGGGATCAGCATGCGGTCCCACTCCCCAGCCGCTTCGCGCCTCGCGCGCCAAACGCGAGCGGCACCAGCGGAAGGCCCGCGCGCTGAGCAATCAGGAGGGTGCCCGGCTGCAGCCGACGTCGCGGCCCGCGTGGACCATCGGGGGTGATCGCCAGGCACCCGCCTCGCCGACCGATGCGCGCGATCTCAAGCAACGCTCGCCCTCCCCCGCGCGTGCTGCTCCCACGAGCCGTCGCGTAACCGAGGTGGTGGATGATCTGGGAGATGATCTCTCCGTCCTTGCTCTGACTCACCATCACGGTGATGTCGCGCCCGCGAAAGACCCAGATGCCGACGAGAATCGCCTCGTGCCAGACGGCGTAGACGACCGGTCGCTTCTCCCGCACCAGCTCCTCTGCCGCCGGATCGACCCGCCACTGGAGACGCCAGGTCGAGCCGAGCAGCCGGAGCAGCATCGCACCGAGGCGACCGATCCACACGAAACGCGGCTCGGCGGAGAGGCCGCGAGAGATCCCTGCATTCCGCACGTTCCCCATCGGTCACCCGCGGAGCACGGCCAAGGCTACCTCGGCGGCGCGATCGGCGGCTCCGGGCGGACCGAGTCGCGCGCGAACCTCCGCCATTCCGTCAACCAGCGTCCGACGGTCCGGTCCAGGATCGGCCAATCGCAGAATCTCCTCCGCGATCGCCGTGGGTGTTGCCGCGTCCTGGAGCAGCTCCGGAAAAAGGCGCCGACCGAGGATGAGGTTCGCCATGGCGATGTGCTCGACCTGAATCAGTCGTCGCGCGATGGCAAAGGTCAACGCGTTGGTCCGGTAGACCACGACCGTGGGAACGCCCAGTAACGCCGCTTCCATCGTCACGGTGCCCGAGGCAGCGAGCGCGAGGTCGGCCAGCTCGAGCGCCTGGCGACCATCCAGTTCTTCGCCGATCGTGGCGACGCCCGCCAGTGGCGCGAGCCAGCGCGGATCGACATGTTCCGCTCGACCCACGATCCAACGCGCAGGGGGAAGATCGCGTTGCGATCGCGCGTGATCCACCGCCACGCGCGCTTGCGCCAGGAGGGGCGCCAGCCTCGTCACCTCGGAGCGTCGGCTTCCGGGAAGCAGCGCGATGACCGGACCTTCCCCGTCGAGCCCCAGGGCCCGGCGCCGTTCATTGCGGCTCGCGGGATCGAGTGGCGTCACGCGCTCGAGCAGCGGATGCCCCACCCAGTCGACCGCGACGCCCCGCGCCCGGTAAAACGCCTCCTCGAACGGGAAGATCACGACGATCCGCTCGACGTAGCGCCGTAGCACCTCGACCCTCTCGGCGCGCCAGGCCCACACCTGCGGGCTGATGTACCAGAGGCTGCGGAGTCCAAGCCGCCGCGCCTTGGGCAGCAGGCGAAAATTGAAGTCAGGGAAGTCGATCGGAATGAAGAGGTCGGGTTTGAGTTCGAGCAGTGCCTGCTGCACGCGCTCGTACGCATCGAGCACCGCCGGCAGCCTGGAGATCACTTCGAAGAGTCCGACCACTGCCAACTCGCGGCTGTCCAGCACCAGCTGTACGCCGGCACGGGCCATCTCGGGGCCGCCGACCCCGTAGAGCTCCACCGCGGAATCGCGCCGCTTGAGTGCCGCGGCCAGAAGCGCTCCGTGCAGGTCCCCCGAGGCTTCACCCGCCAAGAGGAAGAACCGACTCACTCCGCGGCGCTTCCCCGCGTCGCGAGCCGCGCGAGCGATTCGCGCACGCGCTGACGAACCTCGAGCGCCACCTCGAGATTCTTGAGCCCCTCTTCGCCGCTCGCGCCCTCGAGCGGCGCGCCGCGGATCGCGCCGATGAAATCCGTGAGTTCGTCCTTGAGCGCGTTGCCGGGAACCACGTCGACGTGCCCTTGGCGCAGGCGCAGCCCGCGCGAAGAGAGTTGGGCGAGGAGGGCAGCTTCCTCCGCGCCGCGCGGCGAGGACTCAGCCCTCGACGATTCGGAGGTCCCCACCTCCGTGATCCGCTCCAGAATCACCTCTTCCACCCGAGCATCGAGCAGGTCGACCGAGACGTAGCGCCGCGCGCCGAAAACGCGAATCTTGCGCGTGCGCTCGCGCGAGACGCGACTGGCGGTCAGATTGGCTACCGCACCATTCTCAAAGCGCAGCCGGGCATTCGCGATGTCCTCTCCTCCGGTCAAGACCGGAACCCCCACCGCATCGATCGAGTCGAGCCGACTCGGCACCAGCGAGAGAGTGAGGTCGAGGTCGTGGATCATGAGGTCGAGCACGACATCGACGTCGAGACCGCGCTCGACGAATGGAGACAGACGATGTGATTCGATGAATTGCGGATCCAGCAGCGAAGGACGCGCGGCCCGGAAGGCGGGATTCCATCGTTCGGTCTGACCGACCGCCAACACCAAGCCCTTCCGCTTGGCCAGCTCGACCAGCGTTGCCCCCTCGGCAGTGGTAGTCGTGATCGGCTTCTCGACCAGCACATGCTTGCCGGCGGCGAGGGCGATCGCGGCGATCTCCGCGTGGGTCGACGTGGGGGTTGCGATCGAGAGTGCCTCGGCCGAGGCGAGCGCGGACTCCACCGTCGTGCCCCAGGTCGCGTTCAGCTCGCGCCCCAGTGCCTCGGCACGATCCTCCTTGAGGTCGACGACCTTGGTCAGGCTGGCGCCAGGAATCTCTCGATACAACTTGGCGTGGAATCGGCCGAGATGGCCGCAGCCGATCACCGCCACCGTCACCGGTGCACTCATCCTCTGCTCCTCGCGTCGACCTCTCGCGCGACTCAGGCCGCGCCGTGATGTCCGTGGCGACTCGGTCGGTGCAGCCCGCGCTGCGATTGCTCGACGAAGTCCAAGAAGAGCGCAACCTCGGGACAGGTTGGCAAATCGCGGCGAATGGCGGCGACCGCGTCGGCGCTCAGGAGATTTGATCGGAAGAACAGGCGATACAGTTTCTTCAGATTGGCGACAGCCTCCGGGGAGAAGCCGCGCCGTTCCAGTCCGATCGAGTTGAGGCCGGTGATGCGAAGCGGAGATCCCGCCGCCTTGAGGTAGGGTGCGAGGTCCATCGGCACGCGTGATCCGCCGCCGATCATCACGTGCGCGCCGACCTTGCAGAACTGGTGCACGACCGTGACGCCGCCAATGATGGCCCAATCCCCCACCTCAACGTGCCCCGCGAGATTGACCGAGTTCGCCAAGATGACGTTATCGCCGAGGTGGCAGTTATGCGCCACGTGCGCGTAGGCCATGAGGAGGTTGTTCTTCCCCACCACGGTCGTCTCCTCCTCCCCGGTCGCGCGGTTGATCGTCGCGTATTCACGGATCACCGTGCCCTCTCCGATCGAAACGCGGCTTTCCCCGCCGCGATACTTCAGGTCTTGCGGCGCCGTTCCGACTACCGCCCCGTGGTGCAGGCGGCAACCGGCGCCGATTTCGGTGCGGCCTTCCACCAGCACCATCGAGTCGAGGCGCGCGCCCGCGCCAATCCGGACCCGTGGTCCCACCTGGCACCAGGGACCGACGACGGCGTCGTCGGCCAGCTCTGCTCCTGTCGCCACCCTCGCGGTCGAATCGATCGACGCCATCCCCGTCCTCCCCTAGCGGTCCACGATGGTGGACATGAATTCCGCTTCCGCCACGAGCGCGCCGCGGACGTAGGCCTTGCCGTCCATCCGGCAAATGCGACCCTTGAGCTTCCCCATCGTCAGGTCAAAGACCATCTGATCACCGGGCATGACCGGCCGGCGGAAGCGAGCGTTGTCGATGCCGAGGAAGTACATGAGCTTGGACGCCGGGTCGTCGACGGTGTGCAGGAGCAGCACCCCTCCGGCCTGCGCCATCGCCTCGAGGATCAACACTCCGGGCATGATGGGGTGACCCGGGAAGTGCCCCACGAAAAAAGGCTCATTGATCGTCACGCTCTTGAGCCCGATCACGCGGCGCGCCGGCTCCAACAGGAGAATGCGATCGACCAGCAGCATCGGATAGCGATGCGGCATGATCTTCAAGATCTCGTTGATGTCGAAGTGGGTCGTGCCGAGGAGGCGATCATAGAGAGCCGGGCCGCGCTCGCTCTCCGCCAAGCGCTGCACGAACCGAACGTTGCTACCGTGACCCGACTTGATGGCGTGAATGTGGCCGCGAATCGGCCGCCCCAAGAGCGAGAGGTCGCCTAGAAGATCGAGCAGCTTGTGCCGCACGAACTCGTCGGGAAAGCGGAGCCCTTCCTCACTCAGCACCTCACTCCCCTTCACCACCACCGCGTTCTTTAGACTTCCACCTTGGATCATTCCGGCGGCACGCAGCTTCTCCACGTCTTCCCACAGCGCGAAGGTGCGAGCTGGGGCGATCTCTCGCTCGTAGTGATCGGCATCCACCTCGAGGCTCAGGTGCTGCGTCCCGATCAGCGGATTGTCGTACTGGATGGTGAAGCTGAGGCGGAGACCGTCGTGCGGCAGGCCGAGAATCTGAGTATCCCCGTCGGCGAGGGCGATCGGTTCCTCGATCACCAAGGGGCGGCGGGAACGATCCTGGCACTCCAGCCCGGCGGCCTTCAGCACCTCGACCACGGCGCGCGCGCTGCCGTCGCTCGGTTCCGGTGCTTCCAGCCCGTTCGACTCGATGCGAACGTTGTCGATGCCAAGCCCGGCCAGCGCGGAGAGCACGTGCTCCACAGTGTGGATCTCGGCTTCGCCCGATTGGATGACGGTGCGGCGAAGGGCGCCCACGTCGAGGCGGGCGTTCTCCGGGCAGACTTGAATCTCGGGACTCCCCGGCAGATCGACGCGTGCGATCCGAATTCCGTGATCGGGCGGAGCGGGCAGAAATCGAAAGGTGGTCTCGTGGCCCGTATGAATGCCGACCCCGCGAAACTCGGCCGGACGGGCCAGGGTCTGCTGTGGCGACTCCCCGTTGGAGCGCGCTCCTTCTGACTTCAAGCGATCTCCTCCCCCTCGCGTCCGTGACTCGCGACTTGCGCGTCCACGGCGTCGCTTCCTCGCGTGCTGTCCAGCTCCAGGCGCGTGACGCGCCGTTCGAGGTCGGTCACGCTTCTCTGGGTCTCCGGCAGATGACGGAGTGCGGCGTAGACCCGCGAGGCGCGAGTGTGATTCTGCGCGGGATAACCCGACACCGTCTCTCCCGCGGGGACCGACTTCGTGACGCCGCCCTGCGCGCCGATCCTGGCACCGTCGCCGATCTCGATGTGCCCGACCACTCCAGCCTGACCCGCCAACACGACGAACCGACCGAGCCGGGTACTTCCGGAGATCCCCGCCTGGGCGCACAGGATCGAGTACTCCCCGATCTCGACGTTATGCGCGACGTGCACCAAGTTGTCGATCTTGGTCCCTCGGCCGATGCGTGTCACGCCGAGAGTCGCCCGATCGATCGTGCTGTTCGCTCCGATCTCCACGTCGTCGCCGACCACGACGGTGCCGATCTGCGGCACCTTCCGATGTTGCTTTCCATCCCAGGCGTAGCCGAAGCCGTCGGCTCCCACGACCGCGCCCGGTTGTAGGATCACCCGAGCGCCCAGCACGCACCCCTCCCGCACGATGGCGTGAGGGTGAAGGAAGCAATCGACCCCGAGGATTGCATCCCGCCCGATGTAGCAGGAGGCAAGCAGGGTGCATCCCGCGCCGATCTGGGCGCCCGCCTCAACCACGCTGCCAGGCCCGATCGTAGCCGACGGATCGATCGTAGCGCTGGGGTCGACCGTTGCACTCGCATGCGTCCCGCCCGCGCCGCGTGCCGGTTCGGGATGGAGAACCGCCACCGCGCGGAGGAAGGCGTCCTGCGGATCGGCGGCGATCAGGCGCGGGAGTGCAGTCTCCGGTGCATCGGGGCCGACGATCGCGGCGCTCGCCCGAGTGGCCTGGAGCAAGGCGGCGAATCGCGGATTGGAAAGGAAGGTCAGATCGCCCGGCTCGGCATCGCGCAATCCGGCCAAGCGCCGCACCTGGATCGAACCATCGCCGCTAAGTTCGAGATCCAGCAGGCGGGCGAGTTCATCGAGACGAAAGGATCGAGGCTCACGCGCGGCGCTTGGACTCAAGGCGGCGTCTCCGACGGGACGTCGGCGTTCAAGCGGTCGATCACCTGCTGCGAAAGATCGAGTGTGGGCGCGCCGTAGACCAGATTGCCGTCGGCTGCGTCGAAGATCAGATCGTACTTCTCCACCTCCGCGATGTCGGCCACGATCTGATGGATCTTCTGCACGATAGGCCGCAGCACCTCTTCGTTTCGCTGCGTGACCAGCCCGTCCGCGCCCCAGATCTTCTGCACGTAGGCGTCGTAGTCGGTGAGCTTGCGTTGGTAGTCCTGCTCCTTCTCGCGCCGCTTCTCATCGGAGAGCATCGGCGACTGCTGAGCCAGCTCCCGTCCCACCTCGTCGAGCTCCCGCTTCTTCGTCAGCGCTTCCTGATTCCAGCCCTCGACGTCCTGGCTGAAGCTGGCCAGGATCGCGCCCCGCTCCTTGTACCCGTCGAGGATGCGCTCTGAGTTGATATAGGCGATTCGGAGGGTGTTCTGGGCGAACGACGGCCGGGCTGTCGCCACCATCCCAAAGACGGAGAGAAGCCAGATGCCGACGGCACGCGCAAACCACGCCGTGCGCACCCTGGTCGAGTGGTGACGAAGAGCAGACGAGCGCAGACCTCTCTGCATCAAAGACCTCCTCCTGCGCAGCCTCGGCCGCTGCGCGGACACGAGGCGGTGGGATCTTAGTCAAGCCCGGTCGCGCAGGAAAGCGCAAAGCCGGACGCGTGGGGCAGGCTAGAAGGCGGGACCGATGATCAGGTGCGGCTCCCACTTCCCACGATCGATGCCGTAGGCGTAGTCGAAACCGATCGGACCGAGCAACGGAATCTCGAACCTGAGCCCGGCGCCAATTCCCTTCTTCAGATCTGAAAGACTGAAGTCGCGCGCCGAGTTCCAGGTGTTGCCGGCATCAAAGAAGAAGAGTCCGTGGACCGGGTTGACCACCGGGAATTGGTACTCGGCGCTGAAGGTGTACATCACCTTGCCGCCCGGGAAGCGCACTTCGCGCCCGTCGGAGCCGAGATGGATGTTCTCCTCGGGCACGACCTCATAATCCGGATAGCCGCGGAGATAGTCTGTGCGCGTCCCACCCAGGCGGAAAGTCTCGTTGCCAGGCACTCGCTTCCCTCGCACGTAGGAGCCGAGATAGCCCAGGCGGTGCCTGAACATCAGCGCCGGCTTCCCAAATGGGACGAAGTAGTTTCGGTGGTCGATCACCGGCTTGAAGTAGTCGATCTCGCCCCCGAGAACCCCGCCTGCCCACTCGCTCCGCAGAACCGTCTTGCTGCCGGCGGTCGGGTAGAAGGGGTTGTTGGTGCTGTTGCGGGAGATCGAGGTCGTGAAACTGGAAACGGTGCCATTGGAGGCCTTGAGAAACTCCTGCGTCTCCGAGTCGATGTCGATGAAATCGGAAAAGCGCAGGTTCTCGAGGGAGTAGTTGGCCGATACCCGGGTGTAGTCCGGAGTGCGCCAGAACCAGGGGCGCCCCACATTGATGCCGAAGCCATGTCGCTTCTCGGTGTAGAGATCGAGATCGCGCTGGGTGTCGTAGAGCTGAAAGCCTAGCGAGGTCGGAGTGTTCATGAACCACGGTTCGGTGAAGGAGATGTCGTAGGTGCGCCGCCGTCCTCCACGCTCTAGGTGGACCGAGATCGATTGGCCATTGCCGAACAGGTTATTGTGCCCGAACTCGAGGAATCCCGTCACGCCGGTGTCGCTCGAGTAGCCCGCGCCCGCCGTGGCGGTGCCAGAACTCTTCTCCTTCACCTTGAGCGAGACGTCGATGTCGGAGCCCTGGCCGGTCGGCTGGTAGTCGACCTGCACGTCTTCGAAAAACCCGAGGGCGAACACGTCGCGGTGGCTGCGCATCAAGACGGAGCGGCGAAGAAGCTCTCCCGAGAAGAGCGAGAGCTCGCGCCGCACCACCCGCTCCTTCGTCCGCGTGTTTCCGAGGATCGCTATCTCGTGTACGTGAGATGGCTCTCCCTCGCGAATCGAGTAGTCGACATGCACGGTGTCGCCAACCACCCTGGTTTCGGGGAGGATCGAGAGCTGCAGGAGGTAGCCCTTCTCGGTGTAGAGATTGAAGGCCTCCGCCGTCGTCTGATCGATCTTCGCCTGGCTGAACCCCTCGCCCGCGCGGATGCTCGACGCGGCGCGCAGCGCCTCGAGCGGCACCGCTTGGTTTCCGCTCCAGCTGACGCGGCCAAATCGGAAGTAGGGCCCTTCGTCGACATCGAAGTGGAGGCGAACGCCGGAGCGATCGTCTCCGAAACGCGCCTCGCTCCCCAGAACCTTTGCGTCCTTGTGTCCGTGATTGCGATAGAAGTCGAGTACCTTCTCCTCGTCCTCCTTCAGGCGCTCGGCGGTGTAACGCTTGCGGTGGAAGAGCGAGTTGGGTTTGAGGGACAACTTGCCGCGAAGGGTCTTGGCTGGGAAGGAGCTGTTGCCGCTAAACTCCACCGCCTCGATCTTGACCCGCTTTCCCTCGTCGATCGTGAACTGAACGCGAGCCGATCCGTCCCCTTCGTTACCGACCTCCGGAAGCACGGACGCCGAGGCATAGCCCTGATCACGATAGGCGGCCTCGAGCGCGCGACGAGCGTCGAAGAGCTTCCGCCGCGAAAGAAGCTGCGCCGGCCGTAGATCGATCTTCGCCTTAAGGTCCTCCTCGCCCAGCTTCTTGTTTCCCGCCCAGGTGATCGATGAAATGCGCGGATTCTCGGTGACCGCGATGGTGAGCACGCGTCCGCCGAGCGACTCGATCGAGGTGAGAACGCGGATATCGGAGAAGAGGCCAAGCGCATAGAGCGAGTTGACCGCACCGCGGATCCGGAGCGTGCCGGCTGGCTCCCCCTCCGCCAAGCCTGAGGTGCGGAGGATGAGGCGCGTGTCGGCAGTTCGATTCCCCGAGACCAGCACGCGGGCGACCTGTGCCTCCGGCCCGCGGGTCAGTTCCAGCGGCGGAGCGATGCCCCCGACGAGGGTCGGGTCGGGAAGAGTTTGTGCATGCCCGGTAGGCGCGGATAGCACGACGGCCGCCACGACAACGCCATGGCGGCAGAGCGAAAGGATGCGGGTGGGAAGGTCGAGCCCTCGCCGCGCACCTCTCACGTCCTGTGAAGAGGGGCGTCCCATGTACATCATGCGTGGTTCCGGGTCACTCGCGGCGGCTCGTCTCTGGCACGCGCTCTTCCAACAGGAGCTCGTCTCCCTTCTTCGATATCCGAATCTCGGCCCCTTTGTGGATCTTGCCGCGCAGCACCATCTCGGCCAGCGGATCCTCCACCAGCTTCTGGATGGCGCGACGCAGCGGGCGGGCGCCGAGCGCGGGATCGAATCCCTTGTCGATGATGACGGCGAGGGCCCCGGGCGTCACCGAGAGGCTCATCTCCTGCTCCTTCAGTCGGTCGCGCACCTGGTCGAGCAGGATCTCGACGATCTTCTCGAGGTGCGACTTCTCGAGCGGGCGGAAGACGATGATCTCGTCGATGCGGTTGGTGAACTCGGGATTGAAAACCTTCTTCACCTCGTCCATCACCGTCTCTTTCATCTTGCCGTAGGTGACCTCGGTGCCAGGCTTCTGGAAGCCGAGGCTCCCCTGCCCGCGGATCTGCCGGGCGCCGATGTTCGAGGTCATGATGAGGACGGTATTCTTGAAGTTGACCTTGCGCTTGAGCGAGTCGGTGAGCTGTCCGTCCTCCAGCACCTGGAGAAGGATATTGAAGACGTCAGGGTGGGCCTTCTCGATCTCGTCGAGCAGCACCACCGAGTACGGCTTCCGCCGCACCTTTTCGGTCAGCTGACCTCCCTCCTCGTAGCCCACGTACCCGGGCGGCGCGCCCACCAGGCGGCTGACCGAGAACTTCTCCATGTACTCGCTCATGTCGATGCGAATGAGGGCGTCGGGGTCGTCGAACAAGAAGCGCGCAATGATCCGCGCCAGCTCCGTCTTCCCCACGCCGGTCGGGCCGAGAAAGACGAAAGTGCCGATGGGGCGCCGGGGATCACGCAGACCGGCGCGGTTACGGCGGATCGCCTTGGCGATCGCGGTCACCGCTTCTTCTTGCCCGACCACGTGCTTGGCCAGCTCCTCTTCCATGCGAATGAGCTTGGCCTGCTCGTGCTCTTCCAGGCGCGCAACCGGGATTTTGGTCATTCGGGCGATGACATCGGCGATGTCGTCTTCGCTCACCTCGGTCCGCCGCACGCTCTTGGTCTCGTTCCACTCCTTCTTCAGCCGGTAGTACTCGTGACGGAGCGCCTTCTCCTTGTCACGGAACGACGCCGCCTTCTCGAACTCCTGGCCGCGGATCGCGGCTTCTTTCTCCGAGGCAACTTGCTCGATCTTGAGGTCGAGCTCGCGCAGCTCCGCCGGTACGGTCGAAACCGAGAGCCGAGCCCGAGCCCCCGCCTCGTCGATCACGTCGATCGCCTTGTCCGGTAGGTGGCGGTCGGTGATGAATCGATCGGAGAGTTTGACCGCCGCGACCAGCGCCTCGTCGGAGTAATGCACGCGGTGGTGGGCCTCGTACTTGTCGCGCAGGCCGCGGAGAATCTGCACCGTGGTCGTGGCACTCGGCGGCTCGACCAACACCATCTGGAAGCGGCGCTCGAGCGCCCCATCCTTCTCGATGTACTTCCGGTACTCGTCGAGGGTGGTGGCGCCGATGCACTGGAGCTCGCCGCGGGCCAACGCCGGCTTCAACATGTTCGAGGCGTCGATCGCCCCCTCGGCTCCGCCCGCGCCCACGATGGTGTGCAGCTCATCGATGAATATGATCGTGTCCTGCGAGTCGCGGATCTCGTTCATGATGTTCTTGAGCCGCTCCTCGAACTGGCCGCGGTACTTGGTGCCGGCCACAACCGAGGCGAGGTCCAAGGTGATGAGGCGGTGGTTCCGCAGCAGCTCGGGCACCTTGCCTTCGATGATTCGCTGCGCCAACCCCTCGACGATGGCGGTCTTGCCCACGCCCGGCTCGCCGATCAGGATCGGGTTGTTCTTCTTGCGGCGGCAGAGAATCTGGACCACCCGTTCGATCTCGCTCTCGCGGCCGAAGATCGGGTCGAGCTTTCCTTCTCGCGCCAGCTGGGTGAGGTCGCGGCCGAATTGGTTGAGCGACGGAGTGTCGGCCTTCTCCTCGCTCTCCTGCTGCGCCTGCTGCGGGTGACCACCCAGCAGCTTCAGTGTCTCCTCGCGGACCTTCTTCCGATCGACCCCCATGTCCATCAGCACTTTCGCCGCCACCCCCTCGCCTTCGCGGATCAGGCCGAGCAGGAGATGTTCGGTGCCGACGTAGTTGTGTCCGAGCTGCCTCGCCTCGTCGACCGAGAGTTCAAGGACGCGCTTGGCGTTCGAGGTGAAGGGAATCTCTCCGATCGTGAGGGTCCCCCCGGTCTGCGCCACCATGTTCTCAACGGAGTGGCGGATCGCCTCCAGGTCGAGGCCGAGGTTGGAGAGAACGGTCGCCGCGATCCCCTCGCCTTCGCGGAGGAGGCCCAAGAGCAGGTGTTCGGTGCCGATCGAGTCGTGCTGCAGGCGGCTCGCCTCCTCGCGCGCGAGGAAGATCACCTTACGAACCCGCTCCGTAAACTTGTCGTGCATTCGCCGGTCCCCCAGATCCTCTAGACGTCTTACGCCGCGTCGGCGCGCGGCCCCGCGTTGTGTCGCAGAGCCTCCTGCACCATGCTGGCACGGCGTTCGTTCCGTTCTTCCGAGGACATCTCGCGCCCCTCCGCCTTTTGCAGGTGAGCCGGCTGCCCCCGAACGAGGAGGTCGTTCAACACCGAGATCGGTGGCACGTTCCTGAGGCCAAGACTATGGCCAAGGCGTACCGCGGACAAGAGGGCGATC
>JAXLXQ010000025.1:0-60351 GCA_046327845.1 Candidatus Eiseniibacteriota bacterium | reverse complement strand
CCAGCTTCTTCGTCAGCCGCATCGACTCCCTCACCGACAAGCGCTTGGAGGAGGCCGCCGCGGCCAACCCCAGCAACCAGGCGATGATCCTCGCCCTCCGCGGCAAGACCGCGGTCGCGAACGCGAAGCTGGCCTACGTTTCTTTCCGCCGCATTTTCGGCACCGACGAGTGGAAGCGGCTGGCCACAGCCGGCGCCTGGGTGCAGCGCCCGCTCTGGGCCTCCACCTCGACCAAGAATCCGAGCTACCCCGACACGCTCTACGTCGACACCTTGGTCGGCATGCACTGCGTCAACACCATGCCGCTCGACACCATCCACGCGACGCAGGATCACGGCAAGATCACGCCCAACACGGTCGAGTCGAACCTCGAGGATGCGCGCGAGCACTTCGGCATGCTGGCGCTTCACGGCATCTCCTTCCAGACGATCACCGATCAGCTGCTGGACGAGGCGATCCAAAAGTTCAACGAGCCGTACGACAAGCTTCTCGCCTCGCTCGGCGAGAAGATGGCCGCCTTGACCCCTCGCTAGGCGCGGCGCAGAAGGCGCTCACGAGAGAGCTGGGCGGGGCGATTGGGGGTTTACGATCCCGCGGTCGCCCCGCTACCTTTGAGGCACGAATCCCGAGCCGCGGACCCAAGAGAGAGGAGCACGAAGTGACCAGCTTCATTCGATCCGTGCTCTTCTGCATCTACCTGGTCTTCAACCTCTAGGCGCTTCCGGGCCGCCCGGCCCGACCTCCATCCTTCGTCTCGATCGATCGGACCACTCGAATTGCCCGCGCTAGGGCGGGCGGGAGGTAAAGATGCGACCCGATTCCATTCGCCCGGAGCAGGTCAAGCAGGTCTTGAAGCGCCACATGTTGGCCGACGGCTTCGACGTCATCGTCGACCTGAGGCAGAGCCAAGGCTCCTGGCTGGTCGACCATCGCGACGGCCGTCGCTACGTCGACTTCTTCACCGGGGTGGCCTCGATGCCGCTCGGGTACAACCACCCCAAGATGATGAAGGACGACGTCATTCGTCACCTCGGCGAGATCGCACTCAACAAGCCGTCGAACAGCGACCTCTACTCGGTCGAGATGGCGGAGTTTGTCGACACCTTCCACCGCGTGGCGGTGCCGCCCTACCTCAAGTACTCCTTCTTCGTCGAGGGGGGCTCGGTCGCGGTGGAGAACGCGGTCAAAGCGGCCTTCGACTGGAAGGTGCAGAAGAACCTGGCTCGCGGCTACACCAAGGACCGCGGCTACGGCGAGGGGCGCGGCCACCAGGTGATCCACTTCCGCGAGGCCTTCCACGGCCGCACCGGCTACAGCCTCTCGATGACCAACACCGACCCGACCAAGATCCGCTGGTACCCGAAATTCCACTGGCCGCGCGTGAGCAATCCAAAGGCGACCTTCCCGCTGGTCGGGGAGAACCTGATGCACACGATCGCCGCGGAGGAGCGCGCGGTGCGCGAGATCGTCGAGGCGATCGACAAGAACCGCGATGACATCGCCGCGCTCATCCTGGAGCCGATCCAGGGTGAAGGGGGCGACAACCACTTCCGCGCCGAGTTCTTCCAGACGCTCCGGCGCCTGGCCGACGAGCACGAGTTCCTCCTCATCATGGACGAGGTGCAGACCGGCGTCGGCTTGACCGGTCAGTGGTGGGGACATCAGAACTACGGCATCCAGCCCGACGTCGTGGTCTTCGGCAAGAAGATGCAGGTCTGCGGCATCCTCGGCGGCCCGCGACTCGATGAAATCCCCGAGAACGTCTTCCGCGTCTCGAGCCGCATCAACTCGACCTGGGGAGGCAACCTCGTCGACATGGTGCGCGCGCGCCTTTACCTCGAGATCATCGAAGAGGAGCAGTTGATCGAGCACGCGAGGGTGGAGGGGGAGCGGCTCCGGGCTGGACTCAACCAGCTCGCGGCCGACACCAAGGGGAAGATCTCGAACGTACGGGGCGCGGGCCTCTTCTGCGCCTGCGACTTGCCCGACGCGGCGACCCGCAAGGCGCTGCTCGAGGCGACTTGGGCAGAAGGCGTGATGATGCTACCGAGCGGCGAGCATTCGCTCCGCTTCCGACCGGCGCTCAACATTCCGCCCGACGTCCTCGATCAGGGACTCGGCCTTTTCGCCCAGGCGGCGCGGCGCATCCTTACCTAGCGCGCCGTCTCGAAATCGCGGTGAATCAGACGCTAATGGGCGGGTTGTCGCACGGCAGCCCGCCCAACTCGCGGCTTTTCGTGATTCCAACGGCTTGATCCCGCGAGCCGCGTGCTATGCTTTATCCGCCTGTTTTCGGCATCACGAACAAGTCCCACCATCAGGCGGAGGAGTCCCATGAAGCGAGTCTCGCTCGCTGCCACCGTAGGTGCGCTCGCGTTGGTCCCGGCGTCCGCGAACGCATTCGATCCGATTCTGCATTGGACCGACACATCGAACGCGCTGATTCGGAGCCTGAACCAGACGCGGGCCTGTCCTTGTCCGATCTCCCGCGGCGTCGCGATGATGTACCTCGCGATGTACGACGCGGTGAACTCGATCGACGGGACGCACGAGCCGTACCTGGTCGACCTGAACGCCCCACCCGGGGCATCGATGGAAGCGGCGGCGGTGATGGCCGCGCACGACGTACTTCTCTCGATCTATCCGATCCGCCAAGGGATGCTCGACAACGCGATGAACGCCGACCTGGCGCTGATCCCGGACGGCCAGTCGAAGACGGACGGAATCGCGATCGGGCATGCGGCCGCGCAGGCGATCATCGCCGCGCGCACCGGTGACGGCTCGAGCATCGATCCGACCTACGGCGGGGAGAACAGCATTGGCCACTGGCACCCGACCTGGCCCGACTTCCGCACTGGCTGCCACTCGATGTGGGGACACGTGACCCCGTTCGGGCTCACTGCCGGCAACCAGTTCCTCCCGCCGGCGCCTCCCGCGTTGACGAGCCAGCAGTACACCGACGCCTTCAACGAGGTGAAGCTGTACGGCTCCGAGTACGGGGACGAAGCCAACACCTACCAGCGCGAGATCGCCTACTTCTGGGCCAATGACCAAGACGGCACCTCGAAGCCGCCGGGACAGCTCTGCGACATGTTCAAGATCATCTCGCAGCTGCAGGGCCTCGGCACCGTCGAGAACGCGCGACTCTTCGCCTACCTCGGAATGTGTCTCGGCGACGCCGGGATCGCCTGCTGGGACTCGAAGTACGACACCGACCTCGACTTTTGGCGACCGATCAGCGGTATTCGCGAAGCGGACGCGGATGGCAACCCGAACACGCTGGCGGATCCCGAGTGGGTTCCCCTCTGCCACTTCACGCCGAACTTCCCGGCCTACACCTCGGGTCACTCGACCTTCGGCGGTGCGGCCTCGCAACAGCTCCGCCGCTACTTAGGGTTCGACGACTTCACCTGGACGCAGACCACCGACGATCCGCACCTCGACGCTGGGTGGACGCGAGAGATGCACAGCTTCACCCAGGCGGAGGTTGAGAACCACGACAGCCGGATTTGGCTGGGCGTGCACTGGCGCTTCGACTGCGACGCCGGGCGTGGCCCTGGGACATCACCTCGCCGACTGGGCCTTCGACAATTACCTTCGCCCGGTCAACGGCGGCCCCGGAACGTCCTCGGTCGGTCCGAATGGGCGCGTGATCGAACTCTTGACCATCGCCCCGAATCCGACTTGGGGGGCCACTCAATTCCGCTTCGCGCTGACGGAGCCGGGACAGCTCGGCGTGGCCATCTTCGACGCGCAGGGTCGCGTGGTGCGCACTCTGGACTCGCGTCTGGCCAACGGATCGAGCTGGGTGGCCTGGGACGGGATGAACACAGACCGCCGTCCGGTCGCACCCGGCGTCTACTTCGTTCGCGGTGTCTTGAACGGTCAGCCGGTCGATCCGTCGGCCGGATCCCGCTTGGTCGTGCTGCGCTAGCGCTAGCGAACGGACTCAATAGGAAGAAGGAGAACGAGACATGAAGCAAGGCCACCTCTTGCTGGGCACGACGGGCTTCGCCGCGCTGCTTCTCTGCACCGCTCCGGGCGCGCGCGCGACCATGTTCACGGACGTCACGGTGCCGGCCGGCGTGCAGGTTTACACCAACGTGCCGTGGGGCGCGGGCGTCGCCTGGGTTGACCTCAATCTCGACGGAAAGCTCGACCTGCTGATGGTCGACGGTCAAGGCGACCCGAGCCGTGCCTTCGTCAGCAATGGCGACGGTACCTTCACCGATCAGGCAGCGGCGATGGGCTTGGTCGATACCGGCTACGGCAAGGCCTACGCGCCCGCCGACATCGACAACGACGGGGATGCCGAGATCCTGCTGACCAACTACGACGCGGCCCAGCCGAATCGCCTCTGGCGCAACAACGGCAACGGCACGTTCACCGACATCTCCGCCGGCTCCGGCTTCGACTACACCGATCAGTGCACCGGCGCCGCCTGGGGCGACTACGACAAGGACGGCGACCTCGACTGCTCGATCACGACCTACGGTTACTCGCACCGCGATCGCCTGATGAAGAACCTGGGCGGCGGGCACTTCGTCGATGTGGCGCAGTCGCTCGGCATCTCCGATCCCACCGGCTGGGGCTATCAGCCCGGCTGGTTCGACTACGACAATGACGGCGACGTCGACCTCTACTACGGCAACGACAACTTCTTCGGCGGCACGCCGAACAAGCTGTTCCGGAATAACGGCGACGGCACCTTCACCGACGTGTCGGTTTCGAGCGGCGCCAATCTGGGCATGAGCTCGATGGGTCTGGCCTTCGGCGACTACGACCACGACCTCGATCTCGACGTCTACATCTCGAACATCATGACCGGGAATCGCCTGCTTCGGAACAACGGCAACGGCACCTTCACCGAGGTGGGCGAGGCCGCGGGCGTGGCGGTGCACCAGATCTGCTGGAGCGTCGACTTCGTCGACATGGACAACGACGGCTGGCAGGACATCTACGCCGCGGCGTTCGGCAACAACATGCAGGACCCCGACGGCACGCCGAACTTCATCTTCGAGAACATGCACAACTCGAGCTTCTCCGACATCTCGCAGCTCTCGGGCGCGAACAACGGCGGCGTGAGCTACTGCACCGCCTGGGGCGACTACGACCGAGACGGCGACCAGGACCTGGTCGTGACCAACTACTGGGATGGCGACGCCTTCGATCTCCCCTGCGCGCTCTATCAGAACAACCACATTCCGGTCGGCGGCTCGTCCAACGACTGGCTCGAGGTTGAGCTGATCGGGACGGTGTCGAACCGCGATGCGGTCGGCGCGCGGGTCACGGCGGTCACGCCCGAGTTCACCTTGATTCGCGAGCAGCAGGACGGGACGGGCTTCCTCTCCTCCAGCGAACACACCATCCACTTCGGTCTCGGCGCGTCCGGGGTCGTCAACACCTTGACCGTCCGCTGGCCGAGCGGCACGATCCAGACCCTGACCAACGTCGCCGGCGGGCAGCGCATCACGATCGTCGAAGGTGTGGCCGCGGTCGACCCCGGCCGCGCGCAGGCGCAGCTCTCGATCGCACCCAATCCCTTCCACGGCTCGACCGAGATTCGCCTGAGTTCGAAGCTCGACGGCACCGGCGCGCTTCGGATCACCGATGCCCTTGGGCGCGCGATCCGCACGCTCCCGGTTTCGGACCACGTGAGCTGGGATGGACGGAACGACCAGGGCACCGCGGTTCCGGCCGGGATCTACTACGTGCGCCTCGAGGCGAAGGGCGGCGTGCTCGAATCGCAGAAGCTGATCCGCGTGAACTGATCGCGGACCAAGGACCGGCGCGAAACGCGCGGCTCTAGGAGGCCTCGGGCGGACGCCCGGGGCCTCCTGCTTTGCCCCAAGCTGATTCCGGCTCAAGTTTGACCCGCCGCGCGCGCGCGACCGCGCACCCTGCTACAATCCGACCCGGCTTGGCGCCCGCTCGTGATTCGCGACAGAAGAAGTCTCATGCCTCGGCCGATCTGACGTCGAGGCCGCGGCACCCAAGCCAACGCTCCGCCCACGGGATCCCACGGATGACGATCCCACGGGCGCGATGATCGCCGGACAGGGAAGTTCGGCTCCTCCGCAAGGAGGCGTGAACGCACGAGGGGAATCGTGAACCACCAAGCCTTCGTCCCGATGGTCGAGGTTACGCGCGGGGATTGGGTCGAGTCGGCGCACCGCGGCGCGATCGCCGTGGTCGACATGAACGGGCGGCTCGTCGCCTCGCTCGGCGCGCCGACCCAGCCGGTCTTCGTCCGGTCGTGCGCCAAGCCGATCCAGGCGCTCGCGCTGGTCTGCTCGGGCGCGGCCGACGCCTTCCATCTGACTGAAGAAGAGCTGGCGGTCGTCTGCGCGTCGCACAGCGGCGAGCCAGAGCACGCGCGCTTGGTGGCGAGTCTCCTGGCCAAGGCCAAGCTCGACCTGCACCACCTGCAGTGCGGCGTGCACCTCCCCTTCGATGCCCCTTCGCGTCGCGCCCTCGCGGCGACGGGCACCGAACCGAGCGCGCTCCACAACAATTGCTCCGGCAAGCACGCCGGGATGCTCGTGACCGCCCGCCACCTCGGGCTGCCGCTCGACGACTACACCGACCCCGAGCACGCCGTGCAGGTGGCGATCCGCGGCCTCCTCGCGTTCCTCGCCGGACTGGAGCCGGGTGAGATCAACGTGGCGATCGACGGCTGCACCGCGCCCACCTTTCAGCTTCCGCTTCGCGGCTTCGCCCTCGCCTTCGCGCGCCTGGCCGCGGTCGGTGAAGGCGTGCCGCTGGCCTCATCGCCGGAGGAGCATTCCTCCGAGTTCGAAGAGGACGACGCCGAAGGAGCGGCCCCCGGCTTCGATCTCGACGCGGAGAGCGCCTTCCCCGTTTCGATCCGCGAAGGGTTGGAGCGGGTTTGGAACGCGATGCGACGCCACCCGGTGTTGATCGCCGGCTCACGCGGCCGCATCTGCACCGACCTCATGCGCTGCGCCGCCTCGCTCGACGTTCCGCTGATCGCGAAGAGCGGCGCGGAGGGGGCCTACGCCATGGCGGTGGTCAAGGAAGGCCGCGCCTTCGGCATCGCGCTCAAGGTCGAAGACGGCGCCCAGCGCGCGCGCGACGCTGCCTCGCTCGAGACCCTCTTCCAGCTGGACCTCCTGCCGGAGGAGGCGGAACGAATGATGGCGGCGTACCACCACCAGGTCGTGCTCAACCATCGGGACCAACCGGTCGGCGAAACGCGGGCGCGGTTTCGGTTGAGCTACGGGTTGCCGGGGTAGGCGAGCCCAGGCCCTCGAACTAGCTCGGCGCCGGGCCACCCGCTAGGGAATGGTGACCAGTCGAAGGAGGTTGGTCGCCTCGGGCAGATTCGCCGCGCCAGCCAGGAGCACGACGCGATCGCCGCGGCGCACCACGCGCTCGCGCCGCAAGAGATGCAAACCGTTCCGCATCATCTGATCGGTGCTCGAGACGCGCGGCAGGAGAAAGGAGCGGGTGCCGAACGCGAGGGTGAGGCCGCGCCGCGTCTCCTCGCGCGGCGTGAGCGCGATCACCTCGACGGGCGGGCGTCGCGAGGCCAGGAGCCGCGCGGTCACGCCGCGAAGGGTGAAGACCACGATCTTCTTCGCCTCGGCCCGCTCGGCCAGGGCACGCGCCGCCTCGACCATCGCGAAGACGCTGTCGTCAGCGGGCAGCGCGCCCGCGCGAGGTCGCGTGGTACTTCCTCGCAACGCGGGCCGCCCGCTCTCCTCGCCCTGAAACTCGAAGGCGTGGGGCGCGAGGTGCCGCTCCGCCTCTCGCGCCACCTTGACCAGCATGCGCACCGACTCGAGGGGGAAATCCCCGCTCGCGGTTTCGCCGGAAAGCATGACCGCATCGCTCCCGTCGAAGATGGCGTTGGCCACGTCCGATACCTCGGCGCGCGTCGGGGTGGCGCTCCGCATCATCGACTCGAGCATCTGCGTCGCGGTGGTGGTGAGGACCCCGCGGCGCCGCGCGCGATAGAGGATTTCCTTTTGCCAGACCGGTACGCGTTCGAGCGACAGTTCGACCCCGAGGTCGCCGCGCGCCACCATCACCCCATCCGACACCTCGAGGATCTCGTCGAGATGATCGAGCGCCGACGGCTTCTCGATCTTGGCCACTACCAGCGGGTGATGCTGCCCGCGACGCGAGGTCGCGCGGCGAGCGAGGAGCGAACGCAGGCGCGCGATGTCGGACGCATCGCGCACGAAGGAGAGGGCGAGGAAGTCAGCACGCTCTTCACAGGCGAAGGCGGCGTCGCGGCGATCCTTTTCGGTCGGCACGCGCAGGCGGAGCGCGCGCGCCGGCACGTTGACCCCGGCGCGCGACTTCAACGGGCCGCCGCGCAAGACGCGCGCGACGAGCCCGCCCTTCCCCCGATCGACGACCTGAAGCGCGAGCTTGCCGTCATCGATCAGCAACCGATCGCCGAGCTTCACATCGCGCACGAGTCCCGGATAGTCGACGACGATCGCGCGCGCAGGTGGAAAAGCCCGCGGCCGGCGGTGATCCGCATCTCCTCGCCGCGGCGGAGCGGAATGAGGGTGCCTCCTCGTTCTTGGCGGTGCGCACCTTCGGGCCCTGCAGATCGAGCAGGATGCCGACCGGTCGGCCGTGGCGCTCTGCGGCGGCCCGCGCGCGCACGATCGCGAGGCGGTGGCTCTCGTGGTTTCCGTGCGAGAAGGTTGAAGCGAAAGACGTCGACCCCGGCCTGGATCATGCGGCCGAGTTCGCTGACCGTGGCGCAGGCTGGGCCGACGGTGGCGACGATGCGGGTCTGGTGCACGGCGCGCAGGGTACACGCGGAGACCCATCTGCGAAAGGGCTGAGCCTCAGACCGCGCGCCCTAGTAGACTCTCGACCCGATGTCACGATCCGTCCCCCAAAACGCGCCGCGCGAGGCCGAGCGCGCCTGGCCGGGCGCCCTCATCTTTGTCGCGATCCTGCTCCTTCTCCGCGTGATCTTTCTGCTGGCGGCGCTGGAGCCGGCAGAAGATCGCGTGGCCGACGTGCTGGGCGATTCTCGCCTGCGTTGGCCAACCGGACCGGAGCGTCCCCTCTACGATCGCGAGGAGCTCTACGCCGGAGCGGTGGCGGTGGCACTGCCAATGAAGCTCGATGCCGCGGTCACCTCATTCCGCTACATGCCGTACGGCAGTGGCAGCCTCGTGATTTCGCTCCTGGCGGTGCCGCTCTATCGCGCGCTCGGGCCGACCTACCTCAGCTGGAAGCTGCTTCCTCTCTTGGTCACCATCTTGGGAGGGCTCGCCTGGTTCGCGGTGATCCGTCGCTGGCTCGGGCCTCGCATGGCCTGGACCTTCGCGGCGCTCTACGCCCTCGCTCCCAGCACCTTCGTTCGCACCGCGCTGATCGCGAAGGGGGACCACGCGGAGGCGATGGCCTGGATCGGGCTGGTGCTCTACCTCGGAACGCGCGCTGCGCAGGCGGAGGGCGCGCCCGGGCCTGGGGTGCGCCTGCGCTTCTCGATCGCGGCGGGGGTGGCCGCGGGCTTCGGGGTCTTCCTCACCTACTCGGTCGTGCCCGCGCTGGCCGGTGTGACCGCGGTCGCGTTGCTGCTGACGCGGACGCGGCCGCGCGCGGCCTGGCTTGGCTTCGCGGCCGGCGGGTTGATCGGCCTCCTGCCGTGGCTCTCGACGGTGGTTCGGACCGGCGGCAGCGCGCTCGAGGTGTACGGCCGCTCGCTCGGCGCCTTGGATCACGGGGCGGTCGAGCGATTGAACGCGCTGGTCGGCCAGGGGCTCTTCGCGGGCTATGACCTACCGGGAGGCCTGCTCGTCCGACAGGTGGGCGCGCTTCTCTGGTTGGTCGCGGTGGTGCTCGGGACGATCGTCGTCGCGAGGCGTCTCCGTCAGGAGCGAGCGCTGCTTCTACTGGTGGGCGCGACGGCCGCGGGGATCCTCGCCTTCGTGCTCCGCGCGCCCGATGCCAGCTCGCGCTACCTCGTGCCGATCTATCCCCTGCTCCTCCTTCTCGCGAGCTTCGCGCCGCGCGGGCTGGTCGTGACGAGCCTCCTGCTCGGCGTCGTCGCGCAGCTCGCGGTGATCGCCGGCTCCAACTGGACGCCGCTCCGTGCGCCGCTCAAGGGGTACGACTGGACAATCTTTGGCGAGGTGGTCGGGCAGCACCTCTCGAGCGATGCACTCCGCCGCGCGCCTGAGTCGCTCCGGCCGCACCTGTGGCACGGCTTCGGGATTCGCCTCTACCACGAGCTGCCGCCGGAGCAGTGGAGTCGCGGTGCCGCGATCGCCGAGGCCGAGAGCCTAGCGGTGTGGGACGGCTTCGGATCGATGACCTCGGCTGGTCGTCGACCACCGGAGGCGGCTGCGCTCCTCCGTCGGGTGCCGCGCGGCGCGCACGACGCCTTTCTGCATGGCTACCTGCGCTACGCCGAGAACTTCTGGGGACAGAGCTATCTCGTGGACGGGATCTCGGGGCTGGGCGCCGCGGCGCGCCAGTTCTCGGACACGGACCGCCCGCTGGTGCTCGAGAGCATGGCGCGCTCGCTTGCGGTGATCGCGGCGCACGACGCGCGCATCGGCACCAACGCGGTGGCGCCGCCCTTGAGTTCGGTCGAGTCGATCTTGCCGCGCGATGCGATGGCGGCGGGTGCCGGCTACGCGATCCTGCGCGGTGCGGCACCGGATCTCCGCGCTTGGCGCGCGAGGCCCGGGTGTTGGGTGGAAGGCGAGCTCTCGCGCGACCCAGGAAGCGAAGCGGTGGGCCGTGGCATCGCCCTGGCACTCGAGCGTGAGCTGGACACACGATCGTCGGCTTGGCGCGGCTGGACCGACGCGAGCGTGATGGAACGGCTGGCCGCCTCCGCGCGCGCGCGGGCCGGGCTCTCCGCACTCAGCCGAGAGCAATGCGCCGCCGCGATCGAACGCGCTCGCGCGCGGCGCGCCCTCGACCCGGCCGCGATCGTCGGTCGGTAGGACGCGGCTAGAACTGCCCGATGCGCACGCCGACGCCGAAGGATGCCCCGGAAAGATCGGAGTCGCTGAGGCGTGCCAGCTCGACCCCGCTCACCCAGCGGTACCCGCCGTCCAACTTGAGGTGCACGTTCTCCCGCAGGTTGATCTCGAGTCCCAGCGAGCTCGAGCACGAAGAACGAATCGCCGGTGTCCTCGAGATCGAAGAGATCCCCCTGGCCGAGATCCGCGCCGCCTCCGCCGATGAGCAGCCCGCAACCAGATGCCCCACCCGCTCGGCGTCGTCGGCGCGCGATGACCAGCACCACGCCGCCATGGCGAGGAGAGATCGGCGCTTCGATCCTTCGCCATCCGCCACGCCGAGGTCGACCTTCAGCGCGTAGCCTCCACGCCGCGAATCCAGCGTGGTCCGGGATCCAGCGCCGCTCGCTCGGAAACACGCCAGGGTCCTGGTGCCGGCGAAGTCGAACCTCCGGCCCGCCGAACGCGCCCTGCTCCAGCTCGTCTCCGAGATCGCGTCGGCTCGCGCCGGAAGTCGATGCCGGGAGCGCCGCAGGCAAGAGCAGCGCGGCGACGCGCCGATAGAGCGCGCCGCGTCTTCACTGGCTGCAGACAGCCCCAATCGATACCCTGGACCCCATGTCGACTCCTCCCTCTCTTCCGCGCGTGCTCTGCCTCGATCTCGGTGACGTGGTCGTGAGAATTTGCAACATCCAGGCAGCCGCGCCGCGCCGGCCTGCCGACGCTTCCCTCCAGGATGACGAAGCGTCGCGCGCCCGCTGGCTCCTCATGCGCGAGCACGACCAAGGAGGCATCGGCAACACCTCGGCCACTTCGAACAGCTCGCGTCACTCTTCGGTTATCGATACTCGCCCGAGGAAGTGTCGCGAATCCACGCGGCAATTCTGATCGGTGAGCACCCGCGGGTCGACGCGGTGGTCGGAGCGGCCAAGGCGCGCGGGCTCGTGACCTCGTACCTCAACAACACCAACGCCCAGCACTGGGAGATGATGAGCGACCCGCGAGCCCAAGACACCTGGCGCGCATTCCGCGCCCTCGATCGACAGTTGGCCGATCACCTCCTCGGTTTGGCCGACCGGATCGCGCGATCTACGACGTCGCGGCCGAGTCGCTCGGTCACACCGCCTGAGATTCTCTTCTTCGACGATCGCGCGGAGAACGTCCGAGGCGGCGCAGGCGGCCGGCTGGCGCGCCGAGCTGATCCGAACCGACGCACCCACCGCGGAGCAGATCGAGGCGGGGCTTAAGCGGCACGGCGTCGATCTTTCGCTTTGAGTGTGCGCGCTCATCCGCGCGGGCGCTTCGCCTTGGCCAGGTTCTGCTTCAGCTTGAGTTCGACGATGCGCGTGATGAGGTGGAGGGGGATCGGTTCGTCGAGCGGGAAGCGGAGATTCCCCTTCGGCCCGGCGTAGGGAGCGACTGCCTTGATCAAGCGCGCGTCCCCCGAAACGGGAGGGAAGACGCCGATGTGCTCCTTGAAGGCGGCGAAGTAGATCAGAACCCCGTGCTGCTTGAAGGCCGGCATGCGGTAGCTGATCGCCTCCTCCGCGTCGGGGGCGGCAGCCCACGGTGCGGCGGATCTGCTGGGATCGGGCGCGCCCGCGGCGCTGCGCTCGCGATGTACTGATCGATCGTCTCGAACTTGGGGTCGGTAGTATCCACTTCAGCTCCTCGTGGCCCATGGCGCGCGCGGCGCGTCGGTCGCTGGGGTCAGTCTTCGTCCTCGGCGCAGGCCTCGATCAGCTTCGTCGGGCACGTCGTTCGCGGGTCGCTTCCTGCTTCGCGCTGACCACCCAGAAGGTCGAGGTTCGCTGATAGCTCGGGGCGGCCGCCGGAAGTAGGCCCGCCGCGCGGTGCCCTGAAACGCTCGCAGTTCTGCCTGGGAAGACCAGCGCCCCTTCCTGCTCGTAGAAGGAGTAGACCGTCATCTGCCGCTCCGTCCGGCGTTGAGCAGCGCGCCCGCGGGACGCGGCACGCCCTTCCTTCTCAGCGCTTCAGCCCGCGCGATGTTGACCGCGCTCCAGACCGGTCTCCTGCCGCGGGGTGAAGCGAATCTGGTAGGAGGAACCGTCGATGCGATGGCGCACCCCGTCGATCCAGCCGAAGCAGAGCGCCTCGTCGACCGCCTCGGCCCACTTGATGCTGGGCTTGCCTACCCGCGAAGCCGACGATCGCTCCTTCGACCCGGCGTGCTTCTCCAGCCACGCGCGAAACGCAGCGGGCGTGGCGAAGAACTTGGGCTTGGGCGCTGCTCGGTCGATTCTCGATCATCGGCTCCTCTCTCGGTCGCGAGAACTTACGAGGAGTCGGGCGTCGTGTCGAGCCGCTGCTCACTCGAGGTCCCGATCGCTTGGGCTGCCGGTCCCCTCGACCCCCTCGGCGCCCAGGATCTTCGCGCGGGTCACCTTGCCGCGTCCGAAGCGATCCTCGATGCGATCGATCACCTCGGCCAACTTGCGGCTCTTCGACTCCGAGGGTGGCGGCAGGAAGAGATCGAGCTCTTCCTCCTCGGCCGGGCGAATCGCGTGGAGGCCAACGCCAACCAGTCGAATCGGCCGCCCTTCCCCGTCGCTCTCCCGCGCGAGCGCGAGCAGCGCGCGCCCCGAGCGATAGATCTCGTCGGCATCGAGCGTCGGCTGCCGCAGCGTCTCCTGCCGCGTGATGGTGTGAAAGTCGGAGAAGCGGAGCTTGAGCTGCACCACCCGGCCGGTCACGCCGTCGTGGCGCAGACGCCGCGCCACTCGAATCGCCTGATCGAGGAGCACCGCCTCGAGCGCATCTTGATCGTCGACATCGCGCGCGAAGGTCTGCTCGTGGCTGTACGACTTCGCGTCCCAATTGGGCACCACGCTCCGCTCGTCCCGTCCGTGGGCCAGCGCGTAGAGATGGCGCCCGTGCTCGCCCAGCTGCCGCTCGAGCCGCGCCGGATCGATGTCGACGAGATCAGCCACCGTGTGCACGCCGAGCAGGGAGAGGCGCTCTTCCGTCTTCGGCCCCACGCCCCACAGGCGCGAGATCGGCAGGGGCCGAAGGGCTTCGTCGCTCGGAAGGTTCGACCACGACCAGGCCATCCGGCTTTCGGAAATCCGAGGCGATCTTCGCCACGAACTTGACCGGCGCGATGCCGACCGAGGCGGCCAGGTGGGTCACCGCGCGGATCCGCTCCTTGATGGCGCGTCCACCACGAGCGAAGGACCGAGCACCAGCTCGCTGCCGGTCAGATCGAAGGCCTCATCGAGCGAGAGCGAGTTGATGTCGGCAAGGAGAACTCGGCGAGGATCGCCATCACCTGACGCGAGACGTCGCGGTACTTCTCGAAGTTGGCCGGCGAGCGCACCAGCGCGAACGCGAGGCGCTCGGCCCGCGCCATCGGCACCAGCAGGTGGATACCGAGCTTCCGCGCCTCGTAGGAGGCCGCCACCTGCGCCGCGCGCGGTGCCGAGGCCGCCCACCACCACCACTTCCCGCCAGCGACGAGTTGCGCCGCGGATCTCGATCGACGCGTAGAAGGCGTCCATGTCGACGTGCGATGCGCCGCGTCGCCGCGCCGGTCATCCGCGAACGCGAAGCAGCAGCTGCGCCTTCAATCGGTTCTGCTTCGAACGACGCGGCGCCTCGTTCGCCTCGGCCAACTCGAAGCTCTCGACCTCGGCACCGTCCCGCCTCCGCCGCCAGCGCCAGCGGCTCGCTCGCGTCCTCGTAGGTGTTGGCGGTGACGCTGACCAGCTCTCCGTTCTTCGAAGGTCCTGCTCGTAGTCGGCGGCGGAACCCGATCCAGGGTAGATCCTGCGATCGCGAGGGTGCCGCCCTTCTTGAGCGCGGAGCGCAGGGGAATCACCGCGCCGGCCGGAGCGAAGCTGATCGCGGCGTCGGCGCGGCATCGCCATCCTCGCGCGTGCCGGCCAGGTCGCGCCCATCGCCCGCGCGCGCCGCCGTCTCCTCGCGACGCGGGGCCACGGCACACCTCGGTGGCGATGCCTCGCGACTTGCAGCGCGATGTGCGCCGAGGGCGCCGAATCCGTAGGCGCAGGCCGCCCTCGAGCCTGAGCTTCGCGCGCTTGATCGCGCGGTAGCCGATGATGCCGGCGCAGAGGATGGCGCCACCTCCTCGTCTCCACCCAAGGCATCGGGCAGCGGATAGACGAAGTCGGCGCGCGGTCACGAATTGCGCGTAGCCGCCGTCGCGGTGAAAGCCGGTGAAGGTGGGTCGATCGCAGAGGTTCTCGCGCCCGCTCCGGCAGTACTCGCACCGGCCGCACGTGGCCTGCAGCCAGGCCACCCCCGCGCGATCGCCGATCCGACACTCGGTCACCGCGCGCGCGCCGATCGCGGCGACCCGGCCAGCCACCGATACTGGCGCACCCGCACGGACTGTACCCAGCAGGTAGATCTCCCCTGAAACCAGGTGAAGGTCGGTGCGACGGGCCTCCGCAGACCGTCACCTCGAGCAGCAGCTCATCGTCGGCCGCCCGCGGCGGATCAAGGTCGCGCAGCACCAGCGGCGACGCGTCGACCGAGTGGGGATGTTCGAGCCGCATCGCGCGCATGCGCCCTCCTGGGATTCGATCGCCGGCTTGGCCGCCAGGAGCACTGCGCATGTCGCCGCGACCTCGAACAACCAGGCGCCCTCGCGCCAGCTGCGCCAGGCCCGCAGAAAGGAGAGGGGATGCGACGAGCCATGGCCGCGATCCCGCTCGCGCTTCTCCGCTGGATCCGTCCTTTCTTCCACCGCGAGCGGCGCCAACGGCGACGGCACGGTGAAGCTCCGCTGGACCGAGATCACAGATCTCAGGGGCCTCCTGCGCGCTGCGGAGCAGGGCGATGGAGAACGTCGCGCCCAGCCCTGCACAAAGTACGGCTGGAGCTGGTTCTCCTGGCCGGTGCCAACGGCTCCTCCGCTTGCCGCGGAGGAAGAGCAGGCAGGCGCGGCGGCGGATCGGAACGCAGGCCGAGTGGTCAGGGTACCGTCGGGCGAGCGCGTATCCGGCGAACTCTCCGAGGTAGGGGGCGCAGTGCTCCGGCGCTGGGCGCTGTCGATCGCGCCCGAGGCCACGACCAAAGCGGCGCTCGATCTCGGTTCGCTCACCCTCGAGTTGGAGAACGGCCAGGGCTCCCCCTTCGGCCAATGGCAATCCTGGTCTTCGCGCGAACTCGAGCGCGTGCCCGGGGCCGGCGAGGAATCGATCCGTCGACTCGATCCGCTGGGCCCGGCGGTTGCCAATCTCGATGGCGCGACGATCGGCCTGGCGGGTCGCCTGAGGCCGCGGATCGTGAACCTCGAGTCGAGCGCCCTCGCCTACGCCACGCCGCTCGGCGCGACCAGCGCGGCCCTCGACGGCTTCGAGCCGTGGCTCTTGAGCGGACGCACGCCCGGATCCGGCCTGCCCGACATCGCGATCAGTTACATGGGCGGCGCGGCCGCGCGACATCGCGCCGCGCTTCGAGCCGGGGTGCGGCGCGACCGCCCGCTTCCGAGCCTCGGCCTGCTCGGTCCGATCGAGGCGACGGCGGATCTTGAACTCGAAACCTCGGGCGATGCCGGGCCGCTGGGCATCGCGGGCGAGAAGCTGGAACACAATCAGTGGGACGCCGCCACCGCGCGCCTCGATCTACGCTTCCGTCCGGGAGGAGCTCCCGTGAGCGGCGCCCCGGTCTCGCGCGGCCTCGCGCGCCTCGCTTTCTACGCCTCGGCCGACAAGCGCGAGTACGCGCTGGCCGAGTTCCGGCGCGACCCCGACCACGCGCCGCTCGAGAAGCGAGCCGACGTGTCGATGCGGGGCGCCTATGACTTCGCGCTCGCGGGCCTCGACTTCTCGGCCGGCGCCAACTTCCGTCGATCCTTCCTCGAGAGCGGCGACGGCGACGCCTTCGACCTCTTCGACCAGTACCGCACCCTGAGCGGCAACACCGCCGTGACGGACGACGGGCTCTACTGGGACGGCGAGAGCTCGGGCGGGGGCGCCAGCGACCCGCACATCTGGAACTACTACCTGCGCGATCTGACCACCGGAGCGAGCCTCTCGCTCGAGGCGGCTCGCAACCTCGGACGCCACTCCGCGCGCGCCGGCGTCGTCAGGCGCGAACTCACCTGGCGCACCTTCGAGCATCTCGATCCGATCAGCTCATTCCGCGGCGTGAACGGCGGCGGCTTCGAGTACTCGAACAACCTCGGCTACTCGATCGACGGCGACGCGCAGGCGGAGCGGCCGGGCGCGGCCGCGCGGCACCCGGTCTGGACCGAGGGCTTTGCCACCGATCGCTGGGGTGCAGATCGCGTTGCGCTCGAAGTCGGATTGCGCGCACGGCACTTTCGTGGCGGGCAGTCTCCCCTCCTGGACCTCGACGCGCCGAGCGGCGCCGACACGCTGCTCGACGCGAGCGATCTCGGCCCGAGTCGCGCGGAGAAGAGCCTCGAACCGCGCGTCGGTCTCGCGCTCTCGATCGACGACCGAACCGAGGCCTGGTTGGACTTCGGAATGACGCGGCTCGAGCCGCCGCTCGAGGCGCGGTACTACTCGAACGCTGCTCCAGGCCCTGGACCTTCACGCGCGCGAGGGACAGATGCCGATCGCCCGCGACTTCGTCTTCGGCAATCCGGACCTCGAGGCGGCGAAGCTCAGCCGCGCGCACCTCGGCGTGCGTCGCGGCGTGGGCGAGCGCTGGGAAGTGCAGCTTGCGGGGCAATGGGATCAAACCGACGACGCCTGGGTAGCCCGCGCGCACTCGGTGGGACGCGGTCAGCTCCTCTTCTACGAGAATGGTCGGAAGGAGACGGGGCAGGCGCTGATCGTCGACGCGCTCTGGCGCCGCGGGCCGAGCTCGCGGCTGCGCTTGCTCTATCGGTTGGGTCGGGATCGGACCGATCACTTGGAGCCGGTGCCGCTCCTTCGCGCGCTGGCCAACCCTGACCTCCCGGCGATGAGTTCGGGCAGCTACGAAGCGTGGTTGGGCGACGGCCTCTGGATCGATGACGGGGTGAAGCGCGATGACTTTCCTACCTTGAACGATCGGACCCACCGCCTGGCCCTGGTCTACGAAACGACCATCGCGCCGGGCAGCGCCTTCGGTTCGCTGCTCCCCGCGGTCGACCTCACGGTGGCAGCGCGGCTCGCGTCAGGATTGCCCTATACGCCGACCTACGCGCGCGCCGAGGGCGCGATCGAGAACCTGCGCGTGATCGCGACGCCGATCGCTGGCGCGGACTATCGGAGCAAGCGCACCGCCGGCGCCTTCCAGCTGGACGCCGCACTCGCGCGCGAGATGGAGTTCTTTCATCGTCGCCTCGAGCTCAAGCTCGAAGGGCGAAACCTGCTCGATCAGCGCACCCCGCGGCTGGTCTACGGCGCGACCGGCGAGGCCGACACCGATGGATTCCTCGAGACCGAGGCGGGGCGCGCACTCGTGGCGGAGCGCGGCGAGTCGTTCCGCGAGGCGTATCGCGCGCGGATCGAAAACCCTCTGGCCTTCGAGGAGGGGATCAACATTCGAGGCGGCGTCACGCTTCGCTACTAGCTCTGCCTTCGCTCGCCATCGGCCCCCGCGGCGACGCGCGTTTAGAACGCCGCGTTCCCCGGCGTGCGCGGGAAGGGAATCACGTCCCTGATGTTCGCCATCCCGGTGGCGTAGAGGATGAGCCGCTCGAAGCCGAGGCCGAAACCGGCGTGCGGCACCGTGCCGTAGCGACGAAGGTCGCGATACCAGCCGTAGGCCTCGCGCGGCAGCTTGAGTTCGTCGAGGCGCGCGTCCAGCACCCCGAGCCGCTCCTCGCGCTGCGAGCCGCCGATGATCTCGCCGATGCCGGGGGCCAGCACGTCCATCGCGGCGACGGTGCGGCCGTCGTCGTTCTGCCGCATGTAGAACGCCTTGATCTCCTTGGGATAGTTCATGACCACGACGGGACGGCCGACCAACTCCTCGCTCAGGAAGCGCTCGTGCTCGCTCTGGAGGTCGGCGCCCCAACCCGGCATGTAGTCGAACTTCCTTCCCTTCGCCGCCGCGCGCTCGAGCTGCACGATGGCCTCGCCGTACTCCATCCGCTCGAAGCTCGAGCTGATGAACTTCTCGAGCCGCGTGATGCACTCCTTGTCGATGCGATCGGCGAAGAACTTCATGTCGTCGCCGCGCTCTTCGAGCAGGTCGCGGAAGATCGACTTCAGGAAGCGCTCGGCTAGATCCGCGTCGTCGCTCAGGTCGGCGAAGGCGATCTCCGGCTCGACCATCCAGAACTCCGCGAGGTGGCGGCTGGTGTTGCTGTTCTCCGCGCGGAAGGTCGGACCGAAGGTGTAAACCTTGGAGAGGGCGCAGCAGTAGGTCTCGACGTTCAACTGACCTGACACGGTGAGATACGACTCGCGTCCGAAGAAGTCCTGCCCAAAGTCGGGATGCCCGTTGGGGAGGCGCGGCGGATTGACGGAATCGAGGGTCGAGACGCGGAACATCTGCCCGGCCCCCTCCGCATCCGACGCCGTGATGATCGGCGTGTGAATCCAGAAGAACCCCTCGCGATGGAAGAAGCGATGGATCGCCTGGGCCAGCGCGTGCCGCACCCGCGCAACCGCGCCGAAGGTGTTGGTGCGAGGCCTCAGGTGCGCGACCTCGCGGAGGTACTCGAAGGAGTGCCGCTTGGCCGAGACCGGATAGGTCTCGGGGTCGTCGACCCAGCCGATCACCTCGAGCTTCTCGGCCGAGATCTCGACCGACTGTCCTCCCCCCTGGCTCGCGGTCAGCTGGCCATGCGCCCGCACCGCGCACCCGGTCGAGAGCCGCGAGACCTCCCCTTCGTAGTTCGGGAGACCGCTCGGGGCAACGACCTGGATCGGATCGAAGCAAGAGCCGTCGCTCACGTGCAGGAACGAGAGCCCCGCCTTCGAGTCGCGGCGTGTGCGGATCCAACCTTGAATGGTGACCGCCGTGCCGACCGGAACGCGGCCGGTCAGAAGCTCGCTCACCGCGTGGGTCGACATCGAGACCTCCAACGAAGATAGGGACCAAGGCGGCACGGTCGCCGCCCCTGAGATGTGAGGCCGCAGTATGCCGCATCGCCTGCCTGTTTCGGTAGGCGGTCGCGATCCTACAGAAGGGGAAAAGGAAAGGGCGGGAGCGAGGGTAGACCCCGCTCCCGCCCCGAGAGACTATCCGCGAACCGATTACTCGCAGACGGTGCAGAGGCCCGGCACGGTGATGACCGGCACGGTGCTCAGCACGATCTGACGCTGGACGTCCGGACCGCAGCCGCCCGGATGGAGGATGACCGCGACCACGCCGTCGCACGGCGGGTAGAAGCCCTCGCCCTCGGCCAGCGCCTCGGCCACGATCGCCTGAACGCGCGACTTCGAGAAGGTGATGCCGCCACGGGTGCAGGCATCGTTCGCTCCGCCGCAGTAGGTGAAGCCGTTGTCGGTCAGGGCCCACATCGCCGCCTGGATATCACGCTGGTCCGCGCCCCACTGGGTACGGTCCTGGTTCAAGATCCAGTTGACGACGTCGAGGTTCTCCGGGTGATCCAAGGAGCAGGCCAGGAGCGCGGCATCCGGGCTGTAGCTCGAGATCATCGTGACCGGAGCCGGGTTCGAGTCGATGTCGTGATCGATGTCGATGCAGAAGGTCGGGACGTTGAACACGCCCGCCGGGCTGTCGAAGATGCCCGCGCCCGACAGGTTGCCCTGCAGGTAGGCGTCGTTCTGACCAAAGAGCGGGACGTTGCCCTGGAAGTGGACCTGGAGCGTCACCGGCGTGGTCGGCAGCGCGAGATCCAACACCTCAGGATGGAAGCCGGCGTCGCACGGCGACGGGCAGCCGCGAACGCCGCAGTCACCCTGCGTGAAGTCGCCGATGACCTTCGCGTGCGCGACGATGTAGATCTGGCCGCTCAGGCCGTTCACCGTAAAGACCTTCGACTGCACGCCGGCCGTGTTGTAGCCGTGGAACGGATAGCGACCGGGCGCCACGGTATAGCGGCCCCAACGGTCACGCGGCAGGATGTCGCTTCCGACGTACAGGTGCTCTTCCGTCATCTTGTAGGTGCCGCAGGTGCGGTACTCGATGGTCGCGGTGCTGCCGGTGTAGTTGACCAGCAACTGGCCGACGAGCGTTCCGTGCGTGGTGGCGCACTGGCCCGCGCCGGCGTAGAGGTCGAACACGTAGCTGCCCTGGGCGAGCGGCCCGTTCGACCAGCCCCAGCGGCGGAAGTGCCCGCCGCATCCACCCTGCTGCTGAATGTCGCGGAAGCAGGTCGCGTCGTCGCAGCCGTTGGCGTAGGCCGTTTGCGAGTTGTTGTAGCAACCGCCGCCACCGCCGCCGCCGTGCCACCAGTTCTGCTCGACGACGGGTGTGTCGGTCCCCGGCGCGACCACGTTGTCCGGTGCGGAGTCCTGGCTACAACCGACAAGCCCCATCGCAGCCGCTCCGACGAACAGGGTCGCAGCAATTAGCCGAAACTTCATTTTCTTCTAGCCCCTTTCGTTCTCGCTTGGCCCCATGTGTAACCGATTGACGTCGCGGTTCGAGCTCGTGCGCGGCCCGTCGTCACGAGGCGACGATCAATCGTTAGTCACAGAAGTATAGGGAAGGCGCGCCGCTGCTGGCCAGAGGCCTCGTTAATCATTTCGACTTTCGCCAGTGAATCGAGGCTTTTCGCGCATTCAGTCCGTGCTTGGTCGATTGCTGCGCGCAAAGAAGGGGAGCTTACCGAGGTTTCTGTCGCGATCTAATCGCAGTGGGGCGAATTCGCGCAGGTCGGGCTGGATTCGGCCTTCATAAGACGACCCCGGCGCCTTTCGACGCCGGGGTCACTTCGGTCGGTCCGGGAGTTCGGGGCGTTACCGCCCCGACGCCCTCGGAGATTCCTAGCGGAACTGGCCCTTGATCCGTCCCCAGGTCGACTTCTGGGTCGGGACCGGCGGGGTACACGGATTCGGATCGCAGACGGTGTTGTCGCCTTGGTAGTCACCACCCTGGGCGGCGCAGTCATCCGCGGTCGTGATCACGCACTCCCCGGTCGGCAAGCAGCAGGCACCGTGGCCAGGCGGCTGCGGACAGGGGTTCGGGTCGCAGATCGTGCCGTCGCCGTAGTACTGGCCGTTGCCGAGGCACTCTTCCTCGGTCGAGACGGTGCAGGTCCCGTCCTCGAAGCAGCAGGCACCCTTCGGCTGCGGGCACGCGGGCCCGGGTCGCAGACGCTGCCCATGCCGTACCACGTACCACCCTGGGCCTCGCAGTCGGCCTGGGTCAGGACCTGGCAGCTTCCGTCGGGGAAGCAGCAGGCGCCGAGCGGCTGCGGACACGGATTCGGGATCGCAGACCGAGCCGAAGCCGTACCAGATACCGCCGGCCTGGAGGCAGGACTCCTCGGTGGCCGAAACGCAGTGGCCATCGGGGAAGCAGCAGGCGCCCGGAGGCTGCGGGCACGGTTCGGGTCACAGACCGAGCCAGCCGAGCCAGATGCCGCCCTCGGTGTCGCACTGATCGTGCGTCACGTACTTGCACTCGCCGTTCGGCAAGCAGCAGGCACCCGGGGGCTGCGGGCACGGGTTCGGGTCGCAGCTGGTGTCGATGCCCTGCCACACTCCGCCGGCTCCCAAGCAGTCCGCCTCGATCATCACGACGCAGTGACCATCGGGGAAGCAGCAGGCGCCCAGCGGCTGGGTGCACGGATTCGGGTCGCACGGGACGTCGATACCGAGCCACATGCCGCCCGCGGCGTCACAGTCGGCCTGGAGCAGAACCTCGCAGTGGCCGTCATGGAAGCAGCAGGCACCGTAGGGCTGCGGGCACGGGTTCGGGCTGCAGTCCGTGTCGATGCCCTGCCAGATTCCGCCCTGGGCCTCGCAGTCGGCCTGGAGCAGCACCTCGCAGTGACCGTCGTGGAAGCAGCAGGCACCGTACGGCTGCGGGCACGGGTTCGGGTCGCAACCGGTGTTGTTCCCCTGGTACGTGCCGCCCTGCGCCTCGCACTGATTCTCCGTCAGGACCTCGCAGTGTCCGTCGTGGAAGCAGCAGGCGCCGGTGCAGTAGTCGTCACGCACGTTGAAGAAGGTCACGCTCGGCGTCTCGCCGGCTCCGACATGCACGTCGTAGCTGGTCGGGCCGATCGGGATCCAGCCAGGGATGGCCGGCTCCTCGACGTGATAGTCACCGGTCGGGATGTTGTTGAGGCAGACCTGACCGTTGGCGTCAGTCTGCCGGCAGATCACGTCGTTCTCCGGGGTGGTGAAGCAGATCCACCAGTCCGGCACCGGAGGATCCTCGGGATCCTGGATGCCGTTGCAGTTGGCGTCCTCGTACTTGTAGGCACAGAGGCTGCCAGACTCCGAGCAGACGTAGAACGTCACCTCGGCGTTGGCCTCGTTGCCCGACTGGAAGGACCAGTACTCCACGCGGACCCAGTACTTGCCGTCGGCCAGACCATTCGGCACGACCCAGTTGCGCGTGATGTTCATCCCGGTGCTACCCGGGTAGGTCTGCGCTTCCAGGGTGATCGTGCGGGTCGGGTCCTGCAGCGTGTACTTCACGAAGTTCGGGGTCGTGGTGTGCTGAATCGACCAGAAGATCTGAACGTTGCCACCCGGATTCATGACACAGAAGGGGGGTTCCGGGTCGCGCCCCAGCGTGATCGTCGCCACGCGGCTCTGAGCGAACGCGGAGGTCGCGCCGATCATGAGGCAGGCGGCTAAGGCAGCGCGCTTCCAAAGGTTCATAGGCATCCTCTCCGGGCGGGGCCCTCAGGTTGTTCCTTCCCTGACGTCGAGCAGTTGGGCCGAAGTGCGGCCTGAATTACGACGCGTTGAAGAATATGTCGGCACCATGCCTGGGTCAACGCGTAAGTCCGAGTTACAAAATAAAATCAGCTACGGAGAAGCGGTCAGCGCGCCGCGATCACGACGCGCGCCGCATCGGTCCGCTCCGAGTCGCTGAGCCGGAGCCAGTAGACTCCCGGAGCGACCCCACCGAGCGCGGGCAGAGGGTCAGCGGCGCCCGAGGCCCGGAAGTCCCCCTCCCGCACCCTCCGACCGTCCGCCGCCGTCAGCGTCCACCGGACCGGGGTGGAGCGCGCCGGCGGGATCGACCAGAGGACGACCGGGGACGCGCCCAGCACCGGGTTTCCGCCGATCCGGAAGAGCGGTGGTGACGGATTGGACGCGATCGCCGGCACCGAAGTCGCCGGCGGGACGATCGCGACCTTGCGCCGCGAGAATCGGGTCGCAGTCGAGAAGGGATCGGTCAGGACCGCGCCGAGCCCCCCTGCCGGGTCCGCGAGGGTGTGGTCCCAGACGATCTGATCGGCCGCCGGGGTCTGCGAAAGGTCGGGCAAGCCGCCGGGCGCGGTGGCCGGCAGCACCGGCAGGACGAAGGCACGCGGCGTGGCGGCGGTCACCACCTGCCAGAGCGACTCGGTCGCCACGGTCGAGTCGGCCGCCGAGATCGGCTCGATCCGGAAGCTCCCGAGCCCCCAGCTCGGGTTGGGCGTGATTCCCGGGCGGGCCACGTCGCTCCAGGTGAACTGCACCCCCACCTGCGCGAGGGTCGGCAGGAGGAAGAAGTCCCCGAGGGTGCGGGTCGCCGGAAGCACGAGGGTCGCTCGATCGACCCGCCCGGCCGAGAAGAGGTCGGCCGCCGAGCTGTCGGCGTAGAGGCCCGCGATGTACGGCACCGCGTCCGCCATGTCGCCGCTCGGGTTCTTGCCGGAGAGGAGGAAGCTGTCCTGCGTGTCGGCCAGGCCGCTCTTGGCGTCGAGAAAGAGGGTGTGGAGCCCGGTCGGGCTCGGCAGGTCGGCGACCGAGGCGACCTGAATCGTGGTGGCGTTGGGCGCCTCGGGCACATTGACCGTCAAGTTCTGGGTCAGGTTGAGGTCACTGTTAATGGTGAGGGAGCGCGGGCCGTTCATCGCGATTTGGCGCTCCACCCCCACCTCGCGGAAGGTGACCGAGTTCTGAATCTGCTCCGGTGGCTGCGAGAGAGCGGAGATCGGCAGGCGCCCGGCCAGCGCGACGAAGTCGTAGGTCGCCGCGTCCTTCACGAAGAAGTGGTAGTTCGGCTTCGAGAAGGTGAAGAGCACGAACTCGACTTGGCTCGGCATCACCACGTTTCCGGGAAGCACGGTCGGACCCACCACCGGGAAGTTCACCGTGTCGGCCGGGATATCGATCGGCAGGTTCTGGTCGCCGAGAAGATCGGCCAGCTTGACCGTGGGATAGACGAAGGCGAGGTCGAAGTTGCCGTCGTTGTTCTGGGTCGTGATGTTGCTGACCGTGCCGGAGAGCTCCGCGGTCGGGCCGCTCAGACCGCCACCGCCGATCCGCCGCGAGAGGCGAAGCGTCACCGAGTCGACCGCCGCGTCCATCACCGAGAAGCGCGCGAAATCGGTCGCCGCCGCCGTCACCGTCTGCGGTCCGCTGATCCCGGGTGCGGTGAAGCTGATCGTGCCGTCGGCGCCGGTCAAACCTGAGTTGCCATTGAAGGGCGAGTTGGGCGCTGGGCCCACCTGCACGAAGGCGCCGACCAGCGGTGCGCCGTCGCGACCATCGAGCACGCGCACCTTGAGCGTGCCGGCCAAGCTCGGGAGCGTAGTGAAAATCGAGGCGAGTAGAACTGCGAGTGCGCGGGCGAGCGTTGTCCTCATTGGCTCCTCATCGGTTGGTGGGCGCATTGAGCTGCCGGTGGACGAGCGGCCCTAGAGTATCGCACGAGCGCTCGCTCGACCGGTAGGCGGCGCGATTGACCCTCACGCACGCGCCCCGTAGCTTCACCGCTCGCCACCACGTGGACGACGACGAACGGAGGATCCAGGTGCAGAGGGTTCGGGGGCCGCTTCGGCCGGGCGCTTGCGTCGGCCTCATCTCGCCGGCCAGCGGCATCGATCGGGGCTCGCTCGGCGGAGGCCTTCGCGTGCTCGAGCGAGCCGGCTTCGCCTGGCGACTCGGGAGAGCCACCCGCCTCGACTCGGCCACCGGGAGCTTTCACGCGGACACGCCCGAGGCGCGCGCCGCGGAGTTGATGGAGCTCGCGCTCGACCCCTCGATCGACGCGTTGCTCGCGGTGCGAGGCGGCGTGGGCAGTCTCGGCATCCTTCCATTCCTCGACTACCCGAGGCTGCGCGAGGCGCGGACCTGCCTGATCGGGATGAGCGACATCACCGCGCTGGCGTTGGCGCTGGTTGCGCGATCCGACCTGCCGAGCTTTGCCGCGCCCATGCCGTCGCAGCTCGGCCGGGGCGTGCCGCTCTTCACCATCCGTCACTGGCGCGAGTCGCTGGGTGGCACGGCTTCGGATGGACCGATCGATCTGCCGAAGGGGGCGATACTCCGCTCGCTGACGCCCGGTGTCGCGGAGGGGCCGCTCCTGCCGTGCAACCTCTCGCTTCTGGTCAGCCTCCTCGGCACGTCCTACTGCCCGTCGCTCGACGGCGTGCTCCTCCTGCTCGAGGATGTCGACGAGACTCCTCTGAGCATCGATCGCATGCTCTCGCGACTTCGCTTGACCGGCGCCTGTGAGCGGCTGGCCGGCGTGGTGCTGGGCCAGTTCAATACGCGATGCGGCCCACGCGACGCCGGGCAGTTCGACCACGCCGCGGCTGCTCGAGGAGTGGGCGCGGTCGCCCGCGTGCCCGCGATCGCCGACTTCCCACACGGGCACGAACCGCTCACCACGACCCCCTCCCCTTCGGCGCGCGCGAGTGCGGCTCTCGATCGAACCTCCGCGACTCGAGGCGCTCACGTCGATCTGGGAGGGGCAGCGGTAGCATGGTCGACTGGGGTTCGCCGCGACGCGAGATCGCGCTGGCCGCATTCGGCGTGGCGCTGGTGCTCGGAGTCGGACAGCTCTCGCGTTGGATGAGCGACGGGGCGTGGCGCCTCTGGGCATTCGATTCGATGCGGTACCTCCCCGCTTGGGTCGGCGTCGTGATCGGCGGCGTGGCCCTCGCGGCGATGATTGCGCTTCAGCGATTCGATGGATCGCGTCCGCTCGGGGGTCGCGCCGCCTGGGGCGTGACGATCGGGGCCACCCTCTTCTTCGTGTTGATGACCAGCCGCTACGCTCTCCTGGGCGACAACCTTCGTCGCGCGCTCGACGCGGAGCTGGGCCGCGTGGTCGACAACGAGCTCGGCATGTCCTGGCTCTTTCGCGGAGGCACGGCACTCTTCCGCGCGCGAGAGTGGGGCGCGGGGCGTGACTTCATCCGAGCCGTGAGCTACGCCTCCGGACCGCTCTTCGTCGGACTCACGCTCCTGGTGGCGCGGCGAGAGCGCGCGCCCTGGCTCGTGCTGCTGGGCGCGCTCGGGGGCGGGATCGTCGAGTTCTTCTGCGGCTACGTCGAGTCGTATCCGCTGGTGTTGGTCGCGATCACCGCGGCGGTGGTCGCAGCCTGGTTGGCGGCGCGCGGCGAGCTGCCCGCGGCGTTGCCGATCCTGATCCTCCTGATCGCCGCGCTGCTCCATCGGGTGGCGGTTCTCTTCGCGCCCGCGGTGCTCCTGCCGCTCGTCGCTCGGGAACGAGGCCTGCCGCGAAGCGTCGTGATCGCGCTCCTACTCTTGCCGATCGTCGCGATGTCGGTGGCGAGCGCGGTGCCGGCGCTCACGCGCGCGCTGCTCCTCCCGTGGTCGGGCGGGAGCAACCCAGCCTACTGCCTTTCGAGCGCGGCGCACCTCTCCGATTATCTGAACGCGCAGGCTCTCGGGTCCTTCGCCGGCTTGCTCCTTGCGCCCTGCGCGCTCTTCTGGCTCCTGCGGGACGAGGCTCGGTGCGCCGCGCCGCGTGCGGTCCTTCTCTTCGCCTGGTGGATGCCGACGGTCGCGCTCTTCTTCTTCCGGCCCAAGTTGGGGGCGGCCGATTGGGATCTTCTGGCCCTCGCTTCGCCCTTCGCGTTCCTCTTCGGCGCGAGCGTCATCGGCGAACGCGCGCCGCGATGGCTGGGACGCGCGGTAATCCTCTCCTGGGTGGTGACCCTGCCGTGGCTCTTGGTGCAGCGGAGCGACGCCTCGATACCAAGGATCGAGAACCTGATCCGAAACGACCGCGGCGATTACTACCTGAGCCATCCGCCCGAGATGCAGCTGGCGTTTCTCTACGGCGGCAACGACCTCGAAGCGCTGCAGGAGGAGATGCTGAAGCGGGGCGTGATCCGCTTCCCGCGCGACGCGCGCTATCCCTACAGCCTCTCCGCCCTCTATCGATCGCAGGCCCGCTGGGCCGACGCCGAGCAGGCGGCACTCGACGCCTATGGCCTCGAGCGCGGCTACATCCTCCCGCTCGATGTGCTCTACGACGTCTACAAGGCGACCGGTCGTCCCCGTGATCAGTTCACCGCTGGGATGGCGATCCTGGAGGCGCACCGCTCCCAGCGGAGGTGGTGGAGCGGTACCTCTCGACCAGCCGCCTCGCGCAGATCGAGCGCGAGGTGCGGGCGATCGGCCCCGATCCGGCAGAGCGCTGAGCGCAGGCGGCCGACACTCTTGACAATTCCGGAGCCGTACTCCCTAGCGTCTCGCGGTCATGAACGCACAAGCCCGATCTCTCCCGACTTCGCATCGATCGCAGCGAGGCGCCCACCGCGCCGCGCCGTCGTCGTTGGCCGGCGTCCTCTGGATCGTTCTTCTCGGCGTGATCGCGTTGGTCGGCTTTTTCGCCACCCGCGGGCGCGGCGGCGCCGTGGTCACGACCGCCATGGCCGAGCTTGCCGGCAGCCTGGCCGGCGGCACCACCGGACTCACCGCCAACGGCTATGTGGTCGCGCGGACCAAGGCATCGATCTCCTCCAAGATCGCGGGGCGCCTCGAGTATCTGGGCGTCTCCGAAGGGTCGCGGGTGACGCGAGGCGAGGTGATCGCGCGGCTCGAGAGCGCGGACTACGCGGCCACGGTGAAGCAGGCCGAGGCGCAACTCGCGGTCGCAAAGGCGACGTTGGTCGAACTCCAGACCACGCGCGATCAGTTGAAGCGCGATGTCGATCGCAACCAGGAGTTGTACAAGGACAAGCTGATCTCGGACCAAGAGTGGGAGCAGCTTCACTCGCGCCTGACCGAGGCGGAGGCGCGGGTCGCCTCGCAGGGCGCGGCGATCCAGGCGGCGAGCGCGGCCTTGGAAGTGGCGCGGGCCAATCTCGAGAACACGCTCATTCGCGCCCCCTTCGACGGCACGGTGCTGCGGAAGGACGCGGAGGTGGGCGAGCTGGTGGCGCCGTCGATCGGCGGGTCCGGCTTGATCCGCGGCGCGGTCGTCACCTTGGCCGATCTCTCGACACTCGAAGTCGAGGTCGACGTCAACGAGGCGTACATCGCGCGAATCTCCGGACAGCAGCCGGCGCGCATCGTGCTGGACGCTTACCCGGATCTCTCGTTCAAGGGAGAGGTGCGGCAGGTGCTTCCTACCGCCGATCGCCAGCGCGCCACCGTGCAGGTCAAGGTGGCGATCGTCGATCACGATCCGCGCATCCTGCCGGAGATGGGCGCGCGCGTGGAGTTCCTGTCGGAAGCGCGACCGGAAGACGCCGCCGCCAGCGGACCGCCGCGCGTCTTCATTCCAGCCGACGCGGTGCGGCAGGAGGGGGGCGAGTCGGTCGCGTACGTGGTGGTGAGCGGCAAGCTCGAACGGCGCGCGATCGACGCCGGCCCGGTGAGCGGGGGCAAGCGCGAGGTCAAGCACGGACTGTCCGGTGGCGAGCAGCTGGTGATCGAGGGCCCCGACGTGCTGCGCGCCGGGCAGCGCGTCACGATCAAGCAACCAAAGTAGCGTCGGCCGCGAATCGCGCGGTCGCGTGAAGGAGAGGAGCGCAGATGGCGCTGGTCGAGATCCGTGGTCTGTCCAAGAGCTACCAACGGGACACCCAGGAAATCCCGGTCTTTCGCGACCTCGACCTGGACATCAACCAGGGAGAGTTTCTCGCGTTGATGGGACCGTCGGGCAGCGGCAAGAGGTCGTTGCTCCACCTGCTCGCGGGGCTCGATGTCCCGACCAAGGGATCGATCACGATCGGCGGCGCGGCGATCTCCGGGATGAACCAGGATCAGCTCTCCGACTGGCGCGCGCGGCACGTCGGCTTCGTCTTTCAGTTCTACAACCTGCTGCCGGTTTTGACCGCGGCGCAGAATGTCGAGCTGCCGCTGCTCTTGAGCAAACTCTCGGCGAAGGATCGACGCGAGCGGGCGCGCTTCTCTCTCGAGGTGGTAGGCCTGAGCGACCGCGCCGACCACTTCCCTCGTCAACTCTCCGGTGGGCAGGAGCAGCGCGTGGCGATCGCCCGCGCGGTGGTGAGCGATCCGACGCTGATCCTGGCCGACGAGCCGACCGGCGACTTGGACGCCCGCTCCGCTGACGAGGTGCTGACGCTGCTCCAGCGCCTCAACTCGGAGCTGGGCAAGACCATCGTGATGGTGACTCACGACGCGCACGCCGCCGAGCGCGCGCACGCCGTGATGCACCTCGACAAGGGCGTCCTCACCCGATGAGCCGGAGGTCGTAGCGCATGAAGTTCTTCCTGCTCATCTGGGCGAATCTGCGGCGCAATGGGCGGCGCACCTTCCTGACGGTAGCGAGCGTTGCCCTCGCGCTCTTCCTCTTCGGCTCGCTTCGTTCGGTGCTCACCACCTTGGACGACGCCAAGCAGGTCGGGAGCGAGTCGCGCGTGGTGGTGCGGAGCGCGATCTCGATCATCTTTCCTCTTCCGATGTCGTACCTGAGCCAGCTCGAGACCATGCCCAACGTGAAGTCGGTGGCATGGCAGAACTGGTTCGGCGGGGTCTACATCGACGAACGGAATTTCTTCGCGCAGTTCGCCGTCTCCGCGCAGCGCTTCCTCGACATGTATCCGGAGTACTCGCTTCCCCCCGATCAACGCCAGGCCTTCTTGACCGAACGCACCGCCTGCATCATCGGCCCCAAGCTGGCGAAGAAGTTCGGGTGGAAGCTGGGGCAGGAGGTCACGCTCAAGGGGACCATCTACCCGGGCGATTGGAAGTTCACGATCCGCGGCATCTACTCGGTGAGTGATCCCCGCTTCGGCGAAGACACCATGTTCTTCCACTACGACTATCTCGACGAGGGCTCGAACCGCCAGGCCCAGCCCGGGACCTACATTCTCGAACTGACCAACCCGAGCACCGCGCCCCAAGTGTGCAGCGCGGTCGACGCGCGCTTCTTGAATTCAGAGGCTTCGACCAAGACCGAGACGGAACGCGCCTTCCAAGCCGGCTTCGTCTCGATGTGGGGGAACATCGGCTTCCTCTTGAACGCGATCGGCACCGCGGTCTTCTTCGCCATCCTGCTGGTCGCGGCCAACACCATGATGATGGCGGCCCGCGAGCGCACGCGCGAAATGGCGATCTTGAAGTCGGTCGGCTTCCGCGACGGCCTCCTCTTCGGGTTGGTGATGGGCGAGGCGAGCCTCCTCTCGGTGCTGGGCGGCGCGATCGGAATCGTCGGCGCGAAGTTGCTCTTCGATGCGACCAAGTTCGACGGGGGCGGTATGCTCCCCGGCTTCCAGCTCAAGTGGATCACGGTCGCGATCGGGATCGGGATCTCGCTCGGCCTCGGCCTGCTTTCCGGCATCGTGCCGGCGATCCAAGCGGCTCGTTTGCCGGTGATCCAGGCGATTCGAAAGTTGGTCTAGGCGGACCGGCGACGCGCGGCGACGCGGTCAGGAGATTTGCGATGGCATCCGTTCCCCTCGTGTACAACGTTCGGAGCCTGCGGCAGCGTCCGGTGTCGACGCTCGCGACCGCGCTCGGCCTCGCGTTGGTGGTCGCGGTCTTCATCGCGATGATGGCGCTGGCCGAGGGCTTCCAGTCGGCGCTCACCACCACCGGATCGCCCGACAACGCACTCATCCTGCGCAAGGGAGCGGACGGAGAGATGTCGAGCGGGATCGCCCGCGACGTGGCGAGCGCGATCGCCGCCTCTCCCTTCGTCGCGACCGACCCGGCTTCCCATCCCCTGGTCAGCTCCGAGGTGTACGTGGTGCTGTCGCTACCGCGCACCAGCGTCGGCATGGCGAACGTGGTCGCGCGCGGGGTCAGCCCGGCAGCGTTCGAGGTGCGGAAGGGGATCAAGATCAGCGAGGGTCGAATGCCGACCGAGGGGGCGAACGAGATCTTGGTCGGCGAGGCGATCGTCACGCGCTTCGCCCACTGCGGCGTCGGCGAGACGCTCTCCTTCGCCAAGCGCGACTGGACCGTGGTCGGTCACTTCACCGCCGACGGCTCCGCCTTCGAGTCGGAAATCTGGGGGTTCAACGAGCAGTTCATGCCCGCCTTCGATCGCCAGGGAGGGTTCCAGTCGGTGACCTTCCGACTCCGCGATCCCGCCGCCTTTCCCGCGGTCAAGAAGGCGCTGGAGGAGGACCCGCGGTTCCAGGTCGACGTGCACCGCGAGGCCGAGTTCTACCAGAAGCAGTCGATGATGTTGGCCAACGTGCTCCGCTTCGTCGGCATCTTCATCACGAGCGTGATGGCGATCGGCGCGATCTTCGGTGCGGTCAACACCATGTACGCCGCGGTCGCGACCCGCGCGCCGGAGATCGCGGTGCTGCTGACCCTGGGCTTCAAGCCGAAGAGCGTACTGCTCTCCTTCTGGCTCGAGTCGCTGGCCATCGCGTTGGTCGGGGGCCTGCTCGGCTGCCTGCTCGCCTTGCCGATCAACGGCATCGTGACCTCGACCACCAACTGGTCGTCGTTCAGCGAGATCGCCTTCGCCTTCCGCGTCACACCGCGGCTTCTGCTCTCGGGAATGCTCTTCGCGCTGATCATGGGCACGCTCGGCGGGTTCTTCCCCGCGCGCCGCGCGGCCAAGGCGCACGTCATCGACTCGCTGCGGCAGGGGTAGTCGAACTCCGGCTTCGGTCCGGGCACCCGACTCATTCGGGAGCGCGGCGGCCGCGGCGGCAGGCATCGCGCGCGGCGCTCCGATGTGCAATTCTTGGGGGCATGGAACGTTCGCCCGAGTATCCGGCCGGCACGGAGTCGCCCGAGCAGTTCGCCTTGCGGGCCGCACTCGCCGGCGTGAGCACCGCCTTCGCCGCCCTCGGACGGGTCTTCCTCTGCATCGATCGCCAGTTTCGCGTAGTGCATGCATCGTCGCTGCTCGATCAGGTCGCCGGCGCCGGCACCGCGCACTCCCTCGAAGGCAGACCGGTCGCCGCGCTTCTCGGGGAGGAACTCTTCGGGTCCGGAGGCACGCTGCGCCAGCTGCTCCTGGCCGGCGAGCGTCGCGAAGGTTGGCGTGCCTTGCTCCAGCGCGACGAGGACGAACCACTTCTCGTCTCGATCACGGCGGCGCCCTTTCAACCCGACCCGGGTGTGGTCTGCGATCCGCGCGTCGCCTTCATCGTCGTGCTCCGCCCGTCGGGCGATGATCAGATCGTGACGCCGAACGCGCCGGTGCCGGGCTTGATCGGACGTTCCCCGGCCATGGAGCGCATCTTTCGGCTGATCGAGAACCTGGAGCACAGCGAGGCAACGGTGCTCCTGACCGGGGAGAGCGGCACCGGAAAGGAGATGGTGGCGCGCGCTGTGCACGCCCGCTCGCCCCGACGCGATGGCCCGTTCATCGGTGTGAACTGCGGCGCACTGCCGGGCGAGCTCTTAGAGAGTGAGTTGTTCGGACACGTGCGAGGCGCCTTCACCGGCGCGGTGCGCGATCGCGTGGGTCGCTTCGAGGTGGCGGGAGGCGGAACGCTCTTCCTCGATGAGGTGGGCGACCTGCCGCTGCACCTCCAGGTCAAGCTGCTGCGCGTCCTGCAGGAGAGGACCTTCGAACGGGTTGGCGAGAGCACGCCGCGAAAGGCGGATGCGCGCATCATCGCGGCCACCCACATCGACCTCAAGCTAGCGGTGCAGCAGGGCCGCTTCCGCGATGACCTCTTCTATCGCCTGCGCGTGGTGCCAATCGAGATCCCGCCGCTGCGCGAACGGCGTGCCGACATCGAGCCGCTTGCGACCCACCTGCTCGCGCGGGTCAGCGCGCGCCAGGGGCGGGCCCTCCGCTTCTCGCCGGATGCGCTCCGGGTGCTGCTTGATTGCTCGTGGCCGGGGAACGTACGCGAGCTGGAGAATGCGCTCGAGTACGCGGTCGCGGTGTGCAAGGGGCAGACGATTCTGCCCGATGACCTTCCCGCGGAGGTCCTAGCGACCCGTCAGTCGGCCTCGACTCCCGCGAACGATCCGCTCAAGTCTCTCGGCAGGTCAGCGCCGCTGGAGTTCGATCCCACGGATGCCCCCGAGAGCTATCGCCAGCCCCCTCGGCCGGCCGAGACTGAACTGCTCCGCGCGCTCGAGCGCAATCGCTGGAATCGCGCCGCCGCCGCCAAGGAGCTGGGGATCAGCAGGAGCACGCTTTGGCGTCGCGTGCGCGAAGCTGGCCTGCACCGCGCGGCGAATCCCAGGACAAATTGATGCACCATAATGACGCAACGTTTTGTATCAATCGTTGCGCCGCCCGCGCTCAAGCTGCCCGGCGTCTCTCCTAACTCGTTCTATTCCAAACATCCCGATCTCGGCCCGGGCTTGGCACACCAGCTGCCTCACCCGCAGGGTCACCCCGGCGCAGGTACCCGTCGCACTGGGTACGACACAGACCCGGAGGGATCCATGCCCGTTCATCTGAATCGCAGTTCGCTATTCGCGGCCGTCGCCGCGCTCACCCTGGCCACACCCGGACTCGCCACCGTCGGCTACTTCGCCCACGGCTACGGCACCCAGGCAAAGGGGATGGGAGGTGCCGGCGTCGCGCTCCCGACCTCCTCGATCACGCCGGCCACGAATCCGGCCGGACTCGCGTTCGTCTCCTCGCGCGTCGACTTCGGCGCCGCCCTCTTCTCCCCCGATCGGCGCTACACCGTAAGTGGCGCGCCCTCGGGCTACCAAGGGACGATGGGGCTGGCCGTGGGTGACGTGGTCAGCGGCTCCAAGAACTTCGCGGTGCCGACGCTGGGCGTCGCCTGGGAACTGGATCCCACGACGCACCTCGGCCTCGCGCTCTACGGCAATGGCGGAATGAACACCGACTACCCCGGCTCGACCTTCTACGGCGGCAAGACCGGGGTCGATCTGCAACAGGCTTTCGTCATGCCGACCTACTCTCGCCTCCTTGGCGGCAAGCATGCGCTCGGCATCTCCCCGATCTTCGCCTATCAGACCTTCGAGGCCCGGGGCCTCGCCGCCTTCTCGAGCATGTCGAGCAACGCGGCTTGCCTCAGCAACCGTGGACACGACACCTCGCACGGATTCGGCGCGCGCGTGGGCTACCTCGGGCAGCTCACCCCTCGCTTCGCCGTCGGTGCCGGCTTTCAGTCGCGACTCGCGATGTCGAAGTTCAACGACTACTGCGGGCTCTTCGCCGAGGATGGTGACTTCGACATTCCGATGAACTGGACGGTAGGCGTCGCGGGAAAGCCGATCTCCGCCCTCACCCTCGCTGCCGACGTACAGGAGATCTACTACTCCGACGTCAAGTCGGTCGGCAATGCCATGCTCCCGAACCTCGGCTTGACGCAGCTGGGTCAGAACGGCGGCGCCGGCTTCGGTTGGCGGGACATGACCATCGTGAAGTTCGGCGCGGAGTACGCCGCAACCCCCGCCCTGTCGATCCGCGGTGGCTACGCCTACGGGCGCCAGCCGATCCCGAAGAGCGAGGTCATGATGAACATCCTCGCCCCCGGCGTGATGGAGCAGCACGCAACCCTCGGGGCGACTCGCTCCTTCGGTCGGACCGCCCTCTCGCTCGCGGTCACGCGCGCCTTCACCAAGAGCGTCGAGGGAACCAACCCGCTCGAGGCGCCGGGGCAGCAGACCATCAAGCTCGAGATGGATCAGTGGGACGTGGACCTGGGGTTCAGCTTCGGCCTCTAGGGTCTTCGCATCGGGCAGGTGACGTGGCGCGCCCCCGCGCGCCACGCCCCGACCAGGAATCGGGAAGGAGGGACCCCGGCCGATGTCGACCGCGACCAGGAGCTTGGGTGGCAAGGTGACCCGGCGTCGTTTCCTCAGCCTGGTGGGCGCGGGAGCCGGCGCGGCTGCGGTCGGCACGGGCGCGGCTCGCCTGGTGGATGCGGGCGAAGACGCGACCAAGGCCACCGACATCCAACGCATACCCACCTTCTGCGACATTTGCTTTTGGAAGTGCGGCGCCATCGCCTCGGTCAAGAACGGAACGCTCTGGAAGATCGAGGGCAACCCGGACGACCCCCTCTCGCGCGGCCGCCTCTGCCCGCGCGGCACCGGCGGTGTCGGCGCGCACTTCGATCCCGACCGCTTGAAGAAGCCGCTCATTCGACGCCGCGAGCGCGGGCGCGAGGAGTGGACCGAGGCGACCTGGGATGAGGCGCTCAGCTACATCGCGGAGAAGATGGAGTCGATCCGCGCCGCCCACGGCCCTGAGTCGATCGCGCTCTTCAGCCACGGAATCGGCGGTGCCTTCTTGAAGCACACGCTCAAGGCCTACGGCACACCGAACGTCGCCGCGCCCTCCTTCGCGCAGTGCCGCGGGCCGCGCGACGTCGGCTTCAACCTGACCTTCGGCGAGGACGTCGGCTCGCCGGAGCGAACCGACATTCGAAACGCGCGCTGCCTCGTCCTGATCGGCTCGCATCTGGGCGAGAACATGCACAACACCCAGGTGCAGGAGTTCGCCGATGCGGTCGGGAGCGGGGCGAGCGTCATCGTGGTCGATCCTCGCTTCTCGATCGCGGCGAGCAAGGCACGCCACTATCTGCCGATTCGCCCGGGCACCGACCTGGCCTTGCTGCTCGCCTGGATGAACGTGTTGGTGAGCGAAGAGCTGTACGACCGCGAGTATGTGCTGGCGCACGGCTTCGGCTTCGACGCCTTCGCCGCCACCATCGCGCGCTACACGCCGGAGTGGGCCTACCCCGAGACCGGCATCGAGCCCGAGACGATCCGCGAGACGGCGCGCGAGATGGCCCGCCATCGTCCCGCGACCCTTGTGCACCCAGGTCGCCACGCCACCTGGTACGGCGACGACGCGCAGCGCAGTCGCGCCATCGCGATCTTGAACGCGCTCCTGGGAAGCTGGGGCCGCAAGGGAGGCTTCTACCAGCCGGCGCACATGAGCGTGCCGGGCTATCCCTACCCCGAGTATCCGCACAGCGAGCGCGGCAAGGTCGACAACCCGGGGCGGAAGTACCCCTTCGCCAACGAAAGCCTCACCACTGGCATTCGCGAGGCGACGCTCACCGGGCAGCCCTATCCGATCCAGGGTTGGTTCGTGTACGCGACCAACCTGCTCCACGCGCTGCCGAACGAAGCCGAGACGATCGCGGCGATCGAGAACCTCGACCTCTTGGTGGTGGTCGATGTCATCCCGAGCGAGATCGCCGGCTGGGCCGACGTGGTGCTGCCCGAATCGACTTACCTCGAGCGCTACGACGAACTCAACGTCGAGTGGTTCCGCGATCCCTTCATCGCGCTGCGCCAGCCGGTAGTGAAGTCGCCGCACGATCAGAAGCCCAATTGGTGGATCGCGCGCGAGCTGGCGAAAAAGCTGGGGCTCGAGGCCTACTACCCGTGGAGCGATATCGAAGAGTATCTCGATCGCCGCCTGCAAGGGGCGGGGCTGTCGCTCGCCGAGCTCAAGTCGAAGGGCATCGTGCGCGGGAAGGCGCAACCGATCTACCACGCCGACGCGGGGCCGAGCGCCGACCCGACCGTCGGGCTCACCCCCAACTTCCCCACGCCGAGCGGCAAGATCGAGTTCTACTCCCCACAGCTCGCCGCGGCCGGATTCGATCCTGTGCCCGCCTATCGCGCACCCGATCCGGTGCCGAGCGGGTGGTTCCGCCTTCTCTTCGGACGCGCGCCGGTCCACTCGTTCAGCCGAACGCAGACCAATCCGATCCTGCACGACCTGATGCCGGAAAACGCGCTCTGGGTAAACGCTGACGTCGCCACGCGGCTCGGCCTCAAGAGCGGCGCGCGCGTGCGCCTGCGCAATCAAGACGGCGTCCGGAGCGAACCGATTGTGCTCCGCGCCACGCAGGCGATTCGCGGCGACTGCGTCTATCTGGTGCACGGCTTCGGCCACACCGCCAAGGGCCTCACCCGTGCGCGCGGGCGCGGCGCGAGCGACGCGGGGTTGATCACGCGCTACGCCGTCGACCCACTAATGGGCGGCACCGGCATGAACGTCAACTTGGTCACGATCGAAGCGGAGGTGTGAGGTGGCGCGCTACGGCATGGCGATCGACACCGCGCGCTGCGTCGGCTGCATGGACTGCGTTGCCGCCTGCAAGACCGAAAACGGCGTGCCCGAAGGATGGAACCGCGACTGGATCACGCAAGAACTGCGCGGGCGCTTCCCCACCCTGAACCTCGAGATCCGAAGCGAGCGCTGCAATCACTGCGACCGCCCGCCCTGCGTGGCCTGCTGCCCGACCGGCGCAAGCCACCTGCACCAACCGGGCGCGATCGTGCTGGTGGACGCGAAGCTCTGCATCGGCTGCAAGGCATGCGTCGCCTCCTGCCCCTACGACGCGCGCTTCATCCACCCCGACGGCTACGCCGACAAGTGCACCTTCTGCGTCCATCGAGTCGAGGAGGGGATGGACCCGGCCTGCGTCGCGGTCTGCCCGACTCGCTGCATGCACTTCGGCGATCTCGACGATCCGGAGTCGGAAGTCTCGAAGCTCATCGCCTCGCGCCGCCACCACGCGCTGCTGCCCGAGGCCGGCACCGGTCCGCGAATCTTCTACCTGACCTGAGGAGCGGCCATGGAAACCTGGACCACACGCGCGAATCACCTGGTCGATCCCTCGCTGCACGTCTGGAGCTGGCAGATCCCGCTCTATCTCTTCCTCGGCGGTCTGGTCGCCGGGATGATGGTGCTGGCAGGCGCGAGCTGTTGGCGCGGCAGACCGATGCGGGGGGGCGTCGCGCAGCGCTTTCCGCTCCTCGCGCTCCTCGCGATCACGCTCGGGATGATCGCGCTCTTCCTCGACCTCGAGCACAAGCTGTATGTGCTGCGCCTCTACCTCACGATCGAACCGGCCTCTCCCATGTCCTGGGGCGCCTGGATCCTGCTCCTGGTCTATCCGATTCTCTTCGCGCTGCTCGCGCTCACTCCGCCCGCCGGGCTGGCCGCGCGCGCGCCGTGGATTGCGCGCATCGGCCATTGGATCGCTCAAGAGCCGGTCCGTCTCCGCGGCCTCGGCGCGCTCGCGATCGCGGTGGGCATCGGGCTCGGTCTCTACACTGGAGTGCTCCTGTCCTCGCTCGGAGCGCGCCCCTTCTGGAGCAATGGCCTGCTCGCCCCACTGTTCCTCGTGTCCGGGCTCTCTTCCGGCGCGGCGCTCGGGCACCTGCTGAGCGAGCTGCCGGAGGAACGAAAGCAGCTGATCAAGGTCGACAGCCTGCTGCTTCTGGCCGAGCTTGCCCTCCTCGTGCTCTTCGTGATCTCGCTGGCGAGCGCGGGGACGGCGTCGCGAACGGCAGCCGGGCTCCTGCTTGGCGGTCCACTCACCGCCGTCTTCTGGGTGTTGGTCTTCGCGATCGGGATCGCCTTCCCGCTCACGATCCAATCGCTCTCGATCGCCGGGCGGATCGGCCACGCGCCGCTCGCGCCCGTTCTCGTCCTGCTCGGCGGCCTGGCGCTTCGCGTGCTCGTGGTGCTCGCCGGACAGCTCTCGCACTGGAAGCCGGTCTGATCTCCGGAGGAATGCCGATGTCGTTTCAGCTCGTGACCAAGGAGAGGGAGACGCCGGCCGTCTCCGCGCGCCGCGAACCGGCGCCCTACCTCGATCCGTACGTCGCCGGAATCGGACTCGGACTGGTGCTCCTGGCCGCCTTCGTCATCATGGGGCGCGGCCTCGGCGCCTCCGGTGCGGTGTCGGCCTTCGTCGCGTGGATCCTGGGCGGCGTCGCGCCGAAGTGGGCGCACTCGAACGACTACATCGCGGGTTATCTCGGCGACGGCACGACTCACCCGCTCAAGGCCTGGCTCGTCTTCGAGGTGCTCGGCGTCTTCGTCGGGGCCTTCGTCTCGGCGGCGCTGGCCGGTCGCCTCTCGCGGAGCGTCGAGCGCGGACCGCGCGCCTCGGTGGCCGCGCGCCTGGTGGGAGCGGCCGCCGGCGGCGCGCTCATGGCGGTGGGCGCGGACTTCGGGCGCGGCTGCACCAGCGGTCAGGCGCTAACGGGCGGCTCGCTGCTCAACCTCGGCAGTTGGATCTTTATGATGTGCGTCTTCGGGGGAGCCTACGCGGTGGCGCGGCTCCTGCGCTGGCAGTGGCGTTGAGCGACGGGAGGCCAAAGCGATGAACGCGCCCTTCTACAAATTCGGGGCCTTCGGCGATGAAACGAGCCTGATCCTGGCCTTCGTCCTAGGCATCGGCTTCGGCTTCTTCCTGGAACGCGCCGGCTTCGGCAGCGCGAAGAAGCTGGTCTCGCAGTTCTACCTCGACGACCTCGCCGTCTTCAAAGTCATGTTCACCGCGATCGTCACCGCGATGCTGGGGACGATCCTCTTCTCCTGGATGGGTTGGCTCGATCTCTCCTTGGTCTACCGCACGCCGACCTACTGGGTGCCGCAGGTGATCGGCGGGCTGCTGCTCGGCGTCGGCTTCGTGGTGGGGGGATACTGCCCCGGGACCTCGGTTGCATCGCTCGCCACCGGGCGAATCGATGCGCTGGTGTACTTCGGCGGCCTCATCGCCGGCACCTTTGTCTTCGCCTTCGCCTACCCCGCGGTTGCCGGGCTGTACAAGGCGGGGAGCCTTGGAACGCTAACGCTACCTGAAGTGCTGCACCTGCCGATCGGAGTGGTCGCGCTGCTCGTGGTCCTGATGGCGCTCGGCGGGTTCGTCGGGGCCGGAGTGCTGGAGCGCCGCGCCGCCAGCGCGGCGGGAAGGAGCTGATCGTGACTCGCCTTTCCTTGCACCAACGACTGGCCTTGCTCGCGCTCGCCCTCGGTGTGCTCGTAGTCTTCGCACGCCCCCGCACCGGCGGCGCCGCCATCGTGCGCACGCAGGAGCTGGAGCGCCTGGTGCAACTCACCTCCGATCACGTCAAGCCGCGAGATCTCGCCGACTGGATCGTGGCCGGCCGGAACGACTATCGACTGATCGATCTGCGGAGCGAGGCGGAGTACGCCGCGTATCACATCCCAACCGCGGAGAACATTCCCCTGGCGCGCCTCTCGACTGCGCCGCTCGCGCGGAACGAAAAGCTGGTCCTCTATTCGGAAGGTGGGATCCACGCCGCGCAGGCCTGGCTTCTCCTCCGCGCCGAGGGGTATGTCGCGTGCTATTCGCTGCTCAATGGGCTCGAGGGTTGGAAGGATGAGGTGTTGAACCCGATCGCGCCGAGCGACTCGACGCCGGACGCACTGGCCGCCTTCGCTCGAGCGGCCGAGGTGGCGCGGCACTTCGGCGGTGCCCCGCGGCGAGCGGGATCCGGCGCCCTCGCGGTCGCGAGCACTCCGCTTCCCGCTACTCCCCCCGCGGCAGTTGCACCACCTCCGGCGATGCCGCCTGCGGCGTCTGGCGGCGCACCCAAGAAGAAGGAAGGTTGCTGATCAAACGCTTCGAGGCCCTCGCCGTACGACGAGGGCCTCGAAGTCTGCCTCCGATTTCGCCTGACCTCAGCCCTTGAGCTTGTAGGTCAGCCCGGCCGAGAGGGTGTGCTTGAACCGTCCGCCCTTGTCGATCTCCTTGTCGTAGAGCAGTTGGTTGTACAGGCTCACGATCACGTACTTGGCCACGTCGGCGGTGAACATGTTTTCCAGGTTGACGTCGGGCGACTGCCAGTAGTCGGCGCGCGGCGTTCCCTTGAGGTCATCCTTGGCCGAGGAGAAGAGCGCCTGAAAGACGGTCAGCTTGTTCGCCCACTTGATCGACTTGGATAGCGGACGCGAGCGATCGGAAACGAAGGTAAGGCCGCCGTCGTTGGTCGTCTCGGTCTTGCGCTGGATCACCGAACCTTCCTGAACGGGCGCGTCGCGATCGATGCGTTGACGCACCGCGAAGCCGAGGCGCAGCGTCCAGTCGCGATCCTCCGCGTGCTCGAGCACGCGAGCCACACCGGCCGACTCGGTCAAGAGCATCGGATTAACGATGCGGGTCTTGGTTGGATCGCTCGCGTCGACGAACTGGCTCTCCAGGCGGAGGGCGAAGAACGGATCGACCAGCTTGCCCGTGGGCATGCGCTCAAGCGATTCGAGGTCGATCAGATCGGTCGACTTGGCGGGCGAGGCCCAGTTCTTGGACTCTTTGTCCTGGGTGTGGGTCTGGCCGAAGGCGAGCTTGGCGGTGTTGCGGCTGACCAATTTCGCGGCGAGCGCGCGCTCGGCCAGGCTATTCCATCCCAAGGTCCACGCGATTGACCCCGCTTCGCCGCCAACCCAATTGTCGCTGTATGCGCTCTGCGCGATGGTGTACTTCACGTCCGATTGCACATTCCAGTGATCGCTCGGTGGCGGCGGTGGATCTTCTCCGCGCGCGCTCGCCACCACAAATACCAACGCGGCGGCTTGCACCACCACCCCGATCACGCCAGCAGTCTTTCGCATGCTGCCACTCCCTCGGCTTCAGGTTTGCTTGTGTCGGGCGCGACTCGAACCGGGCCGGCGCACCCACTAACCGTGCGGCGTTCCCTCGTTGACCTGCCGCAGCGCGGAGTGTATACGCGATGCACCTCGGCTCATCAAGGCTGCGCGACTGGAAGGGAGCGTCTCGAGCTGTCAGTGCAGCGTCGGCAGGGCCGGCCGGGAATCGACCAGGAGGGAGGACAGAAGATGTTCAAGGAGTTCAAGGAATTCGCCATGAAGGGGAACGTTCTCGACATGGCGGTCGGAATCATCATGGGAGGCGCCTTCGGAGGCATCATCAACTCCCTGGTCAGCGATGTGTTGATGCCGCCGATCGGAATGGCGCTCGGCAATCACGACTTCTCCAATCTCTTCGTGACGCTGAAGGAGGGGGCCACGCCGGGACCGTACGCCTCGCTCGCGGCGGCCAAGGCGGCGGGCGCGGTCACGGTCGGCGCGGGACTGTTCGCCAATACCGTCATTAACTTCATCATCGTGGCCTTCGCGATGTTCATGCTGGTGAAGGGCATGAACGCGGCGAAGAAGAAGGAGGCGGCGGCACCGGCCGCTCCGCCCGAGCCGCCGGCCGACGTGAAGCTCCTGACCGAAATTCGCGACCTGTTGTCGAAGCGCTAGTCGCGAACGGAGGCGCCGTCGCCGCGTGGCGGCGCCTCAGCGCGTCGGCACGTAGGCTCGCGAGAGATCGACGCGAGAGAGATCCAGGTCCGCACTGGGGTCGAGCTCAAGGACCCCGTCGTCTGCCGCGAACCGATAGGCGGTGCAGCGCACGAAGCGCACGCCCTCCGCTCCAGCGAGTTCCGGCGCCTCGACGACGAGCGATCCTTCCGGGGTGTTCAGGCGACTGATCATCCCGGTCCGCACTCCGCCCTCGAGCCCGATGCGCACGGAGTCGGCGTGTCCCACGCTGGTCACGAGGTAGAAGATACCGGGGTTCGACCCGAGGGCGGCGCGCGCCGCCTCGTGCCGCGGGGTGCGGTCTGCGAGGTAGAGTTCGACGTTTAGAATGCTGGCCGCCTCGTAGCCGAAGGCCTCGATCTCTCCCGACCGCGAGACGAGGCGCCGGGCGAGCGGTTCCCAGCCCGTCGGGATCTTCGCATCCGGAGCGAAGTCGATCGCGAGGTCCGAGGCGATCCGCTCACGACGCAGAGCGACCTTCGCCACACGCTGCTGCTCATAGCGCACCGGTTCGTAGGTGCCGATGCCCCGCGCGGTCATACGGGTCGGGTCGACCATGAAGAGACTGCCCAGCGCGAGACCGGACTGATCCACCAGCCCCAGGTTCGAAGAGAAGCCGCCGGAGTGCGTCGCATCGATCCTGGCATGGACTTCTCGATCGCACCCCGAAAGGAGCAAGGCGGTCAAGCCGGTGAGCGTCAGGAGTGCTCTGCTCTTGAGTCGAATCAACCGCATGCAGATCTCCTCACTTTCTCCGCGAGCGAGGTGAGGTCACCTCGCTCGTCTCGTGAGCGCGGGTGATCCCCTGGTTCAGGAAGAGGTCCTCGAGACAGCGAATGGCGAGCGCGGTCCAACCGGTCTGGTGCGATGCGCCGAGACCGCGTCCGGTGTCGCCGTGGAAGTACTCGTGAAAGAGCACGAGATCGCGCCAGTGCTCATCGCGCGAGAACTGCGCCGACTTGCCGTGACAGGGACGCTGCCCCTTCTTGTCCGGCAGGAAGAGTCGCGCCACGCGCGAAGAGATCTCGCGCGCCACCTCCGCCAGGTTGAGCATGCGCCCCGAACCGACCGGGCATTCCACCGTCAGGCTCTCCTCGTAGAAGCGGTGATAGCGCTCGAGCGCCTCGATCAAGAGGTAGTTGAGCGGAAGCCAGATCGGTCCGCGCCAGTTCGAGTTTCCTCCGAAGACCGCGCTGTTCGACTCGCCCGGTTCGTACTCCACGCGATAGTCGCGCCCCTGCGCGTGAAAGACGAAAGGCTGCTCGCGGTGCGCGCGCGAAAGCGAACGGATGCCATAGGGCGAGAGGAACTCGCGCTCGTCCAGGACGTAGCGCAGCACGCGGACCAGTTGCTCGCGCGAGGGAATCGCGAGGAGGCGCAGCCGATGCGACTCCGAGTCCCCGGTCTCGCGCGAGGCGATATGCCGCGCCAGCTCCGGTCGGTTCTCGCTGAACCAGCTCAAGCGATGACGAAAACCGCGCAGGCTCTGGATCCACTCGTCGTTCAGCACCTCGGCCGCGCAGATCGGGATCAAGCCGACCATCGAACGCACCCGCAGCGGAATCGTTCGGCCGTCGACGTGCAGCTGGTCGTAGTAGAAACCGTCCTCTTCGTCCCAAAGACCCATGTCGCCGGGCGAGTTGATCGCGTCGGCGATGGCGACGAAGTGCTCGAAGAACTTCGAGGCCACGTCCTCGCAGGCCGGGTTGTCGTGCGAGAGCTCGAGCGCCATCGCCAGCAAGGTCGCGGAGTAGAAGGCCACCCAGGCGGTGCCGTCCGCCTGCTCGAGGTGCCCGCCGGTCGGGAGCGGCCGCGAACGATCGAACACCCCGATGTTGTCGAGACCGAGAAACCCGCCCGAGAAGATGTGCTTTCCCGCCACATCTTTCCGATTGACCCACCAGGTGAAGTTGATCAGCAGCTTCTGAAAGACGCGCGAAAGGAAGTTGCGATCCCGCTCCCCGCGCGGCGCCGTCATCTTGTACACGCGCCAGCAGGCCCAGGCATGCACCGGCGGATTGACGTCGGAAAAGGCGAACTCGTAGGCCGGCATCTGACCGTTCGGGTGCATATACCATTCGCGCAGAAGAAGCACGAGCTGCGCCTTGGCAAAGTCCGGGTCGATCTCCGCCAGCGGGATCATGTGAAAGGCGAGATCCCAGGCCGCAAACCACGGATACTCCCACTTGTCCGGCATCGAGAGGACGTCGCGCGCGTGGAAGTGCATCCAATCGCGGTTGCGTCCTTGCACGCGCGCATCGGGCGGCGGAGGCTGCGAGGGATCTCCCTCGATCCAGTCCTTGAGCACGTAGTAGTAGAACTGCTTGCTCCAGAGCAGCCCAGCGTAGGCCTGGCGGAGCACTCGCTTGACGTCGACCGGCAGCTCCGGCCGGACCACGCTCGCGTAAAAGTGATCCGCCTCGCGGATCCGCTCAACGAAGACGCTCTCGAATTCCTCGAACGGATCGGTCCGCCGCTCGTCCTCCGCGGTCAGGCGAAGGCGAACGGAACGCTTGCCGCCCGGCGGCACCACCAGGATGTAGTGAAAGGCCGCCTTCGTCCCCCGCTCCTCCGGATTGACCGCCTCGGTCCGCCGATCGATCACGTAGCGATGGAAGGCGTCCTTGACGTAGGGCTGCTCTCCCTTGACGCCGAAGATCCGCGGGTAGTTCGTCTCGTTCTCGGTGAAGAGGAGGATCGGCACGGTGCCGGCCGGGCTCCGCTTGAGCGCGGCCAACGAAGGATCGATCACCGTGGCCTCATCCGGCACCGGAAGCGAGGGTGTCGGCACCGATGTGGCGGCCGCCGGCGCCGGCTCGGCGTCCAGCCGAAATCGACCTAGGCTTGGATGGGTCGCAACGATCGAGAGGGCGCCGGCCCGCTCCAGCTCCGGACGCGCCCAGTAGTCTTCGCCGGTCCGACCCCAAGCCCACGTGTTGCGGAACCAGAGGCTCGGCAGCAGGTGCAGCGTCGCCGCCTCCGGCCCACGGTTGTACACGGTGAGCCGGATCAGCACGTCGTCGGGCGAGGCCTTGGCGTACTCGACTTGGACGTCGAAGTAGCGATCCTCGTCGAAGAGCCCGGTGTCGAGCAGCTCGAATTCGGGCGCATCCGAACCGCGCCGTCGATTCTCCTCGACCAATCGAGCGTAGGGGAATTCCCCCTGCGGGTACTTGTACAGCCCCTTGAGATACGAGTGAGTCGGCGTCGAGTCGAGGTAGAAGTAGAGTTCCTTGACGTCCTCGCCGTGATTCCCCTCCGGGCCGGTCAGGCCGAAGAGCCGCTCCTTCAGAATCGGATCGCGACCGTTCCAAAGCGCCAGCGCGAAGCAGAGCCGCCCCTCGCGGTCGGTGATGCCGAGCAGGCCGTCCTCCCCCCAGCGGTAGGCGCGGGATCGCGCGTGGTCGTGGGGGAAGTAACGCCAGCAGTCGCCGTCGCCCGAGTAGTCCTCGCGCACCGTGCCCCACTGCCGCTCGGAGAGGTAGGGCCCCCAGCGCTTCCAGTTCTTGTCGCGACGGGCGTCCTCGGCCAAGCGGATCCGCTCGGCTTCGGCCGGCGACGGAGAGCCGGCACCGTCCGCCGGTCGTGGCTCGTCAGGTCGTTTCATTGCTGCTCGAAGGGCTTGGTGTTGGCGTGTCCCCGGATGTTCGACCGCTTCCGGGGTCATCTTGATCGACGCGCCGAGGAAGGCCGGTCGGAGGTTGATAGCGCCTTTGCCCCTCAGACCGCAAGCCCGCCCGGCGGCACTCGGACGCCCGAGCCTCGCACGGCGACGGCGCGAGTGGCCCGTCGGTTGACAGGTCCCGCTCCCCTCCCTAGTGTCCGAGTCGGACGGTCCTTCCCTCGAGTCAGGGGTCCCCATGCCGATTCCTACCAACGACAGCACGCGCATCCGTGGCTTGGAAGCGGTCCGCGGTCAGATCGCCTCCGACCTCCTGGTGATGGGAGGCGGGGTCCTCGGCCTGTCCACCGCGATCGAGGCGATGGCGCGCGGCCTGACTGTGACCCTCTTCGACGACGCGCCGGAGAAGAGCGCAACCCTCGCCGCGGCCGGGATGCTCTCCCCCTACGCCGAGCTGATCCAGACCACCTCGCTCCAGGAGATCATGAAGCAGGGGCGCGCGAGCTATCCGGCCTACGTCGCGCGGGTCGAAGAGGTGAGCGGCTGTCGCGTCGAGCTGGCCTTCCCCGGGACCCTGATGCCGGGAAGCTCGGCCGCCGATCAGCCGCGATTGGAGCAGCTGGCCCGCGACTTCGCCGAGATGGGGGCGCGCTCGCGCTACCTCGCCCCGAGTGAACTGTCGGAGATCGAGCCGAACCTCGGTGCGCGCGAGGCCGGCGCAGTCCTGCTCGAGGACGAGGGGTACGTCAACACCCACACGCTCCACATCGCGCTGCGCTCGGGCTTCGAGCGACTCGGCGGGACCTGGATTCCGCTCCAGGCGCTCGGCCTCACCGTGCGACAGCAGCGCGTGGTGGGGGTCGAAACCGCGAACGGCGTGGTGCTGGGCGGCGCAGTCTTGAACGCCACCGGCGCGGCCGGCGATCGCTTCCTCTTGCCCGAGGACCAAGAGCGGTATCGCGCGCGACCGATTCGCGGCCAGGCGATCCGCCTGAAGCCGGCCGATCCGCGCGACGGAATCACCCGCGTGATCCAGATGCCGGGCGTCGCCTATCTGGTGCCGCAAGCAGACGGCAGCGTCATCGCCGGCGCGACGAGCGAAGCAGTCGGCCCGTTCCCCGGCGTGACCGCGGGCGGCGTGCAGTCGGTGCTGCAAGGCGTCGAGCGGCTGGTGCCGTGCAGCAAGGAGTGGAGCTTCGCCGGCGCCTGGAGCGCGCTCCGCCCGATGGCGGGCGAAGGTCAACCGGTGCTGGCGGCCGACGCGCGGAAGGGGCTGTTCCACGGACTCGGCCTTTACCGGCACGGCATCCTCCTGGCACCGGTCGCGGCGACCCGGCTGGCCAAGCTGATCTCCGACTACCTGGGCCAGCAGAACGGATGACGAACCCCACGATGAAGCTCAAGGTGAACGGCGACGAACGCGAGTTGAACGCGGTGGAGACCCTGGCCGATCTCCTGCGCGCGCTCGCACTCGATCCGGAGCGACCCGGCATCGCGGTGGCGCTCAACGAGCGCGTGATTCCGCGGCGAGAACTCTCGCACACCCGGGTGGAAGACGGCGACCGCGTGGAGGTGATCCAGGCGGTGCAGGGAGGATGACGATGGCGGCCCTTCGAGGCGAGCAAGGCAACACGATCACCCTGGCGGGGCGTACCTACCGCTCGCGCCTCATGGTCGGCACCGGCAAGTACAAGGACTTCGAGCAGACCGCCCAGGCGTTGGAAGAGAGCGGCGCCGAGCTGATCACGGTCGCGCTCCGCCGCATCAGCCTGGAGCGCGGTCGCGGCGAGAGCCTGCTCGACTACATCGATCCGAAACGGTACGCGCTCCTGCCAAACACCGCCGGTTGCTACAACGTCGAGGATGCAGTGCTGACCGCGCGACTGGCGCGCGAGGCGCTCGGCACCAAGCTGGTGAAGCTCGAGGTGATCGGCGATCCCAACACCCTCTTCCCCGACGTGCGCGGACTGCTCAAGGCGACCGAGATCCTGATCAAAGACGGCTTCGACGTCCTTCCCTACACCTCCGACGATCCGATCGTGTGCAAGGAGTTGGAGGCGATGGGTTGTGCCGCGGTCATGCCGCTGGCCGCGCCGATCGGCTCAGGCCTCGGCATCCGCAACCCGTACAACCTCGCGATCATCTTGGAGACGATCCGCGTGCCGGTGATCGTCGATGCGGGGGTTGGCACCGCCTCGGACGTGGCGGTGGCGATGGAACTGGGCTGCGACGGCGTGCTCCTCAATACCGCGATCGCGGGCGCGACCGATCCGATCAAGATGGCGCGAGCGATGCGGCACGCGGTGGAGGCGGGACGCCTGGCCTACGAGGCAGGCCGCATTCCAAAGAAGCTCTACGCCAATGCCTCGAGCCCGCTGGAAGGCGTGGTGCGCGCCGGAGCCTAGCGGGCGCGGCCCGGGTGAGGCGATGCGGCGCGGGCTCCTCGAGTCGATTCATCTCTACGTCATCAGCGATCGGCGCCGGATGGGCGAAGACCCGGCCGCGCTCGCCCGGGCCTTGCTCGACCTCGACGGGCTGATGTTCCAGTGGCGCGAGAAAGACCAGAGTTCCGCGCGGAACGAGGCGGCGCTGAAACCGCTCGAGGGGGTTACGGCGCCGCTTCTGATCAACGGCGACGTCACCCTCGCGAGCCGCCTCACGATCGGCGTTCACCTGCCAGAAGACGGCATCGCGACTGCGGAGGCTCGGAGCATCCTCGGCCCGAGCGCACTCATCGGTCGCTCCACCCACGGCATCGACGCCGCGCGCCGAGCGGAGGAGGAGGGCGCCGACTTCGTCACCTTCGGGCCGATCTACGACACCGAGTCGAAGCGCCGCTACGGTCCGCCCCAGGGGATCGATCGGCTACGAGACCTCTGCCGCGCGATTGCGCTCCCCGTCTTCGCGCTCGGCGGAATCGATGCCTCGCGCGTGCGGGAGTGCCGAACCGCCGGAGCTCACGGCGTAGCCGCGATCGGCGCGATCTGGGACGCGCCCAACCCGCGCATCGCTGCATCCTCACTGCTCGCGGCCTGGCGGTAGACTCGGGCTCCGGCCCGCGCCTATCTTTCCCCACCGCGGGCCGCGCACGGCCCGCGACCACTGCTGACAGAAGGAGATCGATTCTGGTGCGAAGCGCGTTCAGCCTGCTCGTCGTCGTCGCACTCCTGGGATGCGGCGGCGCGCAAAAGTCGGATCACGGGGCGGGGGCTTCCGGTGCCCAGCCGTCCCCCGCCGCGACCAAGCCCGCGGACTCCGCGAAGAGCGAGAAGGGAGGAACGGTGGTCACGACCCCGTCCGGGTTGAAGTACGAAGAGCTGGTCGTCGGTACGGGCGCCACCCCGGTCAAGGGGCAGAAGGTGACCGTTCACTACACCGGCTGGCTGACCGACGGCAGCAAGTTCGATTCGAGCCGGGACAGCGGACGACCCTACGTCACGGCGATCGGGGTGGGCGCGGTCATCGCCGGCTGGGACGAGGGCATCCTCACCATGAAGGTGGGCGGCAAGCGCAAGTTCACGGTCCCGCCGGGGCTGGCCTACGGCGCGGCCGGCCGCCCTCCGGTGATTCCACCGAACTCGACCCTGGTCTTCGAAGTGGAGCTGCTGGGCGTGCAGTAGCTCCTGCTGCGCAAGTGCGCGACAGCGCGTGGCGGAGGGGCGGGCCCATCGGGCACCGCCCCTTCTTCTTTTCTCCATCCGGTCGACGCCTCGCGGACCGGCACTCCTTTTGCGATCCCTGCCCGGGGTGTCGAGTGCCGGACGGTGAGGTCGCGACCACGGGGTCACCTCATCTTTGGACTTCGCCCGGGGACACCCTGGGCGGCTCAGGAGGAACCCCATGCGCCGCGTCATTCCCGCTGTTGTCGCTCTGCTCGCGCTGCCGTTCACCGCGCGAGGTGCAACCGATCTGTATAACCCTGAGGTAGGCCGCCATGCGCTGACCGAGACTCTGCGTGTCGCGCCGTACCAGTGGTCGAATCGCCGGTCAGTCTACGCGACACCGCTCGCGCGCCGGGCGAGCGGACAACACCTACTGCCGGAGCACGAGGTCTGGTATCACGGCCGCGTGCTGGACGCCGCCACCAATCAACCGGTGCCGAACCTGACGGTCCGCGCGACCGAGATCGCGAACCTAACCCGGTGTTCCGAGCAGGTCCCACCGAGCAACTGCACGAACTGCTACTCGGAAAACTGGGTGCGCCACGGCACGAGCGTGACCGACGAAGCCGGCGCGGTCGACATCCTCTTCTTGCACGAACACTGCGATCAGGTGAGCACCGATCCTCCTGAGTGGGATAGCAGCCTTCACCTGACGTGGGGCGCACCGGAACTTGTCGTGACGGCGCCGACGCCGGGGGAGGAATTCCTGATCGACCGGGTGGTGTCGGGCCCCTATCCCTTCACCCAAACGATCTACCTGGAGCGCGAAAGCGTCCTGGCCGAGCGCTTCTCGCCGGTACTGCACCGCCATCGCGCGCTCGAACGCCAGGTAGATCTGAGCGACTGCGACGCGACGGTGGGCGAGGCGTTCGGCACCTATCTCACCGGCGTCTCCCCCGATGGTCGAGCGCTCTACCCGCGCCATCGCACGCCCCCGCTCCATGTCTGGGATCCAAACTTGACCTGGGACAGCTTCGGCCTGCGCTGGGGACATCACGACTACTGGGGTCTCGACCTCCTCGATGACTTTCAACACCAGGGTGCCCAGGTCGGCGAAAGGCCGGTCTACTACCACGTCTTCCCCTTCGAACAGGGCGCGATCGTGCAGTACTGGTTCTGGTTCAACGCCAACGACGTCCCCGCGGAGTACGAGGAGGGATTCCGCGTCTTCCACGAGGGCGATTGGGAGCACGTCGCGATCTACCTGAAGCACGAGGGGACCGATTGGCGGCCGGACCGAGTCAACTTCCACCAGCATGTCGGTGGGTTCTGCGCCACTGCCGACGAGTGCTGGTGGTCACCGACGAACGTGGCGAGCTACGTCGACCTACGACAGGGTTATACACCGGAAGCGGAGCACCTCCACGTGTGGCTCGCTGCTAACAGCCACTCGACCTACAACCGGTTCGAGCCCTTCTATCGCATCGAGGTCTCGGACTTCTTCGAGTGCCACGGCGTGTACACCGACCTGATGGATTACAACCCCGGCAACTCCACCCGCGGGGCCCACGGTTTCTTCGAGTACGACCGCCTGGTTCCGATGGGCGAGGTGTGGTCGGAGAACGACGTCCACGGGGGATCCTGGTCCTTTCACCTGCGAGGAAACGGGCCCGAATTCCTGCAGTTCAGCGGTCGCTTCGGCGAGGCGGGATGCGCCCTTTCCGACTCCTGCCCTGGGCTGTGCGACAACCCGTTCTGGCGGGCGTGGCAGGTCGCGCCCGTTTCCCCCGCCATGCCCGAGGTGCCGCACAATTGGCTCGACTTCCATCAACCGGTCGGACGCTGGGGCAACGAGGGCGGACCCTTCGCGCACATCAGCTGGATCGAGGCCCCCACCCATGCCAACTACCTCGGCGCCTTCCGCAGCTGCGGAGCAGCGGCGGGAGACTCGATCACCATTCGCGTCCCCGGAGGAGACGGCATGCCGGGGATCGCGCGAGTTTCGATCCTGAGCGGAGACCCGGTGCTGAGCGGCCTCGATGACGCGCTCTGCCAATCACTCGATTGCGGCGGCGATGGTCGCTACACCTTCCGAGCGCGTGCCGCGGCCGGCGACGGCGAGATTCGGATCGACGTGTACCGGGACGACGGCTCGGAGCAGTGCATCGCGGAGGATCTCCGGCTCGAGGTTTGGTCGGAAAACTGCGGCACCTCGAGCGCGGGCGGCGACTCGCCGCGCGCGTCAGGGCCGCACCTCTCCGCGAGTCCAAATCCCGCACGCGGATCGATCCGTCTACTCCTGTCCGCTCCCACCCGCGGAGGCGAGACCCTCTCCGTCTTCGATCTGTCCGGACGGCGAGTCTGGCATCAACGCCTCGACCCTGGACTGCACGATCTGGTCTGGTCGACGGATTCAGGAGATCGGTTACTGGCGGCGGGCAGCTATATCGCAAAGTTCACGCGATCGGAGGGGACCGAGAGCGTCCGATTCACACTGCTCAAGTGATCATCACGCGAAATCGCGGCGAGGCCAAGTGCGCCCCCCCGCGACGCGTCGCGGTCGAGGCGCTCTGGGACTCAAGACTCTTGCAGGAACCGCCCAGGACATGCCACCCTTCACGCGGCCAACCGATATTGCGCTAGCCCCAGCGCAACCTGCGCTCGATCCGTTCGGGACGGACCGAGCGTAAGTGCTATGCACACCGGTGGAGGTAGGCCGATGTCGACGCTTGAGGTTCGCAGCTCCTCGTGGTCGCAAGGGGGCGCGATCCCCGTTCAGCACACCTGCGATGGCGACAACATCTCCCCTGAACTGAACTGGAGCGAAGGCCCGACCGGCACGCAAGCGTACGCCCTCATCTGCGAGGATCCGGACGCGCCGATCCGCACCTGGTATCACTGGGTGATCTGGAACATCACGGACCGACAGCTTCCCGAGGGAGTGCCCCCCGTCGCGGAAGTGAACTCCGACTACGTGCAGGGGCGGAATTCCTGGTCGCGTTACGGCTACGGAGGCCCCTGCCCGCCGTCCGGGATTCATCGCTACTACTTCCGCGTGTACGCGCTGGACTCGGCACTCAAGGCGCTCCACGGAGCAAGTGCCGAGCAGCTCCAGGAGGCGATGAAGGGGCACGTGCTGGCGCAGGGTGAGATCATGGGTACCTATCGCCGCGACCCTGGGGCGAAGCGTGCCACGGCCGAGCGCTGATCCTCCGCAACCCTCGCGCGAAGAGGAGCCGCGGATCGAAGAACCGCACGTCGTGCCGATCGAAGACGCGATCGATCTCCATCCCTTCGCGCCCCGCGAGGTGGTCGAGGTTGTTCGCTCCTACCTCGAGGCGGCACGGGAGCGCGGCCTGCGCGAGGTGCGGCTGATCCACGGCAAGGGAATCGGGACGCAACGGGAGCGCATCCGCTCGCTCCTCGCCACCCTGCCGGAGGTCGCGGCGTTCGACGATGCGCCGGCCGATCGTGGACATTGGGGCGCCACCATCGTCCGCTTGAGATCACTTTCGGACTGAAGCGACGCCGCGGGGTCGACCCCTCACCTCGCGCTCTGCTAGGGTTGCCCGTTCCCAGTCGCCAACCCCGCTCCTCTCCCAGAAGGGAATCGCATGTCCGCACTTCGGGACCAGATCGACGCGCTCCTGCCGCTCGTGACCAAGCCGAGTCGGTACCTTGGAAACGAGTTTCACGTCGCGCGGAAGACCCCGGGGAGGGACACGGTGCAGTGGTGCCTCCTCATGCCCGAGGTATACGAGATCGGGATGAGCCACTGGGGGCTCAAGGTGCTCTACGAGGTGCTGAACCAGCGCCCGGACGCCCTGGCGGAGCGTTGCTACGCCCCCTGGTTCGACATGGAGGCGCAGCTCCGCCGGCACGACATCCCGCTCTTCAGCCTGGAGTCGCGCCGTCCGCTGCGCGAGTTCGATTTCGTCGGCTTCTCCATCCAGTACGAGCTGACCTACACCAATCTCCTGACCTGCCTCGACCTCGCGCGCATTCCCCTCCGCGCCGAGGAGCGACGCGAGGGAGATCCGCTCGTGATCGCCGGCGGTCCCTGCGTCTCGAATCCCGAACCGATCAGCGACTTCATCGACCTCTTCTTGATCGGCGACGGCGAGGAGGCGGTGCAGATGCTGACCCACGCGTACAAGATGCTGCGCGGGCAGCCCCGCGCCGAGGTGCTGCGCGGGCTTGCCACCATTCCCGGCGTCTACGTGCCGTCGCTCTACGAAGCGAGCTACGACGCCGACGGCCGCTTCGCCGGCACGCGACCGCGCTACGAAGGGGTGCCGCCCCGCGTGGCGCGGACCTTCATCACCAATCTGGATGCGGCGCCCGTCCCCTCGCTGCCGGTCGTGCCGCTTCAGGACATCGTGCAGAACCGCCTCACGGTCGAGGTGGTGCGCGGCTGTACCCAGGGGTGTCGCTTCTGCCAGGCCGGCTACCTCTACCGCCCGATCCGCGAACGCTCGATCGAGAAGATCCTGGAGATCGCGGACAACGGCATCCGCCAGTCGGGCTGGGACGAGGTGGGGCTGGTCTCGCTCTCGACCGCCGACTACACCCAGCTCGAGCCGCTGGCCGATGTAATGAACGCGCGCTTCGGCCGCGATCGCGTCGCCATCTCCTCCCCTCGCTCCGCGCCGACTCCTTCGGCGTCGGCATCGCCGACCGGGTCAAGGAGACGAAGAAGACCGGAGTTCACCTTCGCGCCGGAAGCGGGGAGCGAGCGCCTCCGCCTGGCCATGAACAAGCTGATCCGCGACGAGGAGTTCTTCACCGCGGCGCGCATCGCCTACAGCCGTGGCTGGAAGCTGATCAAGATGTACTTCATGGTCGGCCTCCCCACCGAAACGTGGGACGACGTCGAGGGGATCGTTCGCTTCGTCGACCAGGTGCGCGCGATCGGGCGCGAATCGGGCAAGGGAAAGTCGGTCAACGCATCGGTCGGCGCCTTCGTGCCGAAGAGCCACACGCCGCTCCAGTGGGACGGTTTCGAAGGGGTGGCGCCGCTCCGTGAGAAGATCGAGTACCTGAAGCGTCGCGTGAACACGCCGGGCGCGCGGCTCAAGTGGCATCACGTCGAGACCAGCCACCTCGAGGCGATCATGTCGCTCGGCGATCGCCGCCTCGGCCGCGTCATCGAGATCGCCTGGAAGAAGGGGGCGCGATTCGACGGGTGGACCGAGCACTTCCGCTATCGCCTCTGGTTGGACGCCCTGGCCGAGGCCGGGGTCGATCCCGAGTGGTACACCACGGCCAAGTCGCTCGACGCACCCCTCCCGTGGGATCACATCGACATCGGCGTCCTCAGGAAGTGGCTCGTGCGGGAGCGCAAGAAGACCGACGAGCAGGAATTCGAGGTCGGCAAGTCGCTGGTGGCCGACTGCCGCCACGGCGACTGCACCGCCTGCGGCATTCCGGGCCTCCCCAACGACACCGAGCTCACGGCCAAGATCACGGAAGAAAAGCTGAGTGAACTGATGGCGCGCGCGGAGCGGCAGAGTCCGCGGAGCGAGGACCAGGGCCTGACCTGGCCGGCGCGGATCCGCTACGCCAAGACCGGCCCTTGCCGCTTCATCTCCCACCTCGAGACCATGGCGGTGATCGCGCGCGCCTTCCGCATGGCGCGCATTCCGGTCGGACACAGCCAGGGGCACAATCCGCGGCCGAAGTTCGCCTTCGGCCCTCCGCTCCCGGTCGGGGTCGAGGGTTTGGCCGAGGCCTTCGACGCCGAGCTGCTCCAACCCTGGTCCCCCAGCTTCGTCGACCGATTGAACGCGGTCCTCCCCGAGGGGATGCGCGTGGTGGACGGCGAGGCGCTGATCTCGATTCCGAACCAGCGCCGGCCGAGCCTCAGTCTCGAGGCGGAACGGGGCGCCTACCGCATCGATCTCTCGGCCCTGCCGAGGGAGACGCGCGAACGCATGGCCTCGGTCCTCCAGGCCTTCGCCAAGAGCGAGACCTGCGTGGTCGAACGCACCTCGTGGGCTCCCAAGGGCTCGCGCGAGATCACGAGCTGGGAGAGCCCAATGGATCCGCTCGGCGATGAGGCGCTCGAGTCGGCGGTCGAGCCGGCGCAAGCGGAGCCCGCGCCCCGCGGACGCGATCGGCACTCTCGCTCGATGGTCGGTCGTGACCGCCACGGCATGCGCGGACATGAACCCGAAGCGATCCGCCGCGTCGACTTGAAGCGCGCCGTGGTCCGACTCGAAGGCCTGCCCGATCTCGCCCAGCTCGACCTCGAGCTGTTCCTGGCGCGCCAAGACGGGCAAGTGGCCAACCCCAAGGTGCTGCTCGAGCGGCTCTTTCTGCTGAGCCCGGAGGAGCAGGCCCTCGCGCGCATCACGCGCCTGGCGCTCGTTCGGAAGGATGGACGTCGAATCGGCGGCGGGGTGCCGTCCACCCCGACACCGCAGCTCGTGACCGGTTAGGCGCGCGACGCTTCAACTGGCGGCTCCTCCCGCCGAAGACAGAGAGGGCCGGTCGGGCCCGATCCGCATCGCCCAGGAGGAGCCACGATGACCTTCGTCTTCTTGCTGCTGGCCGCCAGCGCGGCCTTCGTCGTCTCCCGCACCATTGCCCGCTCACAGGCCAAGGGCCGAGCCGGCGGGTCGGTGGTGTTCGGCTTCCTCGCGGTGCTGCTGGGACTCGGGGCGCTCGGCCAGTGGATTCGGATCATCCCGGCGGGCCACGTCGGCGTGGTCGACCTCTTCGGCACGGTCAACCCGCGGTCGCTCAAGTCGGGCATCCACCTGGTCAATCCCTTCGCCACCGTCGTCCCGATGTCGATCAAGACCCAGGAGGTCAAGGAGACGATGGATGTCCCCTCGAAGGAGGGGCTCTCGATGACGATCGACATCAGCGCGCTCTTTCACCTCGACCCGGAGAAGGCGCCCGAGGTGTACCGCACGATCGGGCCGGACTATGTCTCGGTGGTTCTCGAACCGCAGTTCCGCTCGGTCACCCGCGGCGTGACCGCGTCGTACGAGGCGCGCGCCCTCTACACCTCGGAGCGCGAGCAGCTGGCGCAGCTCATCACGGTCGACCTGGAGAAGCTGGTGGAGCCGCGCGGCATGGTGATCGAGTCGACCCCGCTCCGTCAGCTCGCGCTGCCGCAAGGATTGGCCGCTGCGATCGAGGAGAAGCTCCAGGCCGAGCAGGCGAGCCAGCGGATGGAGTTCGTGCTGCAGAAGGAACAGCAGGAGGCGGAACGGAAGCGGATCGAGGCGACCGGCATCGCCGACTTCCAGAAGACGATCGCCTCGGGGCTGAACGACAACGTGCTTCGCTGGAAGGGGATCGAGGCGACGCTCCAGTTGGCGCAATCGAGCAACGCGAAGGTGGTGGTGGTGGGCGCGGCCAAGGACGGCCTGCCGCTCATCCTCGGCAATCCGTAGCTAGGGCACGAGCGGCTCGACCATGAGGGTCTCGCCGTCCAGCTCTACCCGATCCCCTTCGTAGAGGGTGCGGCCGCGGCGAGTTTCGACCACGCCGTTTACCCGCACCTCGCCCCCTTGAATGCGCAGCTTCGCCTGGCCGCCCGTTCCAGCAAGTCCACGCCACTTCAAAAACTGATCGAGTCGGATGCTCGGCCGCCGCGGCGTGGTGAACGGATCGTCCTCCTCTGGTTCGCTCGAAGCGGCGCCCTCGGCGCCCTTGTTCTCGTGATCCACGTTCCCCTCACGGTCCGAAGTTCTCCCGATGGTAGAGGAGGTCGAAGCCGAGGCGGAGCATGTTTCGCACCGACGAGCCGGGGCGATCCGGCAGGTCCTGGTCCCCTTCGGAGTAGACGGCGCGGAGGCCGAGCGACCGCGCGTCTCGGAGTCGCGCCGCAAGGAGCGCCTGCTGCGCGCCGCGGCGACGGTCGGTCGCGAGGGTCGCCGCCACGCCGAGCCAGGCCACATCCCCGGCCGCGTACATCGCCCCGATCGCCACCGCTCGTCCCGCATCGAGGGCGAGGTAGTGCGACCAACCGGGGCGGCCCACCGGCGCCGCGAGGAGCGGCGCGAATAGAGGAGGCGCGCCGAAGGCATCGCACCCGGTGGCGGCGAATCGCGCAGCATCCTCGGTCGCGCGCCGGATCTCGAAGGCAGCGCCGACCTCGGGGACCGCGGTGAGGTGGTGAACCAGCTTGCTCCACCCGCGAAGGGGCCGCAGGGGGTCGAGCGCGCCGGCCTCTACCTCGACTCCCGGCGGCACCTGGATCAGAAAGCGCGTTCGGTTCGCGACCGCGAAGTGCGCGCGGACCGCGTCGACATCTGCTCGCGTCAATCGATCGGCCGGGCGCAGCCCGAACGGCTCGGTTCCAGAGCGGCAGGTCGGCGGCGCGGTGAGGCGGATCACCGTCGCCGCGCCGATCAGCTCGAGGAGAGTCGAGCGCGCTCCGCGCTTCGACCGGGGTCGAGAGGATCAAGATCGCGCCAGGCCGCGTGCTCGATCCCCTCGGCCTCGTCGGCGGTCTGCTTCCGAGGGTCGTTCACGAGGTGGCGCGCACCGGGCCGAATCCCGCCTCGCTCGGGGCATCGCGATTGACGTCGATGCCGAGCAGCATGGCACCGACCCGCCGCGACGCCGCCGCGCGGAATCCGGTGCGGCCCTCGAACGACCGCGGATTGGCGAAGGTGCCGAAGACCAGGTCCCAGAGCGGCAGGTCGCCGTAGTTCCGGCCATGCACTCCGAACTCATGGTGCAGGCAGTGCGACTCGGGCCGCTGGATGAAGTACCCGAGCCAGCGCGGCGTCCGGATGTTCCAGTGTTGGAACATCGAGTAGAAGGCCCCGATCAGCCCGGTGACCGCCGCGGCCCGCGGGTCCAGCCCCAATACGAGCACCGTTACGCAGACATTCACCAACACCATGAGCAGCATCTCGCTCGGGTGGGTGTAAGCGGCCCCCGAGACATCGACCCGCTCCGCGCTGTGATGGAGTTGATGGAACAGCCGCCAGAGCGATCCCAGGCGGTGCTCCGCCCGGTGTACCCAGTAATTCACGAAGCTCAGCCCGAGGTAGCCGACCAAGGCCCCCACGGCGATGCCCAACCCACGCAAATCGAACAGGCGATGCGCGTCGAGCCACGCGGTCGGCAGGGCCAAGGGCAAGAGGGCATTGGACGCGATCATGAGCAGGGTGAAGACGGCGCCGCGGAGCTTCCAGAGTCGAACTTGGGGAAAGCGGCGTGCCGCCCATCCCCCCTCCAGCACCAACATCACGAGGTAGATGCCTGGAATCATGAGCCCCACCAGGTCCTCGAACTTCACGACGAACTCCTTTCAGCGGGTAAGTGGCCCGACCCCCTTACGCTGTAAGTCTCTTGCAAACTACCGACCTTACGATGTAAGGTCAAGCCGTGGTTGCACGCCGATCGAAAGCGAGCGCGACGAGATCGGGTTCGAAGCGATTGCCCCTCTCGCCGGAAAGAATCGTCGAACGGGCGCTCCTCCTGATCGAGCGGGACGGGCTCGAGGGATGGAGCCTCCGCACCCTCGCGGGAGCGCTGCGCTGCGAGGCGATGTCGCTCTATCACCACTTCCCGAGCAAGGGACACATCCTGGACGCGGCCGCGGATCGAGTGGTCGGGACCCTGGCCTTCGAGCGCCGGTCGAGCGAGGCTTGGGACGCGGCCTTTGGCCGCTTCGCGCTCGAGTACTATGACCTCGCGCGACGCTATCCCCGCGCCTTTCCCCTTCTCGCGACGCGCCGGGCCAATGGGCCGAACCTCTACCGCATGGTCGAGACGCTCCTGTCGCTCCTGGTCGAAGGAGGCTTCAGCCCCGCCGAGGCGGCCAGGATCTTCCGTGTGGTCGGTGCCTTCCTGAATGGGGCGGGGCTCACCCACATCGCCGTCACCCAGCAGCAGCCCGATGCGACCCCGGTCGAGCTGGAGCGCAGGGTCGACGCCGAGCGCTACCCGACCCTGGCGGCCGCCGCGACCTACC
>JAXLXQ010000024.1:0-60966 GCA_046327845.1 Candidatus Eiseniibacteriota bacterium | reverse complement strand
GCGTCGAGCTCCGCCTGTGCGAAAAACGCCGAGGCCTTGCGCAGGATCTCGTTGGCGCGACGAAGCTCAAACACCTCGCGCTCGAGTTCCTTCAGCTTCTGTCGCTCGTCGGTGGTCAAGCCGGGCCGAGAACCGCGATCGCGTTCCGCCTGCCGGATCCAGTTCCGCAAAGCCTCCACGGAGCAACCGACCTTGGCCGCCACCGAACGAATGGCAGCCCACTGCGAGTCGTACTGGTCCTGGTGGTCGAGGACCAGACGGATCGCTCACTCGCGAACTTCGGGTGAGAACTTGTTTGGTCGTCCCATGTGCTCCATCCTCTCAAGAAATGGAGCCTCCGGGAAAGCCGGGGCGGTTCAGTCAGTTGCCCACGGCGGTCGACAGGCGCTCCCGACACGTTACGTCGAGTCCTCGCGTACTCGAACCCGTCGGTCGTCGACGATCCAGAGTTGACCGATCGGCGACTGGGTTCCCAAGACGACAACCAAGCGCTCGATCAGGTCTAGCACGGCCACTGCGCTGCACCGCCTAGGTCGCAGGATCACGATCCCGGCGAACTCTGATGGTCGATAGGCGCGGATGTCGGCGAAGTCGAGATCCATCGTCAGGAGGATCCTGCCTTCGCGCCGAACCAGGTCGGAGATGACGTGGTCGGATGTCCCGGCGGCCACTTGATCGAGCACCGGAACCGCATCGTGCCCGTGCCTCCGAAGCGCCGCCGCTGCCGCTACGGGAAGGTTCTCGTCGATCTTGAATTTCACGCCGCGTCGGACCCCGGAAGGTCAACCACACGCTCGCGCGCGAGCTCCGCGGCGTATGCCATCGCCGCGGGCAAAGCCTCGGGCCGAAGCGATGGATAGTCTGCGAGAATCTCCTCGGCCGTCCTCCCGGCCGCGAGATTGTCGAGAACAATCGCCACCATCACGCGCGTTCCCTTGAAGCACGGAGCGCCGTGGCAAATCGAGGCGTGAACGGTGATGTGTTTGCGCCAATCCATGAAGTCACTCTCCTGCTTGGTCCATCGAAGAGGCTATCATGCCGACAGGCTGCGGCAGTACCGGTCATCGGATCCAGGCGCGGGAAGGCTGGGGCTACTTCCGATGCCCCCCCAACGCCCGATCCACATCGATCCGCCCCTCCGCCCGATCCACGAACACCGCGCGATTCCTCGACCGCGCGTTGTCGCTCCCCGGCTCATCCGTCTTCGCCATGTCGTTCGACCAACCCTCCGGGTACACATCGGTCCCGCCCACATCGAGGAACAGCCCGAGCGACGTCGACTCGCTCCAGTAGATCGACGTCCCCGTCCGATCGATGAACCGCGGGTCGTAGCGCGCGTCGCCTGGATGCTTGTCCTTGGTCGCCATGACGTAGCGATCGTCGCCGCCGGCATCGAGGCAGAGCGCGACGCTGCGGTTGATCGAGTGGCCGACTCCTTCGCTGCCGCACTCGTAGACGTCGTTACCGCTGCCGTCGTAGAGCACCGACACCACGAAGTCGTGGCCGTAGGCCGGACCCCAGTTCTGCGCGTTCGAGTGGAGGTCGTCGCCCGATTCGTCGATGACGGCGCCGACCGCGAAGTGCGCGCCCGATGCCGAGGTCCAACCGGTGCCGCGGTACTGGTCGTTGCCGCCGCCGTCCCACATGAGGCCGGTGCCGAACCAGTAGCCGCAACCTTGGCCCCAGTTGCCGATGGTGTAGGAGTCGTCGCCACTCGCGTCCAAGATCACGCCGAGCCCGCCGGCCCAGGAGTGGCCGTCGCTCCCGTCGCCGCGACGGCCCATGCCGCACCCCTGCGCGCCGCTGGCGGAGATCTTGTTCTCGCTGTGCGCGGACGGGTGGCCGGTGATCGCGGGGTCGACGATCGCGAGGTAGGTGTCGTCGCCGGCGCGATCGGCCAGCACACCGACGCCGCCGGCGGTGGCGTAGCCCTGGCCGTCGCCCCAGACTGTGTAGCTGTCGCGCCCCTCGAGGTCGACCAACATGCCGACGCCGAAGCAGCCGGCGCCCTGGCCAGCGAAGTGGTTCATGTAGGTGTCGTCGCCTGCCAAATCAATCAACGCGCCGAGGCCGAACTGCGCGCCGCCCTGCGCGAGTCGCTCCGAGGTGTAGGTGTCGCTGCCGTCGGCGTCGAGGAGCACGCCGACACCGCAGAGTCCCGCGCCGAGCGCGACGTTCTTCGCGGTGTAGCTGTCGTTGCCGCCCAAGTCGAGCGCCGCGCCGACCACGCGCGTGAGGCTCGATGCGGCGAGCGGTCCTGTGTACCGATCATCGCCACCAAGATCGACCACCAGCAACGCGCCGCTCTCACCGACCGCGAGGTCGTGCCCGCCGGTGCCATCGATCACCACGCGACCGACCGGGGTGTCGACGTCGATGCGGAGGTCGGTGAGCGATCGCTTGTCCTTCACGTCGCCGAGCGTGTCGGCCAGAGCATGGCGCGCGACGTCGAGCGCCTCGACCGTCTTGAGCCCCGCGTACCAGAGGCTCGCCTCGTCCCAGGCGTGCGCGGCGTCGTCGAAGGCCGGCTCGTACTCCTGCGCGTCGGTCATCTCTTCACCGATGTCGATGCGCGCGGCGATGCGCGCGCGCGTCTCGAGCGGGACGTCGCGGAAGGCGAGTTCGCCCCAGTGCTGCGCCTCAAGCAGGTTCAACACCAACTGCCCGAGGATGCCGCTCACCTCAGGCGGCACCATCGCGCACGCCTTCGTGAGGTCGGTCTTGGCCGTGACGTCGCTGCCGTTGCCGAAGGTCATGGTCGCAGTCTTTCGATCCCCGGCCGGCCAGCAAGCAAGGAGCGCTTCGTCGAGCGGCGTCGGCTTGGCGCTCAAGTTCGCCGAGTACGAGCGAGTCGCGCCGTAACGCTTGTTCACGCCGATGTCGTGCACCGCGCGGTAGAGCGCGCCGGGCAGCGCGCGGTTGGCCACGTTCTCCGGAGAGAGGGTCTGCACCAAGGTCGCGCCCATCATGCGCGTGAAGGGGACGACCGCGAGCGGCTCCGACACGATCGAGTCGAGGTGGCGGAGCTTGTAGGGGATGTCCTCGGGGTAGCGCTCCCAGAAGCCGCGCGGCTCCCAGCCGAGATCGGCGCGGGTGAGGCCGGCGAGGCCCAAGGCGTCGTCGAGCGCGTCGGGCGCTTCGTCGGCGCGCGCCGAGGCGGCCAGGATGAGGGACACTGCGACCAGCGCGAGCGCGGAGAAGCGCGCGCCGTCGATCCACCGTACGCGAGTGCGGAACATGGAATCTCCTTCGCCGCCGGGAGCCGCGCCGGGTCGCACCCACGCCACGCGGGCGCACACGCGAGCGGCCGGAGTATAGTCTCCGCGGCTTGCGAAGGAGAGGGAGGAACTTGATCGCGCTTCGCTGGGCTCTCGGGATCGTTACGTCGCTCTTCCTCGTGGCGTGGATCGCGCTCGTCGCCTTCGGCAACTCGTACCGACGGTCCTTCGGCGCATCCGAGAACGGGCCGCTGCTCACCCTCGCGCCCCTTCTCCTCGTGACGGTCTTGCTGGCCGGACTTTGTTGGCCGGAGAAGCGCGCCCTGCTCCACACCGGCGCGGCCCTCGCGGTGCTGCTCTTGGCAGCGAGCACCTGGCTCCTCCGGCAATCGGCTTTCGGCGGAACGCTCGGCATCTTCTACGCAGCGGCGTGGCTCCTCTTCTACACCATGTCGCGCGGGGGATCACGATGAGCGCGACTCTGGCGTGCCCGCGGCGCTTTGCCTCCGCGGCTCGCTCCTCGTTGGAGCTTTGGCTCCGCCCCACGCGCTGCTTCTAGTACTGTCCTCCGTTCCGCGCTAAGCGGAGCGGGGAGGATCGGTGCACGAGTTTCCGCTCTTGCTCAACATCGGCGTGGCGTTGACCGCGGCGCTGATCGGTGGCGTGTGCGCGCGGGCCGCCCGCCTGCCAACCCTCGTCGGCTACCTGCTCGCGGGAGTCGCGATCGGGCCCTTCACGCCAGGCTTCGTCGGCGACGCGGCGGCGATCGGCGAGCTGGCCGAGATGGGCGTCGTGTTCCTGATGTTCGGGGTGGGCCTCCACTTCTCGATGAAGGATGTCTGGCGCGTGCGCGACCCGGCGATCGTCGGTGCGCTGCTGCAGATGGCACTGACTTCGCTCGCTGGCTACGGGCTGGCCATCGCCTGGGGTTGGTCGCGTGGAGCAAGCCTGGTCCTCGGCCTCTCGATCTCGGTCGCCAGCACGGTGGTGCTGATCCGCGCGCTCCTCGATCGCGGCAAGCTGCACACGCACGACGGGCAGATCGCGGTGGGTTGGCTGGTGCTGGAGGATCTCGCGACGGTTGCGATCCTGCTGGCTCTTCCGACCCTCGCGAACTCCGGAGGTGGGCTGGACCTCGGGCGGCTGGGTACGACGCTCGTTAAGGCGGCGGCCTTCATCGTGCTGATGCTGGTGGTGGGAGCGCGCGCGGTGCCGTGGCTCTTGCTTCGCATCGCGCACACGCGCTCGAAAGAGCTGTTCCTGCTGCTCGCGTTGACGGTGGCGCTCGGCACCGCGCTCGGCGCGGCCAAGGTGTTCGGCGTTTCGCTTGCGCTCGGTGCCTTCCTCGCGGGGGTGGTGGTGGCGGAGTCGCCGCTCAGCCACCAGATCGGCGCCGACGTGCTGCCGTTTCGCGAGGCCTTCGCCGTCCTCTTCTTCGTGTCGGTCGGGATGCTGGTCGATCCGCGCTTCCTCTGGTCGAACGCGGGGCCGGTGCTGCTCCTGACCGCGCTGGTGGTGGTGGGGAAGGCGGCGATCGCGTTCCTGCTTTGCGTCGTGCTGCGCCAACCGGTGCATACGGGGCTTCTGGTCGGTGCGGGCCTCGGGCAGATCGGCGAGTTCTCCTTCATCCTCGGTCAGGCGGCGGTCTCGCTCGGTCTCTTTGCAGCGCAGCACTACTCGATGCTGCTCGCGGCGGCGCTCCTTTCGATCACGCTCAATCCGCTACTCTTTCACGCGGTGACGCCGCTCGAGCGCCGGGCGATGCGGCGCGCCCTGAGCCGAGGTCTACGTGATGCGGATGCGGCCACGCAGCCACCGCAGCCGCACGTCGTCATCGTCGGTTGCGGGCGGGTGGGCGGACAGCTGCTCGATGCGCTCCGCCGCGCGGGCGAACCGATGCTGGTCATCGACTCCGATCCGGCGCGGGTCGAGGAGCTGCGTCGCGAAGGGGTGCCGGTGCTCTTCGGCGACGCGGCCAACTCGGAGATTCTCCGCCACGCTGGCCTCGAGCGCGCCAAGGCGGTGGTGGTGGGCACGGCGGATGAGGCGACGACCGCGCTGGCGGTGGCGGCGGCGAAGGATCTCGCACCGCAGGCGTTCCTCCTGGCGCGGGCCGCGACGCCGGCCGGCATGCAGCTCTTGAGCCGACTGGGCGCGCACGAGGTGATCCTCCCAGAGATGGAAGGAGGGCTCGAGATCGTGCGCCACACCCTCGTTCACCTCGGCTTTCCGCGCGAGCAGGTGACAAGCTGGGCGGAGCGTGTGCGTCACGCGCGGTACGATGCGCGGCAATCCCCGACGACCTGGAGGTGAGATGGAGAAGGTAAACCTCGCCGAGAAGCTCTCGCGGTTTCAGGAGCACTGGAGCCCGAAGGTGGTGGGCGAGCTGAACGGGCAGCAGGTAAAGGTCGTGAAGGTGCAAGGCGAGTTCGTCTGGCACCATCACGAAGAGGAGGACGAGCTCTTCCTCGTGCTGCAGGGCGAACTCGAAATCCACCTCGAGGATCGGGTCGTGACCTTGCGGCCGGGGGAGTTCTTCATCGTGCCGCGCGGCGTCGAGCACAAGCCGGTCGCGCACGAGGAAGCGCATCTTCTCCTGCTCGAACCCGCATCTACGCTCAACACCGGCAATGTGCGGAACGAACGCACGGTTCAAGCGCCGGAACGCATCTAGGGAGGACGGCATGGCATCGGTTCGGTATCTGGTGAACGACGTGGATGCGGCGATTCGCTTCTACGAGCTCTTGGGCTTCGAGCTGGCCGATCGCTGGGGCCCGCCCTTTGCGATCCTGCGGCGCGAGGATCTGTCGCTTTGGGTGAGCGGCCCGGGCACGTCGGCGGCGAAGCCGCTGTCCGACGGCTCGCAGCCGGTGCCGGGCGGATGGAATCGACTGGTCATCGAGTGCACCGACCTCGACGCCAAGCTCGACGCGTTGCGCGCGGCCGGGGCGCACTTCCGGAGCGAGCCGATCTCGGGTCCCGGAGGCCGTCAGGTGTTGGTCGACGATCCGTCCGGCAACCCGATCGAGCTGTTCGAGGAGCGGTCGTGATTCGGCTCTGCGTCGCCGGCGCGACCGGCAAGGTGGGGCGGGGTCTGGTCGCGGCCATCGCGCGCGCGGAGGACCTCACGCTGGCGAGCGCGGTGGCGCGCAATGCGGTCGAGCAGTCTCTCTACGCGTTGCTCGGGATCGCGGCGAAGGAGTCAGGCGCCCCGGACGTGACGATCGATTCAGACATCGCGACCGCGCTCGCCAAGGGCGTCGATGTGCTCGTCGACTACACGCACCCGAGCGCGGTGCGCGCTCACGTCGAGGCGGCGATCGCGCGCCGAGTGCACGTGGTGGTCGGGACCTCGGGCCTCTCCGATCGCGACTACGAGGAGATCGACGCCAAGGCCCGCGCCGCGGGGGTGGGCGTGCTGGCCGCGGGCAACTTCGCGATCACGGCGGTCCTCGCGCAGCAGTTCGCGCTCCTCGCCGCGCGGCTGCTCCCGACCTGGGAGGTGATCGACTACGCCTCGGACCAAAAGCCGGACGCGCCGAGCGGCACGGCGCGCGAACTCGCGTTTCGACTGGCTCAAGTGGGCAAGTCGCAACCGGCCGTACCGGTCGCGGAAACCAAGGGAGAGCGAACGGCGCGCGGCGCTGAGTTGGGCGGAACGCAGGTGCACTCCCTGCGCGTGCCCGGCTTCTACAGCGGGATCGAGGTGCTGCTCGGTCGAACCGGCGAGCGCCTCTCGATTCGACATGACGCGCTCGGCGGAGTCGAACCGTATGTCGAGGGGACGCTGCTGGCGGCTCGGCGGGTCGCGAGCTTCGTTGGCTTGCGGCGTGGCCTGGACCAGGTGCTGGACCTCGGGCGCTAGCGCGGCGTCAAGCGTCGAAGGCGCGTGACAGGGCGCCCTTCTTCTCGTACCAATCTCCGCGTGGCGGAATTCACCGAACTGCTGCGGCGCATGGAGGCCGGCGACACGGCCGCGCCGCGCGAACTCCTCGCCCTCGTCTACCAAGACCTCCGCACGCTGGCGGCTCAGCGCATGCGTCGCGAGCGACCGGGGCTGACCCTACAACCGACAGCACTGGTACACGAGGCGTGGCTTCGCCTGGGCGGGGATCACCAACCGCCGTGGGAGGGGCGCGCGCACTTCTTCGGCGCGGCGGCCGAGGCGATGCGGCGCATCCTGGTCGAGGAGGCACGCCGGCGGGGTCGCGAGAAGCGGGGCGGCGGCGTCAAACGCGTGGACCTCGACGAAGTCACGCTGATCGCGCCGATGCCGGACGAGGAGCTGGTCGCGCTGGACGAGGCGCTGGCCAAGCTCGAGGCGGAAGATCCGCGCGCCGCCACCGTGGTCAAGCTCCGCTTCTTTGTCGGCTTGACCACCGCTGAGATCTCGGAGTCGCTGGATCTGTCGGTGAGCACCGTCGAGCGTGTATGGGCCTTCGCCCGCGCCTGGCTCTTCCGCGAGCTGGAGCGAGATCCTGAGTCGAAGTGACTCGTCGCGAGATTTCGTGAGGGGATTTGCCCGCGCGCGGCGCATGAGAGGGTGAAAGCCGGGCGACGCGGGGTCGCCGGCGCGGAAAGGGGAGAAGATGCTCTCGAATCCGTTCGATCGACGGTTCCGAACGATCACCCTGTCGCTGCTCGCCGCCTGCGCCGCCTCGGCGCTCGCGGCCGGGATCGTGGGGATCAGCGACAATCCACCGGGGATCGCGCTGGCGTTTCTGGCGGCGGGGGCGTTCGTCGCGGCATTCGTCCATCCCTGGCGGAGCGTGCGGCCCTTCGCGGTGCTCTTGGGCATCACCGTCGGCTCGTTCGTGGTGCTGGTCCTCGTGCACAACTTCGGTGAGGCGCTCGCGACCCTCGCGCGCACGCCGACCCTTCTCCGCGTGCCGCTCAACGGCGTGAGCGTGGTCGCCTTCCTCCTTGCGGTGCTGATCTGCCCGCCGACCCTGGTGGTGTCGCTGCTGGGCCTCCTCATCATGTCGGTCCGGAAGCTCGCTCTGCGCGGGCACTGATCGGTCGTCATGAGCGATCGCGACCGACTGCAAGAGATCTTCGCCCGAGCGCTCGAGCTGCGCGAGGGCGAGCGCGCCGCGTATCTCGACCAAAGCTGCCGTGACGACCGCGAACTCCGCGCGCAGGTGGAGAGCCTGCTCGTCGCGGCCGAGCGCGCCGGTTCCTTCCTCGAGCGCACGGTCGAGATGGAGCCGCGGGCCGGTGACGCGGCGATCGGGTCGATCATCGGTCGCTACAAGCTGCTCGAGGAGATCGGCGAGGGGGGCTTCGGCGTCGTCTACATGGCGGAGCAGCTCGAGCCGGTGCATCGCATGGTCGCGCTCAAGGTGCTGAAGGCCGGAATGGACACGCGCGAGGTCATCGCGCGTTTCGAGGCGGAACGCCAGGCGCTGGCCCTGATGGATCATCCCAACATCGCGCGGGTGCTCGACGCCGGCGCGACCGCGCAGGGACGGCCCTACTTCGTGATGGAGCTGGTGCGCGGCCTGCCCATCACCGAGTACTGCGATCGCGAGTCGTTGCCGAGCGCGGCGCGCGTCCAGCTCTTCATCCAGGTGTGTCGCGCGGTGCAGCACGCGCACCAGAAGGGGATCATCCACCGCGATCTCAAGCCGGGGAACGTACTGGTCACCGTGCACGACGGCGAGCCGGTGCCGAAGGTGATCGACTTCGGCGTGGCCAAGGCGATCGGCGCCCGGCTGACGGAGAAGACGCTGTTCACCCGCCTGCACGAGATGATCGGCACCCCTGCCTACATGAGCCCGGAGCAGGCGGAGCTGAGCGGGCTCGACATCGACACCCGGAGCGACATCTACTCGCTCGGAGTGCTGCTCTACGAAATCCTGACCGGCGCGCAGCCCTTCGAGGCCGAGAGCCTGCGGCGCGCCGCGCTCGACGAGATGCGCCGCATCCTCCGCGAGGACGAGCCGCCCAAGCCGTCGACGCGACTTCAGTCTCTGGGCGATCGCCTCGATCGGATCGCGGCGCAGCGGCACACCGATCCAGCCACCTTGACGAAGCAGGTGCGAGGCGACCTCGACTGGATCGTGATGAAGGCGATGGAGAAGGACCGCCGTCGACGCTACGAGACGCCGGACGCCTTGGCCGCCGACCTCGCGCGCCACCTGGAGCACGAGCCGGTCACCGCGGCCGCGCCGAGCGCCGGCTATCGCGCGCGGAAGTTTCTTCGAAGGAACCGGGCGGCGGTCATCTTCGGCGGCCTGCTCGGCGGGGTCATCGTCGCCGGCGGATTGCTCGCGACCTGGCAGGCGGTGCGGGCCACGCGCGCGGAGCGAGCCGAGGCTTCGCTCCGGACCCAGGCGGAGGCGCGCGCCGCGGTCAGTCGCGCCGCGCTGCTCGCGCGAACCGGACACGCGGCCGAGGCGGAGAGCCTGCTGCATTCCCTGCCGCCCCTGCTCGCGCGGCTCGAGCCGGAGGACGCGGTTGCGATCCACGGCGGCATCGGCGACTGGCGCGCGCGACGCGGCGAGTGGAAGGAGGCGAGCGCGGCTTATCGCGCGCTCCTCGCCGCGGACCCCGAGCAGTTCGATGCGCTCGACGCGCTCTCGCTCCTCGCGCTCGCGGCGAAGGACACCGCCGCCTATCGCGAGCTTCGCCTCGAGATGGTCGCGCGATTCGCGGAAACGCGAGACCCGCTGGTGGCCGATCGCCTCGTGGCCGATTGCCTTCTGCTCCCGTGGCCGGAGGCTCCCGCGACTCAGCTCGAAGCGGCGATGAACCTGGCGCTCACGGTGGGCGAGGGGCACGCGGATTGGCGAAGCGCCGAACTCGCGAAGGGACTGCTTGAGCTACGTCGAGGTCGTGCCCGCGATGCGGGCGCTTGGCTCGCGAAGGTTGCGGAGAGCGGCGAGTGGCAGCGGAATGCTCCCCGCGATGTGGCGGCCGCGATGTACCTCGCGCTGGCGCAGGCGGACGCGGGCGAGGTGGCGCGGGCGCGCGGCACCTTCACCGACGCCCTCGCCTACGCGCACCAGCGGCTGCCCGCGCGCGAGGACTCCCTGCCTCCCTGGCCCGAGTGGCGGGACTGGATCGTGGCGCGCCAGGCGATGGCCGAGGCGACGCGCAGGTTCGGCGAGTCAACCGCGCCGGCGACCGACGGAGCGCGATCCTCTCCGCCGGCGTCGCTCACGATCTTGCCGGTGCTCCTCGCCGGTCGTCCCTTCGATCGCATCGGAGAGGTCGTCGGAATGCTCCTCGAGCAGGAGGGGCTCGCGAACGTGGAGCTGGGCGAGTTGGCCTTCGATCCGGGAAGCGCCAGCAACCAGGAAGCGCTCGTGCCGGCCTTGAGCGCCTTCCTCGCCAACCATCCGCCGTCGACGGAGCTCACGCTCTATGCGGAGTACAACGGCACGCGCGAGGCAGGCATCACCGAGTTGAGGGCCTTCGTGATGGACCGGGCGGGCGCGCTCAAGCTGAGCGATCGCGTGACGCGCGACGACGAAGCGCTGAGGCGGCTCGAAGGGCCGGATCCGCTCGCGGTGTCGGTGCTCCTGGTCCAGCGCCTCGCGCCACGGCTCGGGCTCACCGAGGCGACGCGAAGGGCGGCGCGCCCGGGCAAGCTCAGCGCGCGGGTTCGCGAACGGAGCGGCCTGCCGCCGGAGGACGAGATCGCGGCGATGGCGCCGCGCGCGAAGCGATTCGTCGAGGCGCGGAAGAGCAGCCGACTCGCCGTGCTCGTCCCGCAGATCAACGGCGCGAGTGACGCGGCCGGCGCCACCGCCATCGCGCGCGCCTTGGAGGAGGCCGGGCACTTCGAGCGGGTCACCGCGATGGAGGCGATCGAACTCCCTGGCACCCCAGACGACCCGAACGAACTCAAGCGGCTCTGGTCGCTCGCACGCGCGCTGCGCGAGAGGGCGCGCGCACAGAAGATTGACGCGGACTATCTTCTCGCCGCCGACTTCGCCTTCGATCGCGAACGTTGGGAGCGCGGCTTCCTGCACGTCGTGATCTCCGACCGCGCGGGAGACTGGGTGTGGGTCGATCTACAAAACTCCGAGCAGGCCGACTATCAGGCAGTGAAGCCGCTCTCGACCGACGCGTGCGTGCGACTGCTGGGGCGTCGGATCGCGGCGCTGGTCGAGTGAACCCACGGCGCCCGTTCGTCGCGGGTCGCGCGACCATTCACCAACTTCGCGTGCTCGGGCTCCCCGTGGCCGGATGCGCGATCCACGCGCCGTGGTCGCCGTCCCACCACAGGCTGTCGCTCAGCTCCCATCGACTCGGCGCGGCTGACCAGCGATGGAGCGCGAAGCGGCCGACACCGCCGTCCCATCGTCCGTAGAGGTTCCAGCGGTAGCTTGCCTCGTGGCGAAGCTCGAGCGACGGTTCGGCGTCTCCCGCTTCCGTGAGCGACACGGAGAGCGTGGGAGGATCGGTCTCGCGCGAGAAGATTCGCCACGTCGCGCTCGAAGCGAGGACCTCCCACTCGACTCGGCGCGTGCTCGGGATCACGCGGCCCGGCCCCTCGAGCCAGTACTCGTCGAGTCGACCGATCTTGCCGTCGAGCGTGGTGAGGAGCGTGCGTTGATCGATCGAGTCGGCGGGTTCCTCGAGTCCGCAGGTGCCGTCCCAGAAGCAGCGCCAGAGGAGCTCGTCGTCGACTCGTCGAACCAGGTACCCGGTGATGCAGCCGACTTGACCGCCGTTCACCGTCGCGATCCAGTCCCCGCGCGGCGTCTCCTCGTAGTCCATGCTCTCGAAGGTCGAGAGGCGCTGGGCGAAGCTCGAGAACTCGAGCTGGACGCGTTGCAGTTGACCGCGAACGAAGGTGCGCGCCGCCACCGCGGTTTCGTTCGGCGCGGCCAGGTGGAGCACGCGGTTCGTAATCGGTGAGGGGAGCGCCGGAATCGGCGACGCCGGCGTCGCCAGGTCGGCCGGCTTGGAGGTGGACTTCGAGCAGGCGAAGGAAAGAGCGGACAGGATGAGGGCCACCGCGCACGTGAGAGCGGCGCCTCGCGGCCTCGAGTTGCACATGGCTTCCTCGCGGATGCGCCGTGGCATCCTGCTCCACCGGACACCCCGAAGCCTCGGGTGGAGTAACGGCGAGGAAAGGGTAGCGCCCGCGAACGCCCGCGGCAATGCGCACATTCTCCCGACCGACCCAGGTTCGTGATGGGGAACCCGGAAGGAACCGATATCGTACGGGCACCCGGCCTTCGCGGAGAGGAATGGAGGTGTCGTGATCTCGTGCTTCCGATCGAGCATGTCATGGCGAGCCCTGCTGCTGCTCGCCCTGCTCGGCCTGGCGGATCGTTCGCAGGCGACCGAGCGACCAAAGGATTCGCCCGCACTATCGCGACCGACCTTGGCGGTCGAGGACACGATCCCGCCGTTGGTCGCGGAGCCGTATCCCGAGATCCTGGTCAATGCGCCGCGCGCGAGCCTGGATGAGATCCTGGCCCGCGTCGCCGCCGGCGAGGCCCATCGCGACTCACTGATCGACGACACCGCCTTCACCGCACTCATGCGCGTGGTCGGTCACGAGGGCGAAGGAGACAAGGCACGGAGCTGGGTCTACTGGGACGCGGTGGCCCGCGTCTACCGCAAGCGGCCGGACAAGGTGCGCGTCATTCGCCTGAAGGAACAGGCCTACGACGAGAACGGCAAACCGAAGAAGGACTCCAACGTCAACGTCGACTTCGATGCCGACCTCTCGGAGCAGTTCATCGCCTTCGCCTTCGATCCCACCATGCGCGAGCGCTACCGCTTCTCGATCGAGGATCGATCGTTGGTCGGGGAGCACGTGGTCTATCGCATCGCCTTTGCGCCGCGTTCGGCGCTCGATCCCTTTCCGACCGGTCGCGTCTGGGTGGACACCAACGACTTCGTGATCCTGCGCGAGGAGTTCTGGTACCGCGACCGCTCGCCCGCGCCCTTCTTCATCGAGCGGATCGACAACTGCGTGCTCGAGCGCGCGCGCGTGGACGATCGCTACTGGGTGCTCTCGCGCCTCCTGGCGCGCGCCACCTTCTCCGACACGATTCGCCTCCTCGGCAAGGTGAGCGGCGAGAAGGTGCCCAAGACCTGCGACCTCTCCTTCCAGCAGACCGAGTGGATCATCAATGGCGGCGTGCCCGACTCGCTCTTCACGCCGGAGAAGAAGCAATGAGCCGCGCTCGACTCCTCTGCATCCTCGTGGTGGCAGCGCTCGCGGTGATCCGACCCGCGCGCGCGGACGAGTTGGAGCGATTCCTCGGCGGCATGGCCGACTCGACCAGCGCGTGGTTCGGCGCGACGTCGGTCACCTTCGACACGACCGGCGTCGACTCGCTGCTGCGGGTTGGTGGAAATCCGAAGCTCGGCAAGCGCTCCGCCTTCAAGCAGGGGCTCCACTGGAAGCCGACGAGCGGATTCCACCGCGCAGTGGGACACAGCCTCGGGCTCGAGGCTGGTTTCGGCAGTCGCGCGATCGGCGAGCTCAAGGCAGGCGGCAGCTACGGCTTCTCGAATCACGAAGGTCGCTATCGCTTTGCGTATCGGCGCGACTTGTGGCGACGCACTCCGGTGGGAGACCCCGAACTCTCGAGGCGGCTCACGCTGCGCGCCGCGTACGCCCGCGAGACGCTCCCCTTCCGCACCGGAGCATGCCGACCTCTTCTCCTCGACGCTCGGCGCCTTCGTCACCGGGCGGGACCGACAAGCGTCTACGAGAGCCGCGGCCTGAGCGGCGGGCTGGAGTACGCGAGCATTGGCCTTGCCGGCGGGCTCGGCTACCGCGCCGCGCGCGATCAGTCGATGCCGCGCGCGACCCGCGAGACCCTGTGGGGACGCGACCGGAGCGATGCCGGAGGTGACCGCGGCCGATGCGGGGAGCTATCGCGAGGCAACCGGCTTCTCTCGCCTGCGAGCGCAGGGCGGGCTCCTTCGCTCGTCGATCGATGGCACGTATGGCGCGCGCGATCGGTGGCGCGTGCGCGCGGCGCTGGCTCGAAAGGTCCTCACGCATCTCGGCGTCGATGCGCACTTCGCGGTCGAGGGTGGCCTCGCCGCGCGCGATGGACGCGCGCAGCAGCGCTTTGAATTAGGCGGCCCGCTCGCAGTGCCGAGTCTCGGCTTCGGCGATGCGGCGGGCGATCGGCTCCTGCTCGGGAAGTTCGAGGTGGTGCACGGCGTCGACCTGCTCCGCGGGCTGCACCTGCCGCACCCTTCATTCCTGGTGCTCCACCCCGCGATCTTCGCGCAGGCGGGGAACGCGTGGGCGCGCGGCGAGGGAGCGGGAGAGTGGAGCGCGCCGCCGCGCGAGTCGTGGCGCGGCGCGGCCGGCATCTCGTTCGTGCACATCCCCGGCGTTCCGACGCCCGCCTCATACCTGCGGCTTCAGATGGCCTGGCCGATCGGGCGCGAGAGCGGCGTGCCGCGCTTCTCGCTCTCGTTCAATCGCTGGTATGACCTGATCGGGAAGTGACCGAGGCGTCGCGCGGCGAGGGTACGCTCCTCAGCGGTGCATCGCCCCGGCCTGCGTCAGCTCGGCGTAGGAGAGCCCCGCGAAGGCGGTCGCGATGACGGCCTTCCTGCCGTACTCGTCGTAGGGGAACGCGCAGATGCCTCGCCGCCGCGCGTCGCTCGGCGCGAGCAACTCCTGACGCAGCGTGGCGAGGATTGGATCGAGCTTCGGTTCGTTCAAGATGCCGCGAATCGTCGTCAAGATGCCGAGCATCGCATTTCCCTTGGTCTCGTCCTGCACGCCCGACTCGAAGGCGCGGGGTGACTCCACAAGCGTGGCCAGCAGTCCTTCGCGACCGCTGACGTACCAGCGAAGCGCCTGGTCGATCGCGTCGCGCAGGCTTCGATCCTTGGTTGCCCCGCGCACCCAGAGGAACGCGTCGAGCACGTAGTAGAGGTCGTGGAACTGCGTCGGCCGGACCGGGTCGACCGCGTCGCGGTTGTACGGGTGCAAGAGCGGCCGTCCCGAATCGTTCCACTCGGTGAGAAGAGCGCGGGTGCTGGCCTCGGCCGACCTGAGGAACTGCTCCTCCCGCGTGGCGTGCGCGAGGGTGACGAGGCAGGTGACCTGCGCGGCGGTCGCGGCGGAGTAGGCGAGTTCGTACTCCCTTCCGGAGAAGCGTCCGTTGGCGTACTGCCCGTCGGGGCGACGATGCGACGCGGCGAAGCGCTCGACGAAGCGGCGCTGCGCGGCAATGAAGTTCTCGCCCAGCGAGTCGGCAACGAAGGGCGCGGCCAGGGACCAGCTCGCCGCGGCGACGGAGAGGTCAGCCACGTTGCGCGTGAGGCAGGCGATCGTCACCGGTTCGCGTGGATCGGCGTCGCGACCGTTCGCCGGATCGTAGAGGTCAGCGCAGAAGCCGCCATCTTCCTCCTGCCGCTGCAGGAAGAACTCGAGTGGACGCCGTGCCGCTACCGCATAGCGCGGATCGTCGAGCAGGCGCGCTCCCAGCAGGAGGCAGCGCGCGACCGTTCCCGTCTCCCAGGCCGAGGCGGAGCGCAGGTCGAAGAAGCCGGTCGACACCTGCTGGCGCACCAGGTAGTCGCAGGCATCGCGGAGTCGCGATCGCGCGTCGGCCTGCGGGGGCGTCGCACCCATTACCTCGACCGGGACGTAGAGCGGCAGCAGCGTGCGAATCGAGAGCGCGCTCTTGCCATCGAGCGGCGTGACCTTGACCTCGTGCACCAAGGCGCGGCGCCCGACGTCGGCGATGCCCAGGATCTCGATTGCCTCGCCGCCCGGCGCGAGCTCCGCCTCTCCTTCCCAGATCGCAAAGCCGTCGCGCGGGAGCGGCGCCTGCTTCGCCGCGATGGCGCCGTCGATCCAGAGCGACATGGGGCCGCTCAGCGAATCGCGCCCGGCGCAGGCGACCGCCACGCGATAGCGCCCGGGGGTGAGCCCGATCTCCAGTCGCCAGCAGCTCCCCTCGACCTCGTGCTGCATCTTTCCGCCCAGCGTCACAGGCTTGGTCTTGAGGTCGAGGCCACGCCAGCGAAATGCGCTCCCAGCCAGTTCGGGCGAGGCGGAGAGGCCGTTCAAGCGCACGCGGTCGGGCAGGTCGACCGTCAGCACCAGCTCCGCTTCCGCTGGCGCGGCGCGTGGCGGCATCGCGAGGAGCGCGAGCAGGAGGAGCAGCCCGCTCCCGCGCGATGATCGTCCTGGACTACTTTCCATCGGCGCGTCGCTTGGCGCCCGCCTGCACCACCAGCTGCTCCAGCACCTCGAACGGCTGGGCGCCGACCACGCGCCGCCCACCCGCCTCGAAGGTCGGAACCGCGTTGATCCCGGCGGAAGTCGATTCACTCCACTCCGCGTCGACCTTCGCGCGATGGCTGCGAGTTGTGATCACCGTTTCCGCCGCCTTCCGGTCGAGGCCGGCCGCGCTCGCGATGTCGAGCAGCACCGGGGTGGACGCGAGGTTCTTGCCGTCGACGAAGTAGGCGCGAAAGGCGGCGTCGCGATAGGGACCGCCACGGCCCTGCTCCTCGGCCCAGACGCCCAGCTCCTGCGCGAGGCGGCTGTTGTAGGTGCGGTCTCGGAGCGCCATCGGCAGCCCCTCTTCCTTCGCCAGCGCCTGGAGCCTCTGCTGCGAAGCCTGAATCCTAGGCCTTGCGCCTGGGCCGCCGAAGAGATCCTCGAGCAGCATGCCTTCATTCGGCGTGTCCGGATGCAGCGGGAAATCCACGTGACGAATCTGGACGTCGTACTCCTTCACCAGTCGCTCCACACGCCCGGTGCAGAGATAGCACCAGGGTCAGACGTAGTCGGAGTAGACGGTGAGCACGATCGAAGTGGCGGGCTTCGCTCGATCCTCGCCTCGCAAGTGCGCCGCCGCGGCGACGAGCAGCAGCGTGGCGCCGAGGACTGAACCAGCTCCGATGATGAACTTGGGCAACATGAGACCTCCCGTCCGCAGAGTGTGGTGCCAGCGTAGCAAGCGGCCGAGTGCATCAGAAGCACGGAGGATTGGGGTCGCGCGGTTCTGCGTCGACGGGGAGCTCTGCTATGCTCTTCGGTCCGCTTTCCACGGCAAAGGAGGCATCGCGTGAGGGATCGGAACGTCGGACGACGTCCTCGCTTCAGTTCAGGACTGCTCGCCCTCGCGGCGCTCTTGGCGCTGGCGGGTCGACCCGGGGCCACGAACTACACCTTCAGTTGGTCGCTTCCGACGCCGCAGGGCAACCCGCTGACCGCGATCGCCTTCGAGTCCGACGACCTGCATGGCTACGCCGTCGGGGACTTCGGCACGGTGCTCGCGACGAGCGACGGCGGTGCGACCTGGAGCTTTCGAAGCGACACGGCGCTCTTCACGCAGGCGCTGAACGACCTCCTGGTGCTGGCGCCGGGCGAACTGCTCGCGGTCGGCGGATCGCCGGGCGTCTTTCACTCGAGCGACGCGGGGGCCACCTGGCAGGCCGTGAGCAATCCCTCGAGCGCCGAGTTGATCGATCTCTCGCGCGTCGATGCGAGCACACTGGTCGCGGTGGGAAAGTCGGGTCAGGTGATTCGCTCGCTCGACGACGGACTGAGCTGGACGCTGCGACCAAGCCCGCTCAACGCGACGCTCAACCGTTCGCTCTGGCTCGACGCGAACAACGGCTACGTCGGCGGCATCAATTGCGCGCGGCGCACCACCAACAACGGCAACGGCTGGTCGACCCTGCCGGGCGGCAGCGGAGAGCAGCGAGTTCACCGAGATCTTCGTGAGCACGCCGGGAGACATCTCGCTCCTCTCCGACTTCAGCACGGTCAGGAGCACCAACAATGGGGTCTCCTGGACCACCACCACGGTGCCGAACGAGCTGGTCTATCAGTCGACGACGCTCGTCTACTCGCCGCAGCATCGCATCATCTCGGTGCGAGTCGAAGGGGCGGTCCTCCTCGAGACCTTCGACGACGGCGCGAACTGGGAGGTGATCCTGGCCGACTTCGACTCGGGTGGCTTCGGTGATTTGACGCGACTGAGCGACGGCACGCTCCTCGCGGTGACCGATGACGGCGACCTCTGGCGCTCGACCGATCAAGGGGTGAACTGGAGCAACGCGACCCGGAGCCCCGACGACGAGCCGCGCGTCACCATCTCGGCTTTGGCGGCGGACGCGAATGGCCGCGTCTTCGCCGAGTTGAGCCAGCCCGGCCAGTCCTATCGACGCTTCCTGAGCACCGATGGCGGCGACAGCTTCGGGAAGGTGCCGGAACCGGCGATCAACTTCATGAACGCGCTCGCTTACACGCCGGGCAATCTGCTCCTCGCGGGAGGGAGCGGCGCGACCGCCAGCCGGGTGTGGCGATCGACCGACGGGCCGCCAGCTGGACGCAGCATGTCCTACCGAACAGCTTCAGCAATGGCGTCGGTGTTCGACTTCGCCACCCCGAGCGCGGGCGAGTACTTCGCCGCCGGCTACGGCAACACCGGGAGCGCGTCTTCTGGAGCCGACTCGGGCGTCACCTGGGCGCAGCGCACGACCGGGATTCCGACCAACACCTTCCTCACCTCGGTCGACTTCGTGAACGATCAGCTCGGCTTCGCCGCGGGCGGCAGCACGAACAGCGCGCGGATCTGGAAGACGACCAACGCCGGGGCAAGTTGGACTTCGGTCGGCACGACCGGCATCGGTGACTTCATTTTCGGTCTCCACTGGTTCGACGCGCAGAACGGACTCGCCTCCACCGCTTCTGCGCACCAGGTGACGGGCATCTTCCGCGCGACGAACGGCGGTGCGGCTGGACTAAGGTCGCGAATCAGGCGTCGCGGTACTTCTCCTTCTGGGACGCGTCGCGCGGCTACTGCACGGTGAGCACGATCTCGCCCACCACGCCGGTGCTCGAGACCACCGATGGCGGCGCCAGTTGGTCCACGGTCCAGGTTCCGTCGACGCGCGGAGGAGCGGAGCGCGTGCTCGCGCTGGCCGACGGCTTCCTGGTCTCAGGGACCAGGAGCGCCATCATCCGCGCGCACGCGGCCCTGATTGCGGTCGATCCCATCGCTCCTTTCGAGGTGCCCGATTCCGCAGTGCTGCTCCGCGCGGTCGGAAGCGCGGGCCCGCTTCCCGCGATCGAATTCCGCTTGCCCCGCGATATGGCGCGCATCGCTTTCAATCTTCGATCCAGCGGGGCGCCGCGTGAGGGTCCTCACGGCCGGTCGCTTCGAGGGAGGCGTGTTGCGTCGCCAGGAGTGGGACGGTCGCGATGCGGTCGGACGTGCCGTCCCGGCCGGCGTCTACTTCGCGCAGCTCCGGACCGGCGGTGAGGCGCAGGCGGTCAAGCTTCTCCTCGCTCGCTGAGCGCGTTCAGCGCGCGACGCGAAAGGCGGAGCCCGGCTTGATCATCTCCGCGTAGGCGAGGGCAGCGAATGAGGTGGCGACGAGCGCCTCGGCGCCGCCCTTCTCGTAAGGGCGCGCGAGCACCTCGCGATCCAGCGCCTCCTCCGGCTCGAGCAGGGCGATGCGCGACCGCTCGACCAGCTCAGTCAGCTCCGGCACGTCATCGAGCAGCGCGCGTAGTCGAAGCAGCACCGCCACCATTCCGTTCAGCTTGGCCTGTGCGCGGTGATCGCGTCGATAGACCGGGAGCTCGAGGGTCGAGCAGGTGGCGAGGAGGCCGTGTTCCCCCGTCACGAAGCGGCGGAGCGCGCGATCGATCTCCTCGCGCAGGTCGCGGTCCTCCGTCGCCTCGCGCACCCAGAGGAGCCCCTCGAGCAGGTAGTAGAGGTCGTTCCACTCTTCGATCTCGAGCGGCCGCGGCGCGATCGGACGGTGCGGATAGAAGAGCGGGCGACCATCCTCCGCGAACGAGCGCGCGAGAAAGCGCGCCGCCTCTTCGGCCCACGCGAGGTAGCGCGGCTCGTGGGTTCGCGCGTAGAGGGCGCAGAGGCTCATCGCGGTGGTCGCGGTCGCCACGCTGTAGGCGGTCGAATCCTCCGTCCCGTCGAAGAGGCCGTTGGCGAAGGCGCCGTTCGGCAGGCGATAGCGCGAGACGAAGCGGTCGATGTAGTCGCGGTGGACGTTCACCGCGAGTTGCCCGAGTTCGCCCGAAAGGTACGGCGCGGCGAGCGAGAGGCAGGTGGTGGCCACGCCGAGGTCGGCGACGTTCCGCGTCTTGCAGGGGGCGCGCTTGGCGGGCACCAGGGACTGCGGGGCATAGGCGCAGAACCCGCCATCCTCTCCCTGCACCGTGGTCAAGAGCTCGAGCGCCGGACGGGCCAGCTCGAGCGCGGTCGAATCGGCACGGAGCTCGCGCGCCAAAAGCAGCGCGCGGAGCGCGAGCCCAGCCTCCCACCACGCGCTCGACTCGAGATCGAAGAGGCCGTTCGGCAATTGATAGCGTTCGAGGTAGCGTGGGATAGCGGCAAGCCTCTCCTCTGGGCTGTTGCCGATCGCGGAGATCGCACGGTCGAGGGTGGCGCGATCGCGTGGGGGGAGTGTCAGCGGCGCGGCGAGGCTCTCACCGTCCGCGCGTTGAATCTCGACCTCCATGAGCGCCGCCTCGCCGTCCGGCGACGGCTTGAGGACGATCTCGAGCGGCGGCTGGTCGAGCTCCACGGTCGCCACGATTGGACGCACCGGCGAGCTGTCCACGCGGGCCACCGTGCGTCCGTCCAGCTGCACTTCAACCGCCGCGGCGGTCCGCAGGGGCGGCAGGGTCAGGGCCACGGCGTAGCGCCCCGGCGGCAAGCCCACCTGGAGCCTCAGTCCCTTGGCGAAGACGGCGCTCCGATCGGCGCCCACCGCGCGCGTCTCCGGGTGCACGCCGCCCCACCGGAGGTAGCTCACCTGCTCGAGCTGGCCGAAGGCACGATCATTCCAACTGACGCGGTCGGGCAACGCCACCTCGAGCCGCAGCTGCGCGAGTGCGGGCGTCCCGAAGCAGGCGAGTGCCGCGATGCAGAGGGCCGCGCGACGAAGCTTCACGCCTCGCCTCTTCGCGTCGCCACCAGGATCGCCTTCAGCGACTCGCCGTTCCAGAGGCGCGGCTCGTCGGTGTCGTCTTCCAGCGGCAACACGTCGAAGCCGACCTCCTCCAAGATGCCGATCAGCTCAGGAATGGTTACCGCGCAAAGATGATGGTCGTCGTCGAATCCGATCGTCTGGCCTCGCTCGTCGATGCGGAGCGAGACCTGCGCGTGGAGGATCGGCTCGCCCGCGTGATGCACCCAGCGCACCTCGTAGCGCAGCGGGCCGTCCTCGTAAACACCTTGACCCTCCGGCGAGCCCTCGCCGATCCGCGCATCGGTCAGATCGAAGGCAAAGACGCCGCCGGGTGCGAGGATCGCATGCACCTGCTCGATCGTGCTCCAGAGCGCGGCAAGCGGCTGGCTCTCGAGCAGCGAGTTGCACGAGCAGAGGACCAGATCGAAGGGACCGCGGAGGGGGAGCGCGCGGAGGTCGGCTCGCACCACCGCCACGCGCTGGTCCTTGCCTCGGGTCAGGCGAACCATCTGTGGTGAGAGGTCGAGTCCGGCGGTGCGCCATCCGCGGACCGCCAGCGCGCGGGTGTGTCGACCGCTCCCACAACAGAGATCGAGGGCACGCCGCCCGCGGCTCCGGCCGCATTGTCGAAAGAGCTGCTCGTAAAACTCGACCTGCGCGTCGTAGTCGACCGAGGCGTAAATGCGGTCGTAGTACCGCGCGTAGGTGGTGTAGAACTCTCTTCGCTCTTCTTCGCTCATTCCATCGCCGCCGCCATCTGCATCATGCCCCAGTGCGGAACACTGAAGCTATCAGGCCTGGCGGCGAAGATCGCACGGGTAGAGTCGCTGCGAAAGAAGAAGGTCCGCCCTTCGCGTTCGATGCGCGGCGAGCGATCGGTCGGGACGAACTTCCGATAGCTGACCGGATCGGTCACCCGCCCGCAGTGCGCGCGGCGGTCGTGGTCGAACTTCGCCTTCCCCTCCTTCGACGCGAAGTAGAAGCACTCGAAGTTGACGACGCTGAGATGGTCCGAGTCGATCACGGCCGGCTTGGTCGGGTCGTCGGTGCTCGGGAGGTTGGTCACCAGGTCCGAGAGGTAGCGCGAGGGGTCTTGCACGAAGACCGGCACGCACGGGCTTCAGCAGAAGCCGACTGGACGGCCGTTGACGTACACCGGCGGCATGCGGCGGTTGAGGTGGCCGCGTCGCACCGGGCAACGATCATTGAGGGAGACGGTGCCGTCGGCGAAGCGCAGCGGCGACAGCTCCGCGGTCGAGTCGACGTAGGCGGCGGGGAACGGCGAGACGTAGGTGTCGTCCGCGGCGGGAGGGGTGCGATCGGATGGGGTGCAGGCGGCTAGCTGGAGGGCGAGGCAGGAGAGGGCAAGGGCCGCGAGACGCGGCCGCGTCGATGGCGCGGGTGGCATGGGACCTCCGATTTTCTGGTGGATGACCGGGTCGGTTGCTACTCGGCCCGGCGATCGAGGTTCCCACGCCAAGCTTTGGGAGGAGGGTCTTTCGGTCAGCGCGTCTCTCGGGTATCTTCGTCCGGCCCGCCGCGCACGTTGCACACACGCGAGGGACTCCCATGCCCACGATTTCCCGCCGGCGCTTCCTGGCGCAGACCGGCGCGCTCTTCGTCGGATTATCCGGCGATGCGCTCTTGAAACCCGAGGCGCTGTTCGCGCAGGAGGCACCCGCCGCCGATCCCCTGGTGCTGCTCTTGAGCGAGTTGGTGACCGATCTGGAACGGAGCTTCACTTACGCCTCCGCGCTCTACACCGCGAGCGACGGCGTTCAGATGGCGAGGGATCGAAACGGGAAGCAGGTCACCTTCTCTCCTTTTCGCGGCCACGGCATCTCGCTGCGAGTGTGGGACGGCGCGACCTTTCACGAGACCGCGACCGACGATGTCTCGGCCGACGCGCTTCGAGCGGCGGTGCAGAAGCTGAAGCGCGACGTCGCGCCGCAGAAGGAGCGCTTTCACATCGAGCCGCTTTCGCCCCTCGATCGAACCTGGAAGACCGAACTCAAGATCGACCCCGAGAGCCTGACGCTGGCCGAGCGTGCCGCTATCCTCGATCAAGAGTTCGCGAGCGTCGATTGGAACGACCCGCGCGTCCGTTCGGTGCGCGTCTCGACCGACGAGTCTCGGGTGCGGCGCATCTTTGTCGATCGAACCCGCCGCCTCGCCGCCGAGATCGCGCAGGTCTCGCACGGCGCCTTCATGTTCGGCTTGAGCAATGGCCGCCCAGGCGCCGCCTTCGTGCGCCGCATTCGTCAAGGCGGCTACGAGAACGCCCGCTTCGATGAGGAGCTGATCGAGCAGCTCCGAGTTGAATTGGTCGAGATGTTCGGCGCGGAGCGCGTGCCCGGCGGCGAATACGACTGCATCTTCGCGCCCCCGGTGACCGGCCTCCTGGCGCACGAAAGCTTCGGCCACGGTGTCGAGATGGACCAGTTCGTCAAGGATCGGGCGAAGGCGCGCGAGTTCCTCGGCAAGAAGGTCGCGGCCGAGCTGGTCTCGCTCTCCGACGATCCGACCGTCGGCGGCGAACGTGGCAGCTATCCCTTCGACGATGAGGGGATGCTCTCCTCCCCGACCCGCATCATCGATCGCGGGATCTTCGTGAGCCCGATCACCGACCTCATGTCCTCGACCTACCTCGGCAGGCCGCGCACGCCGAACGGTCGCACCCAGGCCTGGGATCGGAAGGTGTACGCCCGCATGTCCAACACCTTCATCGAGCGCGGCGACACCAGCCCCGCGGCGATGATGGCCGGGATGCAGGACGGTCTCTACGTCGACGGCTTCCGCAACGGCATCGAGGATCCGCAGGGTTGGGGCATCCAGTTCACCGCCCGCGTCGCGCGCGAGGTGAAGAAGGGCAAGCTCACCGGCAAGGTGTACACGCCGATCACCGTCAGCGGCTACGTACCGGAGATCCTCGGGAACATCACGGAGGTCGGGAGCGACTTCGCGATCGAGCCGGGCAGCTGCGGCAAGGGGTTCAAGGAGTTCGTGCCCGTCGGATCCGGCGGCCCGCACATTCGCACGCGAGCGCGTGTCTCGTAGCACGGGAGGAACGCGATGAGCATCGATGTCGCCAAGGTGCAGGAAGCACTGCGCGGGAATGGTTCGATCCACGCCTGGTCGCTTCGTCACTCGCGGACGCAGGCTGTACAAACCTACCTGCTCGCGAAGGGACACGAGTCAGAGCGGCAAGTCGACGGTGAAAGCCTCGAGGTCGTCGTACACCTTCGCCACGATGGCGTGCAGGGACAGACGAAGCTCACCTTGCATGGCGGGGAGGAATCGAAGGTCGCGGCGCTGCTCGATCAGGCGGTCTACATGGCCGGCCTCGGTGGCGACGAGCCGTTCGATCTGGTCGGTGCCGGCGCGGTCACCAATGTGCCGCTGAGCGATGGCGCGCTCGGGTCCGATTCGATCCTCGCGACCTCGCGCGGGTTCGCGGACCGGTGGATCGCCGCGGTGGCGAAGCTGGACGGCGGCGCGCGACCCTCGTCGGGCGAACTTCTTCCTGGAGCGCACCGAGACGCGCCACGAGAACTCGGCCGGCTTCACCGGCGAGTCGACCGGCTCGCGCCTCTCGCTCCTCACGATCGTTCTGGCGTCAGGAGAGGGACACGAGGCGGAGCGCATCTCGTGGGAGGAGTGCCGGCGCGGCGCCGATCTCGACATTGAGGCGATCGTGCGCGATGCGGCGATCGAGGCGCGCGACCTGACGCGTGCGACCTTGCCGAGCTCGGGCAGCTTCCCCGTCGTGATCGATGCGGGTGACCTGCGTCAGCTCTTCTCACCCATCGTCCAGTCCAGTTCCGCGCGGTCGATCTACCAGAAGTCGAGTCGCTTCGAGCTGGGGAAGGCGCTTCCCGGCCTCGAGACCAAGGGCGATCCGCTGAACCTGAGTTCCAACGCGATCGCGCCTTTCGGGCTCGGGAGCTATGCCTTCGACGACGACGGCGTGCCGGCGCAGCGAGTCGAGGTGGTGACGAACGGCGTCTTTCAACGGCCGTGGGCAGACCAACAGTCCGCCGCCTACACCCAGCTCGCGGCGACCGGCGCCTTCGCCAACCTCGAGATCGCTCCCGGTTCGCTCGGCTTCGATGAGTTGCTCTCGGGCGGCCCGCTCCTCTACGTGCGCGGCTTCTCCTGGCTCACGCCCGATCCGGGGCGCGGCGACTTCTCCTCGGAGATCCGCATCGGCTACTGGATCGACGCGAAGGACGGCGTCCGATCAAGGGAGGCTCGGTCAGCGGGAATCTCTTCGCCGGGCTGTCGAATGCGCGCTTCGCTCGCGAGACCACGGTGGTCGGCGACTATCGCGGGCCGCGCGCGGTGCGCTTCGAGGGGTTGGCGGTGACGGGCGCTTGATCCGGGACGCAGAGCCGAGCATGCTCGACCCATGACGCTCGTGCTTACTAGCTTTCGACGCACGCTTGCATCGTTGGATCGTGCCCGCGAACTGCCCCGCGACGACCTCGTGCGCGATGCCGTGGTGAAGCGTTTCGAATACTGCTACGAGCTGTCGTGGAAGTTCATTCGCCGCTCCCTGATCGAGTCCCTCGGCCGCGAGGCGGTCGACGAAGTGACGCGACGCGACTTGTTCCGCATGGCGGCGCAGCACGGGCTCGTGTCGGATCCTGAGGACTGGTTCGCCTATCACACCGCCAGGAACGAAACCTCCCACATGTACGACGAAGATAAGGCGAACGAAATCGCCGCGCTGACCGACCGCTTCGCCATCGACGCTCGGCGATTGCTGGGCGAACTCGAGCGGCGCAATGCTTGACCTTCCGGTGGAACAGCTCGCGAAGATCCGCTCGATCCTCCATCGACAGGTGCCGCGAGCCAGGGTTTTTGCTTTCGGGTCGCGCGTGCGTGGCAACGCGGCGCGCTGGTCGGACCTGGACCTCGCGATCGACACCGGCGGCCGCCTGACGATTCTCGAACTCGGTCTGCTTCGGGAGGCGTTCTCGGAATCAGACGTTCCGTATCGCGTGGACGTGGTGGACTGGAATGCGCTTAGCGAAGAATTCAAGGATGCGATCCGGGCTGAGCTAACCCCGATCCAGCTCCCGGAGTGATGCTTCTTCCGCGCGCCGCGTAAGGAGCACACGCTCGCGCTCGTTGCGCGTGAGCCCGGCCGCCCGCTCGAACTCCGCCCGCGCCTCCGCGAAGCGCCCCAGCTTGTACAAGAGATCGCCGCGCACACTCGGCAGCAGGTGGTACTGCGCGAGCGCCTTCTCCTCGCGGAGGGCGTCGACCAGCGGGAGCGCCGCACCAGGACCCGAGGCCATCGACACCGCAACCGCGCGATTGAGCGCGACGACCGGCGACGGCGCGAGCAGCTCGAGCTCCCGGTAAAGCTCAACGATGCCAGACCAGTCGGTTGCGTCGGCCGTTGCGGCGCGCGCATGGCAGGCCGCGAGCGCCGCCTGCAGTGTGTACCACCCGCGCACTGGCTGCGGTCTCTCGGCTCCGCGCTCGAACCGCAGCGTCTCCGCGCGCTCGAGCGCCGCCAGCCCACGGCGGATCAGCAGCCGATCCCAGAGCGCACGATTCTGCTCGAGCAGCAGCACCGGCTCGCCCGCCGGCCCGAGTCGCGCGTGCGCGCGCGACGCCTGGATCTCCATCAACGCGACGAGGCCATGCACCTCGGCCTCGCTCGGCATCAGCTCGGCCAGGATCCGACCGAGGCGCAGCGCGTCCTCGCACAGCGCCGGCCGCATCCAGTCGTCGCCCGAGGTCGCGGCGTAGCCTTCATTAAAGATGAGGTAGATCACCTCGAGCACGGAGTCGAGGCGAGCCGCGAGATCCTCGCCGCGCGGCACCTCGAACGGCACATGCGCCTCGGCGAGGTTCCGCTTCGCACGCACGATCCGCTGCGCGACGGTCGCCTCCGGCACCAGGAACGCGCGCGCGATCTCGTCGGTCGAAAGCCCGCCCAGCAGCCGCAGCGTCAGCGCCACCCGCGCCTCGGTCGAGAGCACCGGGTGGCAGGCGATGAAGATGAGGCGGAGGAGATCGTCGCCCATCTCGTCGTTCGCCTCGAGATCGGGCGGCGGCGCCGCGTCGTCCTGCTCGCGCCCCAGCTCCTCGTGCTTTCGATCCATCATCGAGTGCCGTCGGATCGAGTCGATCGCGCGGTTCTTCGCGGTCGCCATGAGCCAGGCGCCCGGATTGGTCGGGATGCCCGCCTCCGGCCAACGCTCGAGCGCGGTGACGAAGGCGTCCTGCGCCAGCTCCTCGGCCAGGCCGACGTCACGCACCACGCGCGTCAACCCGGCGATGATCTTCGCCGACTCGATCTTCCAGATCGCTGCGATCGCGCGGTGGGTATCGGGGGTTGCCATGGCCCCCGATGACAGCAGACGCGAGGCGCACGACGCAAGCGCGAGCCTACTTCGCGGCGCCCCGATCCAACTCGCGGAACCGCGCCACGCCCTCGCCCTGCACGAAGTCATCCAGCTCGAAGAGTTGCCGCACCTCGATCTCGCAGGCCGCGTCCGCGTCGACCGGGTTGGGGAAGCGGCGCGTCCACTCGATCGCCTCCTCGCGCGTCTTGGTCTGGATCATGGTGTAGCCGGCGATCAGTTCCTTGGTCTCGGCGAAGGGGCCGTCCACGATCGCTCGCTTCTGGCCGTCATAGCGGACGCGCCAACCGTCGCGACTCGGCTTGAGCCCGTTCGCGTCGAGCAGCACGCCCGCCTTGGCCAGCTCCTCGTGGTAGGCCGCCATCGCCGTGATCATCGAATCCTCCGGCATCGCACCGGCCTCGGAGCCCTGGGTTGCCTTGACCAGGATCATGAATCGCATGTGCGTCTCCCTTGCTTGCTTCGTGTCGCTTCCGGTTCGTCGGCCCGCGGATCTCGCCGGCCTTCGTGGGGACGACGAGCGGGGCGGCCGAGAATCGACACGCCCCCAATAAAAAGGACGCGTCGAGGCGCGAGCCTCTCGCGACGCGGGTCTCGATCGGCGCCGGAAACGGCCAGGATGGGCCTTCGCGCTCGCTCGGGCGCGAGCTTTTCGCTATTCTCCGCCCCGGTCCCGGCCGATCACGGAAGAACCAACCGGCCCGCGAACCCGATTTCGAGCTGCGCCAGGGAGGAGAACGCATGCAGAGACGCCGCTTCCTGCTCTCGCTTGCCGCCAGCATCGGCACGTCGTTGATCCTGGAATCGCGCGTCTTGGCCGCCGGCCTCTCGGAACCTCGAGAACTCTCCTTCTTCCACACGCACACCGGCGAGCGTCTCACCGTCGCCTACTTCGATGAGTGCGGCTACGTGCCCGATGCCTTGGTCGCGGTCGATCACTTCCTCCGCGACTTCCGCACCGAAGAGGTGCACCCGATCGACCCGGCGCTGCTCGACATCCTCCACGACCTCAAGTCGAGCCTCGGCACCGGCGGCGAGTACCAGGTGATCTCGGGCTATCGCTCGCACGAGACGAACGACGAGCTGCGCAAGAAGAGCCGCGGCGTGGCGAAGCACAGCCTTCACCTCGAGGGCCGCGCGATCGACGTGCGCTTGGACGGCGTGGAGCTGGGCGAGATTCGCGATCTGGCGCTGGCGATGCAACGCGGCGGGGTCGGCTACTACCGCAAGTCGGACTTCGTGCACCTCGACACGGGCGACGTTCGAAGCTGGTAGCGCGCGGGGCCGCACGGCTTCGACACGCGCCGCCTACGCACCCCGTCCCTAGAGCAGCACGCGTCGATACTCCACGAACTCACGTGGTGCTGCGGGGGCGAAGCGATTCATCACGGTCAGAAACTCGATCAGTTGATCGACATTCATGCCCCGCGCGCGATGCGCTCGCGAGGCTTCCTTCACCGCTCGAAATTCCGCACGCACCGACTCTGATCGCGCCAGGGCGAGGAGTTCGCGCTTCTCTTCGTCACTCAACATGCGCACTCTCCATCCCACTCCGCACATTCACTCCGCACGAAGGTATCGCTTCTCGAGCTCGGTCAGCTCAGCCGCGAGGTCGAAGAGCCCGAAGTACTCGCGCAACCGAGCCCAGTCGATCTTGGGTGCGTGGATGGATAGCAACGCTTCGATGTCGGCCACGTCCTGGTTCCGTCGGCCGGGGTCGTCTGCGATCGGCTGCACCTTCAACCCTACGATGTCCTCCGGCTCCAATACTCTGATCACTGCGGATCCGTTGAGGACGGGGTACCTACGCGCGCGACGCAGCATTGCGATCGAGTGGGATCGAAAGGCGTGCAATAGATCGACCGACCCCCAAGTCACGTCCGGGTGCTGGTAGTGGGAGACATTCTCGGTCTCGACCGAGCGCTCGTAGCCCAGGCCCGCGAGCAGGGCGTGGATCGCGTGGAGATTCTCACGCAGGACAAGTAGGTCGAGGCCGGCGGTCGCACGAGGCGCGCCCAGAACGCCGAGAGCGAAGCCGCCGATCACCGCATAGTCGCCGCCGCCGTCTTCGAGCTCAGTGACCAAGCTCCGTAGGAGGCGATCAAAGTCCATGGGTCGGATAGTAGCACGGCACGCGGGGATCCAAGTTGACCCTGCGTGCGCGCCGCCGGCGAGGTCCCGCCACCCGGGCTCGAGCTGCCGCCGGATCGACTTGGCGTGACTCTATTCCCGGCCACGCCAGGTTGGCACCGCTCGATGGTTGGCGCGTGCATCGCGGGCTGGGCAGAGCTACAATCATCCACGCGACGAGTGAACCTCCTGATTGGGAGGCCTAGCATGTGGATCCGATTTCGTACCGTCTCCAGCATTGTACGGATCGCGGTCGTTTCGATTGCCTCTTTGCTCTCCGCCACGGCGGGCATGTCTCCAGCCCTGGCCGGGGTCAACGCGGGTGGCGTGATCCTGCTCAGCACTGAGGAGGCATTGACCTATCAACCCGACGGCGTCGATTGCGGTGAGCTGCAACTCCGCTCCTGCGTCGAGGCCGACACCCGAGTCGATGGCACCGAGATCACGGTGGTCTCCGTGCTGGCCGAGTGGAAGGACAGCGCCGCGCCTCGCCTGAGCGGCGTGAGCTTCGGGATCAGCTACGACGAGAATTCGATCCAGGTCGTCGACTGGGGGCGCTGCTCCGACTTCGCGCTGCCGGATGGCGCGTGGCCCGGCAGCGGCTCGGGCATCGGCCTGAGCTGGAATCAACCGGTGACCGCGACCCGCGCTCGGGTGATGTGGTTCGCGCTTCAACACCTCGACGCGACGCCGGTGACCTTTGCCGTGGTGGCCCACCCGGTGCAGGGCGCCCGTTTCGCCGACGACAGCGTGCCGGCGAAGCTCGACACCGTGGTTGGACTCGGCACCTTGGGTTTCGACACGAACGGCACCGCGCCCTGCCCGCTCGACGACATCAACTGCTGCCTGCCCGATGGTAGCTGTCATCAGCTGAATCGCATGCTGTGCTCGGCGGCATCCGGTATCGACGCGGGGGTGGCTTGTGACGACGGCGTTGGAAACGTGATCTCACCGAAGCGCCTCGCGGTGGTCGCTGCTCCGACCGGTTACAGCTGGTCGCGACCGCTCGGAGGTGCGTGGTCGATCGGCTGCCCGCCCGATGTCTTCGGTCTCTCCGAGTCGACTCGACTGGCGCTCCGCGCCGAAGGAGGCCCGGTCGCGACCGAGCGAGAGGCGAGGTCCACGCTTTTCGGCGAGTACTTCCGCACCGGGGTCGCCTGTCGACTGCTGCCCGGTTCGCTGGCGCAAGTGGGCGAGAGCGACATCTGGATCCGGCGGGGATCGTTGCTCGGCTCGGTGCGCGATACCCATGCTGGCTTCGCCTACGACACGATCCGCATGGCGCACCCCAGCGGAACGCCGCGCGTCTGGACCACCTTCGGTGCGTTCGGCGGCACCGACTCGGTCGGTGTGCTCTGCACTGTCGATTCGGTGGCGGCCGAGATCCGCTTCGAGCTGGTCGGCGCGGTGGGTCAGCCTTGGGCGGAAACCGTCAGCACGATCGACTCGGACCGCGTCCTGAGCGCAGTCGGCCAATACGCGGTCTATGACTTCGACGGTCACCTGATTGATTCGAACGCGACCCAAGCGCCCACGCAGGTTCCGAACGTGTCGAAGCCGCTGTGCAGCGAGATTCGCGTGCAGCCCAACCCGGCGCGCGAGTTCCTCGGCTATGAGTTGACGCTTGGCGGGCCGGCGGCGGTACGGGTCGAACTACTCGACGTCTCTGGTCGCGTGCGATCGCAGATCTTCGACGGGACTCTCGGGGCGGGGCCAAACGCGTTGCGATGGACGCCGCCTGCCGGTTTGCGTCCAAGCGCCGGCTTGTACTATCTCCGCGCGATCACCTCCGCCGGCACGCGCAGCACGCGACTCCTCTGGTTGCATTGACGGGCGGTCGTCCGGCGGTCGTTCCGTTCGGCGACCGCCGGCGCAGGTCCGGGGTGGTTGCGGCATCGACCACGATCCGGGCTGGTTGAAGCCGCGTCTCTTCCGCTAGGCTTCTTCTCGCTCGCATCACCTGGAGGGCACATGCGCAACACCACGAACTCGCTCGTCACCTGTCTCTGTGTGCTGGGCTTCACGTCGGCGACAGCGGCAGACTGGTCCTTCGACCCCAGCCACGCCTGCCACCCAGTGCCGTCAGGGCAAGCGCTCTGGCCCGACATCGTGGCGGCGCCCGGCGGCTTCGTCGCGGTCGCGTGGATGGACGATCACACCGGGCAGTACCACATCTGGTACGCAGAGTCGCACGACTCAGGTGTGAGCTGGTCGGCGCCGGAGCAGGTCGACACGCGAGCGAGCGGCAGCTACTCGAAGTTCCCCACTCTCGCGCTCACGCCGAGCGGTACGCCGGTCGTCGCGTGGGAGGACAATCGCGGCGGCTCGTACAACGTCTGGCTGTCGCGCCGCGATCCGTCGCACGGCGGCACGCCCTGGACCACGAACCTCAAGGTGAACACGACCGGCGGCGCGGGCGACACCGACTTCATGAACGCGAGCCTCACGGTGCTCGACGAGCTGCACTGGTATGTCGCCTGGACCGACTGGCGCGAGGGGGTCTTCTACCAGGTGTACTCGCGCGCCACCTCGACCGCCGGGCTCAGTTGGGGACCGGAGACGCGAGTGAGTGACGAGCTTGGCTATCAGCCGGTGGCGGGCGATCCCTGCTTGATCGTCGATCCAAGCTCCACGCCGGGCAACGAGCACCTCTACTGCGTGACCAACGATTGGCGCGGCGACGTGCCGGGCGGTCGCTACCCGAACGTCTACGCCTATCGCTCGACCGACGCGGGGCTGCACTGGTCGACCGGCACGCAGGTGAACGACATCGAGCCGTGGTTCCAGCAGGACTCTTCCCATGCGCTGGTGTTGCTGCCCGATGGGACGCTCGTATCCGCGTGGCTCAACAGCACGACCGGCGCGCCGCAGTTCCGCAGCTCACGCTCGACCGACGGCGGGGCGAGCTGGAGTTCGAGCGTGATGATCAATCCTCCCGGCATCGGGGTCGGCACCTACTCGTCGATCGCCGCGTCCGGCGGTTGGGTCTTCGCCGGGTACGACGCCTTCTCGCTCTCCACTTCCAGCCAGTTCCGCGCGAGCAGCGACGGCGGCCTGAGCTGGACCGACGCGCCGGTCAACATGAGCGACGGCGGCGCAGGCGTCTCGGTCGGCAACACCGTGCTGGCCGCCGCGTCCTCCACCGAGGTGTACGGCGCGTGGATGGACACGCGGCCGACTGGAGCGTGGTCGATCTACGCGTCGCGCGGCCACCGCGCCGCGACCGACGCGCCGCAGTTGGTGCTCGACGCGATCGCGCCTTCACTTCGCGCGTGGCCCAACCCCTCCTGGTCGGGCGTTTCGGTGCAGCTCGCTGCGAGCGGCGCGAGCGCCGGCGCCATCGAGATCGTTGCCGCGGATGGACGTCTGCTTCGTCGCCTTGACCCTGGCGCGTCGACGTGGGACGGGGCTGATCGCTTCGGTCGCGCCGTGCCACCCGGGGTCTATTGGGCTCGGGTCGACGGGACCGGCGCGCGCACTCGGATCGTGCGGACGAGGTAGCGGTGGTCGAGGCTGGCGTCGTCTACCAAATCACGGCCATCGTGCGCGACGACCTTCGCGCGTCATACGAGGCTTACATGTTCGACCACCACATTCCGGACGTCATCGCGACCGGCGCATTCGTTCGCGCCGCGATCGGCAGAGCGATCGACGGTCGCTATCGAATTGCCTACCACGCGACGTCGCGCGCGGCGTTGGATCACTACCTGGCAACAGATGCGCCGCGCCTGCGACAGGACTTCCAGGCGCACTTTCCGACGGGAGTAAGTCTGACCCGGGAGGAATGGGAGATCTTGCGGGTCTGGGACGAGCGGCCCTGAACACGGCGACGCCCTCTTCGCAGGGAAGAGGGCGTCGAACTCTTCGGCGCGAGGATCGCGCCGCGGGCGTCCGCGACGCCGCTACTTCGAATCCTTCTTCGCCTTCTTCTCCGCGCGCTTCTCCTTCAGGGACTTCGTGGCCTTCTTCTTGTCTTCCTTCTTCGCGTCCTGGTTCTTACTCATACAGATCGCTCCTCCAGTCGTGAGTGTTCCGAACTTCTTGCGCAAGCACCCTGTCTAGAGAACCGCGCGGCGCAACGCGTGCTGTGCGTGGCGGCAGTCGTGAGTTTGGAGAGGCGACGCGCCCGCGGTCAAGGGGGCGCGAGGCGGGAAGCGCAGATTGCTCGCGACTGCGATCGGGCTCAGGGCAGGTACGGTTCGCCCGCCCGGAGTGCGCGATCGAGCGCCTCGTCCTGGCCGTAGATGTCCTCGAAGAAGTCCATCTGGCTCGACGGATCGACCACGGCGGTGGCGTAGAAGATCAGCACGGTCAGCGGCGCGGTGAGGGTGGCGCGCGATTCCGACGCGCCGTTCATCGCCGCCTCGATCTTGGCCGTGGTCCACTCGGGCTGGTCCTTGAGCACGAAGGCGGCAAGTGCCGCCGGGTCCTCGACCCGCACGCAGCCGTGGCTGAAGTCGCGCCGCGCCCGCGCGAAGAGGCCGTGCGACGGCGTCCCGTGCAGGTAGACGTTCTGGTCGTTCGGGAAGATGAACTTGGCCGAGCCGAGCGAGTTCTTCTTGCCCGGCCGTTGGCGGATGCGGATCGCGCCGCTCTCAATGCCGGCCATGGCGGCGGCATCGAGCGGCACCACGGTGCCCCCTTCGAAGCGATCAGCTCCATGTCTTCCTTGTCGAGGTAGCCGGGGTTCTCGCGCAGCTTCGGCAAGATCTCGGTGCTCGCGATCTTGTAGGGCACGTTCCAGTAGGGGCGGAAGACGACGTAGCGCATCTCCTCGAGGAAGATCGGCGTCTGCTTGTCGAGCGACTTGCCGACGATGACGTTCATGGTCAGGGCCGGCGCGACGGTCAGTGAGTCGAAGGCCCAGAGGGTGAAGCCGGGCACGTTCACGACGACGAAGGGGCGGCCGGCGCGCGGTTCGGGCAGCCAGCGCATCCGCTCGAGCGAGAGTTCGATCTGTCGCAGGCGATGGGCGAGAGGCACCTGGAGCGCCTTCCAGGTGCCCGGGCCGACGACGCCGTCGGGGTCGAGGCCGTGGCGCTTTTGAAAGTGCTTCATCGCTTCGACGATCGCGCCGCCATAGAAGCTGCTGTCGATGGTGCCCGACTCGGGCGGCAGCGTCTCGAAGTCGCCCAGCGCGACGAGCAGGCGCCTGACCACGGGGAGAAGCGAGGAGTGGCCGCCGAGCTTGAGCTTGGCGCCGGCACGCGGGACGCCGAGGTCGGTCCGCGCGGCCAGGTCGCGGTAGCGCGGCAGCTGCTCGAGCAGCGCGCGGTACTGCGGCGTGTTCGGCTCGACCGTCTGGGGCACGCCCGCGACCAGTGCGTGGCGCGACACCAGCTCCCGCACGAGATCCTGCAGCACGTACTTCTTCGGCGCGACGTCGATGCCGTAGTTGAGCGTGTGCGGATTGATCCGCCCGATGTGGAGATCGGAGATGTACCGCATGAGGAGGAGGCTAAGCGCCCCGTCCAAGCGCGCGATCTCGATCGGCGAAAACGACGCCTTGCCCTCGAGCGCGGCGAGGCGACTCTTCAACCAATCGACGCTGTACTCATCGAGCGGCAGGCCCCGCGAGGTCGCGGTCTCGAGCACCGTGACCACGTCCTTCGCCTCTGGCTTCAAGTGCCCGTCGGCATCCATCCAGAAGGGTTGGTCACCGGTCGGGTGGTAGAGCCCTTCGAGCTCGTCCTGGTACCAGGGGAACTCGGGCCACACGAGATCGGGGTGATGGTTCGAGGCGATCAGCGCGCGGATCTCGGTCGCGACCGCGGCCTCGCGCTCGGGCGCGGCGGCGCGCGACGCACAGGCGGCCCCGCAGATCAAGGCCGCCCCGAGGAGCAGGTGATGGAAGCGGTGGAGTGGACTCAGAACAGCTTCCCGAACAGGTTGGTGAAGTACCCCTTGAGGAAAATCACGCGCTGCACCAGGAGCGCGACGCGCCCCATCACGGTGAGCGCGAAGCCGGCGCCGAAGCCGATCATCAGGGTGTAGATCCCGACCTTCGACATGCCGCCGAAGATGCCGGTGTGCGCCCTGGAGAAGAAGAAGTAGGCGAGCGAGCAGAGCAGCCCGATCAGCACGAGCAGATAGTTGAAGCCGGCGCCCGACGCCTCGAGCGGACGGATCGATCCCTCGACTTGCAAGAAGACCGACGTCTTGAGCGCGAGGGGGATGAAGATACCGGTCGAGATCCCGATGTAGAAGGCCATCGCGAAGCGAGAGATCCACGAGAGCTTCGGGAAGAGGCGCAGCCACATCGTCAGGCCGAGCAGCACAGGAATGAAGTAGACGAAGCGATGATCCGCGAAGATCGGGATGATCACCTTGTCGTGAAAGCCCTGGTGATAGAGGAGCATCGTCCAGTAGCCGGTCGAGATGCCGACCCAGAAGCGCTCCGCGAACTTGTACACCGGGTTGTCACCGAGCAGGAACGAGAAGATGGCGAGCGTCATGAACGCCGCCAGGGTTTGCCACGCCAGCTGATTCCAGGTCAGATCCACCGGATGCCCCCTGCGCTAGCGACCGGCCGCGCGCGCGCGACGCTGCGCGATGTAGCCGATGTTGGAGAGAATCATGAAGATCAAGATCACGACGTGCGCCGCGACCTGGTACGGCATGCTGGCCGAACCGGCCGCCGGCTTGCCCAAGAGCTGCTCATACTCGGCTGCGCCCTTCACACCCGGCAGCAGTCCGAAGATCTGACCTGACTGCAGGTAGGGGTAGTAGTCGGACGCCATCACGCCGGTCACCCCGAGCGCCAGCTTGAAGCCGTACTTGGCCTGCCCATACTGGATCCAGAAGTCGGCCGCGTTGCCGGCGGCCAAGGAGATCACGCCGGTCATCTGGCCGAAGTTGTGCACGTCCTGCATCGCGGGGATTTCGTTGAGGCGCGTGCCGTAGTTGTCGATCGGGAAGGGGACGCGGAAGTCGGTGCCCATCGCGAGAATCGTGATCGCCGGATACGGCTTGTAGCCGAAGTACACGAAGTCGATGTCGCGCTTCTTCCCCTTCTCCTCGGCCAGGCGGGTGATGATGTCGTCGGCCATCGGCGCGCCGAACTGCGAGAGGCAGCTGATGTAGACCGTCGCGCCCTTGTCGAAGGCCTGGGAGATGATCGCCTCCGCCATCGGCTGGAGCTCGGCCATGGTCGAGGGGTCGAAGTCGATCGCGACGAAGAGGCGATCCTTCGGCTTGAGAGCTTCGACGAAACTGTAGACGTCCCGCACTTCCTTGGAGACCGCGGTGGTCGCCTTGATCTTGACGAGGACCGGCAGGATGACCGCGATCGCGAGCACGAGGTAGATGATCCGTCGGTCGACGGTCACCAGGCGGTCGTACCAGGCTTTCTTCGCTTCCATGGCTCAGTCCCGTCCCAGATACGACCGCTCGATGCCGAGCAGGATCTTCATGGAGTAGGCGACCGCGCCGAGCGAGACGCCGATGATGATGGCGCGCTTGGACGCGAGGTTCGGCACCGCCAGGATCCAACGCACCGCCGCGCCGTTCACCTCGCTCAGCACGCCGGGGAGCGGCACGATCCGCACCATCACCACGAAGGCGGTGATGAGGAGAACCGCCGCCAGCATGGTGCGCACGCGGAAGGCGCGATAGGCGGCGCTGGCGATGTAGAAGGCGAGCATGGCGAAGAGGGAAGACTGAGCAGGGTTGAGCGCGTTCTGGAAGAGATTGCGGTTGAGCCCGTGCGGGTCGTTGAAGCGCTCGATGGTCAGCCCCGACAGCACCATCAAGAGGAAGCCGATCAGCGTGACGATGGCGTAGAAGCGCTCGTTCTTGTCGTGCTGCGCCTTGAGCGCGGTCGCCCGCAAGAGCGAGAAGATCCCGATCGGGAGCGACATGATCCCGATCACGATCACGAAGTCGTTGGCGTAGGTGAAGAGGTCTTCCGACATCTGATGCGGCACGAAGTACTGCAGCATCATGATGAAACCGCTCAGGAAGACGATGAAGATCGGTAGTTGCTTCTTCATAGTCCCATCACACCGTCTTGGACCACTGGTAGAAGATGTCCGAGCCGAAGGTCCAGGCCAGGACGCCGAGCAAGATGAAGAGAAGGATCGCGATCTTCGCCCAATCCTGCGCCTTGAGCGGACCCATCAGCACGGGGTCCTGCGAGAGGTAGGCGGAGGCGGCGTAGAGCTCCTCACCGATCAACGTGTAGTCGGTGGCGGCGACGAAGAAGGGGATCTGCGAGACCTGGTCGGTGCCGGAGATCTGGATGGAGCCGGTCATGCTGCCAGCCTCGGCCAGGAGCAGGCTCTCCGCGTGGAAGACCCCCATGTAGAAGTTGGTGGCGGTGCGCTCGCGCAACATCACGCCGTTGACCGCGGCGACGTAGGGGAATTGCATGGCCGAGATGTAGTAGACGCTCTCGGGGCGATACACCTCGGGGCGGCCGGCCGCGAGGTACGCCTCCTTCACCGTCTCCTGCGCCATCGCCATCATGACGGGATCGTTCACGGGCACGAGGATCGGCGTCTGGTACTCGGCCGTTTTCTTGGCCACGCGCGCGAGGATGGTGTAGCCGGCGATGGTTGCGATGTCGCCCGCGGTGCCGGTGCCGAGGACGAAGAGGATGGGGCGCCCCATCTCGGTGGCGCGGCCGATCGCCTCGTCCACCGCGCTGATCCCGGGGATCGGGCGGATGTACAACGACGCGCCCTTCTTCGAACGCTCGATGAAGTAGACCACCGCGAATCCGAAGAGAACGGTCGCGAGCAGCACATTCACCATGCCGGTGTGAAACCAATTCCCCTTCGGGATCCCCGTCGCGGGTGCGGACCAAGCGGAGAGCGATCCGTCCGCCGCCACGCCGCGCGCGGCCAGCGTGATCTGCGTTCCGGCCTTCACGAAGCCCGGGTTCGGCTTCCCTTCGCGGGTTTCGTCTTCGTCCTTGTAGGTGAACTCGTGCGTCCCCTTGGGGGCGTTGCCGACCGAGAACCACTCCGATTCGGGTGCACCGGTCGCGGGGATGCGGAAGATCTCGTAGGAGAGGAACTGCGCGTCGTCGGGTCCGGCCGACCAAGTGAAGTGGACCGCGTGGCCGTTGTCGTTGGGCGCGTCCTTCAAGATCGGGTTGGCCGGCGCGGACCACTTGATCTCTGGTGGTGCCGGCGTTGCCCCGGTCGAGTCCGCCGTCATCGACTCTGCGGCCGTCGAACCAGCGGAAGCCGCGTCCTGCGCACGTGCGAGTTGAAATTCGGCGAGTACGCCTAGCGCCGCGACCGCGAGACCAGTAATAAGGACGGCGCGATGGAGGCCCGCCGCCCGCGAGGAAACTCTCTGCCCTACACCCCTCATGCCGCCCTCACCCTCGAGAAGTTGCTCAGCTCGAGTCCGCCTCGCCGTGCGGCGAGACCTCGTTGGCGGAAGCCTTCCGTCAGGCCATGGAGACCTGACGAGACGCGATTCTCGGCGCGAGGGGTGGAAGGCGCAAGCGAATTTCACTCCTCCCGTTCGAAGGGGAGAGGTGGGTCCTGCTTGGTGAAGCCCGAAGGCACTTCGAACTGACTCGCGGGGATCGGTGAAGGATCGATCGAGTCGACCACGTTGTGGAAGGAGATCACGAGCCGGCCGCCGTCCGCTTCGTCGGCATGGGTCTCGATCGAGAGGGTCGACTCGAGTGGGTATCCCTCGACATCGCGCATCTTCTCGCTCAATCGCTCGAGCCCCTCGCCGAAGTTGTGGAAGAGCGCCGCCAGCTGCGCCGTTTCCTCCGGATCGGCACCCAACGCGGTGGAAAGGCGCTTCGAGAATCGCTCGGCTTCGCTGAGTTCGGGGACGCCGCGCGCCAGCCAGAGGTCCATCGACCAGCGGCCGGCGGTCGACGAACCGTTGTCGCTCTCGACCGTGCCGCCCACCGTCAGGATCACCTGCTCGGTCTGCACGCCGGCGATCACCTTGCGCTGGCCGGTTTGACGGACGTCGACGTCCGGGACCTCCGTGTCGGAGAGGAGGGACTCTCCCCCGACGCTGTCCGCCTCATCCGCGGCGTCGTTCAGCCCTCGGGTGAACATCGTCATCATCTTCTTGAGGTCGCTGAAGCGGAGTTCGCTGTAGGTCCGCTCCTCCTGATTCACCACCCACTGCAGCTCGCGATCGAGGCGGGTGATTTGGAGCGAGGTGTGCTTCCCCGCGCCGAACTGCGCCAGCGCGGCGTTGTCGATCTTAGAGACCGTCTCGACCGCCTGCTTGTCGCCCGCGATCGAGGTGGTCTCGAGGACATCTGTCCGAGGAAGGGGATTCCCTCCGAGTCGGTGTGGGCGCTGATCGTCACGTCGGCGCGTGCGGCCGGCGCGGCCAGAGCCAAGGTCAGGGCGAGAGGGGCGACGCGGTTCATTCGATCCTCCAAGTTCCGAGTGGGCGTCGAGCGGGTCGGCGGTTCGGGAACAAGATCGGCCGAATCGACCGCGCGCGCCAGCCTTGATCGCGTCCGCGCTCGTGCTAGGCTCCCCGCGCTCGGAACCAAAGAGGAAAGGACTCGACATGGGCATCGCGATGTTCGCGCGTTCGGTTTGGCTGGTGGCCGCGGGGCCCCTGCTGCTGGCGTTCTCGGCCGGACCGAGCCGGGGGAGCGGCTCATCGGTCGTCGATTCCTTGGCGGCGACGACGCTGCGGGCCGCGGAGAGGCGGGCGGCCGACGCGACGCTCCCGCCGATGGAGCACCTTCGTGCCCTCCTCGATGCCGGCCGCGTGCGCGACGCGGCGCGCACCGCGAGCGAACTGGGGCGCGCAGCGACCAGCGATCCCGCCCTCGCCCTGCGCTGCGCCGAGGCCTTCTTCGTCTATCAGGACTTCGAGCCGGCAAAGCCGTATTGCGAGTCGCTCGCCCGGCGTTCCGACTTGAACGAAGCGGAGGCGCGGCTCCTTTATCGATGGCTCGACATGACCGACGACGCAGCGACGATCGAAGGGCGTACCGGGCAGGTGCTGCGAAAGGGAGGCTCCGCCTCCCGCGCCGATCTCCTGGCGGCCGGCCGCCTCGCAACCAACATGCTGAATTTGGCGCGCGCGGAGTCGTGCTACGCCGCCGTGGTCGCACGCGACTCGACCGACGCCGCTGGACTCCGCGGCCTTGGGGTCGTCGCCTACCGACGCAATCGCTTCGATCCGTCGTGGGACTTCTTGCAGCGCGCGCTGCGGGTCGAGGTGAGCCCCGAGCTGCTCGACGCCTGCACCGAGACCCTGATCCGCCTCGGCCGAACCGAGGAGGCGATCGCGGCCTCGGAGTGGGCTCTCCGCTTGAACCCCTACGATCGCTCGGCGCACTACCTGCTCGGGAACGGCTACGCGCGGCGCAACTACTCAGAGCTTCGCGCCGCCCAGGCGGATCAGTTCCTGGAGCGCGCGCTGCTCGCACCGGCCGATTCACTGCTCGACGCCGGCGATCGCGGCGGCGCAAGGAAGGGATATGAGGCGCTGATCGCGCGCTTCCCCCAGGCAGTGGAGCCGCTGGCGCGCCTCGCCTCGCTCGACTTCGAGGAGGGGCGCTTCCGCGCAGCGCGGGAGCTGGCCGAGCGGGCGCTCGCGATCCTGCCCGACTACGGCCGCGCTCACGCGATTCTGGCGAAGGCGCTCGAATCGGAGACCTTCGCCTACGACGTGCACCACGCCGACTACGAGGCGCGCTTCGCCGCGCTCGAGGTGCCGGAGGTGCCGGGGATCGATCGCTTCGTCCTCAATTGGAAGTCGCTCTCGCCGCGCCACCAGAAGCGAGTGGCCCTTTCGATCGAACCGTGGAAGCAGTTCGTTCCCGTTCTGCTCGAGGGGAACGCGACCTACTACATCAAGCCTCTCTACATGCTGCTCTCCGACACCCCAGGGCAGGAAGGTTTGCGCGACGAGCGCATCGGCTACGACTCGCGCCTGTGGGACGACGTGCGAGGCTGCGGCGGCTTTCACACCGTGAGCGGCGTCGAGGATGTCGAGCGGACCGTGTTCGACAAGTACAACACGGTGCTGCACGAATTGACCCACCAGGTGCACAGCGTTTTCACCGCGGAAGAGAAGCGCGAGCTGGACGAGCTCTACCGCCGCGCGAAGGAGCGAGACGAGGCGACGCACCAGGGGTTCTCTTCCCGCTACGCCGGTGGAAGCGTCTGGGAGTACTTCGCCGAGGGAGCGAACGCGCTGCGCTCGCCCGCCCGCGATGCCTATGACCCTCGAGAGATCACGCTCGAGCGCCTGGTCCGCATCGACCCCGATCTCAAGCGGTGGACCGAGACACGCATGGCGAATCTCGACGTCGCCGCCTCGCGTCCCATCGCGCTCACCAATGCCGGCGAAGACCTGGTGTCGCGGGATCGTCTCGAGGAGGGCCGAGGCGCGTTGCAGCGTGCGCTCGAGTTGGCGCCCGAGGACGAGACGGCGCTCGGCTCGATGGTCTACGCCTGCCTGGTGTCAGGCGACACCGCCTCGGCCGTCGCGAGCGCCCGGCGCGCTCGCGATGCTCATCCGGCGAGCGGCGGCGCCTGGACCACCCTGGCCGATGCCGAGTGGCGCGCTGGGCAGCCGTTGCCCCGCGTGATCGAGCGTTTGGCGCGCGCGCGCGGCGAGGTGCGAGTGGAGGATCTGCCTGGCTTCGATGCCTCGCTCGGACAGATGTACTGGATTGCAGGCGATGCCGAGCGCGCGATCGCCGCCTACGATTCGGCGCTGGCGCGACAGGCCGATCTGCCCGAGGCAGTCTACGGGCGTGCGGCGTCCTACGCCCTTGCCGATCGCTTCCAAGAGGCGTGGAGCGACTACGAGTCGGTCGTGCGCACGCGGACCGGCTGGATCGGCCTGCGCGCCGACTATGCGCGCGATCTCCTGCGCGCGGGCCGCGTGGCCGACGCGCGCGCCCAGGTGGATGCGGCGCTCCTGCTCGACCCACGCGATCCCTCCGCCCGCACGGTGGACGCCTGGGTCGCGTGGAAGGAAGGAGCGACCGACGCCGCGAAGCAGTCGCTCGAGGCGCTCCTCGCGGAATTTCCGTGGCTCGATCTGCCGCGCGTACTCCGCGGTCGCATCGAGGCGGAGGCAGGGAACGTCGCGCGTGCCGAGGAGTGGTGGGCGCCGATCCGCGCGTCCCTCGCCGCGCATCAGCCGCCCAGCTACGTCTATCGCGCCGATCGACTCAGCTGGCAGTCGACGCACGAATATCACGCGCTGGAGCGAGCGATGCTCGATGCGGCCACTCGCTGACACCTGCGAGCGCACTCGATCAATCAGGGGCCGGTGCGGAAGCGGAATTTGAGCTCGCGATCCAGTGTGTGACCGCTCGCGTCGCGCGCGTTGCTTGCCACGACCACTTCGTACAGCGTTACCGCTTCCAAATCGGTTGCCGGGATGAAGGTCAGCATGTGCGGCGGCACCGACCACACGAATGTCCCCGCCACCGGATTGCCTGCCATGGAACGAATGCGAAACGCACCCTGGGTGGTCGCCACGTCCATGTTGCTGTTGAACAGAACACTGATCTGAGTGTAGCGATCGACGGCGGTTTCGCCGCTCGACGGGTGGTGTGATAGCACCTGCACCGGCGCTACGCGGATCTCCCGATTCACGTCCGCTCCCAGCGATTTGCCCTCGAACAAGGGGATCGCTCCATCGATGCGGAAGGTGTACGCATCCTCCGGGTTCAAGGGCAGCGGATCATCGGTAAAATACCGCAGATCGGAGGTGCTCCCACTGCCCACTGCGACCCACACACCGGGAATGGGTGGCGTGAAGGAGGCCGCCGCCCCCAGCGAGTCCGGATCGACGTCGGCGTTGAAGGAAGCGCGGACGTAGAGCGCTCCTGGCGAAAGCTCCGGCTGTGGGTACCCATACTGAGCGTTCGCGATCTCGAGAGTGACGAGCTTGATCGGCTCGCTGCGAAAGACGACGGTCTGCTCCTGGCCGAAGGTCGTTCCGTCGGTGGCGGAGAGGTTCGCATCGATGGTGACGGTGTACTCGGTCGCGGGGTGGAGTCGACCGGTAACCACCACCGAGTAGCCGCCGCTGTAGGAATCTCGGACGGCGAAGTCGCAGATTGGCGAAATGTGGACTGACCGCATCGCCGATTGCGCATCGACGGTCAGGTTGTAAATGTCCGAGAAGAGGACACGTTCCTGGCCCGCCAGCGGCACTGCATCGATGTCCGCATGGAAGATCCGCCGCGCGAGGGAAAACGGCTCCACCGCGAACGTCAGCGACACGGTTGAGTCGAGCACCGCCCCGTGGACATCGGCAAGCGGCGAGTGTATTTGGACGGTGTACATGGTGCCGGCGCGGACGTCATCGGTGAAGTTGAAATCAAGCCCTCGCCCGGACTGGGTTGGCGAGACCTCGAGCCCAAGAGAAGGAGTCATCACCACGCCGGCCTCGATCGACTCCGTCGCCACCTCCGAGTTCAGAACCAAGGTTGCCAAGCTTCCGCGGAAGGTCGGCGGCACGGGCAGCGCGCTACCGCTGTATTGATTCCAGAAGGTATCGATGACGCGGAAGCCCTCGGTCGTGAAAACGTGCGAGTGCGTGCCTCCCCACGGGCGCCCGTCCGCGAACCTGAGCGAGGGACCGAAGGTGATCGTGTACTGGGTGCTCGGCCGGAAGCTCTCGCCCTGAGTGTAGAAGTACGTAAAGCCCCGGTCATAGGATGATCCTTGAGTCCAGGTACCGATCAACGTCGGCTCAATGGTAACGCCACCGCTGAATGAGCTGAGATCAAGCGCTACCTCGGTCGTGATGTAGATCGAGCCTTGACTGTAGATCCTCTCGACTCGGACCGCGGTCCCCGTCGGTTGAATCGTGACCAGAGGGCCCGGCAAGGTGGTGGTCGCAATCTCGCCCAAGAGAAGGGTGCGCCGAGCTTCGACGTTGATGTTCCCGACCGCGCGATGCGCGCCGGACGGGCACGCGACCCGCAGTTCGTACAGCCCTGCGCTCACGCCATTGAAGGCGAAATATCCGGCAGAGTCGGTGAGCACGCGCGCCACCTCGGTCGCCTGCCAGAGCGTCACCACCGCGTCGGTTTCGGCGGGACTGACCCGCCCCGCAACCTCGCCGGTTGCGTCGGGCAAGGTGGTGTAGTTGTTGATGGTCTTGTCACCAGCGCAACTGCAGAGCAGAGCGGTGAGAGCGCAAAGGGCAAGACGGAGGGCGTTCGTGGCCATGAGTGCCTCCGATCAGCTTGCCGCCGAACTTGATGTGTGCCGACGGCACTTGGGTTCACGGGAGTCGAAATCACCTGCGACGACGGCGAAGACGGTAGGAGCGATGGCCAGACGCGTCAAGAATGCATGTGATCGTGGATGGGCGCGCGCACGGATCGCACTCGAGCAGAGAAGCCCACTAGCGGAACCTGGTCGATGTGGGGGCGCACTCCGCACTCACCGCTGGACAGGACGGCCGCGAGTTGAAACGATCACGGCGCTTCGGAGAAAGGATCGGCCCGGAATGCGCCCTGTTTACCCCTGGATGCGCGCAGCGCTCGCCCTCATCTCGACTCTTCTCGGGGCAAGCGACGCATCGCGCGCCGCGCCCTGGTCCGCCGCCGGCGCCGACAGTTCGAACGTCAGCATCCTCGGCTTCTATCCCATCACCTCCGCGCGCGGACTCTGGGACTGTGCTGCCTACGTCGCGCCGAGCGGCCACGAGTACGCGCTGATCGGCGCCGACTCGCTTCACGTGGTGGACTTGGTGGATCCGGCGCGGCCGAAGCGGGTGACCGCGATCCCTGCCGTGACGCCGAGCTACTTCGTCGACGTCGCTGTGCGCGGGCACTACGCCTACGCCGCACACCGCACCGGGCCGATCCTGATCGTCGACCTGGTGAACCCGCACGCCCCGGTCGTGCGGGGGCAGATCCCGCAGTCGGAGTTCTGCGCCTGCTCCTGCGGTCATCCGTGCACCGACGCCTCACGTGCCGAGATCGAAACCCTCTTCATCGACGAACGCGGCGTGCTCTACGTCACCGGCATCCGATGCGGCGAGGGGATCCAGATGTACGACATCGCGACGGACCCAGTGCACCCGCGCTGGCTCTGCCACGAGCACACCTTCGCCGGCGCGGGGCGCAGCTACTACGTGCACGACGTCTACGCGCGCGATGGGCTCCTCTTCGTCTCGCGGTCCCAAGGAGTGCCGAACGGCGATCCACTCTCGCGCTGGGACATTCTGGACGGCGATCCGCTGTGCCCGAACTCACCCGGGGCCTGCGGCGGCGTGCGACCGGCGTACATCGCGAGCTTCCGACACAGCGGCGCGGAGCTGCATGCCCACTCGAGCTTCCTGCTATCCGATCCGCGATACCTGCTGACCTGTGACGAGAAGGTGGACGGACACATCCGCGTTTGGGACATCGCGCAGCTCACGCAGCCGGTCGAGGTGGCGGCGATCCACCCGGATCAAACCTGCCACAGCCTGCACAACGTCTACGTGCGCGGGACGAAGGTGTACGCGGCCTGGTACAACCACGGCATCGAGGTCTTCGAACTCGACGATCCCGCTCACCCGACGGAGATCGGCTACTACCATCACCCGGCCCGTTGGCGCGATCGACCGGGCGACGTTTGTTGTGATCCCACCGACGGCGACAATGCCCAGTGCTTCGGCGTGCCACACCTCGAGCCCGAGTTTCCCTCGGGCATCTTCGTCGCGACCGACATCGACAACGGAATGATGGTGGGACGATTTCAGCCGCGGGCCGTCGGGATCGATGAGAGCGTAGCGTCGGAGCGCGGGCTCGGGGATCTTCTCGTCTTAAGTCCCCCGGGTGCATTGCCGGTCAGGCTTCGCGCCGCGGGAGCAACTCCACGCGAACTCGAGATCGTGGATGCACGCGGGGCGCGAGTCGCGCGCCTCAGCCCGCGCGATGCCTCGGAGGGCAGAGGAGTGTTCTACAATTACGAGTGGGACGGATCGACCGAGACTGCCGGGCGGGCCCCGGCCGGCGTCTACTTCCTCCGTGATCCGAAGCGAGCGGGTCGCGGCGGAGCCAAGCTGGTCCTGCTCGCCAATTGAGGTGCAGGTGAAGGTTCATCAAGAGGAGCTGCTCGTGCGCGCGGGCGCGCGCGGCCTCCATCAGATCACGCAGAGCGTGGCGGCCGCGGTGGCACGCTCCGGCGTGCGGCGTGGGCTCTGTCAGGTCTTCGTGCAACACACGTCGGCGTCGCTGCTCATACAGGAGAACGCCGATCCGACCGCACGGCGGGATCTCGAGGCATGGTTCGACCGGCTGGTGCCGGAGAACGACCCGCTCTATCAACACACGACCGAAGGCGCCGATGACATGCCGGCGCATCTCAAGGCGGCGTTGACCTCGACCTCCGAGCTGATCCCGGTCTACGAAGGCCAACTCGGGCTCGGCACCTGGCAGGGGCTCTATCTCTTCGAGCATCGACGCCGCGCGCCCGAGCGGACATTGATCGTCACGATCTGGGGAGACTGACCGGCGGAGCTCTGTCCCAGGGTTGTGGGGTCGGAACGAAACGGAAGATGATCGGAGGCAACCCGAGATGATCAAGCAGGTCGGACGCGTCGCGGAACTGGTGCGGTATCCCGTCAAGTCGATGGCCGGGATCGCGGCCAGCTCGGCGGTGCTCGGTTGGCACGGACTCGCTGGTGATCGTCGCTTCGCCCTTCGGCGCGTGAGAGACAACGGCGGCTTCCCGTGGCTCTCCGCGAGCTCCCTCCCCGAACTCATCCTCTATCGGCCGTGCGGGCTCGACGAGACGAGCGGAGAGCCGCTGCCCACGCACGTGCGGACGCCGAGCGGGGAAGAGCTGCCCCTGGGCGCGCCCGAGCTGCTGCAGGAACTCTCCTCGCGCCTCGGCAGTGAACTCGAGCTGATGCGGATGAAGCATGGGGTCTTCGATGATGCTGCGGTCTCCGTGATCAGCCGGACGACGATCGCTGGGGTGGGTCGCGCCGCTGGAATCGAGCTCGATCGCCGTCGCTTCCGCGCGAACATCCTGATCGAGGCGGAAGCGCAGGAGACCTTCCACGAGGATGCGTGGGTCGGCGGGCGACTGATCTTCGGCGAGGGCGAGCCCCGCGCCTGCGTGGCGGTGATCGCGCGTGATCTTCGTTGCATGATGATCAACCTCGATCCGAACACTGCCGCGCAGGATGCACGCGTGATGAAGGCGGCGGTGCAGCTCAACCAGAACTGCGCGGGCGTCTACGGAACCGTGGTGGGCGTCGGCACGATTCGGGTCGGTGATCCTGTGTCCCTGATCAGTGACCTGTAGAGGAGAGCGTCGGTGGACTACCTCGATCCGATCGACTACACCGCCTCGGGCTTCAGCGACTACTTCGATGAGCTGCCGCTCTGGTCCGCGCCTTTCGCCATGATGCTGCTCGATCGCGTGCCGGTGAGGCGCGGCCTGACGATCCTGGACGTCGGAGCGGGGACCGGGTTCCTCACCTTGGAGCTGGCGGAGCGCTGCGGCGCGGACAGCAGGGTGATCGCGGTCGATCCGTGGCACGATGCGATGCGTCGCCTTCGGCTCAAGCTTGCACAGCGGCAGCTTACCAACGTGAGCATTTATGAACAGGATGCCGCGACCCTCGACCTGCCCGAGGCGACGGTCGACGTCGTGGTGTCCAATCTTGGAGTGAACAACTTCGACGAGCCGGCGCGGGTGCTCGGGGCCTGCTTCCGCTTGGCGAAACCGGGCGCCATCCTTCTGCTCACGACCAACCCGGTCGGTCACATGGCGGAGTTCTACGCAGTGATTCGTGCCGTGCTAATCGAGATGGGGCGGGAGTGTTGTCTGCCGGCGCTCGATGCCCACATCAACCATCGGGGAACCGTCGACTCGGTAGCGAGCCTGATTCAAGCGGCGGGATTCGAGTTGGCCGACGTCGCGACCAGCTCCTTTCGCCTGCGCTTTGCGGATGGGTCAGCGCTGCTCCGCCACTACTTCATCCGACTCGGCTTCGTGCAGGGGTGGAAATCGGTGATCAAGCCTGAGGATGCGCCCGCGATCTTCGCGCGGCTCGAGGCGCGACTGAACTCGCTTGCGCGTGACGAGGGCGAGCTCGCGCTCACCATCCCGATGGCCTGTCTGATGGGGCGCAAGCCGCTCGCGTAATTCCTGCCCTCACCCGGGTGAGCAGAGCGAATCGATCACTCTCCGCACGGGTCGGGCACGCAGCTGGATCCATCTCCGCGATACACTCCGCCGCGCTGATCGCACCACGACTGGAAACCGAAGCGGCAGAAGCCGTCGACGCAGCAGGCGCCGGTGTGGCAGGGGAGCGGATCTGCAGGTCGAACCGTCGCCCTGCCACTCGGCGATTTCACCCGTACAGATTGACGCCACGACCTGCACGCATTGGCCGTTGTCGGAGCAGCAGGCGCCGGTCGTGAGCGGACACGGGATCGGATCGCAGTCGGTGCCGTGGCCGCCGTAGACGCCGCCCACCTTCTCGCACTCGAATCGCTCGAGCTGCGCGCAGTCGCGCGAAGGGAAGCAACACGCGCCGACCGGCCTGCACGCCACCTGCGCGCAGGTCGTGCGATCACCCTGATAGAAACCCGAGCATCGTGCTTGCGGGACAAAGGTACAGGTTCCGTCGGCCGCGCAGCAGGCGCCGAACGCGGGGCATGGGTTGGGATCGCAGGTGGTGCCCGCGCCCTGGAACACCTGCACCTCGAGGTTGCACAGGTCCGCGGTCACCAGCGTGCATTGACCGGACTGCCAGCAACAGGCGCCTGGCGGGGCGGGACAGGGATTGGGATCGCAGTCAGTGTGGAGCCCTTGCCAGGCGCCGACGCAGGTGGAGTCCGTAGTGACGCGGCAACTGCCATCGCTCAGGCAGCAGGCTCCGTAGTCGGCGCAGAGGGTCGGCGTGCATGGCGTGCCGAGCCCGAGGAAGGTCCCCTGATTTGCGCGGCACTCGAACTCACTGCGCTCGCGACACTCCTGGCCCGGCGTGCAGCAGGCGCCGCGGATGTCACCACCGCAGGGGAAGGGATCGCAGGTGGTGCCGTGGCCGAGGTAGGTGCCGTACAACGAGCAGGCCCCCCCCGTCACGATCTCGCATGCGCCGTTGAAGTAGCAGCATGCGCCGAAGTTGCCCGGGCACGGCGAGGGATCGCAGTCGGGCCCCGCGGTGTTGCCATGACGCTGCACGCATTCTCCGCCGGAGATGTACTCGCAGTGGCCGTCATCGAAGCAGCAGGCCATTGCACAGGGATAGGTGCCGCACTGCACGCCGTTGCCCATATACACGTACCCGGACGCGAGGCAGTTGGCCTCCGTCTGAATGGTGCAACCGGCGAAGAGATTGCAGCAGGCACCGGTCGGCGGCTGCGGGCACGGGTTCGGCGCGCACGCGACATCGTCTCCTCGGTAGCTGTTGCCGAGCGCCTCGCATTCGGCGCGGGATGCAATGACGCAGGAGCCCTGGGCGCTGCAGCAGGCGCCTCGAGGTTGATTGCACGGATTGGGATCACACTGGGTGCCGTCGCCTTCGTACGTGCCGCTCGCGCAGCCCTCGAGCGTGACCACGCTGCACGACCCGTCGACCTGGCAGCAGGCGCCGCGCGCGGTCTGACATGGGTCCGGCTCACAGGTTGAGTTGTCCCCCTTGTACTCGCCGCTCAGCTCGCGGCAATCTGCGCACGAGTGAACCGCGCACTCACCGCTCGGGAGGCAACAGGCTCCCGGCACCGACGAGCAGAGCTCACCGGGGTCACCCGGGATGAAGTTCTCGCCCTCTTCGTTCACCGGGACGGTCGTCCGTGCGATGCGAGTGCCGGGCTCGCCGCCGATCCCGCGCGGGACGCCGCTGCCGCCGTCACCGCCGCACCCCGCGGAGCAAGCGCCACGCCGCGCACCATTCCGCGAGTGCGACCGCCGCTTCCAATCGCGCCTTCTTGGGCGGTGCCGTTGCCGCCCCTGCCGCCGTGCCCTCCTTCGACGCTCTCACACGGATCGTCGCAGCGATCGGCGCCGCGACCGCCGCGTCCGTTCACGACGGTCGCGAGCCCGCCGTCTCCGCTCGCGCCGATCGGCTGATCGAAGGCGTCGGTCGTGCGCGCATCGCCGCCTCGGCCTCCTCCGCGATGGCGTTGCCGCCGTCGGCCGCGTCGGGCGACGTGGATGAGCCATCGCCGCCGTTGCCCGCAGTCGCGGTCGCGTCGCCACCATCGCCGCCATCGCCACCCGCCACCGTCACGCGATCGAGCCCGGTCACGCCGCGGTGGATCAGGCGCTTGTTCGGCGTCGTGCCTCCCCGTCCGCCGATCGCCTCGGCGCGTCCTCCACGCTGTGGTGCGCTGCTGCCGGCGTTCGCGCCGTCCGCGGCCAGCGCAATCGCTTCACCACCGTGCCCCGCGCGTCCCATCTCGAGTGAGAGCGGGCCTTCGATCGAGATGCTGAGGGCGGCGCGAATGTCGAGCAGCCCCGGCCGCCCGCCACGCCCTCCGCGGGCGGTCGCGCGGGCGGCGACATCTCCAGCGCCCCCCGCGAGGCCGGTCGCCTCCGCATTCCCGCCGTCGCCGCCGCGCCCGCTTCGAATGATGTTGGTCCCGCCGAAATAGATCTCGCCGGTCGCGAAGATGGTGACGTCGGCGCCGCGCCCTCCTCTTCCGCCGGTGGCATCGGCGTCGACGTTGCCGCGATCGACGCCTCGGCCTCCGTCTCCGCCCGCCTGCCCTTCGATCACGACGTTGCCGAGAAACTGCAGATAGCCGCGCACGCGCAGTTCGTAGTCGCGCCCGCGGTGGCCCGCGAGGCCGCGCACGCCTTCGCGCCCGGTGGTTGCCGGATCGAACACGATGTGCGTGTTCTCGAGCTTCATCACGCGGATCACCTCGGCGGCGTCGCGTCGCGTCGTGCGCGGCGCGTTGCCGTTGCTGTCGGGGAAGTCGGCCTCGGTGAGGGTTGGGTCGTTCTGGATGAGGAGATCGCCCGCACACCGGATGTTGGCGCCCCGAAGCGAGAGATCACCGTCGGCGAGGAGCGCGATCGTGGAGGTGTCGCCCGTCGCCTCGCTGCTCGTGTTGCGAAGCGAACCCGTGACCACGAGCGAGCTGTCGGAGCGGAGCTCGATCGCGTGGCCGTCGGCCACGATGCTTCCGGCGAGTTCGACCCCGCGGCGCGCGTGCAGCTTGAGATCGCCCGACGCGGTCACCGTCACTCCCGCGGGGATCCTGACCTCGTCGTAGACATGCTCGCCGGCGAGGGAGATGTCGCTCGTCGGGGTGAGGCTGCCGCCGTCACCTGGCGGGGTGACCGGCGACTTGTCTTCGCTGCACGCCATCAGAGCCAACAGACCAAGCACGACGAGGGGGCGCATCTCTCTACTCCTCCGATCCGTCTCAAGGGGGAGGCGACTCCGCCCCCGGAGGAACAGCCGAAATCGGCGCGGCAACCCCGCCATGCTTTCTCGAGAAATCTGTGGGACGGGGGCGGTGCTACACTCGGCCGCACTTCTTCTCACCACTCGAAGGTTGGGGGAGCCATGGCTGAGGGGCCCGAAGCAGAGATCACGCGGCTTTTGAATCGGGCGGCGGCCGGCGATGATCGCGCCGGAAGCGAGGTCTTCCCGCTGCTCTACGCCGAGCTGCGGAAGCTCGCCGCGTCCGCGCGCGCCGGGCTTCGCCCCGACCAGACCCTCGCGACTACCGCGCTGGTGCACGAGGCGTACCTGCGCATCGCCGGTCGTCACCCCGACGGCTGGGAAGGGGCGCGGCACTTCTACTTCACTGCCGTGCGCGCCATGCGCGACATCCTGGTCGAGGAGGCGAGGCGGAAGACCAGCCAGAAGCGCGGGAGCGGCAAACCCGATCTCTCACTCGAGGCGGCGGAGTGGTGCTACGACTCGACTCCTCAAGACGTGCTGAATCTGGACGCCGCGCTCCGCAGGCTCGAGGGAGAAGATCCCGATGGCCACCAGCTCGTGGTGCTGCGGTACTACAGCGGGCTGAGCCTCCCCGAGATCGCGGAGCTGCTCGAGACGCCGCTCCGCACGCTCGAACGGCGGTGGCGTTTCCTCCGCGCGTGGCTCGCGCGCGAGCTGGAGCCGCGGTGAGCAGCGGGCGCCTGGCGCAGTTGGAAGCTCTCTTCCATGCCTGCCTGGACCTTCCCGAGGCAGTGCGCGCCGCCTACCTCGCGGAGCAGTGCCAAGACGACGATGCGATGCGACGAGAGGTGATGGACCTCCTCGCGCGCGACGCTGCCGACTCAACCTCGGTCGCGACCGACCTGCCCACGCAACTCGGCCCCTATCGCTTGCTCGAGAAGCTCGGAGAAGGAGGGTTCGGCGAGGTCTTCGCCGCCGAGCAGTCGGGTCCGATCGAGCGCCGCGTTGCGATCAAGGTCCTGAAGGCCGGCCTCGACACGCGCGCCGTGCTCGCGCGCTTCGACGGCGAACGCCAAGCCTTGGCGCTGATGGACCACCCCGGCATCGCAAGGGTGCTGGATGCCGGCGCCACTCCATCCGGCCGCCCCTTCTTCGTCATGGAGCTGGTCGAGGGGAAGTCGATCACCGACTTCGTCGAAGCCGCGCGGACGACCACCCGCGAGCGACTCCTCCTCTTCATCGAGGTCTGCCGCGCGGTCGAGCATGCCCACCAGAAGGGCGTCATCCACCGCGACCTCAAACCTTCGAACGTGCTCGTCACGATCGCCGAGGGAAGGCCGGCGCCCCGCATCATCGACTTCGGCATCGCCAAGGCGACCCGTTCCGGACCACGCGACGCGTCACTCGTCACGCGCGCCGGCGAGTTCCTCGGCACGCCGGAGTACGCGAGCCCAGAGCAGGCGGAGAGCGGGGGCGTCGACCTCGACACGCGGAGCGACGTCTACTCGCTGGGAGTCCTCTTATATAGGCTCCTCACCGGGCGACTGCCCTTCCCCTCGACGCAACTGCGGGCGGGAAGCCTCGACGAACTCCGGCGCACGCTGCGCGAGCAGGAGGCCCCTCGCCCCAGCCGCGTCGTCGACGATCCGCGCTTGGCGCGCGAGCTGCGCGGAGAACTCGACTGGATTCTCCTCCGCGCGTTGGAGAAGGAGCGCGATCGCCGCTATTCCTCGGCCGGCGCCTTCGCCGACGACCTCGAGCGGCACCTCGCGCACCAAGCGGTCGCGGCCGGACCTCCCACCACCTGGTATCGCTTTCGAAAGTTCGTGCGACGGCGGAGGCCCTTGGTGGTGAGCGTCGCCGCCGTGCTCGTCGCGCTGCTGGCGGGAATCGTCGGCACCACCACCCAAGCCATTCGCGCGCGCCGCGCCGAGCGCGACGCACTCAAGCAAGCGCGCGTCGCGACCGAGGTCAGTGGGTTCCTCACGCGCATGCTCGAGTCGGGCAATCCCGAGGTGAACCCCAGGGGGGACAGGGTCACGGTGCGCCAGGTGGTCGATCAAGCGTCGAGAGAGATCGATCAAGCGCGCTTCGAGGACGCCACGGTCGAGGCCGGCGTGCGCGCGGCGATGGGTGCGACTTACTCCGGCCTGGCACTCTATGGCCCGGCGATCGCGCAGCTCGACCGCGCGGTCGACGCGGCGCGCGCGGCGCACGGACCCCATGCGGAAACCACCTGTGCGATCGAACTCTCGCTGGCGGAGGCGCTGGAGAAGGGAGGCGAGGCCGCTCGCGCCGACTCGCTGCTGCGCGAGATCGGGAGGAGGTTGGATCAGGGCGATGACGCGTTGCGCGCGCGTTACTACGCCACCCTCGGCGATCATCTCGGGAACGCCGGGCGATGGGCCGAGGCCGACTCGCTGGTTTCGCTGTCGGCCCGGCTGCGCGCGAACGGAGATCGCGGACTCCTCGCCCGCACTTTGACCGACCTTGCCGACATCCGCCGCGCGCGCGGTGCGATCGCGCCCGCCGAGTCGCTCGGTCGTCAGGCCCTTGCGTTGACGCGCGCGGAGCATCCCGGCGATCACCATGAGGTCGCGATGGCGGCCGCGCGGCTCGCCGCGACGCTCGAAGATGCCGGCAAGCTGCCCGAGGCGGAGTCGCTGCTCCGCGAGACGGTGGCGATCCACCGACGCGTGCTTGGCCCCGAGCATCCCGTCGCCGCGATCTCGACCGGGAACCTCGGCCTCTGTGTCGATCGCGCCGGTCGTCACGCCGAGGCCGAGTCGCTCTACCAGGCCGCGCTGGCGGTCGCTCGCCCCGCGCTCGGCGAGGAGGACCGCGAGGTGCTGGCACTGGAAGACAATCTCGCGGTCGCGCAGCAGGCACAGGGAAAGTACGGCGAGGCGCTGACGCTTCGCCTGCGCGTGCTCGACGCGCAGCGGCGGACGCTCGGACAGAAGCACCCGCTGGTCGCCTCGACCCTCAACAACCTCGGCGCGCTCTATCGCCTGATGCAGAGGTACTCGGAGGCGGAGCCGGTCTTTCGCGAGGCGATCGAGATCTTCGCGGCGTCCTTCGGGCGGGAGCATCCCAACGTGGCGATCGGACTCAACAATCTCGCGAAGACGCTGCTCGACGAGGGGCGCTGCGCGGAAGCCGAGCCGGTCGCGCGCGAGGCGCACGAGCTGGCCGAGCGACTCTTTCCGGAGGGGCACGTCAATCGCGCGGTGCTGTCGGCGACGTACGGTCGAGCGCTCGCCTGCGTGGGGAAGCGTGAGGAGGCGGAGCGGCGGCTCACCGCGGCGCGCGCGGTGCTTCAGGCCGCGCTCGGCGCCGAGCATCCAAGGGTGAAGGAAGTGGACGAGCAGTTGGAGAAGCTCCGGGGACGATGACCCCGCGCTCGAGGCCCCCATCGAGCGGCGCCAATCCACTTCTGAGCCGCCGAGCCATGCGATACTCGGGCTGCCGACACACCGAAGGATCACGATGGGGAGGATCGGATGGAGTCTCTGATGATGCGGCTCTTCGAGCAGAGCAACTGGGCCAACCTCGAGTTCATCCGGGCCTGCGCGCGCCTGAGCGACACGCAACTCGACGACCCGCTCCCCGGTACGGCCAAGCGTTCGATCCGAGAGATCCTGTGGCACACGGTGCGCTCGCAGCACGGGTACCTCACGCAGCTCCAGGGCGTCGACCACGAGTCGACCTGGGTCGAGCCCGCGACCTTCGAGGCGCTGCTCGCTTCGGCGGCCGAGTCGGGCGATGGCTTGACCGCGATCGCGACTGGTGAGAACGGGGCGGCCCTCGAGACGGTCTTCTTTCTGGACGGGTATCGCATCGAGCCCTGGGTCGTACTGACGCAGGCGTTGAACCACGCGACCGAGCATCGCGTCGAGATCAAGGCGAAGCTGCTCGCGCTGGGCGTGAAGCCCCCGCGATGCGACGGTTGGGAGTACGGGCGCGTGACCGGGGGGCTGCGAGAGCTGGCCGAGCAACGAGAAGGAGGAAGCGTGGCGGATTCCGTCGCGGATCGCTCCGATGATCGGCGCGTGGTGATCGACGCGGCGCCGGCCGAGGTGTACGCCGCCATCTGCGATCGCGAGCGCATTGCACGCTGGTGGGGTCCGAACGGCTTCACCAGCACGATTCACGAGTTCGACTTTCGCCCCGGCGGTGCCTGGCGCCTGACCTTGCACGGGCCGGATGGGACCGACTATCCGAACGAGAGCCGCTTCACGCGCCTCGTGCCCAACCAGAGTTTCGAGATCGAGCATCTCTCCGGTCATCACTTCACCCTGTGTATCGAACTGCGTCCGCGTGGCGGCGGCACGCAGGTCGATTGGGTTCAGACGTTTGACACGGTGGAGGAGTACGCGCCGATCGCGGAGTTTCTCGCGGGGGCGAGTCGGCAGAACTTGGAGCGATTGGCGGCGGAGGTGCGGAGGGGGAAGAAGGACTAGCCGTGGTCACCGTCACGGCATGCACGTCGCGTGCTGGCCTGTCTCCGCTGTCGGGTGATGAGGCACCGTGACGAAGCCCACAGCGCCTGAACCGGAGGACCGATGTTCCCGGCTCCTGCTCCGTCTAACCTCTCGCGGCACCTTCGCTCCTGTGTGTCGCACAAGCGCGAGGCGCCGTGGGTCATGGTTTTTCACCATGTGACGCGGACCGACGACGCGTCGGTGATTGGGTGAGGAGGCTGCCGGTGCGAACACGTGCGGTAGCGATCGCCTGCATCCTCTGCGCGGCGGTCGCGATGGGCAGCGCGCGATTGGAGCCCGCGGAAGTGGACGTGCGCGATCCAGTGCTCGGCATTGCGCCCCCGTATCGCCTCAGCTGGTGCGGATCGCAGTGGGATGGCGGCTCCATCGGCGGCATGCTCGTTGGTGCGGACGGCGACAGCGTGGGGTTCTGCTGGGACGGTCGCATCCGCGGGTATCAACGCGAGGCGCCAAGCCGCTTGGGTGCGCCGCCGCAACTCCTGCGGTTGCACGCAACCTACCCGGCCGATCCGAGCGCCGTGCCGCTTCCCGCGGGAAGCGCCGCCGAAAGCACACTGGTTGCCGCGCTGCAGCTCGCGATCGACGGCGTACTCACGCGCGCGGAGCAGGACAGCTTCTATCGTGTGTACCGCGATCCCGCACGGTCGCGAGAGGAGCGACGTGCGTTGCTACCGGCGGGCGCGTTGGACGAACGTCGATTCAGTTCAGTCATGGCGGCCCTCTCGTTAGTTCGCCGAGTCGGCCGACGAACCTCACCGAGGCGACGATGGCTAGTACTTTCCCCCGAAAGCCAGCGAAGCACGAAGATTGCCACTCGGCATCGGAGGGGGAGAGTGCGGAAGTGAGCGATACATACTGCTTCGATGTCTTCCTGAGCAGCAGCACCCGGGACAAAGAGACTGTCCGACGAATGGCGGAACGCTTGCGGGAGGCCGGGCTCCGCGTGTGGTTCGAAGATTGGATGATCCAATCTGGAAACCGAGCGGAACAGATCGAGGAAGGGCGTCGAAACTCCCGGCTGCTTGTGTTGTGCGTCTCCCTCCACTCGTACGGAGAAGAGTGGGATGTGCTGGAGGCGGGCACCCTCCCCTTCCGCGGAGTAGATCCGCTTCGCCAATTCGTCCTCGCCCGACTCGACGATTCACCTGTCAAGGGGACGCTGGCGGACGCTCCATACCTAGACGGGCGATTCGAGGATCGCGAGGCAACCTGGATTGAGCTCCTCTACGCGTGCACGCCGGACCGGGGGGCGGTGCATCTCTATTCCCCACCGGACAAGGCCACGGGTAAGGTCATGGCTCTCGGACGTGAGGTGGATGGGTCCGCGGACATTGTTTTCAGCCCGGACGGCCTGCACGCGATCGAGAGAGGCTGGGAGGTGACCCTACGCGTCTGGGAGATCCAATCCGGCCGTTGTATTCACGTGTTCGACCGTCATGACTGTGCGGCAGTGGCGCCGGCTTGGAGCCCGGACGGTCGCCGGATACTCCTCGGTCTCGACGACGGGAGTGTGCAGGGTTGGGAGGTTGAGTCGGGCCGCTCCTTGGGTACGCTCAAAGGCCACGAGAGCATTGTTCGGTTTCTGTCCTGGAGCCGCGACGGACAACGCGCGCTCTCCGCATCGGACGACGGCACCTTGCGAATGTGGGACGTCGACTCGGGTCTCTGCGTGCGAGTATCGGGCGGATGCCGTCCGATCAGAGGGCACGATGAGGAGCCGGTTCGAAGCGTAGCCTGGAGTGTCGACGGTCGCCACGCGCTCATTGCATCGGCCGACCATTCCATTCGCCTGTGGGAGATCGAGTCCGGACGCTGTCTCCGTGCTCTCTCGAATCACATCCAGGTCGTGGACTACCTGGTCTTCAGCCCAGACGGTAGTCGCGCGCTCTACGTCGCCGGTGACGTTTTCCGGGAGTGGCAGCTCGAAACGGACCACTGCCGAGACTTGTTTCGAACCGATCGGTCAGTGCGGAGCGTGGCTTGGAGTCGGGACCGTCGTCGCGCGTTCGTGGGATTCGAAGGTGGCCTGCTCCAGTTGTTGGACGTTCGATCTGGCGAGTGCCTGCAGAGCTTCGTGGGACACACGGGCAATGTAGGGAGCGTGGACTTGAGCCTCGACGGTCGCCTTGCGCTCTCCCTTTCCGAAGACGGCGACCTTCGCCTGTGGGACGTGTCCTCCGGCCAGTGTCTGCGCGTGTTCGATGGTCACGGCCACGGCGTATCGAGCGTCGCCTGGCATGCTGATGGCTGCCATGTGCTCTCCAGAGGACGCGGGGAGGACTTTTCGATCCGAGCGTGGGACGTCGAGGAGGGCCGGTGTCTGAGCGTGCTCAAAGGGCACTCGGGCTACGTCTTTGATCTGGCGTGGAGCCCGGACGGTCTCTTTGCCCTCTCCGCATCTCGCGATCGCACCGTTCGGCTTTGGGACGTGGAGTCCGCTCGCTGCTTGCGCGTGCTCAAGGGCCACAGGGATAGCGTGTGGAGCGTGGCCTGGAATCGGGACGGTCGTCATGCACTCTCCGGGTCGGCGGACGGATCGATTCGCCTCTGGGATCTCGAGTCGGGGAGATGCCGTCGTCGCTTTAGAGGGCACCGGAGCACGGTGAGTTGTGTGGGCTGGAGTTCGGACGAGCGCCAGATACTCTCTCTCGGCGATGGGTGGGACGGGGCTTTTCGGATCTGGGACACCAGGTCGGGCCGCTGCCTGTACAAATTCGAGGGACCGCCTGGACCTCCGAGCGGCGTGATCTGGAGTCCCGACGGGCGCTACGCGGTCTTCGGAGAACCGAATTGGGAACCCTCGATATGGGAGACTGCCTCGGGGCGGTGTCTCCGTGTACTCAAGGGGCACAGCTGGGAGTTAGTCTGCGTGGCATGGAGCCCGGATGGCCGCCATCTGCTCACAGGGGCAGAGGACGCCACGGTTCGCCTCTGGGAAGCGGCGACCGGTCGGTGCCTGGGTGTGTTCGAGGATCACACTGAGGCCATCCGAGAGGTAGTCTGGAGCGCTGACGGTCGGAGCGTACTCTCCTTGGCTTGCAACGGTGTCATTCGCATCTGGGATCTCTCCGCCCGCGAGCTATTGGGATAACCAACGAATCGCCACAGCGATTTGCTGTGCGTTCGCAGCGCCTGGGCGTGCGAACGCTCCGACTGATCCGTTTCACCGCAGTCACGGCGAAGTCCGGCGGGACTCTCCGCCCCGCCGGACCCAACGCGTTGCTCCAACCGATCGCTACCTCACCACGATCACCTTCCTCGTCCGTTCCTCCGCGTCACGCCCAGCACCCCACCGCACCTTCATCCAGTACACGCCGCCCGGCAGCGACGCGCCGTTCGGATCCCACGCGATCTCGTGGATCCCCGCCGGCATCGCCCCCGCGAACGGCCGCGTCACGCGGCGACCGGACGCATCGATGACATCGACCACGACCGGCCCCGCGTCGGGGAGCGCGAGCTGAATGCGAGCGCCGTCGAAGCTCGGGTTCGGCATCGGCCCGCGCACCGCGAACACCGCGGGCATCGCCTCCTCCGGCGCCGCGGTCGAGACGCCGCCCAGCACCCAGGTGATCGCGTTCTCGATCAGCGCATCGCGCGTCGGCAGATCGCCGATCCCTCCGAGCTCGAACGAGAGGAACGCGACGTTGCCGCCGTTGCTCGCGATGCCATCCGCGTCGAACGCGATGATGCTCGAGCCCTGACCGGTCGTCCAAGTGAAGGGCGCGAGCGCGTCGCTTGCGACACCGACGCCGTCTTGCGTGCCGTAGTCGCTGCCGTAGGTGTGCGTGATCGTCGCGGGCAGCACGTTCGGCACCGAGGAAATAGGATGGGAGGCGAGGTTCTTCTTCAGGTTCCCGGAGGAGTCCTGATACCAGGTCGTCGCGTGGAGCACCCGTGCGGCGAAGGTCGGGTAACCCGGCGAACTCAACGCGTCGTACCCAATCTCGCCTCCCTCGATCAACAGCTTGTGGCCGGCCAGCACCCAGTTCTCGAGCGCGGTGCGCGCGGTGCTGCTCGAGACCGGCGATTGATTCCGGCCCGCGCTCCAAATCAGCGCGTCGTACTGCGGCCACTGCGTCGGGTTGATCGCCGAGGCCTGAATCAGCGTGACGTCGTAGCCAAGCGCGATCAGACAATCACGGAACGTCTCTGCGTTGGCCTTCTCTCCGCCGCGCGCGAGCTGCACCGGGGACTTGCCGTCGCCCCCGGTCAGTGCCGCGCTCTCGTCCTTGATCACGAGGAGATTCCCGACGGTGGTGGCGAGCGTGAAGTCCTCAGTTCTCACCGGTCCGTCGACCACGATATTGCGGCTCTGCGCACGATGGTGTGTCGAACGCACGCGCAGCTCGTAGCCGAAGTAGGGGAGCGAGAGCTGATAGCTGCCGTCGCCCGAGGTCGTCGCGCTGGCGTGGATCGCGCCGTTGTCGCTCCGCACCGCGTCGATCGTGGCGGCGAGCGGCGCATTGGTGCCCTCTTCGCGCACGAAGCCGCTCACCACTCCGGACGGCGCCGCCGGCATCTGGA
>JAXLXQ010000023.1:0-62994 GCA_046327845.1 Candidatus Eiseniibacteriota bacterium | reverse complement strand
GTCGCATCTCGTGCACGAATCGATCTCGCGCCGGGGTGTCGAGTGCCCCCTCGAGGCTCCGAGCAAGCAGACGCTCGAAGTAGGTGACGGTGTCGCGGTTCACCTCTTCGATCAGCGCCTGGATCTCGCCAGCGAGCGCGGGGCGAACAACCTCTGGGTGGAGTCGTCGGCAGAGGCTCAAGCGGTATCCCAGATCTTGCGAACGATGGAGCATCGAGCCGCCGCCGAAGTGCCGCTCCCAAAGCACGTCGGCGAAGAGCTGGAACATCGACTCCACCCGCGGATCGGCGATCGAGTAGTCGTAGCCGCGGTAGTCGCCGCGCGCGCGGCCCTCGCGGCGCATCCGGTCCTCGAGCGCCGCCCCGGCGTAGAGCTCGGTGCGTGCCACGTCGAAGGGACGATGCAGCTGCGTGCGGAGGAAGCGAAGGTTCTCCTCGATCGCCGCGACCGTGCTGTCGGGATCGAAGATCAGGAGGTTGAAGCAGGCGTAGAGGCCGAGTTGATCGAAGACGCGGAGCGCGCGCTCATTCTCTTCCTGGGTCACGCGACGGTTGAGCGTGGTGAGCCCGGTCGGCGCGTGGGTCTCGATGCCGACGTAGGCGCGGACCAAGCCCATGCGACCCAGGTAGGCGAAGAGCTCCGGCTCGACGTCGTCCGGCCGGCACTTCAGGACGAAGGCGAAGGGGCGACCGATCCCGCGTCGCGCGGTGCCCAGGATCTCTTCGCAACGCGCGAGCGCCTTCTTGGGGTCGGGGAGGAGGAAGTCGTCGTCGTGAAAGACGAAAACGCGCACGTCACGTTCGCGGTCGAGCGTGATCATCTCGGCGGCGACCGCCTGGGCGGAGCGGAGGCGAAGGCGTGCCTTCTTGACCTGCGCGTGCCACGCGGAGATCGAGCAGAAGCTGCACTGCCCGGCACAGCCGCGACTCGCCACGAGCGGAGCCCGGCGATGTCCGAGGGTCGTGTCGGGGCGCTTCCTCAGCGGCGGCGCGAGCGAATCGAGCGGAGCCACTCGCTCCGGTGCCCGATGGCGGAGCGATCTATCGGCGGCCCGCCAGGTGATGCCGTCAAAGGTCGGCGCACCCGCGCCGCGCGCCTCGAGCCACTCAATCAGGCGCAGCAACCGCACCTCTCCCTCGTGGTGGAGGATGGTGTCGAGCCCGGGCGTGTCCCGCAGCACTTCCGTCGCGCGCAGGCTGGCGAAGTGCCCGCCGGCCACGATGTGCCCGCGATAGCCGCCAGCGCGGAGTGACTCGACCAGGCGCTGATAGTCGGAGTAGCGACGTTGCGCCACCAGCGAGAGGCCCACCAGCGGCGGCTGTCGGCGCAGTACCGCGCGGGTCACGCGGCCGACGTCGGCGGTTCGGTTGAAGGGAATGACCTCGGCTTGGTGCCCTGCCTGCTCGAGAGCAGCGGCGAGGTAACGGACGGAGAGGTTCTCCTCGATCTCGGGACCGACCAGGACTGCGCGCATAGCGTCCTCCCGCGCGAGCGCGCCTCGGAGCTTTAGCGCAGGCGTAGGAAGGAGCGGCCTACCACCTCGCGACAGGACTCGACACTCACCGTGTAGATGCCGGACGGAGCCTCGCGTCCACCTTGATCTCGACCGTCCCAGCGTGCAAGCGCGAATCCCGCGCCGGCGGCGCCGCCGACGAGATCGAGGCGCCGGATGATCCGACCGCTCAGATCCACGATCGAGAGCCGCGCGTCGGCTGCGCCGCTCCACCGAATCGCCACCTCGCCGCGGCTCGGGTTGGGCGCCACCGTGATCGCATCGATCGAGAGCGGCGACGACTCGAGCGCGGTCAATCCGTTGCTCAGGCGAAAGACCTCGCCCGAGTTGCCGCTGCCCCAATCGCACACCAGAAGCTCGCCGCCCGGCCCGGTGCCGATCGACGCGACGAAGTTCAAGGTGTAGCCGCCGAGCGGCGCGAACTCCGCGGTACGTTCGGTCAGCTCGGTCACGATCGTGCCGTTGTACCGGCAGGACCAGATGCGCCCGGTGCAGTAGTCGCCGAAGAAGTAGGCGCTGGTGTAGGAGGGGACCGCGCTGCCGTGATAGACCGCGCCTCCCGAGATGGAACAGCGGCCGTTGGCGTGCGGGTACTCGTAGATCGGCAGCGTGAAGCTGCCGTCATCGCAGTTGGTCGGGGGATCGAAGCAGAGGGTCCCTTCCATTCGCTTCCATCCGTAGTTCTGCCCGCCGCTGCTCGTGCCCGCTTGGAAGTTCAGCTCCTCGCGCCTCGATTGTCCGACGTCGGCGATCCAGAGATTGCCGGTGGGGCGATCGATCGCGAGGGTCCACGGCTCGCGCAGACCGAGTGCCCAGATCTCCGGTCGATAGGCCGGATTCCCGACGAAGGGATTGCTCGGCGGAATGACGTAGGGGTCGCCGCCGTCGACGTCGAGCCGCAGGATCTTGCCGAGGAGCGACTGCGGATTCTGCGAGTTGTCGTCGGGATCGTTGGGCACGCCGCCGTCACCCATCGCGACGTAGAGGTAGCCGTCGTTGCCGAAGACCATGCTGCCGCCGTTGTGGTCGGCGTGCGGTTGATCGATGAAGAGGATCTCGTGCGCGGAGAGCGGATCGGCCACGTCAGGATTGCCCGAGACCTGGAAGCGAACGAGCCGTGTGTCACCGGCCAGGTCGGTGTAGTTCACATAGAAGAGGCCGTTGCTCGCGAAGTTCGGATGGAAGACCAGGCCGAGCATCCCTTGCAGGCCGCAACACGACACCTGGTCGTGGATGTCGAGGAAGGGAGTCGGCAAGACCGCGCCCCCCTTCCACAGGCGGATGCGCCCGATCTGCTCGACAATGAAGATGCTGGTCACCCTCCGGCGACATCGCGAGCGTTGGGAAGGTGAGCCCGGAGGCGATGCGGAGGGTGGCGGCGGAACTCGGGTGCGCGTTCGCCAGGAACAGGGCGAGGGCGAGGAGCCGGGTTCGGGCGACAATCGGTTGCAGACGCATGGTGCTACCCCCACGGCAAGGGTCCTGTCGCGCGGCGCCACCTGCTGGAGTCGCGCGAAAAGAGGGTAGCAGCTACGGGGAAGTCGGGTCGCGGGGGAAGTTGGCGGACTAGAGCGTCCGCTCCTTGAATTCCGCCCCGTCGTGCGTGTAGATCTTCTCCTTGTCGCCAATGCGCGTGCGGATATGACAGGGGCGCGACCAGATCACCGCGAGGTTGCGGAGCGTGTCCCGCGCGTAGTTGACGTCCAGCTCGACGCCTTGGAAATCGTGGGCCAGAAGCAGCTCGCCGCGGTTGTCGAAGTTGCCGTCCTCGACCCGCACGATCGGCTGGCCCGCGTTGGTCAGCGAGAACAGCAGCTGCTCCTTGATGTGGAGGAACTCGCGGTCCGAGATCTCGAGGCGCCGCGTGCGGTCGTTCCACTTGTAGACGAAGAGCTGCGCGCGATCGCAGAAGTCGGGCGTCAGGAAGGTGTCGATGAAGGTGAGGTCGTTGTAGAGGCGTCGGACCTCGAACAGCTTCTCCCGCCCCTTGCCCGCGCCGGTGTCCCACTGGAGGCGCGTCTCGTAGTCGTCGCACTCCTCCCACTCCTTGCCGAACTGGCCGCGGTCCCAGCGCCGCTCGATGTCGCGCCAGAGCTCGAGGCCGACCTTGTACGGATTGAAGTGGCCGGGGGGCATGGAGAAGACGCCGGAGCAGTGATCGGCGTAGTCGACCACCTCGTCGTCGTCGAGCACGTGCTCGGTCATGATGCGCGAGTGCCAGTAGCTGGCCCAGCCCTCGTTCATGATCTTGGTCTGCATCTGCGGCAGGAAGTAGTACGACTCGTCGCGCACGATCTCGACGACGTCCTGCTGCCAGCGCTCGAGCGGCGCGAACGAGAGTAGGAAGAGAAGGATGTCGCGCTCCGCCCGCTCGGGGAAACGACGGCGCCGGGCGCGCTCTTCCTCGAGCTTCTTCCGCTGCTGCTCGATGAACTCGGGCGGGTTGACGAACGACTCGAGGTACTCCTTGGCGCGAATCCGCTGAACCTGCGGCTCGTTCGGCTCCTCCTGTGTCGCGGGCGCCGGCGTGCGCGGCTCGAGGAAGACCCGCTGCGGATCGATCAGGTGCTCGATCGAGAGGGCGAGATCGACGAAGGCCTCGACCTTCTCCTGCCCGTAACGATCCATGTGCCGCCGCACGATCGCGGCATGGTTGGCCATGGCGTCGACCATCTTGCGGTTGGTGTGGGCGAAGAAGATGTTGTTCTTGAAGAAGTCGCAGTGGCCGTAGACGTGGGCCATGACCAGCTTCTGGTCCACCACCTCGTTCGCCTCTTGCAGGTAGGCGATGCACGGATTGTTGTTGATGACCAGCTCGTAGATCTTGGAGAGGCCGTAGGCGTGGCTCTTGTGTAGCCGCTCGAACTCCATACCGAAGCGCCAATGGGGATAGCGCACCGGGAAGCCGCCGTAGGCCGCGACCTCATTCATCTCTTCCCAGGTCACCATCTCGAAGACGGTCTCGAAGCAGTCGAGCCCCAGGTTGCGCGCGATGGCGCGGATCTCGTCGCGTTCGCGGGCCAGCTCTTGCGGGAGGCTCATGCGTTTCCTTCTCGCCTCAGCGGCCCTTGCCCAGGAATTCGCGGATCGAGTCGTAGATCCGCTCCTTGTCCGGGATATGCGAGGTGACGAGGTTCTCGGCCGAGCGGAAGGCGCCGCGCAGGTCCTTCAGGAACTGGCCGCTGCCGTAGGGCGACTCGACCTGCCCGTAGGCGAACTGGTTCATGATCGGGAGCAGCGAGTCGGAGAGGAGCTTGAGGCAAAGCTCGGTGTCGCCCGAGCCCCAGTTGTCTCCGTCGGAGAAGTGGAAGGCGTAGATGTTCCACTCCATCGCGCTGTACTCGTCGCTCAGCATCTTGTCGAGCAGGCTGTAGGCGGAGCTGATCTTGGTCCCGCCCGACTCGCGCAGGTGGAAGAAGGTCTCGCGATCGACCTCGCGCGCGGCGGCGTCGTGCACGATGTAGCGAATGTCGAGGTCGCCGTACTGGTGGCGGAGCCAGGTGTCGATCCAGAAGGTCTCGATCCGCACGATCTCCTTCTGCTCGTCGCCCATCGAACCGGAGACGTCCATCAGGTAGAAGACGACCGCGCTCGCTTCGGGATTGGGCGCGGTGCGCTGCGCGCGGTAACGGAAGTCGTCGCGGATCGGGATGATCACCGGCTCGTCCGGGTTGTAGGTCCCCGACGAGATCTGCCGCTTGATCGCGCGGCGGAAGGTGCGCCGGAAGTGGCGGAGCGACTCCGGTCCGGTCGGGCGAATGCCGGTGTAGCGATCGCGCCGATCCTGGATCGAGCGATCCCCCTTCGGCTGGATGTTCGGGAGTTCGAGCTCCTCGCCCAGGATCTGCGCCAGCTCGTCGAGCGAGACGTCGACCTCGAGGAGGTGCTGGCCGGGATCCTCTCCGGCGCCCGAACCCTCACCCGGCTGCTTGCCGTCCATGGGGTCGCCGGAGTCGCCTTCGCCCTGGCCGACGCCCCCCTGGTTCTTGCCGTACTTGAAGCGCGGGAGATCGATCTGCGGAACGGGGATCGAGATGGTCTTGCCGCTCTGGCGACCGATCATCTCGCCCTTCGAGATGTACTTCTTGAAGTCCTTCTTGATCCGCCCCTTCACGATCTCCTTGAAGCGGTTGTGGTCGCGTTCGATCCGAAGCATGAGGCTTAGGTGACCCTTCCGTTCAAGCCGCCGCTCAGTCCTTTCCCGTGTTCCCGCGGGCGAAGATCGAGGCCACGTAGTTCATCACGTCGGTCGCGCAGATGTCGCAGTACCCGTAGTTCTGAATCAGCCGCCCCTTGACCACGTCGATCTTCTCCTGGGTCGACTTGTCGACCACCGAAGAAGACACGAGCGAGGTCAGCTTGATCGAGTCGCGCTGATCTTCGAATAGCTTGAGCTCGAGCGCCTTCATCAGCCGCGCGTTCATCCGGTAGTTGAAGGTCTTCCCTTCGATCGCGAGGGCGCCGATGTAGTTCATGATCTCGCGACGGAAGTCGTCCTTTCGGCTCTCCGGGATCTCGATCTTCTCCTCGATCGAGCGCATCAGCCGCTCGTCCGGCTCCTCGTCCTGCCCGGTGTACGGATTCCGCACCCGCTCTCGCTGGGTGTAGGCCTTGATGTTGTCAATGTAGTTGGAGCAGAGCTTGGCGATGGCGGTTTCATCGGCCGAGATCGCGCGTTGCACCTCGTTCTTGGCCACCGCCTCGTACTCTTCCTTCACCACCGAGAGGAGCTCTTGGAATTTCTTCTTCTCGTCCTCGGCGGTGATGAGCGAGTGGTGCTTGAGGCCGGCTTCGAGTTCGTTGATCACGACGAACGGGTTGATGCAGTTGCCGGCGCGGTCGCTGACCAGGGCGTTCGAGATCTTGTCCTGCACGTAGCGGGGGGAGATCCCCTCCATCCCTTCGCGCTCGGTCTCCTTGCGCAGCTCGCGGATGTTGTCGCTGGTGTAGCCCGGGAGCGTCTTGCCGTTGTAGAGCTTGAGCTTCTGCAGCAGCGTCAGGTCGGCCTTCTTCGGCGCTTCGAGTCGAGTCAGCACCGCCCACATCGCCGCCATCTCGACGGTGTGCGGCGCGATGTGCCGGCCCCGCACCTTCCGGTCGTTGTAGTCCTTCAGGTAGATCTTGATCTCGTCGTCGAGCTTGGTGATGTAAGGGATGTCGATCTTGACCGTGCGGTCGCGCAGCGCCTCCATGAACTCGTTCTTTTGCAGCTTGCGGTACTCGGGTTCGTTGGTGTGCCCGAGGATGACCAGATCGATGTCGGTCTGCGGGAATTTCTTCGGCTTGATCTTGTGTTCCTGCGAGGCGCCCAAGAGGTCGTAGAGGAAGGCCACGTCCAGCTTCAACACCTCGATGAACTCGATGATGCCGCGGTTGGCGATGTTGAACTCGCCGTCGAAGTTGAAGGCGCGCGGATCGGAATCGGATCCGTACTGCGCGATCTTGCGGTAGTTGATGTCGCCGGTCAGCTCGGTCGAGTCCTGGTTCTTCTCGTCCTTCGGCTGGAAGGTGCCGATGCCGATCCGGTCCTTCTCCGAGAGGATCAAGCGGCGCACCCGGATGTGCGAGATGAGCTCGGTCCAGTCGCCGTCGTAGCGGCGGATCAGCTCGTCGTAGTTCCGCCGACAGAAGGGACAGAGGTTGCCTTCGATGAAGATCTCCTGACCGCAGGCGGCGGAGATCTCGTTCATGAAGGCGGAGCGCAGCTCGGCCGGCACCAGGTGGAGCGGCTCCTCGTGCATCGGGCAGTCGTCCCAGTGGTCCTCGTTCTTGTCGAGGCGCCAGGAGAAGGTGTAGAGCGCCCCCTCACGCGTGCGGCTGTATTGCTCCAACCCCTTCTTCAGCAGGCGCGCGATGGTCGACTTGCAGCTGCCGACCGGGCCGTGCAGGAGGAGCACGCGCTTCTCGGGCCCGTAACGCTGCGCCGCCGCCTTGAAGAAGGCGACCATCTTCATCAGCGGCACCTCGAGACCGAAGATGCCGTCCTGGCCGTTGTCGATCGGGTCATCGAAGAAGCGGTAGCGGTTGATCTTCTTCTTGAACTCGACGTACTCCTCGACGCCGTGCGAGAGGATCATGTCGTAGATCCTCTGGAACGCGGTGCGGGTCACCTCGGGGTGTTCCACCACCAAGGCCACGTAGTCCTGGAACGTGCCGCTCCAGTTGAGCTCTTGGAAGAGTTCCCGTTGCTGGCGGCTGCTTACGAACTCGGTGGGATCGAAAGTCGACGCCATTGGGGTTCCATCCTCCTTGCCCCGGGGCCCCGCCCCGAGTCTCGCCCGGACGCTGCCGTCGTCGTCGCGTCCGGCTTGCGCGCGTTGCGCTGCCTGCTCCGTTGCCACCAGTCTTGCAATCACTCCGCGGGCGCGCAATGGGAGTTTCCCTCCCCGACTGCCGCCGCTTCTCCCTCCTATCGGCCGAGTCTGGCCTTCCTGTAGCCCGATGGCGCCCAGGTTACCTTTCGGCCGCGCTCGTCGCGGCGGACCGAGAGAGGAGAGGCGCGTGGCAGACGACCGACGGCGGCCCGGCTGGAACGACCCAAACTGGCGGACGAGGGAGCGGCACGAACGCGACCTCAGGCTCCACTCCTTGGCCGAGTTCTCGGCCAGGACCAGGTGCGCGAGAACCTCTCGATCCAGGTGGAGGCGGCCAAGCTCCGCGGCGAGCCGCTGGAGCATCTCCTCCTCACTGGTCCGCCCGGCCTGGGCAAGACCTCGCTCGCTCTGCTCCTCGCGCGCGAGATGGGTGCGGAGATCAAGACGACGAGCGGCCCGGTGCTCGATCGCCCCTACGATCTCGCCGGCATCCTGACCTCGCTGCCGCGCGGCGGCGTGCTCTTCATCGACGAGATCCACCGCCTGAATCGCGCGGTGGAGGAGTACCTCTACCAGGCGATGGAGGACTTCCGACTCGACATCATGCTGGATCGCGGGCCGAACGCGCGGAGCGTGCAGGTGCCGCTCGAGCGCTTCACCCTGATCGGCGCGACCACCCGCGCCGGCCTCCTGACCAGCCCGCTCCGTTCTCGCTTCGGGTGGATCGGTCGGGTCGACTTCTACGCGGCGCCGGAAATCGCGAGCATCCTCGAACGAAGTGCGCGGCTCTTGAACGTGAAGATCGACGAGGCGGCGGTGGGAGAGATCGCGGGAAGAAGCCGGGGCACGCCTCGCATCGCCAATCGCCTGCTTCGACGCGTGCGGGACTACGCGCAGGTGCGCGGAGACGGCGAGGTCTCGCCGCCTCTTCGCGCGCAGGAAGCGCTCGCGCTCCTCAACATCGACGTGATGGGATTCCGACGAAATGGACCGGCGCCTGCTGGGCGATCATCAACCGATTCGCGGGCGGGCCGGTCGGCTCTCGACACTCGCGGCCAGCGTGGGCGAGGAGGCCGACATTGCTCGAGGAGGTGCACGAGCCCTTCTTGGTGCAGCAGGGGCTGGTGCAGCGAACATCGCCTGGACGCGTGGCCACGCCCGGCGCCTATCGCGGCGCTCGGCCTCCGCGCCGCATGGCACGCAGGAGACGCTGCTCTGAACGACCCGAGGCCGGCGCGCGCCGGAGGACTGGCTCGCCGCGTACGACTACCAGCCCCGCCCGAGCGCATCGCGCGACGCCCGGCCGAGCCCCGCGACCAGAGTCGCCTCCTCGTGCTCGATCGCGCGCGACCGCATCGAGGAGCGCACGGTGCTCGATCTGCCGTCGTGCCTCGAGCCGGGGGATCTGGTCGTGGCGAACGAGACGCGGGTGCTGCCCGCCCGACTGCTCACCCGCCTGGCCCGGACCGGTCGCGCGGTCGAGGTGCTCCTCTCGCATCCGCAGGGGGCGGAGTGGGTCGCGATGCTCGGTCCGGCGCGGCGGCTGCGCGAGGGGGACCTCCTCGAGTTGACCGAGACGCGCGGAGCACTTCGCCTGGTTGCGCCCGAAGGTGGTGGTCGATGGCGGCTCACCGCACTCGACGGTTCGATCGAGGGGCTGATGGAACGCGCCGGCCACATTCCGCTGCCCCATTACCTCGAGCGCGACGACACGCCGGCGGATCGCGAGTGGTACCAGACCGTATTCGCGCGCGAGGCGGGGGCGATCGCGGCCCCGACCGCCGGGCTTCACTTCACGCCCCGCCTCCTCGCCGCTCTAGTGGATCGCGGCATCGAGTGCACGCGCGTGTTGCTGCACGTGGGGCCGGGGACCTTCCTGCCGGTGCGAGCCTCGAGCGAGGATCGGCACCAGGTGCTGGCCGAGCGCTACGCGGTGAGCGCGGAGGCGGCGCGGGCCATCGCGGCCAGCCGCGCGCGCGGCGGACGAGTCGTCGCGATCGGCACCACCACGGTGCGCGCCCTCGAGTCGGCGGCCGCGCGGGGGGATGGCGCGATCGCTGAATGCGCCGGCTGGACCGACCTCACGATCGTGCCCGGGCATCGCTTTCGCGCGGTCGATGCGCTCCTCACCAATTTCCACCTGCCGCGCTCGAGCCTCTTGCTCCTGGTCTCGGCCTTCGCCGAACGCGAGCGGGTGCTCCGCGCCTACCGTCACGCGCTGGACACCGGCTTCCGCTTCTACAGTTACGGCGACGCGATGCTGATCGTCTGAGTCGGAGGGACGAGCGACCATGCCCTTCTTCGAACTTCTCACCACCGATCCGGCGAGCCGCGCGCGCCGCGGGCGCGTCACCACCTCGCGCGGCGCGATCGAGACCCCGGCCTTCATGCCGGTCGGCACCCAAGCGACGGTCAAGACGCTTACCCCCGACGAGGTCCACGCGAGCGGCGCTCAGATCCTGCTGGGCAACACCTATCACCTTTACCTGCGGCCGGGGCACGAGCGCATTCGCCGACTGGGCGGGCTCCATCGCTTCATGGCCTGGGACGGCCCGATCCTGACCGACTCGGGCGGCTACCAGGTCTTCTCCCTCGCGCGCCTCAACAAGATTCGGGACGACGGCGTCGCCTTTCAATCCCACCTCGACGGCTCGCGTCACTTCTTCGATCCGGCCGCCTCGATCCGCGTGCAGCTCGCGCTCGGCTCCGACATCGTGATGGCCTTCGACACGCTGACGCCGTACCCGAGCGACTACGCCCGCGCGCGCCGCGACATGCTTCGCACCACCGAGTGGGCTCGCAGCTGCGCCGAGGTGTGGCGCGCCGAGCTCGACGATCCGGAGCGTGTGCCGGCGGGGGGCGAAGGGCGGAGCCACCTCTTCGGCATCGTGCAGGGCGGGCTCTTCGCCGATCTCCGCGAGGAGTCGGCCGCGGGGCTCGTCGCGCTCGACCTGCCGGGCTACGCGATCGGCGGTCTGGCGGTGGGCGAGCCGATGGAGGAGTGCATGCGGGTGCTCGGCGAGACCGAGCCGCACCTGCCGCGCGAGAAGCCGCGCTACCTCATGGGGGTCGGTCGCCCCGAGGACATCCTGGAAGCGGTGGAGCGGGGCGTCGACCTCTTCGACTGCGTGCTGCCGACCAGAAACGCGCGGAAGGGGACGGTCTTCACCTCGCGCGGCAAGCTCATCATCAAGAACGCGGGCTACGCCGAGGATCCGCGCCCGCTCGACCCCGACTGCGATTGCCCCACCTGCCGGACCTTCTCCCGCGCCTACCTCCGCCACCTTTTCGCGGCCGGAGAGATCTTGGGGCTCCGACTGGCCACGCTGCACAGCCTCCACTACTATCAGTCGCTCGTGCGCGGCATCCGCGAGGCCATCGCGGCCGGCCGCTTCGTCGAGTGGAAGCGCGCGACCCTGGCGCGCTTGAATGCGGGACCGGAGTAGGGAGTTCGCAAAGGGAGCCGGTCTTCTCGAAAGGAGAATCGATGTCGATCCGCTGGTCGGACCCGCGATGCGCCTGGGCGCTCTTCGGGATCTTGAGCACCCTGGCCGTGCCTGCCGCCGCGCAGAATGCCTCCCCGGCTCCCGGCGCGCCGCCGGTCTACATGCAGTTCATTCCGTTCATCCTCATCTTCGTCATCTTCTACTTCCTCATCATTCGCCCCAGTCAAAAGAAGATGAAGGAGACGCAGTCGATGCTCTCCTCGCTCAAGAAGGGGGATCGCGTTCTGACCCAAGGTGGGTTCTTCGGCGTGGTCCAGGGAATCAAGGACGACGTCGTCACGTTGAAGCTCGGCGACGCGCAGGTGGAGTGCCAGAAGAGCGCGGTCACCTCGATCGTCTCCAGGGAGTAGCGTGCGCCTCGCCTTCCTCGGCACGCCCGACTTCGCCGCCACCGTGCTGCGCGCGCTCCTCGCGAGCCGACACACGGTGGCCGGCGTGATCTGCCAGCCCAGTCGCCCAAGCGGACGCGGCCTCGCGGTGGAGGAGCCGGCGGTCGCTCGCGTCGCGCGCGAGGCGGGCCTGCCGCTTCTCCAACCGGCGAAACTGCTCCTGCCGGAAACGCTCGACTCACTCCGCGCGCTCGAGGCAGAGCTGTTCGTCACCGCGGCCTATGGGCGGATCTTGAAGCGGGCCTGGCTCGATCTGCCGCCGCGCGGCTGCTGGAACGTGCACGGCAGCGTCCTGCCGCGTCATCGCGGCGCCTCGCCCGTCGCCGCGTCGATCCTGGCCGGCGATGCCTGGACCGGTATCACCATCTTCCAAATGGACGAGGGCATGGACACCGGCGCGATCTTGAGCGAGGCGATGACGCCGATCGGGGCGCGCGAGACGACCGGCGAGCTGATGCTGCGCTTGGCGGCGATGGGCGGTGATCTCCTGGTGCGGACGCTTGATCGCGCCGAGCGCGGCGAACTCGATCCGATCGAGCAGTCGCCCGACGGCGCCACCTACGCCGGCATGCTCGAGAAGGAGGATGGACTGCTCAAGACGCACCTCCCGGTCGAGCAGATCGATCGTCAGATCCGGGCGATGACACCGTGGCCGGGAGCCTTCGCGTTCGTGGGTGGGCAGAGGCTGCGCGTGCACCGCGCCACCCCTCTCGATCGCATCCCGCGCACCGAGCTGCACGGAACGCTCCTGCCCCGCGACGATGGCGTCGGTCTGGTCTGCGCGCCCGGCCTCCTCCTGCTCGAAGAGGTTCAGCTCGACGGCCGCAAGCGCACCGCCGCGCGCGAGTGGTGGCGCGGCGCTCGGCTCTCGCCCGGCACGCGACTGACGGGCGCGCCGACCACCGGTGCCTGAGCGCCGACGGAGCGGGCGGCCGGTCGATCCGGTGCGACGCGCCGCGCTCCAGCTCTTGATCGAATCCGAGCGCGACCCAGGGCCGCTCAAGCCGCTTCTCGAGGAGCGCGAGCGGGCGATTCCACGCGCCGACGATCGCGCCCTCCTGCACAGCCTGGTGCTCGAGACGCTCCGCCATCGCGCCCGCCTCGACCGCTTACTCCAAGGTTGGATTGCGCCGCGCCGCCTGGAGGAACTCGCGCCGGAGGTGCGGAATCTGCTGCGTCTCGGCCTGGCGCAGCTCGTGCTCCACGATCGAATCGGCGCACATGCCGCGGTCGACACGAGCGAACCTGCCCACGCGGTGGCGCATGCCGGGGTGGCCGGATTCGTCAACGCCGTGCTGCGCCGCGCGGCGCGCGAGGGGAGGAGCGCCTGGGCAGCGGTCACGGACGACAGCGCAGTCTCCGCGTTCGCCCTTCGCTACTCGGTGCCGGAGTGGATCGTGGGCCGATGGCTCGCACGGTGGGGGAGTGGGCGGACCGAAGCGGCGCTTGCCCACAGCCAGTCGCACCCGGACTACTGGCTGCGTCTCTCGCCTGCGCTCGACCTCGCGCGGCTCGAGTCGTCGGATCGCGTCGCTCGCGATACGAACGCCGGGTGGATTCCCGGCACTCGGCTCGCCGCGGCCGGCAGCCATCCGGCCGAGTGGTCGGAGTTCACGGCCGGGCTCTTCACCATCCAAGACGGAAGCGCGATCCTCGTGGGGCTGCTCCCCCCTCGTGTTGCGGGGCGCGTCCTCGACCTTTGCGCCGCGCCCGGTACCAAAACCTCGCACCTCCTCGAGCGCGCGGAGCCCGGCACGCGGATCGTCGCCGCCGACCTCTCCTCGCGTCGACTCTCGCTCCTGGCGCGAGGGCTCGAGCGTTGGCCCGCCTCGCTCGCGCGACCTGGGATCGACCTCGTGGTGAGCGATGGCGGCGCGCTGCCCTTCAGCCTCGCCTTCGACGGCATTCTGATCGACGCGCCCTGTTCCAATCTCGGGGTGCTTCGGAGAAGGGTCGACCTGCGTTGGCGCGCGCAGGAGCAGGAGATTCCGCGCCTCGCCGAGGTGCAGGCGTCGCTGCTCCGCTCCGCCGCCTCACGGCTCCTCGACGGCGGCTGGCTCGTCTATAGTGTCTGCACCACGGAACCGGAGGAGACGACCGCACAGCGAGACCGCTTCCTCGCGGAGCACCGCGAGTGGGGTCCGCTGCCGCTGCCGGAGTGTGTACCGGAGAGCGCGCGACTTCGCGAGGGGGAGTTCCTGCTGGTTCCGGGCGAGCACGCCACCGATGGGAGCTATGCCTTCATCGTGACGCGAGGGCAGAGGGAAGAACGAAGACCAAAGGTCGGCACGGCGATCGACGAGCAGGGGAAGGGATGAACGAAGGACTGAGGCCCACGCGTACGGTGCGTCTGCCCGGCGCCGGAGATCCCTGGCGGCGTCCGCTCGGCGCCACCCTCTCCCCGATGAAGCGGCGCGTGCGCACACTCCTGCTCGCGCTGATCGGTTTCCTCATCGGTTGCGGCCTCTTCGATCGCGTCATCATGCCGCGGGTGGTGCGCCTGGGCGACGAGGTGGAGGTGCCGGAAGTTGCCGGCTTGAGCTTCGATGAGGCGAAGAAGAAGTTGGACGCGGGGGACCTCAAGTTCTCGACCGCGCCGGGCCGTTACAGCTCCGAGATCCCGCGCGGGCAAGTGCTGCTCGCCTTGCCGCAGAGCGGGAGCCGGGTCAAGCGTCACCGGCAAGTCGAGCTGACCCTGAGCCTCGGCGCGCTCGATCGGCGGATCCCCGATCTCCTCGGCTCGACCGTGCGGATGGCGCGGATCACCCTGCAAGAGATGGGCGTGCGCACCGGCGCGATCGTCTATGCCGCCACCAGCAGCGAGACCCCCGACCAGATCATGGCGATGTCGCCCACCTCGGGCTCCGCGGTCGCGGGAGACGAGCCGGTCTCCTTCTTGGTTTCGAAGCCGGCGAAGAAGCGTCCCTTCGTGCTGCCGAATCTCCGAGGGCTCAAGGAGCGCGAGGCGGCGACTTGGCTCAAGGAGAACGGGTTCGGCGTGGCCTACGCCGAGGAAAGCGGTTCCGGCGAGGGCTGGACGGTGGTCGCGACCGACCCGCCGACGGGGGGATGATCTGGAGCGGGAGCACCGTGCGGTTGACCACCGACACCGCGGAGCTCTTCCCCGAGGGGGCAGCGCCCTTCGCGCCGGAGGAGCCGGCAGGGGGCGAGGCCCCGAGGAACGGCCCGTGACCTCGCGCGAGAAGCTCGTCGCGCTGGGGCAAGAGGACCGCGTGCTCCCCTCGATCCTCTCGGCCGACTTCGCGGCCCTGGCCGCCGCGATCGTGCCGCTCGAATCGGCCGGGGCCCAGGTGCTCCACCTCGACGTGATGGATGGGCACTTCGTCCCGAACATCACCTTCGGCCCGCCGCTGGTGCGCTCGATTCGGCGCCACAGCCGCGCCTTCTTCGACACGCACCTCATGATCGAGGACCCACTCCGCTACCTGGAGCCGTTTGCGCGCGCCGGCTCGGACCTCTGCACGGTGCACGCGGAGCTCGCGGTCGATCGTGCGGCGCTGGCGGCCGAGGCCGCGCGCCTCGGCATCGGCCTGGGAGTCGCGATCCGGCCTTCGAGCGAGCTTGATCCCCACGTCGAAGCCTGGGCCCCCTTCGTCGACCTCATCCTGGTCATGAGCGTCGAGCCCGGGTTCGGCGGACAGCGCTTCATGCCGAGCGCGATCGAGCGCCTTCGGCGGGCCGGCGAGATCTGCGCTCGCCTCGGGCGGAGTCCCCTCCTCGAGGTGGACGGCGGTATCGACGGCGAGACCGCGCCGCTGGTGCGCGCGGCCGGGGCCCGGTGGTTGGTCGCGGGAAACGCGGTGTTCGGGGCCCCCGATCCCGTGGCGGCCTTCCACGCCTTGGGGGTGGTGCGATGATTCGCGCGGAGAGAGGAGCGAATTGGGGGCCTTTGCCTTGGCCCGCGGCGGCCCTCGTTGCCGCCTCGCTCATCGCCGCACTTGGCGGCTGCGCGAAGCACCCGGAGGTGCAGGCTACCTCGTCGCGCCCGGCGCCGAGCCCCGTGCCCGAGCCACTCAAGAACCTCACCTACGTAATCGCCGGCCCGGGCAAGGTCCACCTTCGAGATGGCGCCTGGAGCGGCATCGGCACGGAGGGCCAGGTCACCGTCACGATGGGCGAACTCTGGGGCCAAGGCGACCTCGACAACGACGGCAAGGCGAACGACGCGGTGATCACCTTGATCGAGCGGCGCGGCGAGAAGCCCGAGCGCGTCTACCTCGTCCCGGTGCTCAAGCCCAACGAGGCCCCCGACCCGATCCCCGGCGCTTTGCTCGATCCCGGCATGACACCGGTCCACATCACGGTCTCCTCGCGTAGAATCTTCCTCGACGTCATCCCCGCCGGCGCCGGAACGGCGGGCAACTCACCGAAGCAAGCGATCTACTGGATCGAGAATCGACAGACCCAACGCGTCGCGCGTTGACGCGCCGGTCTGCTCCGGAGCTTCCATGCCTCGAATCCCGGCTCGCGGCGGCAACGCCGCACGAACGCATCGTTCCCCTCGCCCGCGCCGCCGTGATCTCCAAGTCCGCGTCGCTGCCCTGGGCGTCCTCGCCGCCCTCGCGCTCGCGCCCACCCGTGGTCACGCCCAGGGTTGGGCTCCCGAGTTTGGAGATCCGGCACCTGGAACCCCGGGGGGGCTCGACGGACCGGTCTACGCCCTCTTGGCGACTGCCGATCGTCTCTATGTCGGCGGCGCCTTCAGCCACGCCGGCGAGGTCGAGGCGCACAACGTCGCGGCCTGGGATGGCGCCGCCTGGCACCCGCTCGGCGATGGCGTCGATGGCGCGGTGCGCGCCCTCATCGTCTGGAACGACCTCCTGGTGGTGGGCGGCGACTTCACGCACGCCGGCGCTCTCCCCGCGGCCCACCTGGCGAGCTGGGCTGACGGCACGGGCTGGCAAGCGACGCCGGATGGCGTCGACGACGCGGTCCACGCGCTTCATGTGGGGAACGACGGCCTCTACGTGGGCGGCGACTTCGTCTCCTCGGGGGCGACTCCACTAGCCCACGTCGGCCGCTGGAACGGCGCGACCTGGTCCTCGCTCGCCGGCGGCGTCAACTCGCGGGTCTCCGCGTTCGCCGACTTCGACTCGCAGTTGATCGTGAGCGGCTGGTTCAACCTCGCAAGCGGAGTCCCGGTCAACCGCATCGCCGCCTGGGACGGCGTCGCCTTCTCGCCGCTCGGCTTCGGCCTCAATGGTCCGGGCTGGGCCGCGCGCGTTTTCCAGAGCGAGCTGGTGGTCGGCGGCTTCTTCGAGTTTGCCGGCGGCGGATCGGCGGTCGGAGCCGCGCGCTGGAATGGGCAGTCCTGGGGCGGCTTTCCGCCCGGACTTGGCGGCAACGTCGTCGCGCTCGCGGAATTCGAGGGCGAACTGGTGGCCGGCGGCTGGTACCTCGTGTCGGGGGGAAGTCCGATGCCTCGCCTCGCGCACTGGACCGGCACCGCGTGGCTTGGCTTCGATCAAGGACTGGATGATCGCGTGCAGGCGCTCGCGACCTGGCAAGGGAGCCTCTACGTCGGCGGCGACTTTCTCTCCGCGAGCGGCGTGCCCTCGCGACACCTCGCGCGATGGGCGGGCACGTCCGGTGCGACCACGCCCGACCTCGCGAGCACGCTTCGGGTGATTCCCAATCCGACCCACGGCGACGCTCGGCTCGTCTTCACCCGCTCCGGCTCGAACGAGAACGCGTCGACGCGCGGCGCTCGACTCTTCGGCATCGACGGCCGAATCGTGTCGCGAGGGGAGTCGCTCCTCTCTGCGGATGGCACCGTGCACCTCTCGCACCTGCCGGCCGGGCGATACCTCCTGGCACTCGGAGAAGGGAGCGAGCAGCGGGTCCTGCCGATCACCGTCGCGCCCTAGGTCCCGCGACCGCGGACGCGAAGCGCTTGCCGCCGCCGCGCGGCAATGGAACAATCCGACTCCCGGCTGTTTCGTCGGCTCCATTGCCGGCGACCAGAGAACCTCGCGAGGCGCTCTCTCATGGTCGGGACGCGGCTCAGCCACTATCAGCTGCTGGAGAGGCTCGGCGCGGGCGGAATGGGCGAGGTGTTCCGCGCGCGGGATGTGAGCGACGGTGCCGAGGTGGCGCTCAAGCTGCTTCGGCCGGAGCTCGCGACCTCACCGGAGCAGCTCCGCCGCTTCGAGCACGAGGTTCGTGCCCTCACCTCGCTTCAGCATCCCAACATCGTCGCGATCCATCAGGTGGAGGAAGCGGAGGGGGTTCGCTTCTTCACCATGCAGCTCATCGAGGGGCGGCCGCTCAAGGAGTTGATCTCGGTCGACGGGCTGCCGCTTGCGCAGTTCCTCACCCTGGCCATCGGCATCACGCGCGCGGTCGGCGCGGCCCACGACGCCGGGCTCACCCATCGTGATCTCAAGCCGAGCAACATTCTGGTCAGCAGTGACGGCGTGCCCAAGGTGCTCGACTTCGGACTGGTGAAGCTGCGGCCACCGCGCGCGGAGGAAGGAGCGCCCGAGGCCTCGACCCTCGATCTCTCGCAGTCGGGGCTGGTGGTCGGCACCTTCCCTTACATGTCCCCGGAGCAGGCGCGGGGCGAGGAGGTCGATTCCCGCTCCGATCTCTTCTCGCTCGGCGTGCTCTTCTACGAGATGGCGACCGGGCGGCGCCCCTTCCAAGGCGCCACCACCGCGGAGCTGCTCTCCTCGATCCTGCGCGATCGCCCGCGCCTCGCTTCCGAACTTCGTCCGACCCTGCCGCCGCGACTCGGCCGGCTGCTCGCGCGATGCCTGGAGAAGGCGCCGGAGGCGCGCATCGAGTCGCACGCCTTGCTGCGCGCCGAACTGGAATCGATCCAGCGGGGAGACGAGGCCCCCGACGCGCCGACGCGGCCGTCGATCGCGGTGCTGCCGCTCGTCGATGAGAGCCCGGGCGGTTCGCGCGAGCACCTCTGCGAAGGGATCAGCGAGGAGTTGATTCGCGTGCTCGATCGACTGAAGGGGCTGCGCGTCGCCTCGCGCGCCGCGTCCTTCCGTTACACACGGAGCGCGCTCGACCTCGTCACCATCGGGCGCGTGCTCGGCTGCGACAGCCTGCTCTGTGGCCGGCTCGAGGAGAGCGACAACCGACTTCGGATCGAGGTGCGGCTTCTTCGCGTGACCGATGGGGTGGAGCTCTGGACCGGGCGCTTCGATCGTGAGCTCCGCGACGTCTTCGCCATCCAAGAGGAGATCGCCGAGAATGTCGTGCGCACCCTGGCGGTGAACCTCACGCCGGGTGAACCCCGTCCCTTTTCGTCGCTCGAGACGCGCGATCCGGTGGCCTTCGACTACTACCTGCGCGGGCGGCGCTTCTTCTACCAGTACTGGCGTCGCGGCATCGAGCTCGCGCTCCAGATGTTCACACTCGCGATCAAGCACGACCCCGAGTATGCGCGGGCCTACGCCGGCATCGCCGACTGCTGCGCCTTCCTCTATCTCTACGCCGATCGCCGGCAGGAGAGCCTCGATCGCGCCGATGCCGCCAGCCGCCGCGCGCTCGAACTCGATCCCGACTCGGCCGAGGCGCATGCCTCGCGCGGTCAGGTGCTCTCGCTCTCGCATGCGGATGATGCGGCCGAGGCGGAATTCGTGAACGCCATTCGTCTCGGCCCGAGCCTGTTCGAGGCGTACTACCTCTACGGTCGCCACGCCTTCGCGCAAGGCCGACTCGAAGACGCCGCCAGGCTCCTGGCGCGCGCCTCTGACCTCAATCCGCACGACTATCAGGCGCCGCTCCTCGTCGCGCAGATCCTCTGCGATCTCGGGCGACCGACGGAGGCGGCGGAGTCGCGGCGCCGCGGCGTGCGCATCGTGGAAGAGCGTCTGACGCAGCAGCCGGACGACGTGCGCGCTCTCTACATGGGCGCCAACGGTCTCATGGCACTCGGTGAGCGAGAGCGCAGCTTGGAGTGGACCGGCCTTGCCCTCTCGATGGAGCCGACCGAGCCGATGGTTTTGTACAACGTCGCATGCATCCACGCGATGGCGGGGGATCTCGAGGAGGCGATGACGTTGCTCGAGCGCGCGGTTGACGCCGGGCTCAGCCAGCGCGGCTGGATCCTGCACGACAACAACCTCGATCCAATCCGAACACTGCCACGTTTCCGAACACTCCTCGAGCGCGTCGATTGAGTGGGCGTGGATCGAATCGCGCTGAAATTCCAAGGCCTGCTTGGCGTCCGCGCTCGCGCGGGGCTACGATCGTTGGGCCACACCCCCCGCGGCAGCCGGACGAATCCCGACATCCATCCAAACATGGAGGGCTCATGCGTCACTTGCTTTCCGCGCTGCTCCTCTCGATTTTGGCCGCGCCGACCTTGGCCGCTGACTTCAGCCGCGTCTACAACGGCGACGAACTCATCCACGGAACGCTGAACAGCGCGGCCGACGGCGGCTGCGGGACGCTCTTATTCAACAGCGACGGCAGCTACGAGAACGGCTACGCCTGGAAGTACCACGGGATCGTTCCGCCAGACTACGGATCGTTCGCCGAGTGCTTCACCGTGGACTACTCGGTGGTTTGCTCGGCGGTGTTCGACTTCACGCAGGTTGGATTTCAAGGCGACGCCACGATGGACGTCTTCCTCTGGGACGATGCGGGAGGGGTGCCGGGGAACGTGATCTGTACCCTTTTCGGCGTCCAGCCCGGGACCATCGCGATCTGGCCTAACCTCAGCCGACACACGATTCCGATTGTCTGCGAGTGCTTCGACGGCGCGTTCTGGGTCGGCTACTGGGCGAACTGGCCGGGCGGGTTCGCGCACTGGTACGTCGGCGCCGATCTCGACGGGCCGGGCGGCTGTCCCCTGACCAACGTCGCCCCGGGAATCGGCTTCCCGACCGGTTGGACCAACGTGAGCCAGATCTGGGGCCCGACCCAGGCCTTGGGCATCGGCTGCGAGACGGTCGACTGCAGCCCGGTCCCGGTCCGGGAGTCCAGTTTTGGCGAGGTGAAGCGCCTCTACCGCTGATCCGGGGGGTCGGGACCCGGGTCTCGGCCACCCCCTTGCCCGACGCGGGCGCCCTGGCGGGGCCCCGCGCCGATTCCTCTCCGCCTCGACCGACCCAACGGACGAAACGGCGATTGCGATCCTGCCGCCGACTTCTGTAACCTCCGCCCCTTTGCGCGGTCTTTAGCCCGGCTTGGATCCCGGGTTCGATCTCCCGACAGTTGGTCCCGGGCGAGTGGCAGACCGTCCTGGGAGAGTGACAGGGGTCCGGAGGGCGCGGGTCTTCGCATGTTCGAGCAGCTATCGGAACGGCTGGAGCTCGTCTTCAAGAAGCTCCGCGGTCAGGGATCCCTGACCGAGGAAAACATCCGCGAGAGTCTTCGCGACGTGCGACGCGCCCTCTTGGAGGCCGACGTCCACGTATCGGTCGCGAAGGACTTCGTCAAGCGGGTGGAAGAGAAGGCGATCGGGCAGCAGGTCTTGAAGAGCCTCTCGCCCGGCCAACAGGTCGTGCGGGTCGTGCACGAGGTGCTGGTCGACATCCTGGGGACCACCGCGCAGGGTGTGGTCGAATCGCGTGAGATTCCGACCCGCATTCTGATGGTGGGGCTGCAAGGCTCGGGCAAGACGACCTTCGTCGCGAAGCTCGGGCATCACTTGAAGAAGCGCAAGAAGGTGCCGGTCCTGGCAGCCTGCGACGTGCATCGTCCGGCGGCGATGGATCAGCTCGAGACGCTCGGCAAGGAAGCGGGACTCCGCGTCCACGTCGAGAAGGGTGAGAAGGACGCGGTCGGGATCGCCAAGCGCGCGCTCGACACCGCGAAGTCGATCGGAGCCGATTACCTCCTGGTCGACACCGCGGGTCGCCTCCACATCGATGAAGCGATGATGGAGGAGGTCGAGCGGATCAAAGAGGCGGTGCGCCCGCACCAGGTGATCCTGGTGGTCGACGGCATGTCGGGCCAGGACGCGGTGACGGTGGCGCAGGCCTTCCACGCGCGGTTGGGCGTCGACGGCGTCGTGCTCTCGAAGATGGATGGGGATGCTCGCGGCGGCGCGGCGCTTTCGATCCGCGCGGTGGCGAACCTGCCCATTCTCTTCTTGGGAACGGGCGAGCGGGTGGGAGGACTCGAGGTCTTCCATCCGGATCGGCTCGCTTCGCGGATTCTCGGGATGGGCGACATTCTCTCGCTCGTCGAGAAGGCGCAGGAAGCGGTCACGGTCGAAGAGGCGGTCAAGCTCGAGCAGAAGCTTCGGAAGTCGGAGTTCACGCTAGAGGACTTCTTGGAGCAGCTCGGGCAGGTGAAGAAGATGGGGCCGCTCGAGGACCTCATCAAGATGATCCCGGGGATCGGCAACAAGCTGCCGGCCGGGATGAAGATCGATGAGAAGCAGATGACGCGGGTGGAGGCGATCATCCAGTCGATGACGCGCCGAGAGCGCAATCGACCGGAGATCATCGACGGCAGCCGCCGCAAGCGCATCGCCAAGGGGAGCGGCACGTCGGTGCAGGACGTGAACAAGCTGCTCAAGGACTTCTTGATGATGCGGCAGATGGTGTCGCGGATGGGGCGGATGCAGCAGAACATGCTGACCCGCTCCGGCAAGCGCAGATAGTCCGAACGGAGCGTCGGACAGTCGAAATCGGATAGTCGGAAAGAGAGGTGATTCGCGAATGGTGGTGATCCGCATGCAGCGGGCTGGTGGGAAGAACAAGCCGACCTACCGGGTGGTGGTGGCCGACTCGCGTTTTCAGCGCGATGGGCGCTTCTTGGAGAAGCTCGGTTACTACGATCCCAAGCCGGCCACGCCGCTCGTCTCGATCGATCTCGAGCGGGCGCAGTACTGGCTCGATCACGGCGCTCAGGCCTCGCCGGCGGTGTCCGTGTTGATCAAGAAGCTCAGGGTCGCGCAGCCCTCGGCATAACGCCGAAGGACCAACGCTGAAACTTGCCGCACGTGTGAAACCAACGACAACGAGTGCGAGCGCTCTCCCAAGGGAGAACGCACAGTGAAAGCGAGGCCAGGATGCCGGACCTGAAGGAACTGATCGAGTACATCACGAAGAGCCTGGTGGACAACCCGACCGAAGTCGAGGTGCGGGCCGTCCAGGGCGAGAAGACCACGGTTTACGAGCTCCGCGTCGGCGACGGCGATCTGGGCAAGGTGATCGGCAAGCACGGGCGCACCATTCGCGCCATCCGCACCCTGCTCTCCGCCTCCGCCACCAAGGCGAATGTGCGCGCGGTGCTCGAGATCCTGGAGTAGGGGGCGAGCTGAGCGCGGGACCCCAATCGATGGAACGGGTCTTCGTCGGACGCATCGTCAAGGCCTTCGGCATCCGCGGTGAGGTGGCGATCGAGGCCACCGGCGGGGAGGCCGGACGGTTTGCGCCGAAGACGCGCCTCTTCTTCGCGATGGAAGGGGATGAGGGGCGAACGGTGGCGACGAGCCGCGTTCACCTGACCCACGTCCTGGTGCGATTTGCCGAGGTGCCGGATCGAAACGGCGCCGAAGCGCTGGTCGGACGGGAGCTGTTTCTGGATGCCACGGTCCTGCCGGCGCTGCCGGACGGGAGCTTCTACCACTACCAGCTGGTGGGGCTCGAGGTGATCCAGAGCGACGGTCGACCGCTCGGGCGGATCGAACGGGTGATCGAGGCCGGCGGCACCGACCTCTATCGCGTGCAGGGACCGAGCGGCGAGTGGTTGATCCCGGCGCGCCGGGAGTTCGTGGCGTCGATCGATCTCGAAGCGAAGCGGATGACCTTGACCGCGCGGGACGATCTCTTCGCCGCGCAGTCGCGCGAGGGACAACCGGACGACGGTGACGAGCCGACGTTGAGGCCCGGAGCCGGGAGTCGAGGACCGAAACGATCGAATCGGAAGGAGTCGAGGCGACCGGGCGGGAAGCGCCCTTCCTCCGCGTCAGCATCCTGACCGGCTTTCCCGGCATGTTCGCCGGGGCGCTGGACGAGGGGCTTCTGCGGGTGGCGCGCGAGTCGGGTCGCGCCGAGATTCGGCTGCTGGATCTTCGGGAGTTCACCGACGATCCGCACCGGACGATCGACGACTATCCCTACGGGGGTGGTCCCGGAATGATCTTGAAGGTGGAGCCGGTGGCGCGGGCGCTCGACGCCCTGCCCCCTCCGCTGGCCGAGCGACGAGAGGTCGTGATCTTGACCCCGCAGGGGGAGACGCTGACCCAGCCGCTCGTGCGAAAGCTGCTCGATGCGCGGGACGTGGTCCTGCTCTTCGGGCGCTACAAGGGTCTGGACGAGAGGATTCGGGTCTTCGCGACGCGCGAGGTGTCGCTCGGGGACTTCATCCTTTCAGGGGGCGAGCCGGCGGCGCTGGTTTTGACCGATGCGCTGGTGCGGCTGGTCCCGGGCGTGATGGGAGACATCGAGTCGGCCGAGGGAGACTCCTTCGAGCGGACGCTGCTCGATTCGGCGTACTATACGCGACCCGAGGTCTTCCGCGGTCTCGAGGTGCCGGAGCTCTTGCGCTCCGGGCACCACGGGAAGGTGGCAGAGTGGCGACGACGCGATGCGATCCTGCGCACGCTGCGTCGCCGACCGGAGCTGGTGGCGCAGGCGGCCCGCGAGGGTTCGCTCACCGGCGACGAGCTCCGGTGGTTGGTGGCGCGCGGCTGGACGCTGCCCGAGGGGGTCGAGCTGCCCCCCCAGAAGCGCAGGCGAAGACGCGAGTGACGGAATGGTTCGGAGCCTGCTAGCTTCGAGCGGCGAAGAATTGGGAAGGGCCGAATGCGGGCGGCCCGTCCGGGACAGGTCAAGCCCGCGCGAGGAGGAGACGCCATGCACGTTCTGAAGAACGTAGAGGCACCGCAGATCCGGTCGGATATTCCGGAGTTCAACCCGGGCGACACCGTGCGGGTGCAGGTGAAGGTTATCGAAGGGGAGAAGGAGCGGCTCCAGGCCTTCCAGGGCGTGGTGATCTCGCGGCGTGGCGCCGGACTTCGCGCCAGCTTCACCGTGCGGAAGATCTCCGACGGCGTCGGCGTCGAGCGCATCTTCCCGCTCCACTCGCCCACCGTCGCCAAGATCGAGTTGGTGCAGCAGGGCCGGGTACGCCGCAGCAAGATCTACTACCTGACGAAGCTCAAGGGAAAGTCGGCGCGCATCCGCGAGAAGCGGGTGGCGGTCGAGCCGAAGGAGTAGCGCGGGCGGACGAAATTTCGGCGTCTTCGATCGAACGCCGGTGCGCATGGAAAAGGCCGGGGGCTTGGTGGCCCCCGGCCTTCGTGCGTTCGCGAGATCTTTCGCCGAGCGAGGCGAGCCTAGCGGTAGCGCGTCTTGACGCGGCCCCAGGTTGACCGCTCGATCGCGACCGGCGCGCAGGCCACCCCCTCGCAGGTCGTGCCGTCGCCCTGGTACACGCCCGACATCGCATCGCAATCGCCCTGCGTGACGCAGAGGCAATCGCCGCCGGGCAGGCAGCAGGCGCCGGTCGGCGGCGGAGCCGGACACGGCAGCGGATCGCAAACCGTGCCGTCCCCCGAGTACTCGCCACCCTGCTGCTGGCAGCTGGCGAAGTCGAGCTCGAGGCATCCGTTGAACTCGGGCCCGCATGGCCCGGTCCCGTAGAAGCAGCAGGCACCGGTTTCGAACCCGCAGGTGATCGAGATCTCGAGGACGTAGGTCGTGCCGGTGTTGGTCCCGTAGGAGTCCGCGATGAGGTAGTAGGGGCCAGCCGCCGGGACGGTGTAGCTGAATGTCTCGGCCTGACCCGCGAACGTGTCGTCGGCACCGATCACGCAGGACCCGAGCGGATCGGCGCAGTTGGTCAAGAGGTAGACCGAGCCGTCGGCGACCGCGGCATAGCTCACGTTGAGCACGTCGCCGGCGAGCAGGTTGAACAGGTAGGCGACGTCCTTGCCGGCCGCGGCGTAGCCGGTGCAGCCGGACGCGGTGGGATCGTAGTCATTCGTCGCGTTGCTGTTGTCGCCGTTGATCAGGTGGTTGCCGCAACGCGCCAGTTCAAAGGCGCCCGAGCACTGGTCATTGCCGGGTGGGGGCGGCGGCACCGAGCAGGTCAGGAACAGCTTGTACGCGCCGGTCGTGCTGCTCGACCAGCCGCGCACCTTGATGTGGTACGGCCCGGTGACCGGGACGATGAAGTTCGAGATCAGCGAGAAGGCGCCGGGACCGTCGTCATCGCTGTAGGTCAGACGCGCCTGCGAGCAGTCGCTACCGTACAGCTCGACGTAGGTGTCGACGTCGGGGCCTCCCGGCACCAGCGCGTCGGTGCCGATCGTCACCTGCGTGCCGGCCGCGACCACGAACTCGTAGTAGTCGACGTCGCCGGCGGGATTCAGCTCCGCTGGAGTTACGACGTCGCCGCAGAGAATCTGCTGGCCGGGGCAGGCGTTGTTCGGCTCCTCCTCCGGGTACTCCGATCGAATGCCGGGCACCGGGTCGTAGCGGCAAGGCTTGGGATCGTCGTTCGTCAGGGCCAGCGCGGTGGCAGGGATTGCCAGTGCGGCGAGGAACAGGAGCGGTCGTTTCATGGTCCCCCCTCGGTTTCGGCTTAAGCACGGTGTGGGCCGGGGCGTGACGATTGTACAGCGCGCGACCCGGCGTGATGGGGGTGATTTCACACGGCGCGCCGGGCGGCACGTTCTTCGCTTCCCTTGCTCGGCATGCGATGTGAAGACGACACCCCGCGCCCCAGCCGGGTCGAGATCGGGCGGCAGGCGGAGCAGTTGGTGGCGCGCTATCTGGAGCTTCGCGGCTACCGCATCCTGGCGAGCAACGCGCGGACCGGGCCACGCGAGATCGACCTGGTGGCGCATCGATCCGGGGTGGTCGCGATCGTCGAGGTCCGCTTCCGCGCGCGCGAGGAGTTCGGCGCCGCCGAGGAATCGGTGCGAGCACGCAAGCGACGCGATCTGCTCCGCGCCGGGCGCGCCTGGTGGCTGTGCCACGGTCGCGCGCTCGGCCGACTTCGCTTCGATCTGATCGCGGTGCGCTTCACCGCGCGGGGCCTCCGCCTTCGTCACTACCCGAGCTTCTTCGCACCGAGCGGCTGAGGGAGGTCTCGGCATGGAGGTATGGTGTCGGCCCGGGCGCGCGGCGGATGCTCGCGCCACTCCAAGGACAGGCACCAGGGAAGCGGAATGAGCGAATCGATCCGGCGAGAGGAGATGTGCGGCGCGATCCAGCGCGCGGTCGAGTCGAGCCCCGACGTCTTCGCGATGTGTGAGCTGGGGTCGACCGCGATGGGGCGGAGCGACGCGTTGAGCGATCTCGACATTCTCCTCCTGGTCGCGGACGGCAGCGTCGAGCGCGTGTTCGCGGCGGCCGAGGCGGGGCTCCGGGAGCTGGCGCCGCTCCGCCATCGACACGCGGATCCCGAGCCGGCCTGGCACGGGCACAGTCGTCGTCACTATCAGCTGGAAGGGGCGGGCGAGCACCTCAAGATCGATCTCCTGCTCCAACAGCTGGGGACGCGCGGCGGACTTCGGCTCTTGCAGAGCGAGCTCCACGGTGTGCCGGTCGTGATCTTCAATAAGCTGGGACGGCCGGTGCTCGAGCCGGTCGATTGGACGACCCACCGCGGTCGCATGCAGGCGAAGCTGGCTGAAATTCGCGCGAACTACCAGGTGTACGGCAACCTGCCCTTCAAGGAGCTGACGCGCGGGCGCCTGAGCGACGCGATCCACTTCGGCACCTCGCAGATCCTGCGGCCCCTGGTCGACCTCCTGCGCATGCGCCACGACCCTCGCCACTTCGACTGGGGGATGCGTTACCTCGACAGCGATCTCCCGCGCGAGGTGCATGCGCGGCTGGTGCCGCTCTTCTTCTCGGCGGACGCCCAGGCGCTGCTTGCACACCTGACCGAGGCGCGGGGCTGGCTCGAGTCGGAGTTGGCCGAGATCGACGTCGACGCGATCGACTTGGGCGAGGAATAGCCCGCGTTGCCCCGCTTCTTCGCGCTCTGCTAGCCTGCCGCGGGTCGCGAAGCAGGGGGCGTTCAAGATGCGGATGTCGATCGAGGAAGCGGAGGCGGGAATTCTGCGTGGGGACAAGCGCTCCCTCGCGCGCGTGCTCTCCTGGATCGAGGACGAGACCACGGATGGGCGCGCGCTGCTGGATCGCCTCTACCCGCGCACCGGCCGCGCCTACAAGGTCGGGATCACCGGGGCGCCCGGTTCCGGAAAGAGCACGCTGACCGATCTTCTCTGTCGACTGCTTCGCGCGCGAGGCGAGACGGTCGGGGTGCTCGCGGTCGATCCCTCGAGCCCCTTCAGCGGCGGCGCCATCCTCGGCGACCGGATCCGCATGCAGACCCTGGCCGCCGACGCCGGCGTCTTCATCCGTTCGATGGCGAGCCGCGGCAGCCTCGGTGGTCTCGCCGCCTCCACCCAACAGGCGACCGAGGCGCTCGATGCCTTCGGCTGCCAGTGGATCCTGATCGAAACGGTGGGCGTCGGTCAGTCCGAGATGGAGGTGGTCGGCGTGGCCGACACCACGCTCCTCGTGCTCGTGCCGGAGTCGGGCGACGGCGTGCAGGTGATGAAGGCCGGGCTGATGGAGGCCGGCGACATCTACGTGATCAACAAGTACGACCGCGAGGGCGGGGATCGGATCGAGAAGGAAATCCACCTGCTCTTGGGCGTGCTGCGCGAGCGACGCGCGGAAGGGGCCTGGCTCCCGCCGATCGTCCCGACGATCGGGATTCGCGATCAAGGCGGGGAGGAGCTGATCGCCGCGATCGAAGCGCACCGCCGCCATCGGGAGGCCGACCCCGAGAGCGCGAGCGAGCGGAGGGCCGAGCGCGCGCGGCAGACTCTTCGCCTCCTGCTGCGGTCGCGCCTACTCGAGAGCGCGTGGTCGGAGCTCGAAATCGAAGCGCGATTCAGCGAGCGGCTGCCCGAGGTGCTGCGTCGCGAGGTCTCGCCCTATCGACTGGTCGACGCGCTGCTCGCCGAGGTTTGGTCGACCACGCGGAGAGGCGGGAGCTGATCACGGCCGGTGCGGGCGCAGCGCCGCTCTGGTCCGCGTTCGCGGAGCAGGTGGCACGTTCCCCCGGAGCGCGGGCGGTGCGGGCGCTCGACCTGCCAGCGAGCGGCGGGTCCGAGTGGAGCTACCAGGCGCTGCGCGATCGCGCTACCGCTCTGGCCGACGAACTGGCGGCGACTGGTGTCTCCGCGGGGGCCGGCGTCGTGCTGGCTCTTCCCAACTCGGTCGAGTTCATCCTCCACTTTCTTGCCTTGGCGCGACTGGGGGCCTGCGTGCTCCTGGTGTCCCCGCGCTACGGATCGACCGAGGTCGAAGCGATCGCCGCGCGCGCGCGGCCGGCGTTTTGGATCGGCCGCGCGGGCCGCAGCCTGCTGCCTTCGGAAACGACCTGGCCGGTCCGCGCGCGGCGAGACTTGGGTGACGGCGTCCAGGTGGTTCGCTGCGAGACGGTCGGCGCGAGCCCGTTCGACGCGAGCGATGCGGTGGTCAAGTTCTCCTCCGGCTCGACCGGCGAGCCGAAGGGGGTGCGACTGGAGGCATCCGCGCTTCTGGCCGAAGCCGAGCAGGTAGCGCGCACCCTCGACCTCGCAGCGCGGGATCGCGTGGTCGCGCGCGTCCCCCTGGTGCACTCCTACGGCTTCGACCTCGGGTTGCTCGCCCCGCTGCTCAACGGTGCCGAGCTCGGGGTTGGCGAGGGGTTCATTCCTCGCTTGGCGCTTCGCGAGCTTGCGGGCGCGACCATCCTCCTCGGGGTGCCGAGCATGTACCGGCTTTGGCTCGAGTGTGGGGGAAGCGTGTCGGCTCCGGAGCTTCGTTGGGCGCTCTCCTGCACCGCGCCGCTCGCGCCCGAGACCATCGGGGCGGTGCATCGGCGCTTCGGCTTAATCATCGCAGCTCACTACAGCGCTTCGGAATGCGGCGCGATCACGAATCATCGCACCACAGAGGTGCTCGGTCGGCCGCTGTCGGTGGGTCACCCGGTCCACGGCGTGAGGCTGGCCGTCCAAGACGAGGCAGGCCGCGAGCTGCCCGCCGGTGAGTCGGGCGAGATCGTCGTCCAGAGCGCGGCGATCGCCCGGGGGATTCTCGGCCTCTCCGCCGCCGACGCTCCGATCTCGACCGCGGCCGACGGGGGGCGCCACTACCGCACCGGCGATCTCGGCCGCCTCGATGCCGACGGCTTTCTCACCCTCGAGGGCCGTCGCGACGCCCTCATCAACGTCGGTGGTCTCAAGGTCTCGCCCTTCGAAGTCGAAGCTGTGCTCGAATCGCACCCCGCGGTGAGCGAGGCGCTCGCCCGCGCGGAACGGGGCCGGGACGGCGAGTGCTATGTCATCGCCCTGGTGGTCCCACGAGCGAGCACCACCGAAGTAGAGCTGCGTGAGCATTGTCACGGCCGGCTGGCAGAGCACAAGCGGCCCCGCCGCGTCGAGATCGTCCCCCAGTTGCCACGAAGCGCCGGCGGAAAGCTCGACCGCCGGCCGGTGCGCGAGGAGGGAACCTGAGTCGCGAGGAGATCGAAGCGCAGGTCCTCGCGGTGCTGCGGCGGACGGCGCTCCACGGAAGCGATCGCGCGGCGCCGCTCGATCAACCGCTCGGCGGTCCGGCCTTCGGACTCGATTCGCTCGCGCTCGTCTCCTTCCTCACCGCGCTCGAAACGGCCCTGGGGGTCGAGTTCGAGCCGGCGATCTGGACCGCGGAGAGGCTGACGCTGGAGCAGCTGATCGGGCGGATCGCGACTGAGCAGCGGGGGACGGGCGCTCCACCGGGCGGCGCGACCGCGACCTCGCTCCAGTCGATCCCATCCGACCTCGGGCGCGCAGCGCCGCCGGCGCCCAGCAAGCCGCGGCTCCTCCGCCTGACCACTGCGTCGATCGGATCGCGCCGAAGGTACGTGGTGCTGGAGCGCGACCTCGCGCTCCCCTTCGACGTCCCGCGCGCCATCCGCCCGATCGAGGTGCGCGCAGCGCGCCTCGAGGACGCGCCTGGGGTCGCCGCGCTCTTCGGACCGAAGCGTGGCGAGCGGAACGTCGCCGAACTCAAGAAGCGGATCGAGTCCGGCGTTCTCTGTCTGGGCGCCTGGATCGACGGGCATTGGGCGGGCATCGACTACGTCACCGGTGCGCGCCACTGGCATGGCTTCCTCCACCTCTCGATCGAGCCGGTGCCCGGACACGCCTATGCCTACGGCCTGCACGAAGGAGCGGCGTGGAGGGGACTGGGCGTGGGGCTCGCGCTCATCGCGAGGTCGATCGAGCTCTCGCAACAGTCCGGCTTTCGGCGCCAGTACACGATCGTCGAGCGGGACAACGAGCGGATGCTCTCGGCCGCGGGGCAGATCTTTCAATTCCATCCGGTCGGTGAACTCGAGTCGCGCGGCATCGGGCGATTCGTGCGGACGACCGGGCGCGTTCGAGGGCAGGCGCTCCGCGGCAGCGCGCTCGCGCTCTGATCGCGGTCCGGTTTGACCGGGGCGCACGCGCTTGTTAGCCTGCCTTGGCTGCACAGGGGCGGCCCCTAGGAGAACAGCATGAACGAGAAGATTCGAGTCCTCGTGGCCAAGCCGGGATTGGACGGCCACGACCGCGGCGCCAAGGTCATCGCGACCGCCTTCCGCGACGCCGGCTTCGAGGTCATCTACACCGGCCTCCACCAGACGCCCGAGATGATCGTCGAGGCGGCGATCCAGGAGGATGTCGACGTCGTGTCGCTTTCCGTCCTCTCCGGCGCGCACATGACCCTCTTCGCCCGCATCCTCGAACTCTTGCGCGAGCGCGGCGCTTCGGACCTGCTGGTCATCGGCGGCGGCATCATTCCCGAGGGAGACGCGGCCGAGCTCCGGGAAGATGGGGTGGCCGAGATCTTCGGGCCGGGCACGCCGACGACCACGCCGATCCAGTTCATCCAGGGGAGTGGTTCGCGAAGCGGCAACCGGCGTAAATCGGCGGAGCCGAACCAACCTCCACCTGCCTCGCGTGAAAGAGGTCGCGATCGGCATCGCGATCGCGGCCTCATGCTCCTTGACCTCCCCACAGGCATTTCTCTACGCTTTTTCGTCGTCGAACCACTCCGGAGCGTGAGGCTCCACACTCGCATTCGCAGGACGAGGAGCGCATCATGCCCACCCCATCGAAGGTCCAGCCTCGCCTTTCCAACCCCTTCAACCCCGCATGCGGACGCAGGTGGACGTCGCTCCGGGACTCGGGGCGCACCGCCCTGGTCCTCGCGTCGCTCGCCGGCTCGCTGATCGTGGCGACGGCGAACGCGGCTGGGCAGCCGAGGACCAAGGCTGACGTCCCGCGCGAACCTCTGACGGTGCGTTCCGGCCCCGCCCTGACGGCAGCCGAGTGCCCCGTCCCCTGGCCGTTCCGATTCGGTTGGTCCGGGGAGGTCAACGTCGCGATCCCCGACAACTTCGAACCTGGTGCGTACGTTGGCGCCGTGCCCGTTTCTGCCGAGGGCCTCGTCATCGATGACGTGGTGGTCGACGTGAACATGGCGCACACCTGGGCCGGCGACGTCTCGATCGACCTCTACTACGACGTCGACAACGATGGATTCGGAGATATCGGGCCAGTCCCGCTCATGTGCACGCCCGGAATCGTCGGCTGCGACATCGCAAGCTGCTGCGGCTGCGGCGGAGACCTGAACGGTTCGTATCGGTTCAGCGATGCCGGCGAGGGCGTGCTGGGCGAGGTCTACTGCACCGAGCAGCTCGCGCCGGGCTGCTACCAACCCGACCACGCCTACGGCTCGCTGCAAATGTTCGACGGTGCACCCGACGGCGGTCAGTTCCTCATGTACGCCTACGACTACGAGGCGCAGGACACCGGCACCATCTTCGACTTCACCGTGTACGCCCGGCTCGGTTGCGGACACCCGCTGATCAATGTGCCCGGCGACTATCCGACGGTGCAGGCGGCGGTGAACGCGGCCTGCGACGGCGACGTCATCCGCATTGCGCCGGGCAGCTACGGCGACGTGGTTGCGGACTTCAGCTTCAACCGCAAGGCGCTCACGCTCGAGGGAACGAACCCGAACTTCCGTCCGACGTTCAACCTCATCGACATCCAGGGCCTCAACAGTGGGAGCGGGTTGCGGAATCTGGTCGCCGGTTCGGTCTTCTTCGGGGGCGACGGGGATATTGACTTCACGAACGTCCAGGCGGCCGGCGACTGCGAAGCGACCGTGGGCGGCGGTTGGTTCACGATGACGAACTGCGTGGTGGGCGCGCACCTGTTCTGCGCCGGATACAAGGGACTCGTCAAGAACTGCACTGCCAGGTGGATCGAGTTCTACGAGCAGGAGGTGGCGCAGCTCGAGGACTGCGTCGCCAATCTCGTGACCATTCACTGCCGCGACAACGGCGGCGCGACGGTGCGCGGAAACACCATCGTCGGAAACGGTGCGTCTGGAACGCTCCTCGCGGTGTCGCACTTCAACCAGCCGGTCGTGCTCGATCGAAACCTCGTGGTCGGTCAGCCCGACGGATCGGACCTAGGCGTGTCGATCTCGTTCCCGCACTCGGCCAACACCAGCAAGACCTGCAACGACGTCTGGCGCTGCGCGACTCGCTACTCCGGCACCTCCGACCCGACCGGCGCGGCCGGGAACATCTCGATCGATCCGATCTTCTGCAACGCGGCGGGGGGCAACTACACGCTCAACTCCCACTCGCCCTGCGCGCCGGGGCACCATCCGCTCGGCGCGAACTGCGGAGTCATCGGCGCGCTGCCGGTTGGTTGCCCCACCAGCGGGATCGATGACGCGCCGCTCGCGCGTGGCCTCGAGGTCAGCGCCGCGCCCAACCCGGCGCGCGGCCAGGTCATCTTCTCGATCAAGGGCGCGGCGGGGGACACGCGGCTTCACATCTACGACGCTTCCGGTCGCGCGGTGCGGACGCTGCTCGTGACGACGACGGCCGGCCAGGCGGAGGTGAGCTGGGACGGACGCGATGACTCGGGCCGCGTGGCTGCCGCTGGGGTGTACTTCTACAAGCTCAGCACGCGCGGCGGGGACGAGGCGAAGCGGCTGATCGTGCTCCGGTAGAGCGCCGAGCGCGGGGGAGCGAAGGGCGATCGCGGCTAGCGCCGCCAGCGCGCCCCGCGCGAAACGCAGCCCAGTCAGGTAGACCCAAGACTTGGTTGTGCCGGTCGACAGCGCGGGTTTACGCTTGTGCTCGTTCTTCCATGCCTCGGATGGGCCGTCACCCCCCTCCGGCCCCTCGCGAGACGCATCGACCTCTTGCCGCGAGGTTGGCGATGGTTCGGTTACTTGCGTTACCTGTCGGACGTTTCTTCCCTCGGCTGCTGATCGGAGCCGCTCTTCTCGTCGCACTTCCGTTCACGACGGTCACGTCAAGCCGAGCGGAGGTCGTTGCCCTCATCGGAAATCGTCTGCTCGATCCGGGCGAGTACACCGGCAATCTGGTCGGCAGGGCGCTCGATGCCGGCGTGACTTGTCGACTTCGGCATCGTCAGTCGGGCGACGAGGTCGCGCTCGAGGTCGAGCGCACGGCCAGTACCGATACGCTGCGGGTATCAGGCGATCTTCGCGCGGCGCAGCCTGGGTTGTACGACCTGTTGGTCGAAGGCGAGGCCTCTCCGCCCGTGCTGTTGCCGGGCAGCTTGTATGTCGGCGAGGCGCCGGTGCTGCGTGTTCCGCGCGACTACACGACGATCGGCGCGGCCATCCGCGCCGCCGTGCCCGGTAGCGACATCCAAGTCGACGAGGGCACCTATCTCGAACACCTCGTGATCGACAAGCCGCTCCGATTGCTGGGGGGACGGTGGCAACACTTGCCGCAGGTGCGGTGCGACACCGTCGGTGTGCCGGTGATCACCATCCTGCCGGCCGCGGGCGCGATGACGGAGGTCGCGGGATTCTTAGTACGCGACGGGCAGGTTGAGGGCGAGGGTGGCGCGGGGATCCGATGCCTCGCGCCGGTGACGATTCGGGGCGTCGCGGTTGTCGTGAATCGCGCGGTCGGAGCCGGCGCGCGCGGCGGAGGCGTGTTCGCGGTCGCGGGCGCGCGACTCATCGGGAATGACATCGGTAACAACTTCACGAACGGTCCCGGCGGGTCGACCTCGGACCCGTGGCGGGAAGATCCGAGCAGCGGCGGCATCGGGGGCGGGCTGTACTGCGTCGACTGCCTGGTGCGCGGAAATCTGATCGCCGGCAACATCGCACGTCTCGCCGGAGGCCCCGTCGTTGACGGAACAGTCGTGGACAACCAGATCCGCGGCAATCAGGACTACGAGCTGACCTGCGGATACGAGGAAGGGGCATGTCGTGGGGAATTCCTTGGCAACACCGTCGGGTGGAGTTGCGGAGAGTCGTTCCTGATCGGCGCCGACTCAAGGGTCGAGTACAACGTCTTTCAGCAAGTCACCGCGGATCTGTGCGGTCCCAATGCAGGGCTCTACCTCCGGGGACCGATGGACTTTCAGCACAACACGCTTGCTGGCTACACCATTTCTGCCTGCCTGGCTCGACACGGCGGGACCCTCCCCTCTGGGCGGTTCGTGTTCCGGCACAATTTGCTTTCCGCCACCTCGGGCTTTGACGGCGCGTGGGCGAACATCTCGCTCGGGTTCTGCGATCAAGATTGCTGGGGCGCGACGGACAGCCTCGACGCGCCATTTCCTCCGGAGAGCCTTGATGTCGGCTGCAACTTCGGGCGGGTGTACGTCGGGGAGCCCGGTTGGGAGAGCGGTGAGCCCGCGGGATTCTGCTCCGTGCCCGTGTGTAACTTCGGACCAGACGACTGGAATTGCGAAGGGGCATTCGACCTAGGCCTCATCCCCAACAGCGCCGGGACGGAGGTGTGTGGTGAAGTCGCCGGTGCCAAGCGGATCGGCTGCGGTGTGCCGGTGCTCCTGACCGATCGGCACGCCACCGCGCTGGCCGACGGGATCCACCTGACCTGGCGCGCGGCGAGCGACGCGGCCTACGACGGCTACTGGATCGAGCGCGAGGCCGATGCCCGCGCGGTGCGGCTGAACGACGCGCTGCTCGCGCCATGCACCGACTGCGAGTTCATCGATCGCACACCAGAGCCCCGTGTCTCCCTTCGCTACTTCGCCGTGCCGGTCGAGCGCGGCGTCGAAGGAGCCCGTGAGTTGATCGGCGAGGCGACGTGGGTGCCGGGAGCACCGCGGCTCAGCATTGATCTCCCACGGCCTCATCCGCTCCGCGCGGGGTCGATGCTCCGGTTCTCGACCCGCGCGGCGGGGCCGGTCACGATCGAGTTGATCGACGTTGCCGGACGGCGCGCGGGGAGGTTGCTCGCGGAGACGATGGACGGCGGCGCGCACGAGCTCGCCTGGACGGGCGCGCTCGTTGGGGGCAGGAGGCCGCCGGCTGGGGTGTACACGCTCCGTCTGTCCGACGGCCAGCGATCCGTCGGTCGCCGAGTGCTGCTCCTGCCGTAGGCCTCGGGAGGTTCTCCATGCGCGAGACATCGTTCGAGCAGCGCCCGCGTCGAGGTCACCTCGGCGCCGCTGTCGCGCTTGCGTTCTTGCTTGCGGTCCCGTCGACGCGCGCTTTCGGGCGCACCCTGGTGGTCGACCCGGCGCACGGCCCGTACTTCACCATTGCCTCCGCGGTCGAGGAGGCGGTGGGTGGCGACACCATCGCCATTGCACCGGGACGCTACGACGAGTCGGTTCGCACGGCGAAGGCAACGCACTTCCGCGCGCAGGTCCCGGACGATCGACCGGTCTGGGAGAGTGGGCCGGACAACCTGTCGCTCTACGCCACGGCAGACTGCTCTGTCCGCGGAATCGTGTTTCGCCGCGATGGGCAACCCTGGGCCGGATTCGCGATCCAGGCGTTCGGGCGATTCGTCACGATCGCCCAGTGCGACTTCCTTCAGTCCGGGAGTGGCCAGTCCTCGGGCGGGACCGCAGCCTTTTTCGCGAATCCCACGCTTCAGCTGACGATCGATCGCTGCTTGTTCGAGAGCGCGAGTGCCGGGCACACAGCGCCGCGTTCCCTCGAACTCAGCGCCGGCGCAAACTCGGAAGTGCGAATCAGCCGCTCGACCTTCCTCTCGCACGCGGAGGAGCCCGCGAGGGAGTTTCGCCTCAACGTGCGCGGGCGAGTCGCGCTCGACCATGTGCTGATCTCCAGTCCAGGTTACTCCGCGTCGGATTTGGTCGACGGCGTCTACCACAGCGTCACGCGGCGCGAGTGCTGGATCTGGCCCTACGGAGATCGAGTGTGGTTGGACCCGGACGCCGGCTGGGCCGACCCGATGCTGTGCGATGGAGCGACTGCCCGCGTGCACGCGGAGTCGCCGGTGATCTTGCCGGTCGGCGAACCGATCGGCTCGCTTCCGGTCGGCTGCAGTGGAGTGGTGATTCGGCACGTCGAGGCGGGAGCGCTTCGACCTCGCGTCGACCAGCGGGTGCAGATCTACGGCTATGGCATCGACGAGCAGTCGAGCTTTCAGCTGCGCGGCGCGGTCGGTGAGCTCGCCAACGGGGTGGTGCTGGCGCGGCGGGGTCGTCTCTTCGACCTGTCCTTCGATCTCCGCGACTTCGGCGATGGCGTCGCCACGTTGCTGGCGCAATCGAGCGCCGGAGACCTGGACAGCGTGACGGCGGCGGTTCAGGTGGTGGGCAACCAGGTCCTGACGCTCATCGGAAACCGCATGGGCGCACCGGGGGCCTACTCCGGCACGATCGCCGGCCACGATCTTGACGCTGCTTTGAACTTCCGCCTGCGCGAGCATGCGACCGGGCGGGATCATCCGCTACTCGTCGAGTCGACGGGCAGCCGAGATTCGCTGCGAGCGTCGGTCGATCTCTCGCTCGCGGCGTTGGGTCTCTACGACTTGGTCTACACGGACCACGGCGGCCACGAGCGCGAGCTACCGGCGTGCCTCTACCTCGGCCAACCGCCGGTTCTCCGAGTGCCCGCGGACTTCGCCTCGATCCAAGACGCGATCGAGCACGCCGAGCCGGGAAGCGACGTCATCGTGGCCGCCGGCAGCTACCGAGAGTCGATCGTGATCGATCGACCTCTCCACTTGCTCGGCGCCGGTACGCTCTGGGGCACCATGGTCGAGCCGGACAGCGTGGGCAACCGCCTCATCCACGTGCTCCCCGCGGCCGGCGCGATCACGGAGATCCGCGGGGTTCGGCTCTCGCGCGGAAGAGCTACCGGCCCCGGGGCCGGCATTCTCTCCGAGGCCCCCGCCCTGATCGAAGGAAACTTCCTCTTCTTCAACGAGGCCGGAGGGTGTGGCGGCGGGATCTGCGCGGCGCCAGGCTCTCGCATCGTCGGCAACCAAATCGAGGAGAACGCGGCCGATGTCGCGGCCCTGGCGGCAGCGCCGGGACCACGCGCCCGGACTGCGTTCGATGGAAGCGACGGAGGCGGGGGGATCTACTGCCTGGATGGACTGATCGCGGGCAACTCGATCGGTTCCAATTCCGCGCACCGAGGCGGCGGCGGCGTCGTCGAGGGCAAGATCGTGAGCAACCGTTTCGCTGACAACTTCGCCGACGAGGACGCCCAGGGTGTCCTCCGAGGCGACCTCATCCAAAACGAGTTCTACGCCTTCTGCTCGAGCAGCTGCCGCATCGACGGGGACGGAGAGGTGGCCTACAACGTCTGGGCCTTCTATGCGGGCGATCTCTGCAGTTCGGCGGTGCTACGGTTGACTGGGCCAGTGAACTTCCATCACAACACGCTGGTCGACTACCCGCTGCTCGGCTGCCTCGCCTATCCCAGCTCTGATCCACCGAAGCGTGCGCTTCGCATGCGAAGCAACATCCTCGGTGCAGATCTTCGTCTCGGTCGCGACGGCGCGGACTGGTCTTATGACTGTCCCTCGAGGCCGACCGGGGACTTCGTTCCCTTTCCCGCGGAGAGCCTCGACATCTCCTGCAACGCCGGTTGGGTGTGGGTGAATGGCGAACTCTGGCCCTCGCAATCGAACGCGCTCCCGTACATCTGCTCCCAACCCTGGTGCAACTTCGGGCCAGACGACTTCGGCTGCGGCGGAAGCTGGGACCTGCGCCTCCAGCCCGACTCCTCTCGCGACTTTGTGTGCGGTGAACTGGTCGGGGCCAGGGGCATCGGCTGCGTGGTTCCGATCACCTTGGCCGAACGTCGGGCGTCGCGCGAACCGACCGGCATTCGCGTCGAGTGGAGAGCTCTGGGCGACGCGGGCTTCGATGGCTACTGGATCGAGCGCGAGGTCGATGGCGAAGTGACGCGACTCAACGAGCGACTGGTCACGCCCTGCACCGAGTGCAGCTACCTCGACGCCGTGCCGCCCGCCGGACCCCGGCTGCGCTACTTCGTGATCCCGGTGGAAGGCGGGCAGGCCTCCGGGCGCGAGTTGATCGGCGAGGTCGAGTGGGGCGGTGCGGCGCTCTCGCTCGAAGCTCCTCGGCCCCATCCGGTGCGGGCGCGATCGGTCCTCCGGTTCTCGACGAGGGTGCCGGGGCGAGCCACGCTCGACGTCATCGATGTCGCGGGTCGCCGCGCGGCGCGTCTCCTGGACGCGGCCTTCGCCGCCGGCGCGCACGAATTCGCCTGGGATCCTCGACGTGCTGACGGACGCAGAATGCCCGCGGGCGTCTACTACCTGCGATTGAGTTCCGGTGGACAGAGCGTCGATCGACGCGTGCTGCTGTTGCCCTGAGGCGGACGCGCTCCGCGGCGAGAAGCCGCTCGACATCGAAGTTCGGAACTGACCCCTCGCGCGCTAGAATCCCCCGACGCTCGCGCCGATGGCTCCACCTGAACGGCGCCTCGCGAGCGAGGATTCCATGAGCCTGAACAAGACGGTGCAGGGCGCGGAAGAGGCGCTCGATCGCCTCGCGATTCCGGACGGCGCGACCCTCATGATGGGAGGCTTCGGCCTCTGCGGTATCCCAGAGAACCTGATCGCGGCGCTCCGCGCGCGCGGCACCAAGGACCTCACCATCATCTCGAACAATGCCGGGGTGAAGGATTTCGGCATCGGCCTGCTCCTCCAGACGCGCCAGGTGAAGAAGATGATCTCGACCTACGTGGGCGAGAACGAACTCTTCGAGCAGCTGGTGCTCTCGGGGCAGCTCGAGCTGGATTTGGTGCCGCAGGGGACGTTTGCCGAGCGCATCCGCGCGGGCGGCGCCGGCATTCCGGCCTTCTACACACCGACCGGCGTCGGCACGCCGTGGCCGAGGGCAGGAAGTGCGCGTCTTCAACGGCCGCGAGTACTTGATGGAAGCGGGCCTCCGCGCCGACTTCGCCTTCATCAAGGCGTGGAAGGGTGACGCCTGGGGCAACCTCGTCTATCGCATGACCGCGCGAAACTTCAATCCGATGATGGCGACCGCCGGCGCGAAGGTGGTCGCGGAGGTCGAGGAACTGGTGCCGGTCGGCGCGCTCGAGCCCGACCAGATCCACGCCGTCGGTCTACATCGATCACCTCTTCCAGGGAAAGAACTATGAGAAGCGGATTGAGCAAAGAACAAATCGTCCAGCGGGCAGCTAGGGAAGTCGAGCCCGGGTTCTACGTGAACCTCGGGATCGGCATGCCGACGCTGGTCTCGAACTACATCCCCGACGGGATGGAGATCGTGCTGCAATCCGAGAACGGCATGCTGGGCATCGGTCCGTTTCCCTATCCAGGCGGCGAAGACCCCGACCTGATCAACGCAGGCAAGCAGACCATCACCGCGATCCCGGGCTCGGCCTTCTTCTCGAGCGCCGACTCCTTCGCCATGATTCGCGGCGGCCATGTCGACCTCACCATCCTGGGCGCGATGGAAGTCGCCTCGAACGGCGACCTCGCGAACTGGATGATCCCCGGGAAGATGGTGAAAGGGATGGGCGGCGCGATGGACTTGGTCGCGGGCGCCAAGCGCGTGATCGTGACCATGCAGCACTGCGCCAAGGACGGCACGCCGAAACTGCTCGAGAGGTGCACGCTGCCGCTCACCGGACAGAAGGTGGTGCACCGCGTCATCACCGAGTACGCGGTGATCGACATCGCGCCGGGGAAGGGCTTCGTGCTGCGCGAACTCGCGCCCGGCTTCACCCGCGAGGAGGTGCAGGCGGTGACGGGCGCGCCGCTCCACGTCGAGGGCGAGGTCAAGACGATCGCGGTGGGCTAGCGGAAGAGGTACTTGATCCGGCCCCAACTCTCCGGCTCACCAGCCCGAAGCGCGCTGCCCACGGGAACGTCGCGCCAGTAGACGATGCGCCAGCGCGGCTGCCCTTCGATCGGCTCGTTCGGATACTGCCGGAAGTAGAACTCCGCGCGATCGCCATCGGCCAGGTGCTCGACCGGCTGCCCCTGCCCGTCGACCGCCGGCACCTCGAGGTGCACCGACTCCAGCACGACCTTGGTTACGCCGTCTGGCCCGAAGGGAAGCGAATCGGCCTCGGCGGCGGGGACACCTTCCGTTTCGTTGAAGCGGAGCCTGAGGTCTCGCACCTGCGGGTTGTTGAGCATGTGCTGCGTCGCCACTCGATCGTCGTAGTACGACCACGTGCCCGGCATCCCCGGCGTCTGACCACGATCGAGGGCCGAGAACTCGAAGCGGAACTCGGACGAATCGAACAGCTCCGTGTACTTGCTGATCGAGCGCGAGTGGTAGGCATGGATGAGGTTCGCGAGCACGCGGGTCGGGGCGTTGTTGGGTTCGTACACCTCGCGGTAGTTGGCGTTGTACACCCGCTTCACCCGCCCCCAGGTCATCTTCTCGGTAGCCAGCGGGGTGGCTGATACCACCGGCTTGTCACGCCAATAAACCAACTTCCAGTGCGAGCGACCGGCGCCGCCGTCATCTCGATGCTCTCGCAGATAGAACTCCGCGCCGTCGCCGTCGATCAGATATTCGAGCGGCTCGCCCTCATGCTGGACGAACACCTCCAAGTGAACGGATTGTGCGGCGATCTTCCAGACGTTCGCGTGACCCTGCGGTAGTTGGTCCGCGGCCGTGGCCGGCACCGCGGGGCTGGAGTTGAATCGGAGCACAATCCGCTCGAGCGTGCTGTCGCTGAACAGCGTCGCGGCGGAGACCATCTCCTCATGCGCCGGCCAGCTCGGTGGCAGGGACGGATCGTCCCCTCGGTCGAGCAGGGAGAACTCGAACGCGTACTCGGTCGAGTCGAAGCAGGCGCGATACCAGTCGAGCCTCTGTTCTTGGTAGGCGGCGCGGAGATTCGTGATGACGAGGGCGGCGGTGCTGTCCGGCAAGCCTGTGTCCACCGGGGGCGGCACGAGCGGGTGAGAGTCGTGCTTGCACCCCGCTCCAAGCAGGAGGAGTGCGAGCACTGCGGGGATCGGTCGTGGGTCAAAGCTGAACTTCATTGCGGCCTCCGATCGACTGCGTTGCCGAACGTCATCAGGCGGCTCTGGTCACGCGCCTCGACTCGTTCCGGAACGGAAAGTGTGACTCAAATCGCAGCGGCGCCGGACGCGCGCTTGTGCCTTTGTCCCCATCCGGCGTCGCGGAGTGCGTCGGTCCGGCGGGCATCGGTCCTGGTGCGTGTCGATCACAGAACCCTCCACTTCAGCAGGCCGAACGACACCGTGTCGCCCGCCGAGGTCTGCCGCGGCAGATCACGCCACCGGACGATTCGGAACGCGAGGGCCGACGCAGGGACCGCGTCGATCCGTCGCATGAACATCTCTGCTCCGTCTCCCGTCGTGAGGATGGAGTCGCGCTGCGAGGTCGAGAGGCGACCGGTCACATTCAGATTCCGCACGGTGACCTTCCACAGGCCGTTCGGCCCGCCCGGGAGCTGGTCCTCGTCGGTAGCCTCCGTGACCTCCGCCGACGTCGTGTTCAACTCCAGCGTATCGAATGCGGGCGAAGCGAGAAGGTGCGCGACCGCCAGAGAGTCCGTGGCACGGTCGAGGCCGAGAGGAAGCTCGGGCCTGCCTTCGCGGTCGGCCGCGCTCAACTCGAAGAAGTACTGGTCGCGATCGAACCAGTGAACAAAGGCCGTCGCGTCACGCGCGGAGGCCGCGGCCGCCAGCGAGTCGATGACCGCTTGCGGTCCGGGCGGCATCGGGGGCTGAATGGCGTCGGTTGTGTGATCGCCCTTGTCGTGCGCGCATCCAGCGAGGGCGGCCAGTGCCAGCGCCGCTGGGACGACGACGCCGGCGTGTGTCGGTGACCGACGTGCTCGTCTTGAGTTGAACTCGTTCCGGAACGGCACTTGAGTCTCACGACCCATGGCCTTCTCCTTCTGCAGCGGATGGAGCACCACGCGCGAGGTCGTCGCGCGCCGGGCGTGCACTAGTCGTCGTCTTCCCCCTCACGCTCGGCCGTGGCAGTCAGCACGAACGCGCTCCGCACCGGCGCGGGCATCGGCGCGCTCGCGCCGCGCACCGCATGCCACACGATGTCATTCAGTTCGAGATCGGGTGCCCGGTCCTCGCGCGCGAAGTTCATCTCCTCGCTTCGCTCCTGCCCATACGCCCCCGCCTGGTTCATCTCCAAGATGTCCACGCCGGGCGGCAGCGCGTCATACGGCGTGGCGTCGGCGTGACCGGTGAACGACGCCACCATCGGCAGTGCCGCGGCGTCGTACTGCGAAAGCGGCGGCAGTCCGAGGATCAAGCCGATCGTCCGCACCAGGGACGAGGTCGAGTACATCGAGTGATCGACGAAGTGCCGCCGCGTGTACGGCGAGATCACGAGCGCCACCGTCCGATGCGCGTCGACGTGGTCCGGCCCGTCCTGCGCGTCGTCCTCGATCACGAAGATCGCCGACTCGGCCCAGTAGCGGCTGTGGGAGATGCGATCGACCAGCTGTCCGAGGGCGAGGTCGTTCTGGCCCACGTAGGCGTTCGGCGTCGGGCGCTTCCTGTTGGTACCCGAGGTGTGGTCGTTCGGGAGCGAGAAGATGCACAGTGAGGGCAACCCACCATCGCGGTCGTAGCGATCGAACTCCTCGCGCCACTGGCGCACGCGTGTCGTGTCGGAGGTGTCCAGGTCCCAGCAGCGGTAGCCGGGCGCCACGTGCCCTTCGAGCGTCTCGCTGTCGGCGGTCGCGGGATCGGAGGAGTCTTCGGCATTGGAGGCGAACTCCCCGTAGCTCCGGAAGCTCACGCCGCGACGAAGGCACGCGTCCCAGAGGTAACCGTTGAGCGGGCGCGCCGTCGATCCCGCTTGGTAGTCGAAGTCGCCGCCACGACCGCCGTAGAGCGTCGGCCAGGTCTTCTCCACGTAGTCGGTGGCATACGCGGCCATCGACCAGTTGTGACCGTCGGCCGAGACCTCGGCGTCGGCGTAGACGTTGTCGAGCAGCACGAACTCCTCGGCCAGCGCGTGATGATTGGGCGAGACGCGCCGCGGGAAGAGGCAGAGCGTCGGGTCGCCGTTTCCCTGCGGAAGGTCGCCGAAGACCTGGTCGTAGGTGCGGTTCTCCTTGATCACGTAGAAGACGTGCTTGATCGGCGACGCATCGCCGACCCGCGCAGGGATCGGATTATCACGCTCGCGGAGATCGGCGACCCGCGTTTCGGGTCGAGGGCGGTTCTCGTAAACCCGCTCCGTCATCGCGCGCAGCTCCTCCGGGGAAGGCGGGGCGAAGGTCGACACCGTCCCGCTGAGTAGGCTTCCGATGTACTGCTTCTCCCTTTCCTTGGACGCCGGGTTCGGTCCCTCCGGATCGGGGAGCGAGTGGTCGCCCTTGCCGTTCGTCACGAAGAGCGCGCCGCTGGTCGGCGAGACGCGCACGCAGGTCGGATACCAACCGACCGGGATGAAGCCGAGCGAGCGGCTGGCCCGCGGCTCCGAGACATCGATCACCGCGAGGCAGTTGTTGTCAGCGTTCGCTACGTAGAGGCGCGCGCCATCGTTCGAGAGAGCGACCGAGTTCGGCGTGCTGCCCGGCGGATCATCCGGGTCGAGCCCGCAGGAGATGGTCTCGATCACGCGCCGCGCGGCGACGTCGATCACGCTCACCCTGTTCTGATTCGCATCGGCGACGAAGAGCCGGCCGTCGCGCGACTCGACCATGTCGTTCGGATGGGCGCCCACCGGGATGGTCGCGACGAGCGCAAGGCTTTGCCGATCGAGGAGCGCGATCGCGCCGCGCCCCCAGAGCGAGACGTAGAGCAGGTTGCCGCGCGCGGAGCACAGGCAGGTGTACGGCTTCCCCGGCAACTTCGTCGCGCTCGTCGGTCGCAGCGTGGCGAGGTCGGCCACGTAGAGCGAGTCGCTCTCCTTGCCGCAGGCGAAGAGCCGCTCGCCGCTCGGATCGACGTCGATGCCACCGACGCCGATCTGCCGCTTCGGCCAGGGCGCCCCGAAGACGATCGAGTCACGGAGCGCCGCGCCGCTCGACGCGAGGTCGTAGAGGAAGACGCGATTGTCGTGGCCGCCCGAAACGGCGAAACGACGACCTCGATCGAAGACGCGGAGCCCGAGCCAGGCTTTCCGCATCGGCAGCGTTTGCGCGACCGACCAACTCTCGGCGTCGAGGATCGAGATTCCCTGCGGTCCGACGCCGTTCATAGTCACGACCGCGCGCTTGCCATCGGGTGTGAGGTCGAGGTTGAGCGGCAACTCGCCGACCGCGAGCGAGCGACCGACGGGGGAGAGGCTCCAGCCGTTCGGCAGAAGGGTGCGACCGTCAGGCCGCGGGCCGGGAGTCATCGGGCTCGACGTCGATCGTGCCGCGCGCGTCGATTCGTCGTTGGCCACGACGCCGGGGGGCTGGGGTCGTGTGCACGCGACGAGCGCGAGCAGTGCAGCCAACGGGAGGAGCACACTCGCGCGCGGTGCGTGCACTCGAATCACTGTCGCACCGTGGGCACCCGCCCCGATGTTCACTCGACCTGCCGACATCGATTCCCCTCCTTCTTGGAAATCGGTTCTGTGGATCGGGAGTCGCGCACGCCTCCCTCCTGATCAGGAGTAGAGGGCCTTGATCCCTCCCCAAGTCGCCCTTACCGGCGCTCGCGCGCCATCGCCGATCGGCCGGTCCCGCCAGTAGACGATCTTCCACGAGGGGGCGCCATTGATCGGGGCTTCCGGGTACTCACGGAGGAAGATGTCCGCGGAGTCGCCGTCGATTAGATACACGAGCGGTTCGCCATTGTCGTTCTGGGTGTGCACCTCGAGATGCACCGCGTTGGCCGTGACCTTCCACACGCCGTCCGGCCCGCCGGGGAGATTGTCCGCCGGGGCGGCCGCGACCTTCTCCTCGGTGGCGAAGCGAAGGACGATGCGCGTCAATGCTGCGTCTTCCATCATCGTCTTCGTCGACTGCTGATCCTCGGTGAACGAAAGGTGCATTGGCAGCGAAGGGTCGGACTCGCGATCGAGCTGCGAGAACTCGAAGGCGAAGGTGTCGCTGTCGAAGAGCGCCGCGTACTTGTCGAGCGTGCGCTCCTGGTAGGCCTTCTTGAGGTTCTCGAGCAGGTTCGCGGGCGAAGTCGCGGGTAGGTAGCCGTCATCGACCTGCGGTTCGATGACTCCGCCGTCCTTCTTGCATGCGGCCATCGCGAGCAGCGCAAAGCACGAGACGTTCGCGAAGAGCAAACGAGCAGCAGCGTTCATACGGCCTCCTCGGCACACGCGGTACTCGAGCGACACGCCGGCGGAATCGGCGTTCGTGCGCGTGGGCGCGCTCCACCCGCGCGGTCCCGAGTATACGCTCGCGTTGGCCGGAGGTCCGACTCGCTTCCGCTCGCGCCGTCGCTAGCCCCGCGCCTCCGCCACCACCTTCCCGATCGCCGCCTCCCACTCCCGCATGTACTGCTCGAAACGCTGCTCGGTCATCTGCTCGAGGTAGTGGTGGCCGTGCTCGGTGAGCGCGGTCATGCGGTACTCCATCTCGGTCACGGAGCGGCCGGGGGCGGCGTCGCGGATCTTGACCGTGACGACGCCGAGCCGCGAGCCGGGAGTCAGCCGGATGTAGGTCATCTCTCCCGCCTCCGGCGCGTGGCGGAGCAGCATCCAGACCGTCTCCTCGCCGTGCGCGGCGGTGGTGAAGACCGTCTCGTCGCGGAGCGAGCCGTCGGCGGGGAAGATCGACTTCGGATCCCAGTCGGCAGCCCAGCCGCGCTCCCCCTCGGGGGTGAAGTAGTAGAAGGCCTGGGCCGCGGGGAGCTCGATCGTAATGGTGCCGCGGCGTTCGATGTGGAGTGCGTCCATCCTTGCCTCCGCAGGTTTGGGGGTTGGTCGAAATGGTCCGAGACGCGCGCGGCTGCGACTCAGGCCAGACTATGCCGCCCCGCCGCCACGCCCGCAACTTGCCCCATTCGCGCGCCGCGCGCCCAGGGGTATGATCTCGCGACGTCCGGCGATCGATTCGGGCCCAGACTGGAAGGAGTGAGCATGGCAGGCATGAATGACCGCGAGGTGGTGATCCTGGCCGGCGTGCGCACCGCGATCGGCAAGTTTCAGGGAGGCCTTTCTCTTCACCGCCCCTGCACTCGGCGGAATCGCGGTGAAGGAGGCATTGCAGCGCCGCGGGCGTGTCGTCGGACAAGGTCGACGAGGTCCTGATGGAGAAACGGTCCTTCAGGCGGGCGTCGGCCAGGCGCCGGCTCGGCAAGCGGCGATCAAGGGCGGCGTCCCGGCCACCGTTCCGGCGCTCACCATCAACATGGTCTGCGGTTCGTCCGCGCCGTGATGCTCGGTGACCTCGGAGATCTCGGCGCGGCATGGCGAGGCCGACCTGATCGTGGCGGGCAACAGAGCCGATGACCAACGCGCCGTACCTCCTGCCGCAAGCGCGCCAGGGATATCGCCTCGGCAATAGCCAATTGATCGACGCGATGGTGAACGACGGCCTCGGTGCCCCTTCAAGAACTGGCACATGGCTCTGCCGCCGAGCACATCGCGCGGAAGTTCAACGTCTCGCGCGAGGCGCAGGACGAGTACGCGCTCGGCAGTCAGCTCAAGGCGTCGAAGGCGATCGCCGCGGGCAAGTTCGGCGAACCTGGAGATCGTCCCGGTCGTCATCCTGCAGAAGAAGGGGGAGATCCAATCTCGATCGCGACCGACGAGACCGCGCGCCGACACCACGATGGAAGCGCTGGCTGGGCTCAAGCTACGCCTTCGAGGCGAACGGTACCAGGACCGCCGGGAATGCGCCGAGCGCAAGAACGACGCGCGGCGGCGCTGGTGATCGCTTCCGCTGCCAAGGCGAAGGAGCTCGGTGGAAAGCCGATCGCACGCGTGACGAGCAGTGCGCCAGCGCCGGCGTCGAGCCGGAGGACATCTTCTACGCGCCGGTCATCGCGGTGAAGAAGCTCCGGCCAAGACGGGCGCCAAGATCCTCGACTACATCGATCGAGGCGAACGAGGCTTTGGCCGCGCAGTCGCTGGTCGACGGCAACGAACTGGAGTGGACGAGCCGCTGCACCAACGGCGGCGCCATCGGTGCTCGGCGTTCGACGCGCGGCGGCGCGCGCGTGCTCGTCACCTTGCTGCACGCGCTCCAGGACCGCGGGGCAAGAAGGGCTCGCCACCCTCTGTTTGGGCGGTATGGCAACGCGGTCGCCCTCGGCGTCGAGATGCTCTAAGAAACCGAGGACGCGATGCCGGTACGCCGCGCGCCTGTGCGCGTGCGCGCGGCAGAGGCGTCCTTGCTTGCGGCGCCGGAAGTCCCTAAAGTGGGGAAGGCGATGGAACGGAATCGTCGAATTGGAGTGGTGGGCGGCGGCACGATGGGACCACCGCGCGCGTTCTCGCGCAGATCGGGTATCCCGTAGTGCTGGTCGACGCGATGCCGGAGGCCGATTCGCGCGGCATCGCAGATTCAGAAGAGCCTCGAGCGCCTCGAAGAAGGGGAGCTCAAGTACAGCAGGTGCTTCGGAGATCTCGGAGCGCATCTCGCGCACGACCAAACCGGAAGCGCTTCGCGAAGCGCAGCTGGTGGTGGAAGCGGATCTTCGAGGACGCGTCGGTCAAGCGCGGAACTCTTCCAGCGCCTCGACGAGGTGACTGGCCGGATTGCATCCTCGCCCTCCAACACCTCGTCGATCTCGATCACCGAGATCGCGGCGCGAGTTCGCGGGCTGATCGCGTCATCGGCATGCACTTCATGAATCCGGTGCCGGTGATGACGCTGGTCGAGATCATTCGCGGCCTCGCCACCTCGAACGACTGGCGAAGGGCGTGGTCGAGACGTTGACCAAGGAGCTGGGGGGGGGGGCAAGACGCCGGTCGAGGTGCAGGACTATCCCGGCTTCTTGCCCCAATCGCGTGCTCATGCCGATGATCAACGAGGCGGTTCACTGCTTGATGGAAGGGTCGCGACCAAGGAAGTGATCGACACGGTGTATAAGCTGGGTATGAATCATCCGATGGCTCGCTCACCTGGGCTGACCATCGGGCTGGACGTCTGCCTCCACATCATGGAGGTGATGCACCACGGTCTGGGCGACGACAAGTATCGCCCCTGTCCTGCTGCTGCGCAAGATGGTGCAGGGGTCGCCTCGGTCGGAAGGCCGGCGCGGCTTCTACGAATATACGGCGAGGACTCCGGATAGTACCGAGAGGTCGCCTTCTCGAACTTGATTTCGGAGTGACCTCTGGGATTCTGCACCTGACCGAAGAGCAACTGCTGATCCGCGACACGGCGCGTGATTTCGCGGAGAAGGAACTGGTGCCGCACGCGCGTGCAGCGGGACGAAGAGCGCAGCTTCCGCTGGCGGCGGTGAAGAAGCTCGGCGAGCTCGGTTTCCTCGGCATGATGGCCGACCACAGGGACGGCGCCGGCCTCGACTCGGCTGCTCGCTGCTGGCGCCGCCGAGGAGATCTCGCGCGGCTACCGACTGGCGTCATCATGTCGGTCAACAACTCGCTCAACTGGCCATCCGCCTGCGCCAACGCGACCGACGAGCAGAAGGAAGCGTTCTTGAAGCCGCCGCTGGCTTCGGGGCGATGGCTCGGTGCCTGGCCGCCTGGACTCGACCGCAGGCCGGCTCCGACGCCGGCGACATCGCCGACGGTCGCGCGGCTGGCGAAGGCGACGAGTGGCTGGTGAACGGCACCAAGATCTTCGTGACCAACGGCCACTACGCCGACGCTCAAGGCCGCGCTACGCCTCGACCGATCCGCCGCAGAAGACGCGCGGCATCTCGGCCTTCGTCACCGAGAAGACGAGGCCCGGCGTCAAGCTCGGCACGCGGGAGAAGACCTTAGGCATCCGCGCCTCGGCCACCAGCGAGATCGTCTTCGAGAACGTGCGCATCCCGGCGCTCAACCATCGGGCGCGGCCAATCGTGGCTTCAAGATCGCGATGGAGACGTTGAATGGCGGCCGCATCGGCATCGCGCGCAGGCGGTCGGGGATCGCCTGTGCTGCCTTCGATCGCGCACTGGCCTACAGCCAGACGCGGCAGCAGTCGATCACGTCGCGAGCTTCCAGGCGATTCGCTGGAAGCTGGCCGAGATGGCGACGGCGTCGACGCGGCGCACCTTCTCACCCTGACCGCCGCGGCCTCAAGGATCAGGGAGTCGACTACGCCGCGGCGGCCGCGCGGGCCAAGCTCTTCGCCTGCGCGCCGCGGTCGAGGTGGCCGACGAAGCGGTGCAGATCCACGGCGGCTACGGCTACGTCGCGGAGTACGACGTCGAGCGTCACCATCGGGACGCCAAGATCACCGAAATCTACGAAGGCACGAGCGAGATCCAGCGCAGTGCGGATTGCGCGCGGCGTGCTCAAGGAGTCGTAAAGCGGATGAACCTCACCTTCAGCGAAGAAGAAGATGGTCCGGGACATGGTCCGCGCCTTCATGGAGTCGGAAAGCGCCCATCGCCAAGGCGCTCGACGCGGAGAAGCGCGTTCCGATCGAGCAGATCCTCGGCGCGCTGCAGGAGCAGGACTGTTCGGCCTCCTCATTCCGGAGGAGTACGGTGGCGCCGCCATCTCGGCCGCCTGCTACTCGGCGGTGATCGAGGAGATGTCGAAGGTGTGCGCCGCGCTCGCCATCGTGCTCTCGGTCCACAATTCGGTCGGGGCCCATCCGATCCTCCTCTCCGGCAACGGCGAGGAGGAAAAGGCGCGAGAATACCTCGGCTGCTCCCCGCACCACGGGATCGGCCTTTGCCGACGAGGATCCATCGGCAGGCGCGAGCGCTGCTCGGCCTGCGCTCCAGCAGTACCGAGCAGACAGCTACGTCCGTGATGGTACCGGGATGTTCGTGACCAGCGGAAAGCGATCGCCGACCCTTCCTCGTGCTCGGCCGCACCGCGGAGAACCCCGAGGCGCCGGGCTCGCGGTGTGACCGCTTTCTTGGTGGAGAAGTCGACGCCCGGAGTGCGCGTCAGCAAGACCGAGGACAAGATGGGACTCCGCGCTTCCGACACCGCCGAGATCGTCTTCGAGGAGTGCCGCATCCCCGCCGCGCAGCGGCTGGGGGAAGAGGGACAAGGCTTCAAGGTCGCGATGAGCGCGCTCGACAACGGGCGGATCGGCGTCGCCTCGCAGGCCCTCGGCATCGCGGAGGGAGCATTCGCCGAGGCGGTGCAGTACGCGAAGACGCGGAAGCAGTTCGGCCAACCCATCGCCGAGTTCCAGGCGATCCAATTCATGATCGCCGACATGGACACCTCGATCGAGGCGGCGCGCGGGCTCATCCGCCACGCCGCGCACCGAAAAGACACGGCCAGCCGTACACCAAGGAGGCGTCGATGGCGAAGCTCTTCGCCTCCACCATGGCGCGCGACGTCTGCTCGAAGGCGCCTTCAGATCCGACGGCGGCTACGGCTACATCAAGGAGTATCCGGTCGAGCGCCACGCCGCGATCAGCGCATCACCGAGATCTACGAGGGCACGAGATGAAGCCGGTGATCGCGCGGCAGATCTTGGGGCAGAAGTAGCGGCATTCGAGATCGCGCTTGTTCCGGCGCGGTCGGCGATGACACGCTTTCGCGCCAGGCGAGCTCGCCCCGCACTTCGACCACTCGGATGGAGGCCGTCATGCAATGGATCCAGCGTCCACGCGCGCTGCCGTTGGCGCTATTCGTCTTCTTCGTGCTTGCCGGGTTTTCCGGCACCGGGATCGCGGGGGATCAACCTCGCCCGCGTGCCGTACTTGCCTTCTCCGCCTCCTCCGCGCGCCCCGCGAGTGGAGAGGAGCGCGAACTCAGTGGAGGGAGCAGATCGCTCTACTTCATCACCGAGGCCGGATTGGGCTTTCAGTCCGGCAGTCACGGCGAGCCCGCCTATGATCCGCGGGTGCCGCATTCCGAGTGGGGCCACGCGGTCTCGTTTGGGTACTCGCTCGCGCAGTACGGGCTGCTCGCGCGTGTGACGCGCAACTGGGCCATCGGCCCGACCGCGCGGGTTGTGTTTAGCGAGCAGGAGAACCGCCTGGCGATCGAGCCTCGCCTTAGACGCTGGGTCAGCGATCGGGTCTCGATCGATCTCTCGGCGGGACCGGTGATCATGACCGAGGACGAAGGGAACGCCCGCTTACCTCACCTCTCCTCGAGCCTGAGCGCGAACTTCGACGATCGCGTTTCGTTAGGCCTCTCCCTCGAGCGATTGCGCTACCGCCGCTCGGCCGACGAAACGCGCGTGGGTGCGGTGATGCGGGTGGGAAGGCTGCCCGGCGTGATCGGCACCGCGCTGATCGCGGCGTTCAACGTTCTTGAAACGTACGAGCGCTCACGCCCGTTTCACTAGTCGGATCTCCCAACGGGCCGCGATTCTACCGCCCGCCGACGCCTGGGTGCGCTTGGGATCTCAGACGGGTGTGGGCCGCGGCGGCTTCCGCGCTGTTCGGCTCGAGGGCCAGCGCCTGATCGAAGTCACGAGCGGCCTCCGGCACGCGACCAAGCTCCTCGAGGAGCATTCCGCGCACGATCCAGTTCTCGGCGTTCTTGGGGTCGGCATCGATCGCGAGGTCGAACTGCTTGAGCGCGTCGGGCAGGCGCCGATTGCGGTAGAGCGCAATGCCCAGCTTGCGGTGCGCGGGAGAGTAGGCCGGGTACGCCTCGACCGCGGAGGTGAGCGCCTCCTCCGCCTCGGGCACGCGCCCGATCTCGAGGAGGGCCGATCCCACGGCGTAGTAGTTCAGCCCGCGCTGTGCTCGGTGGTACGGAAAGGGAATGAGCGACGCGGACAAGACGAGCAGCGCGCCGGTGAAGGCCAGGTCGCTGCGCCGGGAACGGCGGAATCCCCCATGATGAGCACCCTCATCGCGTAGCGTAGCCAATCGAGCATGCGCACCAGCGCGCTGCCGGCGAAGACCGAGAGGGAGCGGCAATGAGCGGCGCGCGATACCGGCCCGCGACGAAGAAGAGGAGCGGCCGACGCCCAGGCGCCAGAGCATCGCGGGCAGGAGCCAGCGCGAGCGGCGAAGGCTCCAGGTGAGCACGAGCCCGAAGCAGGCGGGCGGCGAGCGTTCCGAAATTGACGGAGGAAGCCGAGGCCAAAGAGGAAGATCGAGCGGTCGGCGTAGGCCTCGATCGCGTCGGTGTCACAGATCACCCGCGCTCGCGGCCAAACGTAGCTTGACCATGAGCTTCGCCCACGCCACCGGCCGGTGGGCGACGAAGCGCAGCGACTTGCCGGTCCAGTACGACGAGACCCCCGCGGGGGAGAGGCGATGCCCGACCGCGGCCTCGGCGAGGGTGCGAGCGTCATCTCGCTCGAAGCGCGCGTCTCCCCGACTGGCCACGAGCGGGCGATAGCGCCCGTCGGCCTCGGGGGTTGTTCCCGATCCAGGAGGTTCGGTCCGCTGAGCTGCGCGGCGGTGAGCGCGAATTCCCTGCCCACCGTGAGGTTGCGGATCGCGACCGGCCCCACCGCGAGTGAGGAATCCGGCGAGGAAGATCATGACCTTGATCCAACCGAGGCGATCGAAGCGCGAGCCTGATCGCGGTGGTCACGCCGGTCGCGTGGGGCGCGATCGACCTCCAGAGAAACCAGGGCACGATCGCGACGAAGAGCAGAATCGCGTTCGCGCGCGTGAGGCAGAGCAGTCCGAAGACCACGCCGGCCAGCAGCGCGCGGCGATCGGTGCGATGGGTGTCGTAGCGCATGAGGCAGAACATCAACGTGGAGAGGAGCGCCACGTCGAACACCGTCTTCTGGATCAAGCCGTCGTAGAAGACCAGCGGAGGATAGAAGGCGAGCAGCAACCCGCCGAGCACCGCCGCGCGTCGACCGAAGAAGTGCGCCGCCGCCTCCGCGGCTGCCCCGACCCCGAGCGCGCCGATGATCGCCTGCGCCACGCGCGCGGGCCAGAGCGATGGGCCGAGGATCGCGTGCAGCACTCCGAGGAAGTAGGGATAGAGCGGCGCCTGGTAGAACACCCCCTGCCCCAGCCAGTCACCGCGCGCGATGGCGAGGCCCCACTCATGGTAGGCGCGGCCGTCTCCCACCGGCAGGCGCAGCAGCACCGAGTTCGAGATCTCGAGCAAATAGAGAAGCCGCGCCAGGAGGGCGGCGGAGGTGGAGACGAGAAATGGCGAGCGGAGCGCGCGAGGTACCCTGACCCTGCGCGCCACCCAACGCATACGACTCATGTACCGGAGGTTTCGTCTCCGGCCTGGCAGATCTCAAGCAGCACGCCGCCCGTGGTGCGCGGATGGAAGAAGAGAACCTTCTTTCCGCCGGCTCCAACGAACGGCTCGGGCGAAAGAGCTTCGAAGCCAAGCTCGACCAACCGATCCCGCTCCGCCAGGATGTCGTCCACCTGCAGCGCCACGTGGTGGACGCCGGCGCCCTTCTTCTCGAGGAACTTCGCGACGGTGGAGGTGGGGTCGGTCGGGTGCAACAGCTCGATGTGCGACTCGCCGATCGCGAGGTGATACGACACGAGCTTCTGGCTCGGCACCTCTTCGATCTGGTCGAGCCGGAGGCCCAGCGCCTCCGAGAAGGTCTTGATGGCGCGGGTCGGGTCGAGCACCGCCACGCCGATGTGGTCGATCTTGCGGATCATGAAGACAGCTCCTTCGCGGTAGTCTCTCCGGCGCCGCGCGCGACGGACGGCCCGCGTGACGCCCGTGCGATTCTAGCAAGGAGACGGAACGATGGAAGAGGAGACGGCGAGGCGGCTCTTCGCCGACTACGAGCCCAACCCGATCATCCGCCCCGAGGTCGAAGAGACTTGGGTACGCCCGGCCGAGGAAGGCGATCTGCCGATGGTGGCGCGGCTGATCGCGGAGCGGGAGGCAAAGTCGATCGCTGAGGTGCTCGCACACCTTCGCGCCAAGCGCGGGGTTGGCGACAGCAACGCGGCCGTCTTCGTCGCGGGCTTCGCCCATGCCGGACGGGAGCCGCGCGCCTTCGCTCGGGTCGCCCGCTTCGACCCGCCGCCTGAATCGCCGGCTCGCGTGGCGCCGGCGGGGGAGTACCTGACCGGCGTGATCGTCGAGGCCTCGGCGCGACGACGCGGCCTCGCACGCGGTCTGACCACGGCGCGCCTCGCCTGGATCGACCTGCGCGGGGCCGAGGCGTACTACTTCTGCAATGCCCGGAATCGCGCATCGATCGACCTGCACGCGGGGTTCGGCTTCGTCGAGCTGACTCGCGACTTCTGGTTTCCCGAAGTGGCCTTCGTCGGTGGGGAGGGAGTGCTCTTCCGTCGGCCGCACGCCTGATCGGTTGACAGGGCGGCGCGCGGAGCGCTTCTCTCCGCGCAATCGGCGCAACGTACGCGTGTTCCACGCCTGGCCAGGGAGGGCCACCGATGAACGCGACTCTCTGCTCGAGCCTGCTCCTCGCCATGCTCACGACATCGACCTCTGCCGCGGTGGACTACGGCCAGTACATCCGCTGGGCGGGCGCGGCGGCGACGAGCACGCCGATCTTGAGCACTGCCATCGATGGCTCCTTCGCGGTGGCGACGGCGGGCGCGACCTGCCGCGTGGCCAACATCGGCGTGGACGGCTACCCAGTCTGGTTGGGTGAGCTGCCGATCACCTCGGCGACCACCCGCGTTCTCGACCTGAAGGACGGTATCGCCTACCTCGAAGACGATGCGACGCTCACCGTCATCGATCTGACCGAGCCGATGCGGCCCGCGCCGGTCGGGTTCCTCCCGCTCCCCGGGGTTGGGGGACGCCCCGGCGTGGTGCTCGGGGATCGGCTCTATCTCGCGCGCGGCACTGCGGGGCTTCTCGTCATCGACGTGAGCGTGAGGAGCGGGCCGGTGCTCACGAACCTGCTCTATGCGGGTGAGTCGGTGACCGACGTTGCGCTGGCGAACGGTCGGCTCGTACTGCTCTCGAACGCACAGACGCTCCGCGTGCTCAGTCTGGCCAATCCAGACCAGCCGGCACTGCTCGGCGCGATCAACCTGCCGGCGCAGCCGGGGGAAATGGATGCCGAGGGAGACCTCCTCGCGGTCTCGAACCTGCAGAACGATCGCGTGCAGCTGTTCGACCTCTCCAATCCCGCGGCGATCACGCTCAAGGGAAGCGTCGCGCTCCCCCTCGCGCCGGATCACCTCGAGCTTCGGGGCCAGCGACTCGTCGTGACGCGGCAGCAGCTCGATGAAGCGTATGAACTGCTGGTGATCGACGTCGGCAATCCGACCGCTCCGGTCGTGGTCGGGGGTTGCGGCACACCGGCCGAGCCTTGGGACGTGCACATCGAGGACGCGCACATCGTCGTGGCGGGCGGCAGCGCAGGGCTTGGCATCGTGTCGCTCGGACTCGGCGCCTCGCCTCCCGTGACGGGCACCTGGAGCGGAGCCTTCGCCACCGCGCGCGGGCTCGACGTGGTCGGGAGTCGCGCTTACTTCCTGGAGGGCGCGCTGGGTCGGGTGCACATCCTCGACGTGACGAATCCGGCCGCGCCGGTGCGTCTCGGCGGCATGACGACCCTCTCCAGCAACACCGACCTCGCCTGCAACGGCAGCCTGCTTGGGATCACGGTCGACCTCTCCGGCGTGGACTTCTGGGACGTGACGAACCCGGCGGCGCCGAGCTTTCGCGCGCGCTACGACACGCAGCGGGCGCGCCGCGTGGCCTGGGTCGGCACGCGGGCCTACGTGGCGGATGACTTCGGTCTCTACGTGCTCAACCTCTCCAACCCCGTCGCGCCGACCTTGCTCGGAAGCCTGCACACCGCGGGAATCGCGGTCGACGTGGCGGTGAATGGAAACACCGTCTACCTCGCGGGGCAGGAGCAGGGGGTGTACGTGGTCAACGTGACGAACCCAGCCGCGCCGAGCCTGATCGGCACGCTCGATACTCCGGGCAGCGCGAACGGCCTCGCCGTGAGGAACGCGCAGTTGGCGGTGGCGGATGGGCTCTTCGGGCTTCGTTTGTATGACGTCGCTTCGCCGCCGAACCCGGTCTTGCGCGGTGTGACCGCGCTGCCGGGCAATGCGCTCGAAGTTTCGATCGATGGTGACATGGCCTATGTGGCGGACGACGCTTCCATGCTCGCGGTCGATCTGACGCAACCGGAGAGCGCGTTCGTCGCCGGATGCGGCCTGCCCTGGGACACGATCGACCTCGTGGCGAGCGGAGGGCAGGTCTTCTGCGCGAACGCGTCGTATGGACTGAGGATCGTGCCGCAGCACCTGCCGCCGGCGACGGCGGTGGAGCCGGTCGAGTGGGCCGCGCTCCGCGTGGTGCCCAATCCAAGCCCCGGCGCCTTCGTTGTGAGCTGGGGCGCGGCGGGTGCGGCGGGGGCTGCGCGCGCGGCGAGCGGGCCGAGCGAGGCGCAGGCAGCGCGAGGCATCACGCGATGGACGCTGTTCGACGGTGGAGGGCACCGCATCGACGGAGCGACCACCGCGCTCGCCTCGGCCATCGATTTGAACTCGGGCGGCGCTCTCCGCGGGCGTCTACTTCGTCATCGCGGAAGCGGGGCGCGAACGACGGGTTGGTCGCGTCACGCTCGTGCGCGGCCAACCGCGCCGCAACTCGTTCCGGAGACAGGAGCCGGGGCGCGCAAGCTCACGAACCGACGGGCGTAGCGAGATCGCCTCGGCCTTCTAGAAAGCCCGGATCGCGATAGGCCCCGAACACGCCGCGCAGCCTCGCAGATCTCCCGATCGACGCGTAGTGCTCGATCGCTTCAAGTGCGGCATGAGATTCTCGCTGCCGCGCCGCCTGCTCGAGCGCGTCGAGGTCGCGCCCAACCGCCGCGTTGTCTCGCTCCGCGCGGACCCGCGCCAGCCGCTCGGTTTGCCCGCGCGCCACCGCCTCGTTCACGTGGAAGATCGGTGGATGGGTCGTCTCCTCGATGCGGTAGCAGTTCACCCCGATGATCTTCTGCTCGCCATGCTCGATCATCTGCTGCGCGGCGTAGGCCGCGTGGTGGATCTCCCGCTGGATGAAGCCGCTCTCGATCGCGCGGAGCACGCCGCCCTGCTCCTCGACCCGCTTCATCAGCGCGAGCGCTTCCTTCTCGAGCTGGTTGGTCATCGCCTCAACGTAGTAGGAGCCGCCGAGCGGGTCGATGACGTCGGCGGCGCCGGTCTCCTCCGCCAGCACTTGCTGGGTACGGAGCGCGAGGAGGGCCGAAGCATCGCTCGGTAGAGAAAGCGCCTCGTCGCGGCTGTTGGTGTGGAGCGACTGCGTGCCGCCCAGCACCGCGGCCAGCGCCTGGTAGGCGACCCGCACCACATTGACGTCGACCTGCTGCGCTTGCAGCGTCGAGCCGGCGGTCTGCGTGTGAAAGCGCAGCATCCAGCTCTTTGGGTCCTTCGCGCCGAATCGCTCTCGCATCAGGTTGGCCCAGATGCGTCGCGCCGCGCGGTACTTCGCCACCTCCTCGAAGAGGTGGTTGTGCGCATTGAAGAAGAAGGAGAGGCGCGGCGCGAAGGTGTCGATCGCGAGCCCTCGCTCGCGCACCGCCTCGACGTAGGCGATCGCATTGGAGAAGGTGAAGGCCAGCTCCTGCGCCGCGGTCGAGCCCGCCTCGCGAATGTGATAGCCGCTGATCGAGATCGTGTTCCACGACGGCAGCGCTTCGGCGCAGTAGGAAATGATGTCGGCGGTGATGCGGAGGGATGGACCGGGCGGAAAGATGAAGGTGCCGCGCGCCTCGTACTCCTTCAGCACGTCGTTTTGGATCGTGCCGGCGATCGCGTCCTTCGCCACGCCCTGCCGCTCGGCCACGATCTGATACATCAGGAGCAGGATCGCCGCGGTGGCGTTGATCGTCATCGAGGTCGAGACCTTGCCGAGCGGGAGATCCTTGAGCAGCAGCTCCATGTCGGCCAGCGTGTCGATCGCGACGCCGACCTTGCCCACCTCGCCGAGCGCCATCGGGTCGGTCGAGTCGTAACCCATCTGCGTCGGCAGATCGAAGGCGGTGGAGAGCCCGGTCTGCCCCTGCTCGAGCAGGAAGCGGAACCGCGCGTTGGTCTCCTCGGCCGAGCCGAAGCCGGCATATTGCCGCATGGTCCAAAGGCGACCGCGGTACTGGCTCGGTTGAATGCCGCGCACAAAGGGGAATTCGCCCGGGTAACCCAGGTCGCGCTCCTCGTTCCAGCTCTTCAAGTCTGCGCTCGTGTAGAGCGGTGCGGTGTCGAAGGTCGAGGTGGGGAACCTCGGCTTGCGTGTCTTCTGCTTGGCGTACACCTCGCGCCAGCGGTTGAGTGCGTCCCCGCTCATGCGTGGTACCTCCCATCCCTGCGGCCGCCCATGAGGATCTCGGTCGATGATGATCCTCGTCGCTCGGGGCATCGTGCTCCTATGCCGATGAAGAGGCAAGGGGGCGCGACGCGATGGATTGCCCGCGGGAGCGCGGATCTCTCCGCGATTTTCAATTGCGCGCAGTACCGGTGCGGAGCACCATCGAGTTCGTCAGAAAGGAGGCCGTATGCACGCCGTCGTACTGAGCCGTGAACAGGCGATTCTGCTCTACTCGTTCGCGTTCCTATTCCTGATCGTCGGGTACATCACAACGAAGATCGCGATGCGCCATTCCGACCCGCGCTATCGCGTCACCTGGAATCCCAAGACCTGGGAGAACTCGTGGCGTCTCCGAGATGCCTACCCAGAGACGCGGTGGTTCTGGTGGGCCGTCGCGGGATATCAGATCCGCAACCTGGGGATGCTGCTCTGCGTCATCGGCAGTTTCCTGCATCCCTAGCATCCCCGGGTCGCGTCCGGTCGGTCGGTGGAACCGACGTCGGTCCTGACTAATCAACCCCGCTAGGCCGTTCCGCTCGGCGGCGCAATCACGCAGAGTGGCTGCCGCGCCTCGACCGCCATGCCCGGCTTGACCGTCAGCTTCTGCACCTTGCCGGCGGCCGGCGCCGCGATCTCGTTCTGCATCTTCATCGCTTCGATGATCAAGATCGCCTGGCCCGCCGCGACCTCGTCATTCTCGTGCACGAGCACTTGTACGACGGTGCCGGGCATCGGGGCGTTGACCTTGACCGGGCCGCCCGCGCCGCGCGCCGCCGCGTGTGCCTTGGACGCGCGCGCGGCCAACTCGTCCTCGACCTCGAGCACGACCTGACGGCCCTTCCAGTCGACCAGGTACTTGCCCAGGCCGGTGCGCGAGAGGCGCAGCGTGGTGGCCGCGCCGTCGACGGTGAGCAGCACGCGGTCGCCACCCAGCGATTGCCACTCGACCTGTCGCTCGCGACCGCCCAGCTTCACCCGGAAGCCGGACTCCTCGCGCGCCACCTCGACGTCGACCGACTGAGTCTCGACCCTGCTCGTGAACTTCGTGAACCGCGGGTCGCCGTTACGTTGCATGTCGTTCATCGGTGAATGCCTCCCCACCCCACCACGCTACCGACGCCAGGCGGCCGCGCGCTTCCACGGGCCGACCTTGGGCGCCAAGGGATCGCTCGCGGCACTCGGTGTGCCGCCGACCTCCACCATCGCGCTCATTCCGGGCTGCTCGCGCTCGCGCACCGCGGCGACCGCGCCCAAGATGGCGAGCAGCTCGGTCTCCTCGTCACGCGGCTTGGCCAGCTCGCTCGCGTTCCAATGGTCCTCGATGAAGCCGGTGTGGATGCGCCCCGCGATGTAGTCGGGGTGGGCGAGCGCCCAGCGATGGAAGGGGATGTTGGTCGGAATCCCCTCCAGTTCGAACTCCGCGAGGGCGCGAAGCATGCGCTCGCGCGCTTCCTCGCGATCCTTCCCCCAGGTGATGAGCTTGCCGAGCATCGAGTCGTAGTAGACCGACACCTCGGTGCCTGATTCGAACGCCATGTCCAGCCGCACGCCGGGTCCCTGCGGAAAGCGCGTGTACAAGATGCGCCCCGAGACCGGAACGAAGTTGTGGAAGGGATCCTCCGCGCAGATTCGGCACTCGAGCGCCGCGCCCTTGGGTTCGATTTCCTCCTGCTTCCAGGGGAGACGTTCCCCGAGCGCCACCCGCAACTGGGCGCGCAGGAGATCGACACCCGTGCACAGCTCCGTCACCGGATGCTCCACCTGGAGTCGCGTGTTCATCTCGAGGAAGTAGAAGTTGCCATCCTGATCGAAGAGGAACTCGCAGGTGCCGGCGTTCTCGTAGCCGATGGCGAGCGCCAATCGCACCGCCGCTTCACCCATCCGCTTTCGCGTGGCCGGATCGACCACCACCGACGGCGTCTCCTCGATCAGCTTCTGGTGACGCCTTTGGATCGAGCACTCGCGCTCGCCCAGGTAGACGCCGTTGCCGTGACGATCCGCGATCATCTGAATCTCGACGTGGCGCGGCTTGATCACCGCGCGCTCGAGGAAGATCGTGTCGTTGCCGAAGGAGCGCCCGGCCTCGCCGCGCGCCAGGACGTTGGTCTTCACCTCGTCGGCGTTCTTGCAGAGGCGCATGCCCTTGCCGCCGCCGCCGAAGGCCGCCTTGAGCAGCACCGGATAACCGACCTTCTCCGCCCACTCGACCGCCGCCGCCGGGATCGGCCGGGAGCGGGGGCGAGCCAGGCACGACCGGCACGTTGGCCTTCTGCGCCGCCTCGCGCGCCGCGGTCTTCGAGCCCATCGCACGCATCGCCGCGGCCGAGGGCCCGACGAAGACGATGCCGTTTTCAACGCAGGCGGAAGGGAGCGCTTCGTTCTCGCTCAAGAATCCGTACCCCGGATGCAGGTGCGTCGCGCGCCCCTTCCGCGCTGCTTCCATCAAATTCGGTATGCGGAGATAGCTCTCCGAAGACGGTGCCGGGCCGATGCAATACGCCTCGTCGGCCATCCCGACGTGTGGCGCCAGCCGATCGGCCTCCGAGTAGACCGCGATCGTCTTCCACCCCTCGTCGCGCGCGCCGCGGATGATGCGAAGCGCGATCTCGCCGCGGTTGGCCACCAAGAGGCGAGGGGGGTTCGTGGGATCAAAACCTCGTGACATGCGAAACCTCGCTACCGGATCGGTTCCGGCCATAGGGCGCGGGGAGCGTTCGTGCCTCCCCGCGCGGGCTAGAGCTCAAAGCGGGATGTTGCCGTGCTTCTTCCGCGGGTTCTCGACTCGCTTGTTCTCGAGCATGGTGAGCGCGGCAATGAGCCTGGGCCGCGTCTCGCGCGGCACGATCACGTCGTCGAGATATCCGAGCGATGCGGCGACGTAGGGGTTGGCGAAGGTGGTGTTGTACTCCTTCACCAGCTCGGCCTCCTTGGCCTTCTTGGCCGCCGCCACCTTGGCCGCGACCTCCGCGTCGCTGCCGCCGCCGCCGTTCTTGGCCGCCGCCGCCTCCGCGTCGATCTCGCGGCGGAAGATGATGCGCACTGCTCCATCGGCGCCCATCACCGCGATCTCCGCTCCGGGCCAGGCCACGTTGTAGTCGCCGCGAATGTGCTTGGACGACATGACGTCATAGGCGCCGCCGTACGCCTTCCGCGTGATCACGGTGAGCTTGGGCACCGTGGCCTCGCAGTAGGCGTAGAGGAGCTTCGCGCCGTGCTTGATCACGCCGCCCCACTCCTGCGCCGTTCCCGGCAGGAATCCCGGCACGTCCTCGAAGGTGACGATCGGAATGTTGAAGGCATCGAGGAAGCGGACGAAGCGCGCCGCCTTGATCGACGAGTCGATGTCGAGTACGCCCGCCAGGACCTTCGGCTGATTCGCGACCACGCCGACGACGCGGCCGCCCAAGCGCGCGAACGCGATGACGACGTTCTGCGCGTAGTGCTCCTGCACCTCGAAGAAGGAATCACGATCGACCACGCGGGTGATCACGTCCTTGATGTCGTACGGCTTGCTCGGCTCTGACGGCACGAGCGAGTCGAGATCCTCATCCATCCGGTCGACCGGATCATCGGTCGCTCGATACGGCGGATCTTCGAGGTTGTTCTGCGGCAGATAGGAAAGAAGGCGCTTCGTCGTCTCGATGCAGTCGACGTCGTCGCGGGTCGCGAAGTGAGCGACGCCCGAGCGCGTGTTGTGCGCCATCGCGCCGCCGAGATCTTCCATCGACACTTCTTCGTTCGTCACCGCCTTGATGACATCCGGTCCCGTCACGAA